>JACRCV010000019.1 GCA_016218825.1 Deltaproteobacteria bacterium
CTGCGGCAGCTTCCCGACGCGGGATCTCTCCTTCGCCGGCGCCTACCTGCCCCACGCCGGCCAGACGATGTACGCCGCGCTCGTGCGCGAGATCGACAGCCGCCTGGTCGCCAGCACCTCGACCGTCGTCCCGGCCGGGGGCGCGGTGTCGCTGCCGCTCGCCGGTCGCCTCCAGGACGGCCTGAGCTACCGCTGGGACTACTTCGCCGACACCAACGCCGACGGCCTATGCACGGGACCGTCCTTCGTCGAGGATCACGCCTGGCAAATCCAGGTGCCGGAGGTGGATGGCAACGTGATCTTGAGTCGCGACCACGACACTGCGTTCGCCGCGGTCTGCGCGAGCTTCTAGCCTAGTCGTCGATCGGGGGTAGCAACTGCGCGCCGACGACTTAATCTATAAGTGTTCCGTTCGTACCACTCACTCGTGAGGTAGGCCATGACTGGCACCGTCGGTCTGTTCCTGTCCGTGCTGCTCCTCGCGCCCGTCGCGCTCGCGGCCGGCGCCGAGAAGAATACCAAGAACGCCGGGGCGACTGCGGCCGTCGCGGAGGAGAAGGGGACGAGCGGCACGCCCAAGGCCAAACGCTCCGACCCGAAGGGTGCGGCAGTCGCACAGCCGGGGGTCGCTCCCGACCCGGCGCCCGCGTCGCAGCCCGCCGGGGCGGTCGGGGTGGAGGCCGGGCCGATGGGGGGCCTCCTCAAGGGGCCGCTCTCTCTCGGCGCCTCTCTGGGCGGGGCCTTTCCGACCAACGACGGCATGTTCAACTGCTGGCGGCTGCGGGCCGACGGCAGCCTGCCGGTCGCACAGCTCAGTCCGGCGCTCAAGCTCGCGGGGATGGCGTCGCTCGGCGTGCTCCTCGGCGGGAACAGCGCCACGACCGAGGAGACGATCCGCTCGACGGTCTATACCATCAAGCGCGAAGCCTCGGTCACCTCGTTCGATCTGGTGCCGGGGGCGCGCCTGGCCTACGAGATCATCCCGAGCCTCTACGCCAACTTCGATCTCGGCCTGGGCTTTGGGCTGCTGTTGTGGAAGAGCCGCCTGACGTCGGACTCGCCCACCGACCCGAGCCGATCGGACAGCGACCTCGACAGCGCCGCGATTGTCCGCGTGGCCGGCGGCGCGCACTACGCCCTCGGCAACTTCGTCATCGCCGCCGAGATCGTCGGCGCCAACTTCTACCTGGCGAGCGAGATGGACACGGTCTTCACGCTGACGTTGGGCGCGAGCTACGTGGTGAACCTCGGCAGCTGAGCTCGAGCGGACGAGTGCCGCGCCTAGACCCCGGTCACGTAGAAGAACGCGACACACATCTCGTCGGTCGTGCCGTCTCCCCACTCGACGTCGCGCGGCGGCTGCCGCACGCCGTCGACGACCGGCTGGTTCTCTGCCGAGTTGTCCCACTGGCACTCGAGGCCGAGCTGGTCTCCTGGAAGGGCCACGGTGGGCGTGGTCAGGAAGTACTCGCCCTGCCAATGGAAGTCCCACTGCGGGATGGACAGCAGGCACTCCTCGGCGCCCTGGGCGCGGCGGAGCGCGATCCTGCCGCGCGTGCCGAGGACGTGCTGGTGGTGCGCCACGCCGTGGATCCGGACCGGCTCGCCCGCGGCGAACGGCAGCGGCACGCCGGTCGCGGCGAAGTACAGGGTAGGGTCCGCCGCGAAGGTATGGACCACCTGTTTGGCCCCGGCCGGGATCGGCATGCCGCCGGGCTCGAGCCACGCCGGGTCGGACCAGGGCAAGAAGACCGCCTCCCTCAAGACCGTGCTCGCGCGGCTGAAGCTCACCGCCGTCCGATCCGGTTTGGCGCTCACCGCCGGCGTGTTGTAGTGCACCTGCAGGACGACCTTGGTGCCCGGCCGAACCGCGATGCCGGTGCCGTCGGGGTAGGCGTGGCCGAGGCTCCCCGGCACCCAGCCGCCGAGGCCGCCGCCGCGCGTGCCGACGGGGCCGCCGAAGCAGGTGTAGCCCGGGCCGGGATCGGCGGCGTCGAGCGCCGCGTACTCCGCCGCGTGCTCCGGCTGCGCCAGGTAGACGATGACGTGGTGGACGATCGAGGTCTGCCCGGGGGTGATGCTCAGCCCGGTGACGTAGGTGGGCGTGCGCTCCGGCCAGTCGATGAGGAAGCAGCGGTAGTCGTCGGGCGAGAGCCGCGGCGTGTAGCTCTCCGGCATCGCCAGCACCAGGTCGAAGCTTTGCCGGTCGCCGCCCCCACCCTCGACGGGCGACGCCTCGTCCGCCGGGTCGCCGGCGGGCGCGCCGGCTGAAAGCCACGCCGCGAGGAGGTCGCGCTCGTCCGGCTTGAGCGCGCGATCGTTGGCGTACTCGTTGCAGTCGGGCGCCGGCGGCCAGGGCGGCATGGTCCGGCGGTCGAGGGCGCGCCGGATCTCGGTGCGGCGCGCGTAGACCGCCTCGTAGCTCGTGAGCGCAAACGGCGCGATGCCGCCGTCCGAGTGGCAGGCAGCGCAGCGAGCGGCGAGGATCGGCCGCACCTGCCCGTAGTAGGTGGGCTCGTTCGGCCCCGGCTCCGTCCGGCACGCCCCGAGGGCAACGATCAGCATCAACGCCACGATCCGCATCACCCTACGCTAAGGAGCGGCGCGCGGACCGGCAACGCCGCCGCCCGGCGCGAATCCTTTCGTCGCCGTCTGGCTCCTACGCTGTGAGGGCGCACGTCGCGCCCCTCGTCGAGGACGAACCCTCTTGGAGGTTGTCATGGTCGCCAAGTTGTTTCCCGCCAACGTTCATGTCATCGAGCGCGTGCTTCGTTTTGCCATCGGCGCCGGCGCCCTGAGCCTGGTGTTCGTGGGGCCGCAGAGCCTGTGGGGCCTCGTCGGCATCGTGCCGCTCGCCACCGCCTTGCTCGGCAGCTGTCCCGTGTACACCCTATTTGGGTTTACGACATGTCCGGCGAAACTGAAGAAAGGGACGATCGTGGTCTGATTCGGCGAGTCGCCGAGGGTGACCGTGGTGCGTTCGACGCCCTGGTCGAGAAGCATCAGGCCTCGGTGTTGCGCTTCGCGACCGCGGTCACCGGCTCGGCCGCCACCGCCGAGGACGTCATGCAGGAGACCTTTCTCGCCGCTTACCGGCATGCGGGCGACTTTCGCGGTGACGCATCGGTCAAGAGCTGGCTCATGACCATCACCTTCCGCCAGGCCCTCAAGAGCGGCCGCAAGCGCAGCGGCGAGCCCAAGGAGATGGAGCCGCTCGACGCCCTCGGGGCGGCTGCGGGCTGGGGCGCCGAGGAGGATCCGGCCGCGGCCCTCGATCGACACGAAGGCCGGGCGATGCTCCGGACCGCGATGGAGGGGCTGAGCGAAGAGGACCGTACCATGCTCGTGCTGCGCGATCTGGAAGGGCTGTCGGGCAAAGAGGTGGCCCAGGCCCTCGACTTGTCGCTCGCCGCGGTCAAGAGTCGTCTGCACCGCTCGCGTCTGCACCTGGCTGCGGCGCTCAGGCGGCTGGGGTACCAGCATGGCGCATGATCGTGACGTGGCCGGCATCCGCTGCCTCGAGGTCCTGGAGCGGCTCTCCGCCTATCTCGATCACGAGCTTTGCCCCGAGGACGTGGCGCGCATCGAAGCTCACCTCGCGGGCTGTGACTGGTGCGCCAAGTTCGGCGCCCGCTTCCAGGGTGTCGTCCGCGAGCTCAAGCGCGCGCTCTCCGCCGCCGAGCCCGTCGACCAGGAGGCCGTGCGGCGGCTGAGATCGCGGCTCAAGTCCGAGCTCGGCTGAGCGGCCGGTGGGCGCCGCAGGTCGGGCGTTGGCGCTCAGAACGCGGCGTTGGCCTTGGTCGGTTCCACGAAGAAGGTGGCGACGACGATGAGTCGGAGGAGCGCCTTGCCGTGTGGCAGCCTCGGCTCGTCGGCGGTCTTGACGTGTACCGAGCTCGTGCCGCGCATGGCGAACTCCTTGACGTCGTCTTGGAGCTGGGTGTCGAAGTAGGTCTCGCCGCCCCGTTCCCAGGTGAAGGGGAGGTCGCCGACGAAGCCCGCGGGCGCCCCCGGCATCCGCCCGATGGTGAACCATGCCTGCCGGTCGTCCGGGTTGGCGTCCTGGGCATCCGCCAACTGCACCGCCATGTCCGGGATCGGGATCGAGAGAGTGCTGGCGTCGATCCTGAGCACGAGCTCGTTGATCTCGATCCGCCGCACGATTTGACTGCGGTCGTTGATCTGCTGGTACTTGTCGTGGTCGGGGGCGCTGGGGTCGGGCGTCAGGTCCACCGCCACGGGATCGGTCGTCATGGGCAGATCGTGCTCGATGTCCGGGAGCGCGTCGGGCCAGAGCTCCGGCAAGCCCGGGCCGGTGGCCGGGAGCAGTCCCACGGCCGCGAGCTCGGCGGCGAGCACCGCGAGCGTCTGATCGAGGCCAAGCTCGAAGGTGAACTCGTCGATCCGCACCTCCAACGGCACGCCCCCGCCGCAGGCGGCGACGACGAGCGGGAGAAGGACGGCGGTCTGTTTGCGCGCGGCCATCGTAGTCTCCTAGCGCCTGATCTCGGGCGCGGCGCCGACCGCCGGGTTCGTGCCGTTCGCGGTGGCGAAGAAGTGCTCCAGGGTGGTGCGCGCCGCCGGGTGGTTGAACATGACGAAGTGGCCGTCGTACTCGGCGTCGGGCGTGAACTGTGCGACGCCCGCCGTGACTGCGTCCGGGGCGCCGGTCGGCAGGTTGCGCTTGGCGCCAGCGGTCTCGAGCACCGCGACGCCGTCGACCGGCACGTCCGGGGCGCCGCCCGGTGGCACGACGAGCGGCAGCCTCGCGGCGCGCATCAGCGCCTGTTGGGTCACGTCGGGCGCGAAGCTGTCGCCGACGCCGGCGACGTGGAGCACCGACAGCCGCGTCGGCGGGGATCCCCTAAGGGTCGGCTCGATGACAAAGCTGCGGGCGTAGTTGACGGCGTCGGTCGGCGCGAACAGCATGCTGAGGATCCCGAGCATGGGATGGACGCGGTTCTGCGAGCCGTCGGCGAAGATGGTGATCGCGACGATCGCCAGCTCCGGCGGCTGCCGCTTGTGCAGGATCGACAGCGACAGGTCGGCGCCGGCGCCGGAGAGGACCGCCGCCGCCACGTCGGGCTCCGCCGACAGGAAGGGGGGCGCGATCACCGTGCCCTGCGAGTGGCCGAGGAAGTAGACGCGGTTCGGGTTGAAGTGGAAGCTGCCGTTCGGCCCCGCCAGCGTGGCGGCGGGGTTCCTGACCAGGCGCACCAGGTGGAACAGATCGGCGGCGCCCTGGAGCACGTTGTCGCGCGCGGCCCGCGGGTTGAGCAGGTTAAAGAACAGCTGGCCGGCGTCGAAGAACCTGAGCGGGCGCGGCAAGGCCGCGATCACTGCCGGGAGCATGGGCGGCGCCTGCCTGAGGCCGTGCATGACGTTGTCGAAGCTCAGGACCGCGTAGCCGCGGGCGGTAAGCTCTTCGGCGAGGCCCTCGTCGATGAAAGAGCGATAGCTGCCGCTCGTGCCATGCGCGTAGAGGATCACGGGGAAGCCGGTGGCCGGCGGCGCTACCTTGGGGACGGCGACGGCGAAGCAGAGCGTCTCGTCGCCCTGCTTTGCGGGCACCCCGGTGGCGTCGTAGACGAAGGCCCCGCCGTAGTCCGCCGTGGGATAGGGGCGGGTGCCCGCCTGGAACAGCGGGTTCTGGTAGGTGCCCTGGATCTCGTGGAAGGTCGCCGCCGGCGCCGTCGGCGAGCAGCCGCGCCGGCTCTCGGGCGCGGGCAAGCCGTCCCGACACGGCGCCGAGATCGTGGCGCTGGTGCAGACGACGCTGCCGCTGTCGAAGGTGGGCGCCGGCAGGGCATGCACCGCCTTGCGCAGGCGACCGGCGACGGCCGTGGGGTCGCCGGTGGTGAAGACGGCGGCGGCGGCGACCTTGGCCGCCTCGGCGGTCCGGCCGCTCAAGAAGGTGAGGAGCGGCTGCATCGCCGGCCGGCTCTGCGCGCCGATCATGAGCTCGGCGAAGTCGCGGTCGCGGATCGGAGCCTCGCCGCGAATGTCGCGGACGCCGGTCGTGACGATGGCAGCGTAGGTCGTGTGTGGCAGGAGCGGCTCGCCGTCTTTGGGCGCGATCCCGAGCCAGTTCTGGCAGATGTACATGCCGCTCTCGCGGCTCATGTTCAGCTGGACGGGGATGTGCCGGCCGTAGTCGTCGCCGGCGTCCGGGTCGATGTTGACGAGATAGACGTTCGGCGCGCCGCCCCGGGCGCAGAAGGGCGGCAGCGTCAGGTCGACCTGCGCCGGATAGACCGACCCCTCGTCGAGGCAGACCGACGCCGGGTCGACGATGTCCGAGAAGCGGAAGAACACCGGCTGCGTGAGGGCGAAGCCGGTCACGTCCTCTTCGACGGCGGCGAAGTAGGTGGCGCGGATGTCGACGCCGAGGATCGGGTCGTTCGGCGCCTCGTGGCCGCTGAGCGACACGTGGCCGCCGGTGACTCTCAGGTCGGTCGGGAAGGGCAGGCGGTCGAACTCGTAGGGGTCCGGCAGGGGGCCTTCGGGCGGCAGCTCGAAGTAGACCCGGAAGGCGCCGGCCTCCGCATCACTCAAGGCGCAGTTGGCACCGTCGAGATACGGCGGCCGCTCGCAGACGCCGTCGAAGTTGCAGATGAACGGCCGCTGGCAGTCGAAGATGCTGCCGCAGGCGTCGCCGAAGTCATGGGTGCCGTACGAGCCGTCGTCGGCGCCGCAGGTGCCGGTGATGCCGTTGCAGATGAGCGGCTCCTTGCACTGAATGGTGAGCGAGCAGCCCTGGCCGGCGTCGGAGAGCGGGCGGGCCGTACAGACCTCCTGGCGACCGCAGACGAGGGCGGGGGCGCAGTCGGCGTCCTCTTGGCAGGGGTCACCGGGCTGTGGGCCGGTCGCGAGGGGCGGGATCGGGGTGCAGACGCCGCTCAGACAGTCGAGGCCCGCCTGGCAGTCGGAGGCCTGTTTGCAGCTCTCCCCCTCGAGCTGGACCCCGATCAGGATTGGCGTTTGGCCCGTGCACGCGGTGGTGAGCCCGACGACGAGGACGAGGCGCAGGCGCAGCGAGATCATGACTCCTTCTCCTCGTCGTGGCGGACGGTGGGCTCGTCGCTGAACTCCCAGCCGAGCTCGAGCTCGACGAACAGCGAATGGACATTTTCGAACAGCGGCGTCTCCGGGAAGAAGGGAGACGGGTTGCCGCGAGCGTCGACCAGCTTGGCGTTGCCGAGGTGGTACTCGGCGCCCGGGCTTCGCACGATGCGGAAGTTGCGGGTGTAATGGGCGTTGACGAACAGGAAGGGCAGGACCTCGAAGCGCGCGCCGGAGAGGATGAAGGTCTCGGGGGAGAGCAGGCCGTCCCCGGCGAGGTGGCCCACGCTCTCCTCGGCGACGCGCATGTAGGTGCCGAAGAACTGCACGAAGCCGACGCGGGGCAGCTCCAGGTGGAGGTACAGGTTGGTGTCATTCGGGCCGGTCGAGTCGGCGAGGCCGACGCCGATCGCCGCCCGCTTGCCGCGGCGATCGTGCTCGTAGATGCCCCAGGACGCTTCGAAGGCGTAGCCCAGCCGCCGGCCATCGTTCGGCCGCTCAAAGCCGTTTCGTGAATCACCGAAGATCGCCTGATACTTGGTGGGGGTCACCTGGTAGGGGTTCTCCTCGAGCGTATAGGCGTACTTCTGCACCTCGTAGGTGCTGTCGAAGTAGCCCGGCAGAAAGCCGTCACCGAAGGTCCTGAGCTCGGCCTGGAGGCGGAAGGCGCTGATCGAGGTCGACCCGGCGTTCAAGCGCGCGAGCAGGCCGGCGGAGAAGCCGTCGCCGCCGCCCTCGTTCGCGAACTTGTCCCAGGACACGAAGGCCTTGAGATCGTTGCGCTCGTTCTTGAAGAGCTTGATCTCGCCGGAGAAGCCGAGGGCGTGCACCCCGGCGGTCGTGACGTCGAAGCGGCCGGTCTCCGGGTTCGAGCGCGCGAAGGTGCGGTCCTCGAACTCGCCGGTGAACGGGTCCGAGCCCGCGAAGTTGCCGGTGCCCTTTACGCACTCGGTCGCGTCGTCGGGGTTCAAGAGCGTGCGGATGCAACGCGGCGCGGCGAAGTCGGCGACGTACTCGAGGCCCAACGACAGGCTGTCGGAGATGATGCCCTCGGTCACGAAGGAGAGCGGCTTGACGAAGACGAGGGCGCCGACGACGCGGTTGACCGTCGTGAGGTCGTTCGTCTGGAACTGAAAGCCGGCGTAGCGGTTGTAGGCGTCGAACATGAGACCGGTCATCGAGCGATCGACGTCGACGTTGCCCTGGTACTTGTTCATGAGCATCCCGTGACCGATGGTCGCCGGCCGGATGCTGTTCACCGTGAAGTAGAGGTGATCCTCTTTGCGGCCGATCGTGAAGAAGCGGATCACCCGGGCGTAGTCCGGCATCTCGTCCCAGTCCTGGCTGCGGATCCTGAATTGGCCGAAGGCATAGGTGCCGCCCTCGACCAGGCGCAGGTTCAAGGGCAGGCCGAAGGAGAGCGAGAGGCTCTTGCCGTAGTACGCCATGCCGGGCGTCACCCCCAGGAACAGGTCGTTGCCGATGATGAGCGGGCCGGTGGCCACGCTCACGTGGTCGAAGCGGGACAGGAGTCGGCGCGTGCCGACGTGGGTGATCTCGCCCTTGATGAACTCGGGGGCCGCCGGCGGGGTTTGGTCGGTGACGGCGGGCTCGGTTGCCGGCACGGTGGCGTCGACGCGCGCGGCGTCCTCGCCGACGCCCGCGGCAGGTGCGGCTACGGGTGGCAGTGTCTGGCCGAGGGCCAGCGCCGGGACGAGGCCACAGACGATCGTGCCGATTCCCAGGGCGTGACAGAGCGCACACATGACCCCTCCCCCTCCCCTCCCCGACGAGGCCAGCGACCGACTCCCCTCATGCACCCGAGGCTAAGAGTGGGCCTTCCAAAGACGCTAGCAAGGGTTGCCGTGGACCGGCCGAGGGGGGGCCTCGCCCCGGTCCAGGCATCCGAGAGGTGGAGTGCCTGGAACCGGGGAGGAGAGTTGAGGAAGGGCGGGGCCGAAGGGCGTGTTGCCTCAGGGCAGGGGCTGGCTGGCTCTTGGGGCCGCTTACGGCGCGCTGCTGCTGCCGCTGTTGTCCTGGTCGGGCGAGCCGTCCTGGTTACGGTCCTCGAAGCCTTCGATCGAGGCCTTGATGTTGTCCTCGACGAGCTTCTCGTTCATGCCGCCCTTCATCGCGGTCGCCGGGTCGACGAACATGCCCTGGCCGTCGGCGAACCAGGTGGCGAGGTCGACGCTCAGAGTGACGCTGACCGGCTGGTCGGTGACGACCAGCGGCTCGGCGAGCGGCACCAGCTGCTTGGCGTTGACCGCGGACTCGTAGCTGAAGGCGGCGCCGTTGTAGTAACCGTCCACCCGGATGCTCACGCGAGCGAAGGTCGGGTTGGCCTCTACGAACTCGTTCTGCGTGCCATCGTTCTCGGGCTTGTGGATGCGGATCTCGATCGCCCGGTAGGTGTCGGCCGGCACGGTCGTCTGGATCTCGGTCGACATGCCACCATCGAGCGGCAGCGACAGGAGCATCGGGCCGACCGCCACCGTCTGGCAGGCCGGGACCTCGTCCGCGTCCTCGAGCTCGTCTTCGATCTCGCCCTGGCCGCCGTGATCGTCGCCTACGTCGTGCGTGGCCGGATCGTCGACGCCGTTGTCGTCGCCGGCTTCGGCCTCGGCCGCGTCGTCGGCGTCGTCGGCGCCTTCAGAGCCGCTGCTCGAGCCGTCGTCCGCGGAGGTCAGGCCGCTCGAGCTCGAGGTGCCGCTCGAATCGTCGAGACTGCCGCTCGCGCCGTCGCAAGCCGAATCCTGAGCTCGCTTCAGCCGGAGCTCGCGCACCACGAGCTCGGCCGAGGTGAACTCGAGCGTGCTCGTCCCGTCGGAGAACGCCAGGCCGCCGCTCTCGCTCGGAGCCTCGCCGACCGGCGCCTCGCTCTCCTCGGGCACGCTGAGCGCCAGGCTCAGACCCTGGCCGGTCCCTTCGGCCCTCGAGTCCACGCCCGAGCACGCGCCGAGCACCGTCAGGGCGAGCACGGGGAGCGCTACGCGGTGCGCGCTCTGGATCTTGGAAGTAGCGGAGAAGATGAATGATTTCTTGAACATGACCGACTCCTTCAAACGCTGGTGAAGTAACTCGTGCGTGGGGTCCGTGTTGACCGGTCCGAACACGTAGTTGTGACCCGCGACGCTCGCCGAAAGTGACAAGAATCTTTCGGGCGTCGCCGGAGATCCGGGCTGCTGCGGGCCAGACGACGCAATGGTTGGAAATCGCTATGAAATACCAAAAACTGGGGCGGCGTCGCGCGAGGGTACGGCCGGAGGACTGAAAGAGTTGCGGGGGCCCGAGCGCCTGGCGACACTCGGACCCCCGCGGGCACGGAACAGCTGTTAGCTTGGGGGGCTTAGTGCCCGTGCCCTTCAGGCGAGCTGGGGACGAGCTCGACGCCGTCCCAACCGGGCACCGGCGTGTCGATGAGCTTCACCTGGCCAGGACGTACCGCGTCCCAGCGCATCAGCATGGCGTGGTCCTCGTGCATCGTGTTGTGGCAGTGCTCGACCATGGTGCCCACGAAGTCGCGCGCCCGGTACGCGATCACGACCTCGAGGGTGCCGTCCTCATCCGGCCCGACTCGGTACATGTCCTTCCTCGCCCACGTCTCCCACGCCGGTGGCGCGATGCCGCCGCGCGTGAGGATGACGCCCTCTTCGAAGTGGATGTGAACCGGGTGGTCCCAGCCACCGGTGCCCTCGATGGTCCAGATCTCGGGCGTGCCGTCCTGCTGAGCCCGCACCATCGTCGGGTCCATGGAGAGCGCCTGGCCGCCGTCGACCACGATCTGCCACGGAGTGAGGCTGCCGCCCTCTGAGCGCACGAACTTCATGCTGTGCGGGGTCCCGGCGGCGAGCAGCGCCTGGTCGGCGGGGTCGTCGCGGTGGATGGTGAGCGGGATCATCGAGAGTCGGCCCGGCAGGTAGTCGGCCGGGTTCATGCTCAGGTCGGTGCCGGCGTACGCCTTGACCCGGAGCTCCATGAACTTGCCGACGCCGGGGTCGCCGTTGATCCAGCGATCGGGCGTGCCGTCCAGGTTCGAGTCGAAGGTCTGCGCCTTGTAGACCTCGGACATGATCTGCTCGAGCGGGATCTTGCCGTTCGTCTCTTTGCCGTTCCGGTGCTCCATGGCGTTCACGAAGTAGAGCTTGGTGCCGGGAGCAAACGCCGCGAAGTCGACGACGATGTCATAGCGCTCGGCGATCGACTGGGTCGGGAGCTGGCCGAAGTTGTCGAGCAGCTCGCCGTCGCCGTCCAGGTCCTCTGTGCCGTCGAAGGCCACCGTGTGCTCCATCAGGTTGCCGTCGTTGGCGACGAGGTAGAAGGGCACGCGGTTGTACGAGACGCCGGAGCCGGCCGGGCCCGGCATCTGGCCGCCGGCGCCCTGCACCTCTTCGACGAGCGCCACCGACAAGTAGCGCGACACGCCGCCGTTCAGGATGCGGAAGCGGTAGCGGCGGGCGCGCACGTCCATATAGGGCTTGTATTGCCAGTTGGCGAGCAGGCGGTCGCCGATGAAGCCGTCGAAGTCGGACAGGAAGTACCAGAGTTGCCCGTCTTGACCCCAGGCCTTGTCGCCGACCAGGAGGTTCACGTCGTAGTCGCGGTTGCCCCAACTGAGCGCCGTGCCGCTCGGCAGCCGCAGGTTCACGCCGTCGTCCACCGCCTCGTTGCCGCGGTCGAGGGCGCTGTAATAGTTCATCATCGTCGCGTTGCCCTTGTAGACGTTCTCGGCCGTGTGATCGAGCATGTGGTCGTGGAACCAGTGCGTGCTCATGGTTTCGCGCCAGTCGCCGCGGATCTGGATGCGGCCGTCGACGCAGCTCTTGAGGGTCGGGATGCCGTCGCCGTCCTCGTCGACCGGCAGGGTCTCGCCCGGCTCGCAGGGGAACGCCGCGCGCGGGTCGGAGGCGGTGGTGTTGATGGTGTCGTAGCCCGCGATCTGCATCGGCCAGCGGTAGTCGTAGTACTCGCCGGGGTAGAAGTACGCGGCGGCAAAGCCGTCGCTCTCGCCCGGGGAGTGGCCGTTGTGGTCGTGGGTCGTGATCGTGTGCTTGCCGAAGCCGTTGTTGGCGAGATCGTCGATCGGCAGCGCGTTGTAGTTCCGCATCAACGTCGGCTGGCCGTACCGGACCTGCAGGAGCTTCGGCGGCAAGGTGCCGTCGAAGGTCCAGATGGAGTTCTTGCCCTGCACCGGCATGCGCGGGTGAATCTGGATCGCCACGCCGTTAGTAGTCCCCTGCAAGGTCGGCCCGCCGGGGATCGACGAGGTGAAGACGGTGTTGTACAAGCCGCCCGGCCCGAACTCGCCGACGGCGTAGCCGTGGCGTTGCCGCGCGTCGCGGAAGCCGCCGTTGACGCGGGAGCCGGCCAGGCACGTCTTGTAGTAGGCCTGGGGATAGAACTCGGTCCAGCGCTGGTGGGCCCACTCCTCACCCGGGGGACGGCCTTCGGCCGGGGGGGTGTCGAGGGCCCGGCCGAGAAACGCCTCGATCTGCGGGCGCCAGGGGTTCTCGTCCAGGTCGTTCGCGAGCCGGGTCGCGAACGGCGCGAGGCCGTCTTGCGCGAGGAACGCCTCGAGCGCGGTCGGCTCGGGCCCGCTCCCGGCATCCACCGGAGGTGGGAACGGCGTCTGCGCGACCGGACCCGAGGGGAAGGGCTCGGTGCCGAACTCCTCGAAGAGCAGCATCTGCTGCTCCCACGCCAGGGCGCCGAACAGCGGGCTCGGTCTGCCCTGGGTCGGCACGTCGGAGACGTTGGCCACGAGCGGCTGGTTGTCGACGACGTCGGGCGCCAGGTCGTTGTCGTCGTCCGGGTCGGCGGCGTTGCCGATGCCGTCCAGGTCCGTGTCCACGCTCTCGGCCGGGTCGAGCGGGAAGGCGTCCTGGACGTCGGGCACGAGGTCGCCGTCGTCGTCGGTGTCGGCGACGTTGCCGATGCCGTCCCAGTCGGTGTCCACGCTCTCGGTCGCGTTCGTCGGGAACGCGTCCACGGCGTCAACCACGCCGTCGCCGTCGTCGTCCATGTCGGCGTTGTTGCCCACGCCGTCGCCGTCGGTGTCCTGCGACTCGGTCGGGTTGAGCGGGAAGGCGTCCATGCTGTCGCTGACGCCGTCGTTGTCGTCGTCCAGGTCGGCGTTGTCGCCGACGCGATCGCCGTCGCTGTCCTGCGACTCGGTCGGGATGAGCGGGAAGGCGTCCATGCTGTCGCTGACGCCGTCGTTGTCGTCGTCGGTGTCGGCGTTGTCGCCGACGCGATCACCGTCGCTGTCCTTCGTCTCCCAAGCGCCGGTCGGGAAAGCATCCAACGAGTCCGGGACCCCGTCGTCGTCGTCGTCGTCGTCGGCGCCGTTGCCGATGCCGTCGCCGTCGGTGTCGGCCGACTCGCTGGCCTGCTCGGGGAAGGCGTCATGCGAGTCGTCGACCCCGTCGTTGTCGTCGTCGATGTCGGCGTTGTCACCCAGGTGGTCGCCGTCGTTGTCACGCCACTCGCTCGCCAAGATGGGGAAGGCGTCCTGGCTGTCGCTGACGCCGTCGTTGTCGTCGTCGGTGTCGGCGTTGTCGCCCAGGCCGTCTTCGTCGGCGTCCGCCGCCTCCGCCTCGTCGAACGGGAAGCGATCCGCGGCGTCGTTCACGCTGTCCTGGTCCTCGTCGGCCGAGCGGTCGGCCACGTCGGCGATCGAGTCGCCGTCGGCGTCCGGCAACAGCGCGGCGGAGCTCGGCAAGAAGAGGCTGCCGGTCGTCTTGAGCTTGCCCTGCTTCAGGTCGATGACCATGGCGCCGAGGTCCAGATCGGCCGCGTTCGTTCCCAAAGCAAAGCTCGTCATCTGCGAGATGCTGTCGGCGATCAGCACGCCGCGGGTGCGGCCGGTGGCAGCCTCCTGCCGCGCCACCATCACGTAGTCGTGACCCTTCAGGGCGGTGAGCGCGAAGTGGCCGTTGGCGGCGGTCGCCGCCTGACTCGCGGTCTCCTGCCCGCGCTCGTCTACGAGGATGATCGCAAGACCCACAGGCAAAGCCACCGGCGCGCCCGCCTGCCCCGGCGCCTGCGTGAGCGCTCCCACCAGGTTGCCGCGCACCGCCACGGTATCGCTCTCTGGGGCCTGTCCGATCGGCGTCTTGCCGCCGCCGTCCTCTGAGCAGCCTGCGAACGACATGGCGGCGATCGCCGCCGCCGGCACAACCCACTTCCTCAACATAGCGTCCTCCTCCTCTTGGGTTCTCGTACTGAACTGATGTTCAAGCGCGTGAAAGCTCCCCACAAACCTGGGGAGTATTGTGGGCAGCCCGCCGCGCTCGTTCGAAGAATGGGTAGATCTACCTACGACGCCGCCGGATCCGGCCCCCGGCCGCAAGAGCGGTGACTTCCGCCCTTCCCGAAGGTGGCAGTCGTGCCCAACGTGTGGGGGTGAT
Organism: Deltaproteobacteria bacterium; assembly: GCA_016218825.1. Lineage (GTDB taxonomy): Bacteria > Myxococcota > XYA12-FULL-58-9 > XYA12-FULL-58-9 > XYA12-FULL-58-9 > JACRCV01. The sequence goes on from JACRCV010000019.1 coordinate 14,472, forward strand.
TGCGCGATTCCGAGCCTGAAGGGGACATGGAGCCAAGACAGAGCGCCGGCGCCGGCCGGTCCCAGAGACCGGCGGGACAGCAGGAGTGGTGGGTGCCTGCCGGCGTCCTCCTCCTGGGCGTCGCCTCGCTCGCCATGCTCGTCTGGACCGATGCCCTGGGCCAACGGCGACACGCCGACGACGCGCAGCTCTACGTGCTCCAGGAGCTCCGCTTGACGGTCGCGACCGCGCACCTCTGGCTCGAGGAGGGCCTCACGAACGGCATCGAGCCGGATCTCGCCCAGGCGGCGGCCGACCTGGACGCGGCGCTGCGGCTCGCCGATGTCCTCATGAACGGCGGGACGAGCGCTTCGGGCGTGGCGTTGGCGCCGCTCGCGGAACCGGGGCTCAGGGCCAACGTCGAAGAGATCTCCGGGGCGGTCGCACAGTGGACGGCGATCGCCCGCTTCCGGCTCCAGCGCGAGGGAGACGTGGGCGAGGGGTCGGAGTCAGAGAACCGCGGCGACGACGTCTTCCGTCACCTGCAGCTCCGCGCCGCCGAGCTCGCGGGCCTCGTCACCCTGGCCCAAAGCGCCGACCACGCCCTTCGTCGCCGGCTCTTCGTCGGGGTCTTCGTTGCCTGGGCGGCCATTCTGGCGGTCTCGATCCTCGCCTTGCTGCGCCACGACCGGCGCCGGACCGTCGCCCAGGCGGCGCTCACGCGCGCCCAGGAGGGGCTGGAGGAGACCGTGGCGGTGCGGACGGCCGAGCTGCGCCAGATCGACGCCGCGCTCCGCCTCGAGCTCGAGGACCGCAAGCGGGCCGAGCAGGCGCTCTACGAGTCGCGAGAGCACCTGCAACGCCTCTCCGCCCGGCTGCTCACGGCGCAAGAGACCGAGCAGCGGCGCCTGGCGGCCGAGCTGCACGACGGCCTCGGGCATTCACTGGTCTTGATGAAGCTCATGCTCGGCCGCATCGCGGGCACGCTCCCGAGCGCGGCGCCGGGCATCGAGACCTGTTGCCACGACCTGGCGGCCACGATCGACGAGGTCCTCGAGGACGTCCGCCGGCTGTGTCGCGACCTGCGGCCGTTCTTGCTCGAGGATCTCGGGCTGTCCGCCGCGCTGCGCTCGCTCGTGGGTCGCTATTTCACGCACGGCCGGAGCCGCGTCGTCTCGTCGGTGGAGGACGTCGATCACCTGTTCTCGCCGGCGGCGCAGGTGCACCTCTACCGCATCGTTCAGGAGGCGCTGACCAACGCCAGCAAGCACGCGCAGGCGGCGCAGGTGGAGCTGCGGCTCGCGCGGCAGGGGGACGTGGTCGACTTCGTCGTCGAAGACGACGGCAGGGGCTTCGACCTCGACGCCGTGAGCGCGCCGGAGCGTGGCGACAAGGGCGTGGGGCTCGCGACGATGCAGGAGCGGGCGCGGATCCTCGGTGCGGCGCTGGCCATCTCGAGCGTGCCGGGCAAGGGCACGCGCGTCCAGGTCGGGGTGCCGCTCTTGGCCGCGGGGAAGTCTTCATGATGCCCTACCGGATCGTGCTCGCCGACGATCACGTGCTCGTGCGCCAGGGCGTGCGTCGGATCATCGCCACCGACCCCGACCTCGAGGTCGTCGGCGAGGCGAACGACGGGCTGGAGCTCCTGGCGCTCCTGAAGGAGGTCCCGGTTCGCCTCGTGATCCTCGACCTGTCGATGCCGCGTCTCCGCGGTCTCGAGGCGCTGCACGAGATCCGCGTCATCGCGCCCGACGTCGACGTGATCATCCTGACCATCCACAAGGAGGCGGAGTACGTCACCGCGGCGTTGGCCGCCGGCGCCCGCGGCTACCTCCTCAAGGAGGACGCCGAGGCGCAGCTGTTCTCGGCGATCAAAGGGGTGCGTGCCGGCGGCATCTGCCTGTCACCGAAGCTCGCGCACCTGTGTGCGGAGGAGTGGGCGGAGCCCAGCGGCGACCCCGCGCCGCAGGTCGACCCGCTGACCATCCGCGAGCGCGAGGTGCTGAAGCTCGCGGCCGAAGGCCGGTCGAGCAAGGAGATCGGCCGCCTGTTGTTCATCAGCGCGCGCACCGTCGAGCACCACCGCGCCAACATCTTCGCCAAGCTCGGGCTCGGCAACACCGCGGACCTGATCCGCTACGCGATCCGCAGAGGTTACCTGTGAGCGCTCGTGGGTGAGGCGCTGCTCCGGGACCCTGGGTGTCAGACCGTCTCTTCCGCGTGGATCGAGCGCAAGAACCGCGTCAGGTGACGGTCGGTCTTGGTGATGTGGTTGACGAGCCAGTCGATGAGGAACACCTGGATGTGAAAAGCGATGAGCAGCGGGTCGTGCTGGCCCGAGGCGATCTCGCGCTGCAAGCGCTGGAAATACTTGCCGAACATGCGGTGTTGCTGCCGGTGCTCGTCCGCCATGGGGTAGGCGTAGCGCTTCATGAGCTCGCCTTCGACGGCGAAGTGCTCGACGGCGTAGCGGGACACGAAGTCCAGGAATTCCCGAGTGTCCGACGCGTCTTTGCCGCCCACCTTCCGTGTAAGGGCGCTGAAGTGGTCGAAGAGGCTGCGGTGCTGAAGGTCGATCGTCGGCACGCCTGAGGCGAGATCCGTCGTCCACACCCGCGTGCCGTCCAGCTCGCCGGTGCCGTAGTGGCGGCCGGTGGCCGCGAACTCCCGGCAGCGATGGAGGTAGATCTGCGCGGAGTGGTCGTCGGGGGCGACGGCGAGGCAACGCTCGAGCAGCGGCACGGCGCGCGGCACCTGCTTCATGTGGTAGAACGCCAGCGCCGCTTCGAAGTCGCCGAGCGTCGCGGCCTTCGCCTCGCGCTCTGCCGGCGGATCGTGATCGAACACCTCGTAGACCGACTGCGGCTGGGCCCTTCCCTTGACGCGGATCCGGTCGACGAACCGGATGTGGTAGCGGCTTTGGTCGGCGAGCCCGTAGAGCGTGTGCTCGCTGATGAGCAAGGGGGTGCGATAGATCTTGGTGGCGCTCTCCAGCCGGGCGGCGACGTTGACCGCGTCACTCACCACCGTCGTGTCCATGCGCGAGTCCCCGCCCACGGTCCCGAGCATCACGATGCCGGTGTTGAGCCCCATGCCGATCCTGACCGAGGCATAGCCGGCGCGCTGGCGGCCCTGGTTGTACGGGCCGAGCTCGGCCAGCATCTCCAGGGCACACTTCAGCGCGTCGTCGGCGGTGTTCGGGAAGAGCGCCATGATGGCGTCGCCGATGTACTTGTCGATGATGCCGCGGTTACGGCCGATGATCGGCGCCATCCGCGTCAGGTAGGCGTTGATGAAGCGGAAGTTCTCGTTCGGGGTCATCGACTCCGACAAGGTCGTGAAATCACGAATGTCGGAGAACAACAGCGTCATCCGGCGCTCGATCTGATCGCCGAGCTTTACGTCGAGGATGCTCCTTACGCCCATCAACCCGAGCAGCTGGTCGGGCACGAAACGGCGGTAGGCCGCCTCCGTGGCCTCCAGGAGGGAACGGGTGTGCGCGTGGGCTACGACCTCGTTCGCGAGGGGATCCGCCGTGACGGCGACCGAGGCAGGGTCAGCCCCGGGGCGCACGAATGCTCTGAGCTCACTCATGCTCCTGCTCACCCCCCGGACGCCAAGACGGGGAACCGGGGCCAGCTCAAGGGAACCATGGGTCGGTTCCTGGGAATGTCAACCACCGCCGTACAACTAATCAGGCGCGTCCCGCGATCGAGCGTGCCGCGGGGCCGCAACGACGGGCCGCCGGCTACTGACACGTACCCGCGGCGACGAAGGTAACGGCGGCGGCGTTCGGCAGGTAGGAGTAGAGACCGGCGGTGAGGGTGTTGGCGAGCTCGTAGTCGGCGCGCGCCGGGCCTTCGATGGAGAGGCTCGCACCGACGCGGTTGTCGATCACGACGCCGCTGTCGGTGGTGTTGCCGAGCATCCGCAGGCAGAGCTGCGACGTCGCCAAGCCGGAGGCCTGGGCGTTAAACCCACCGTCGGAGAGAGCGTTGGCCGCCAGATTGCCCTCGACCGTGGCCACGTGCCGGCCGCCGTCGGTGGCGTTGACCTGGATGCCGGCGCGGCCGAGGGCCGTGCCGTTGTCACCGACGACGTTGTCGCGGATCGTCGTGTGCAGGACGGCGGCGCCGACCGCATCGACGTCAATGCCGCGCGAGTTGGGATCGATGACCCCCATGCCGGTCATGGTGTTGCCGAGGATCGCGAGCGTACCGGCGCCGCCGGTCAGCTGGACGCGGAGACCGCTGTCGGCCGTGCCCCGAATGACGTTGTCGGTCACGGTCAGCTGCAGCGTAAGAGCGCTGCTCACCAGATCGATGCCGTTGCCGGAGGAGTTGGTGCCGGCGTTGTCGAGGATCCGGTTGTTGACGAGCGACACCACGCCGCCGGCGTTCGGCAGGAAGATCGGCTCACGCCGCATGCCGGTGATGGTCGTGTCGTGGATGCTGAGATCGACGGTGGCGTTGCCGATGACCCCGATGTTGGTGACGGTCGGATCTCCCTGAAGGACGAGGCCGGCGATCTCGCAACCATTGCCACCGAGGGTCACGACCGGCACGTTGCCGGCGGCGACCGTCCGGTTGGCGACGACCGGGAGGGTGACGGCGGCCGCGACCACGGTGACCCCGTTCACCATCAGCGGCAGCCCCTGGCCCAAGAGCTTCTGGCCGACGCTGAGCGTGACCCCGGTGCGCTGGCCGAGGTCGGTACCGTCGCCGGCGAAGAGGAAGAGGGTGTCGCCGGCGTCGGCGTTCCCCGAGGCCTGAGCCAAGGTCGCAAACGGCGCGACGTCGGTGCCCGAGGCCGCACCCGCGAAGGTGTTGTCCACGTACCAGATGCGCTCGAGAAGCGTCACGCTGACGGTAGCGGTGCCGCCGCCCACGAGGGCGTAGGTGAAGGTGTCGGTCAGGTTCTGGTCGCCCAGCTGCGGGTGATAGGTGAAGCTACCGTCGGCCAAGAGCGTCACGGAGCCGCCGGCGGACGTGGTCAGGGTGCCGGGCGCGGCGACACTGGCACCGGCAGGATCGTTCAGGAGCAGGCCGCCGGCCGCCGCCATCGTCAGGGTGGTGTTGCCGGTCCAGGCGAAGGCGTCGGCCATCGGATCGCAGGCATCACCGAAGCCGTCGCCATCGGCGTCGAGCTGCCCGGGGTTGGCCGCGAGGCTGCAGTTGTCGCAGACGTCGCCCTTGCCGTCGGCGTCGGTGTCCAGCTGCGCCGGGTTGGCGATCGCCGGGCAGTTGTCGAGGTCATCTATCCGAAGGTCGCCGTCGGCGTCGGTCTCGCAGGCGTCGCCGACGCCGTCGCCGTTGGTGTCCACCTGATCGGCGTTGGCGAGCACCGGGCAGTTGTCGCTGGCGTTCGCGGCGCCGTCACCGTCCTGGTCCGGGTCACAGACGTCACCCAGGGCGTCGCCGTCCTGGTCGAGCTGGCCGGGGTTCGCGGTCGAGGGACAGTTGTCCTGTGCGTCCAGGACCCCGTCTCCATCGCCGTCGGCCGGGTTCACGGTATCGCACGCGTCCCCGACGCCGTCGGCATCCGCGTCCGCCTGGTCGGGGTTCGCCCGTGTCCGACAATTGTCGAGACTGTCGGCGACGCCGTCGCCGTCCTCGTCCGGATCGCTGCCGACCTGGCAGGCATCACCCCTGCCGTTCTGGTCCTGGTCCGCCTGGTCGGCGTTGGCGACGAGCGGACAGTTGTCGCTGTCGTCGAGCACGCCGTCTTGGTCCGCGTCCTTCGGCGCCGGCTCGGCGGCCCGGTCGTCGCTGCAAGAGATGAGGGCCACTCCGAAGACAGCCACCGTAAGAGCGCGCAGAATCATTGGTACCTCCCGCGGGAGCTCCCGCCTGACGTCGTGACCGCCGCAGGACTGACGAGGCAACACCTCCCCCGCTCCGGGGCCGAGTCAACCCGCAGAGTGTGCTCGCCAACAATCGAGCGGCGTTCGTGAGTGAACAGTGGGTCCGGTTCGATGCCGCGTCAAGGTCGCCCTGGCGCTGCGGTACTCGCCCCCGCGTTCGTCGCCGTCTTGCTACTCGAACTCGAGCTCGTCGACCGTGAGGACGGTGCCGGCGAGCGTGCCGCGGCCCTTGACGAGCTTGCCGGCGGTCAGCGCCGCGAAGAACGCCTCGCTGGTCATGCTCACCTCGCCGACGGTGCGGAAGCTGACCCCGCCCCCCGATGCGACCATGGTGATACCGAGGACGACCACGCTCTTGGACGCGGCGTCAAAGCTCGTGACCGGGCCCTGCAGGATGAAGTTGTCGGCGTCGATCGGGTTGCTGCGCCGGTCGATCCGCGTCGCCGTGAGCCCCCCGCCGCTCACGTTCAAGAAGCCGCGGAAGCGCAGACCGCCGCCGACCGCGAGCTCGCTGAGGCTCGAGAGGCCGTTGAGCTCGGTCTCGCTGCCGACGCCGACGGTCTTGCCCATGAGCGAGAGCGTCATCGCAACCGGGTCGAGCGCTTCGATGTTCGCCTCGATGCGCAAGCTGTCCTTGATCTCGATCTTGTGCGCCTTGAGCGTGCCGCCGGCCATGATGCCCTCGGCCTCGACACGCACGTCGTTCGCGAGGTCGGCAGCGACGCCGCCCTCGAGCCGGGTCGCGGTGGTGGTCTCCACCTGCTGGTCACCGACGAAGAAGGTCCCCGGGTGCGAGGTGAAGCCGCTCATGAACCCCTCGACGTGGAGCTCGCCACCCTCGGCCGCCTCGAACTCGTCGTCCTCGGCGTCCTCGACGTCGACCTCGGTCGCGACGAGCACGCCCCCGACCAGATCCCCGTGCACCTCGACCAGGATGCCGTTCGCCAGCGTCGACCCGGCCGGCAGGAGGGTGGCGCCGTTGTAGTCGACGCTCATCGCCCCGATGCTGAAGGTCTTGGCGCCGGTATTGAGCGCGCTGACGACGCCCCGCAGCTCGTCGACGAAGCCGGTGCCGGCGAGCACCTCGATGCGGCTCGCGCGAATGTCGTCGGCCACGTCCCGGAGCCCGTGCACCTCGACGTTCGCCCCCACCGTGAGCGCGGCGTAGCCGGCCACGTTGGCATAGACGGTGCCGCCGTCGACGACGACCCGCTGCCCGAGGAGCGTGAAGGCGTCCGGCGGCAGGAGCGCCGCGATCGGCCCGCGCGCCTCGTTCTCGATCTCGACGCTGTCGGCGACGCCGTCGACCCCGTTGTCGTCGATCGAGCCGTTGACCGTGACGTTCATGCCGTCGTCGAGGCTGGAGGTCGGCTGGCCGCCCTGGTCGTCGACGATGACGTCGGCGCCGCTGTCGTCGAAGCGCACGCCGTTCACGATCACGCTGCCCTTCGTCATGATCCCGATGGCTACGGCCGAGCCGACGTTGTTGTTATTGTTGTTATTGTTGTTGCTGGTATTGCCGCTGCCGTCCTTGTCGTCGCTGCAAGCGACCAGCGCGGCCGCGAGAACCAGGCACGCCGTCATTCCCGAGTGTGTTGTCTGTCGCATGATGAATACCTCGTGGCCCGATTGGGTCATTTGCTCAGCGCAGCCGCACCGGCTGGTTCAAGAGCGAGTTGCCGCTCGACGAGCTGATGCTGATGCTCAGGGTGTCCGGGTTCGCAAACGCGACGCCACGGAAGCGCCAGACCCCGAGGGTGTCGGCGAGCGCGCCGCCGATCGAGGCGCCGCCGAGCGTAGGCCCGGCGAAGATCGCGACGGTCGCGCCCGGCGCGGCCGTGCCCTGGATGTTCCACTGCCGCTTCGACACGACGAGCTCGGCGCGGGTCACGGTCAACGCCTCGACCGGGACGACGTTGACGTTGACCGTCGCCACGTTGGAGGTGAGCCCGGTCGAGTCGATGAGCTGGTAGCCGAAGGTGTCGACACCCACGAAGCCCGGGGCGGGCGTGTACGCGATCGCGGTCCCGTTGATCGCGACCGTGCCGCTGAACGGCCCGATCGCCGGCGCGATGAGCAAGCTCGAGACCGGCGCCGTGAACACGTCGTTCGCGAGCACGTTGACGAGGAGCGTCTGACCGGTCGGGATCGCCCCGGCGTCGCCGACCGCGACCGGGCCGGCGGCTGCCGGCGGCGCGGCGAAGGTCAACGGGTCGTAGACTTTGCCGGTGACCACGAACTGGTCCATCATGCCGGTGTCGAGGCCGGCCGTGTCGGTCACCCTCAGGTAGTTGCGGAACCCGGAGGGGTGCGCGGCGTCGGCGATGGTGCTCCCGAGCACCGCGTGGCGGATGAGCGGATTGCCGACGTAACGCAACGTCGAGCCGGCAGGCCCCGGGAACTTGAGCGCCGGGTCGGTGAGCGCCGGATCGGCGTTGAAGGTGCTCCACTTCAAGAACGGGTTCACCTTGCCGAAGAGCGCGCCGATGAAGCCGGCGTCGGGGTTGGTCCCCGCGGTGATGATGCCGACGTCGTCGGTGTAGCGAACCTCGCCGGCGGCGGTCGCGGTGAAGGTCAGGTCGCCGTACGGATGCGCGACCGTGTAGGTGCCGGGCTGGTCGACCTTGACCCGATAGCGGATGCGGACGAACACCACCTGGTCGCCGTCGAAGACGTCGCCGAGCGGGTTGCCGAAGGCAGCTTCGACGGCGAGGATTAGCTTGGCGTCGATGTCGCGCCTTACCGGCACGGTCTGGCGGAAGGCGATGTCGCCCGTGGCGCTCCAGTAGAACGACTCCGCGCCGACGCCGAGCGCCACCGAGGCCGCGCTCGACGGATCGACGGGCATGGAGATGCACATCGGATCCGCCCCGGGGCAGAGCGTGAGCTGGACGCCGCCGCCGTCGATGAACAGGCCGGGATTCAACGGGTCCGGCACCGGGACCCGCTCCTGGTACCAGTAGGGGAAGCCGATCGGGTAGCCGTTGCCCGGCGGAATGGCCGGGGTCACGAGACCGGCCGGAGCGCCGGGGCTCGGCAAGTTGCTCGACGGCGCCGGCCAGTTGGCGGCGCGGTTCACGGCGCCGACGGCGCTCACCGGGAGCTCGCTGCTCTCCGGGCCCACCGCCCACAGGTTCTGCACCGGCAGGTTGGTGTAGGTGTAAATGTCATAGCCCAAGGCGGGCGGGACGTGGACCTTGCCGGTGACGACGAAGAGGTCAGTGTCGGAGACGGTGCGGAAACCGCCCGGCGCGGCGGCGTCCTCGATCTGGATGCGGAAATAGTTGCGGAAGCCCGACGGATGCGTGGCGTCGGCAATGGCGCTGCCGGTCACGACATGCGGCAGGACGCCGTCGCCTAGATACTGCGCCGTGACGGCGCCGGTGAGCGGGTCGACGGTCTTGAGCAGCGGGTCGGTCAGCGCCGGGTCGGCGTTGAAGGTGTCCCAGGTGAGGAAGCTCACGATCGTCGGGTCCTGAGGATCGAAGCCGTTGAGCGCGCCTGCGAACGCCGCGGCCGGGTCGAGCGGGTTGACGCCGCCGATGTCGGCGGTGAGGCGCACGTCCTTGAAGGCGGAGAGGCTCTCGGCGACGAAGGCCGCCGGGAGGTCGAGGGTGCCGTACGGGTGCAGGATCCGGTAGTGGGCCGGCCCCGGGGCGTCGAAGCGCACCCGCACCCTGGTGAAGACGATCTGGTTGTTCGCGACCGGGCTGCCGTCGCCGCCGTAGGCCGCCTCGACCGCGAGCACCAGGAGGGTCCTGCCGCCGGTCACGAGCGGACGGCCCGTCGCCGTCGCCATGAAGTAGAACGCCTCGGCGCCGAAGCCGGTGGTCGCCGACCAGGCGTTGCCCGGCACCACCGGGTCGAAGAAGCACGGGCCGAGAGTCACCGGGTCGGGCGGATCGAGGCAGAGCTCGGTCGCGAGCCCGTTCCCGTCAGAGTAGAAGCCCGGAAAGCCGTGCGGCATGACCGCCGGGTAGGTGGGCGGAACCGTTGGAGCTCCGAGCGGCGCCGGCGGGCCCACCGCGGACAACGCGGCCAGAGCCGGAGCGGCGCTCAGGCCGGCGGCCAAGAAGAACAGAGGCGCGAGGTAGCTACGTTGACGCATGATTATCTCTCCTCGACTCGAGCGTCGATTGGTGTCTTCAAGGCTGACGATCACGGGGTGGCCACGAACCCAACGCCGGCGTCGATGCCGACCACCTGCCCGGCTTCGTTGATGCTCATCGCCGCGGTCTGGGCGACCACGGCCGTCACCGGATCGGCGTTGTTGGCCGGAATGGCCGCGACGTCCCACACGGAAGCCGTGTCGAGCTGGGCACCGCAGATCCGCCCGGCGTTGGTGACGTCGCTCGCCGAGCCCGTCGGCCCCAGGTCCACGGGGCCGGCGATGAGCGCCGCCGTGATCGGGTCGACCCGCCAGCGCACCGCGTGCACGGCGCCGTTTTGCCCCATCGACTCGCCGACGATGACGCCGCTCTCGTTGACGCTGAGCGCCGTCGCCGACTCGTGACCGGGGAGCGTTCCCAGGTCCACCGGGCCCGCGAGCAGGTCGGTCGCGCTCACCTTCCAGGCCACGGCGCGAACCACGCCGGCGTGCACCGACGGCGGCATCGCCTGCGCCTCACCGACGACGATCCCGCCCAGGTTGATGGCGCGCGCCGAGCTGTACGGCGTGCTCGCGAACTCGCCGGCGACGACGCCGACGTCGAAGGGAGCGGCGACGCTGCCGTCCGCCTGCATCACCCAGATGACGGCGTGCGGCTCGAATGACACGTTCTCGGACTCACCGGCGATCCAGCCCTGATCGTTGACGTCGTAGGCCGCGCTGAAGCTCGACCTGCCGCCGAGCCCCAACAGCTCCGTCGCGCCGGCCGCATCCCACATGACCGCGACGAGCACGCCGGCGGCGTTTAGCGCCTGACCGACGACGTGGCCCATCACGTTGGCGCCGAAGGCGGCGCTGAAGCTTTGGGCGGGGACACCGGGGAGCGCCGGCAGGCCGGCAGGGGCAGTGGCCACGCCGTCCAAGCCGACCGACCAGGTCACCGCGCTGACCGCCGTCCCGGCCGCGCTCTCGGAGTTGCCCGCGATGAGCCCGTTGACGGTGATCGCCGCCGGGGCGGTATCAACACCGCCGGCGAGCGGCGCGAGCGCCGCCACGACCGGGAAGGCCGCGAACCGGGTGTTGTTCAACGGCAGCGCATCCACGAGGTCGAGGATGCCGTCGCCGTCGTCGTCGGTGTCGGCGTTGTTGCCAGCGCCGTCGGCGTCGGTGTCGAGCTGTTCGGCGGGGTTCGCCGGGAAGGCGTCCTGCGTGAGGCCGGAGGCCAGGATCTCGGCCGCGGTGGCGCCCGGCGCGAAGGCGTCGGGCGCGCCGTCGTTGTCGGTGTCGCGCGCCGCGATCGCCTGGGTCGGGAAGGCGTCCTGCGTCAGACCGGAGGCTGCGATCTCCGCGGCGCTGGCGCCGACGACGAAGGCGTCGGGCGCGCCGTCGCCGTCGCTGTCGAGCGCGGCGACCCCCTCGAGCGGGAAGGCGTCGACCAGGTCGGCCACCAGGTCACCGTCGTCATCGACGTCGGCGTTGTTGCCGATGCCGTCGAGGTCGGTGTCGAGGTGCTCGTTGGCATCGAGCGGCAGGGCATCTGCCGCATCCAGGAAGCCGTCGTTGTCGTCGTCGCTGTCGGCGTTGTCGCCCGTGCGGTCGCCGTCGGTGTCGAGGTGCTCGGCCGCATCCTTCGGGAAGGCATCGACGGCGTCGGTGAAGAAGTCACCGTCGTCGTCGGCGTCGTGGTTGTCGCCGGTGCCGTCGTTGTCGGTGTCCTCGAACTCGGTCGCGTCCGTGGGGAAGCGGTCCTGGAGGTCGGGATGAGCGTCGTTGTCGTCGTCGAGGTCGGCGTTGTTGCCGCGCCCGTCGCTGTCGGTGTCGACCGTCTCGGTCGCGTCGAACGGGAAGCTGTCGGCGACGTCGTCGACGGCGTCGCCGTCCTCGTCGTCGGAGAGGTCGGCGACGTCCGCGATGCCGTCATCGTCGCCGTCGGCGAGCGTCACGAGGGCGGCCGGCAGCGCCACGGTGTCGAAGGTCCACGCCACGCCGTGACCGCGATCGATGGCGATCTCGCCGAGCCGGACCCGGGTGCCGGCGAGCGCGGCGGCGAGCGAAAACGAGGTGCGACCCGAGGCACTGTCGGCGACCAGGACGCCGTAGGCCTGACCGGTCGCCGGCTCGTGCCGGAAGACGACGACGTAGTCCTCGTTGACCGGCAGGTCGAACGAGAAGCTCGGGTCGATGTGCGACACCCGGACAGCGGCGGCGACGGCACCGGTCTTGTTGATCGCGGTCGCGGTCACCGAGGCATCGAGCGGCACGAGCAGCGCGGCGGCGCCGAGCGGCGCGAAGCCGGCGAGCGAGCCGGTGAGCGCCACCTTGGTGGGAGTGACCGGCCCAGGGCCGGGATCGGTCTGCTTGGGTTCGTCGCCACCGCAGCCCCCGGCCGCCAGCGCCCCGATGATGGTCATCGACCACAAAGTCCGTCGCATCATGTTGGAATCTCCTCTTGGAGGTGCTTGCCGAGCGTAACGGTGCTCACGCGGGAGGGCGGTTCAAGGGCGTGGCCGCCGACTCAGTCGCTATTCGGATCGCCGGTCGGGTCGGCACGCGGGCGCGCGGCGCCCGGGGGACAGGCAGGCCGCGCCCCCACGGCGGTCGCGCTTCGACCGCCGTGCTGGGACCGGCTCGGTTGGCGGCACGGCTTACGGGGTCAGAACCACCGGCGCGGGCAACGACACGAACGGCGCGTCGCCGTCCGGGGTCGTCGCTGCCGTCACCGCCTCGAACGATCCGACGACCACGCCGCTCTCGCTCACGTTCAACGCCTGGCCGGCCTTGGAGGTGACGCGCGGCAGGGTCGAGGCCGGCTCGATCGCCGGCTCGGCGAACGCGGCGTTGGCGAAGCCCATGTCCCACGCCGACGGCCCCAGGTTGGTCGCGTCGGTCCAGCCGGCGATGCGGCCGCGCGCGTTCATGGCCATGGCGCCGCCGTTGGCGGTGACGACCCCGAGCTGCACCGGCGAGCCGGCGCCCGGCGCCCAGACGAAGGCGTGGGCGACGCCGCCCGCCTGCATCGCCTCGATGACGACCGCGCCCGCGCTCGACGCGCCGTAAGCGGCGCTCGAGGTGTGGCCGGACACCGGCAGGCTCAGGCCGACGGCGCTTTGCGCCCCGGCGGCGATCGTGAGATCCCACATGTAGGCGTGCACCGCGCCCGTGGCGGTCGTGGCCTCGCCGGTGATCCGGCCGCCGGCGTTGATGGCGAAGGCCGCGGCGTAGCCGGTAGGGCCGCTAAGCTGCATCGGGTTGGCCTGGCCGGCGGCGGGGGCGAGCTTCGCGCCGGTCGTGGGGTTGACGAGCCACACCACCGCGCGGGAGATGCCGGCGCTGTCCTTCGCTTCCCCGACCACCACGCCGACGGCGGCGTGCGTGGTGCTGTCGGTCATGACCGCGATGTCGTAGGCGGCGCTGGTCGCCGGCGCCGCGGCGCCCGCGAGCGCGCCGAGCTCCGCACCACCGCCCGGCGACGTGCCGGCGGCGTTCCACAGGATCGCCGAGATGACCCCGGCGACGGTGGCCTCGCCCACCACCAGGTTGTCCTTCGACACGGCGTGGGCGACGCCGTACGCGTTGTCACCGGCCGACAGGACCGTCGGGTTGATGGGGCCGCTGCCGACCGTGATGTTCCAGAGGATCGGCCTGAGGGTCAGGGCCCCGCCCGCCGTCGCCGCCGTATCCGAATAGCCGACGACGAGCTTCTTCGTGGCGTTGTCGCTCACGTCGAGCGCGGCGCCGGTCTTGGCGTTCGAGAGCCGGCCGAGGCGCATGGCGTCCGAGTCGTACTGCGCGAAGCGCGACGAGCGCAGCGGGAAGGAGTCGAGGCCGTCGAGCACGCCGTCGCTGTCGTAGTCGGGATCGAGCGGATCGGTCGTCACCTCGTCGATGTCGAGCATGAAGTCGCCGTCGTCGTCGGTGTCGGCGTTGTTGCCGAGGCCGTCCAGGTCGGTGTCGAGCCACTCGGTGTGGTCCAGTGGTAAGGCGTCGACCGCGTCGAGGCGCCCGTCACCGTCGCTGTCGGCGGCGAGCGGGTTCGTGCCCCGGGCGAGCTCGGCGGCGTCGGTGAGCGTGTCGCCGTCGTCGTCGGTGTCGGCGTTGTTGCCGGTGCCGTCGTGGTCGGTGTCGAGGGTCTCGGCCGGGTTCGACGGGAACGCGTCGCCGTTGTCGCCGACACCGTCGCTGTCGGTGTCGATGGCCTCGGCCGGGTCGAGCGGGAAGGCGTCGGCGCCGTCGAGCGCGCCGTCGCCGTCGGTGTCCCGCAAGAGCGGGTTGGTGCCGGCCGCGATCTCGGCGGTGTCGGAGACGTTGTCGCCGTCGTCGTCGGTGTCGGCGAGGTTACCGATGGTGTCGCCGTCGGTGTCGCGGATCTCGGCCGGGTCGAAGGGGAGCTGGTCCCCGACGTCGGGCGTCTGGTCGCTGTCCTGGTCGGCGATGTCGCCGGCGCTGGCGTCGTGGACGCCGTCATGGTCGGCGTCGAGCCGGATGGCTTCACCCTCGGCGTCGGGAAACGGCAGCGGGTCGTTGGAGCTCGTGGCCTGGCCGAGGCGCAGCTCCACCGCGAGCGTCCCGAGATCGGTCGTGCCCGGGTCGGGGTGGAAGGCGCGCTTCATGGCGGTCCGGTCCCAGACCAGGATCGCGATCGCCACGCCGCTGCCGTTGCGGAGCTCGAGAAGATAGTCGTGATCCGACTCGGCCGTGAGGGAGAACGCCGTCTCGCCGGCGGCGAGAGACTGGGCCACCACGTCGGCCCCGTCGCCGTCGATCAAGACCACGCTGAGCGCCATGGTCGCCGGCACGGCGTCCGCTTCGACGCCGCGCTTGAGCGCGCCGCTCAAGGTCGCCTGCGGCTCCGCCGTCGTCGACTTGGAGTCGCCGCAAGCGGCGGCGCCCAAGGCCACCGTGATGAGAGAGCCGAGAACCCACGCCGCTCTGCCGTTCAACTGCTTCATCGCTGTCGCTCCTTTATCCCTGAATGTTCGTGATAGACCTGAAAGTGAGATCATCGGGCGCGCCCCTACTTCATGCGCAAGGGCAAGCCGATGAGCTTGATGCCGTTCGCCGAGACAACGGAGATCGTGCGCACGCTCGCCGGGCTCAAGGTGCTCTTGCCGGAGAAGCTCCAGGTGCCGTCCGCCGCCACCGGCCGTGCCTGGGCGAGGAGCGGGCCGGTCGGGAGCCCCGCTGCATTGACGGTGGCACCGAGATAGATGTCGACGGTGTTGGCCGCCGCGTCGGAGCTCAAGCCGCGGATGTTCCACTTCATGAGCTTGCCGCTCAGCTCGGCCTCCGTGATCTCGAGCCGCTCGACGAACACGGTCACCGTCGCCGGGGCCGAGGGGAGCCCGGTGAAGCTCTGGACGGTGTAGGTGAAGGTGTCGGTGCCGGAAAAACCGGCGGCCGGCGTGTAGGTGAGCAGGACCTTGTTGCCGACGCGCGTCGGCGCGACCGTGCCGCCGTTCGCGGAGGCGGCGGCGACCATCGACGTCGGGTTGATGGCGACGTTGGTGGCCGCGTCGTTGGCGAGGACGTCGATCGCGAGCGACCCGCCGGCCGGGACGAAGAACGGCCCGGGGTCGGCGTTGGCGACCGGCGCGGTGTTGGCGGCGCCGCCGTTGGTGAAGACCTTGCCGCTGACGACGAACTTGTCGGTCTCGGCCAGGACCACGCCGTCTTTCATCACCCGGAAGAAGTTGTCGCCGGTGGGGCTGCCGAACACCTTGTGCTCGGTGACGCCGTCGCCGACGTAGGCGTTGTTGCCCGCGGCGCCGGCGAGATCGAAGAGAGGAAGCCCGGCGTCCCAGTAGAGATACGGGCCGATGGTCGTGGCGAGGGCGCCTGCGAAGTTGCAGGGCCCGGCGAGACAGCCGATGTCCGCCGTGAAGTTGATCTCGTAGCCCGCGCCCAAGGTCGTCACCGTCTCCTGATGGGTCCCGAACGGGTGGGTGATGGTGTAGTTGCCCGGCGACGCCGCGTCGACGCGGATGCGGATGCGGCCGAAGGCGATCTGCCCGCCGGCCGCGGCCGGCTCGGCGTCGAACGTGCCCTCGATGGCCAGGATCAGGTTCGCGCCGAGTGTGCTGCCGGCGATCGGCAGGCCGACGACGTCCGCGCTCCACCAGAAGGTCTCGAGGCCGACCCCGAGGCCGGTGACCGTCGGGTCGAACAGGCAGAAGCCGTTGTTGAAGTTGCAGAGCTCGAGCTGCAGACCGGCCGCGTCTTGATACCAGAGCGGGTAGTTGCCCGTCGGGTCGAGCGCCGGCGACACCGCGCTCAGGGCGGCGCCGGCGGTGCCCGGCCAAGTGACGAGAAACAGCGCGGCCAGCATGCGGTGGGTTGCGGTTCGTTTCACGATCTTCTCCTTTTGGTCGTCGCCGGCCGGGACCCGGCATTCTCAGTCAACGGATCACCAGGGGGGCGGCCGCCGCGGTCACGAGCGCGGACGTCGCCGAGCGAGCGGTCACCTGCCGGCCGCCGGCGGGGCTCAACGCGGCCTTGCCCGCGAACCGCCACGAGCCGTTCGTGACCGTGGCCGTCCCGAGCACCCGGGCCGGATCCGCGGTCGGGGCGCCAAAGACGGTGATGACCGTGCCGTTCGCCGCCGAGCTCGTGCCGCTGACGGTCCATTTCACGGTCTTGGGGCTGAAGGTCGCGTCGGTGACCGCCAGGGTCTCGACCGTGACCGTGACCGTCGCCGGCACGACCGGGTCGGTGGCGAGGGTCTGACCGGAGATGAGCCCGCCGGTGTCCTGGACGACGTATTGGAACGTGTCGACCCCGGTGAAGGCCGGCTGCGGGTGGAACTGGAAGGTGCCGTCCGGGTTCTTCGTGACCGTGTTGCCGCCGGCGGTGGTCACGACCTCGTCGGCCCCGAAGGTGAGGACGGTGCCGCCGACGGTGACGGTCTTCGGACCGGCGACGCCGCCGACCAAGGCCGTGGCTTTCGGGTTCAACCCGTGGACGTTGCCGGCGCCGACGACGTCGGTGTCGTTCAGGAGCGGGTCGATCACGATCGGCCGCCCGCCCATGGCGATGGCTGCATCGGCGACGAGCACGGGTGCGGTGTTGGGGCCGGGGTCGAAGGCGCGGCCCGCCATCGTCAAGACCTGGTTGGTCGACAGCGTGCTGATGCCGGGCCCGAACGCATTCAGAGGTCCGGTGACGCTGAACGTCGTGCGCGCCGGCAAGCTGCCGCCGGCGTTCGACGACGCCATGAGGCCCGCGCCCGTAAACAGCGCCCCGGGCGCGGGCGCGCCGATGCCGGCGACGGAGAAGAAGTGGGTGATACCGGAGCCGAGCACGCCGGCGAACGGCGGCACGTCGGCGACCGTCCCGGCGATGTCACCGCCGAGGACCGAGAAGTTGGCGTCGGTGATCTCCGGCCCCGGGCCGACCGCGGGGACCACGACCGTGGCCTGCCCGAACGGGTGCGTGACCGTGTAGCTGCCGGGCACGAGGACGTCGATCCTGAAGCGGATCCGGCCGAACGGGAACTGATCACCGTTCGCGGGATCGAGGATCGCCCACGCCGCCTCCATCGCCATGACCATGAGCCCCAACCCGGCGGGGTTGCCGAGGTCCATGTCCGCCATCCAATAGAAGGCCTCGCCGTTGAAGCCGACCTGCTCGGAGAACCGATTCCCGGCCTGAACCGGGTCGGGGATGCAGGCGGCATCGAGACAGAAGCCGACCGGGAACCCCGCGTTGTCGCCGAACCAGACCGGATAGCCGTTCTGCAGGCTGCGCGGGCCGATGGTTTGGATGGCTTGCGCGGGGAGCGCAACCAGCAAGCTGACAATGACGCAGGCGCTGACGATGCATCGTTTTAGAATCATTGAGAAACTCCGTGTCGGCGTAGGCTTCAGAAGCCCGCCCGCTCACTTTAGAAAGCGCCGCTGCCGATCCGCAGCGCAGCGGACGACCCGTTTTCTTGAGGTCATCAGCTGCCCCGCGGGTGGGAACGATGTACATGGCGGCAGCGTCGTCAAGCTGCCACGTCGGCACATCCCGCGCCCTTGACAGGCTTCGCTGCGGGATCACCGTTTCCCCCGGCTGGCACGCGGGGGCGAAGGATGTCCGGCCGAACGCGCGGAGGGACATGACCTCCTGGAGGTACGGTGGCCATGAATGCACGCGCTCATGTGGTCTGCGGATTGCTGCTCGGCCTCGGGGCCGGCTGCGGCGACGGCACGAGTGACAAGACCTGCGGCCAGGATCGGCCGATCACCTACGAGGCGGACGTCGCTCCCCTCGTGGCTCGAAGCTGCACCACGTGTCACTCGTCGACGGCGATCGATCGTCGGGGTGCGCCGGCGAGCGTCAACTTCGACACCTATGACGCCTGTTGCACGAATGCCGAGCACGCGAACGTCCACATTCAGGAGGGCGCCATGCCTCCCGCCGCCGCGCTCCCCGACCAAGACAAGTGCGTCTTCCAGGCGTGGGTCGACGGCGGCTTGCAGCGGAACTGAAGTGCCAGGTAACGCTCGGCGGGACCGTTTGGTCAGCGGTTGCGGATCGAGGACTTGATGTTGTCCTTGATCAAGCCCTCGTTGGCGCCGCCTTTGAGCCCTGAAGCCGGATCGACCAGCGCGCCGCCGGCGCTGACGAACCAGGCGCCCACGTCGACCGACAGGGTCACGAGCGCGGGCTCGGCCTCGGTCACCTCGAGCGGCTCGGGGAAGACGATCTGCTGCTTCGCGTTCAGGTCGCTCGTGAAGAGGTAGGGGGCGTCGTTGTAGGTCCCCTCGACCCTGATGCTGATGCGGCTCCACCCCGGGTGCGCCTCGAGGAACGCCTGATCGCTGCCGTCATCCTCGACCTTGTGGACCCGGAACGCGACCGCGCGGTAGACGTCGGCCGGTACCAGGGCCTCGACCTCCCGCACGACGCTCCCGTCCAGGGGGAGGTCGAGGAGCAGCGGCCCTACCTCGATATCCTCGTCGCACTCGCCGTCCTCGCCCGAGTGATGGCCGCGGTCGTCGGCGCCGTCGCCCGAGTCGTCGGTGCCGCCGCTCGCGTCCGAGCCGCCGCTGTGATCCTCCCCACCCTCGTGGTCGGCCGAGGTCAAGCCGCTCGTCGACGAGCCGCCGTTGTCGTCGGCGAGATCGGCGGCGCCGCAGACGCCTTCATCCAGGCGCTTGAACTGAATCTCGCGGAGCACGACCTCGGCCGAGCTGACGGTGAGCGTCCTGGTGCCGTCGGAGAAGGAGAGGCCGCCGGTCGTCTCCGGCTCGGCGTCGACCGGCGCCGTGCTGTCCTCGGGGACGGTCACGGCGAGCGCCACGCTCTGGCGCGGTGTTTCAGCGTCGCTCTTGGCGCTCGTGCCGCAGGCGACGAGGGAGGCCGCGGCCAGGATCGGCCAAGCCAAAGCCCCCGCTCGCTCGAGGTACTCGGGTGAAAGAGAGAGTGAATTCTTCAGCATGGGATGCTCCATTGCCGCGACATCGGTAGGTGGTATCGGGCCCCGGGATCTGGGTTGCGATCAGCGTGCCCCTCTACGCGTTTGGATGCCGCAGGCCGGAAAACGATTCGCGGTGGCGCGACCCTCGGCGTTCGCTCGAGCCTCCGGGGTGCCGCCGTCGGTCCGGCCAATGGCATGTGGGGCAAGCCCGGTGTCCCCCTCGAGCGTCAGGGCTGCGCGATGGCGCCGGAGGCATTGCGCGCCGGGATCTTGATCAGCACCTCGGGATCGCCCTCCGGGACGAAGAGCTCCGGGTGGTCGAACGGCGCCGACTCGGCCGCGACCCGCGCGTCGGTCAAGGCGTGCATGAAGGCGACGAGTGCAGCGTGCAGCGAGTTCTGGCCGTGTAAGAGCAGGCTCGCTCCCAAGATCTGCGGGTCGAGCTGGGCGCGGTTCTCGTCGGGGAAGTTCCCGCCCCGCGCGTAGAAGTCCAGGACCTGGTCGAGCGTCAGGGCGCTGCCGTTGTGAAAATAGGGCGGGGTGAGCGCCACGTTGCGCAACCCCGGCACCTTGAAGTTGCCGTCGGCGTTCAGCCCGATGTTGGCCGGCAGGAACAAGGGCAAAATCGGCGTCTCGAACGGCAGGAGGCTCTGCTTCTGGAGCACGGCCAATCGGTTGAAGGCCAGGGGATACTCCTGACCGGTCCGCGGGTTGATAAACGGCATGGTGCCGCCGCGCCCGGGATCGTCGCCGTTCGGCGTCACGCCGGTGTTGTTGTAACCGGTGTCGTAGAGCACCTGGCTCCCGTTGGTGGCGAACATCAGCTCCATAGTCGCGTTGTCGAAGTTATCGAGGAAGGCGGTCGTGGCGACCGACGCGGAGGTGAGCTCGACGCCCGTGTGGCAGCCGGAGCAGTTGGCGATGCCGCTGAACAGCGCGAAGCCGAACTTCTGCTGGTCGGAGAGCGCCGCGGCGTCGCCGGCGAGCCAGCGATCGAACGGGGTGTCATCGGAGACCAGGGTCGCCTCGTAGAGCTGGACGGCCAGGCCGAAGAACAGGGCGAAGTTCGCCTCCATCTGCGTGAACCCCTGCGGCGTTCGCGCCGAGGAGCTCCACAGGTTGTTCGAGAACGCCGCCTGGATCATCTCGGCGTAAGTGGTGCCGAGGCCCTTGATGTCGGTGACGCTGCCGTCGGGCAGGAGGGTCGCGTTGGAGAGGTTGCCGAGCACGCCGTCGCCGGGGTGGACGAGCTGCAGGCCGAGGGGCGTGAGGGTCAAGAGCTTCCGGCCGATCATGGGAAAGGTCCGGCCCCGCGCCGACATCTCGAAGTCACTGAGCGGCGGGCCCACGGCCTGCGACGCGAGGCTCGCGAACTGGATGACGACCGGCCGTTTCACGAGCCCCTGCACGGGATCCGCGAACCAGACCCCGGCGTTGGGGTCGGCCGGCCCGAACGGGTTCTCGCCGTTGAACAGGAAGCTCGCCCGGCCATCCCAGAAGTTGGTGAAGTTGAAGACGGCGTTGATGACCGTCGGCGTATTCCGCGGCTCGACGCGCCGGGTGTTGACGCCGCCCAGGTTGAACACCGGATCGGGGATCACGGAAACGGTCTCCATGGCCGAGCCGGGGACCATCTGCTGGAACAACGTCAGGCGAACGCCCTGGGAGGAGACCACGTCGTTGGTGTCGCGCAGGATCGGCAGGAAGACGATATCCTCGGGCGGCGCGCGCACGTGCAGCGGGAAGTCAGTGGCGCTCAACGGGTAGTTGGGCGCGAACGCGGGGAAGTCCATGCCGCCGCCGCGGTTGTTGCCGAAGATCGAGTCGCCGGCCAGGGTCCCCGGGTTGAGCTGGTTCTTCATGCGCGGGTCCGCGCCGGCCTGGAAGTGGCAGGTCGCGCAAGCCTGCACGCCGTCGCTGCCGACCTGCATGTCCCAGAAGAGCGCCTTGCCGAGCCGGATGGCCGCGAACTTGCTCTTCACGAACATGGCGAGCTGCGGCGGCTCGGGGATGGCTATCTGACTGAGCGGGTTGAGATCCGGCGGCGGCACGACCGGGCTCTGCGGAGTCGAGATGAGCGGCCACGGATCCGCGGCGTCGAGGAGACCGTCGTTGTCGTCGTCAGGGTCGGCGTTGTTGCCGATGTTATCGGCGTCGGTGTCGAGCCACTCCGCGGGGTTCGTGGGCATGGCGTCGAACAGGTCGTTGACGCCGTCGTTGTCGTCGTCGAGATCGGCGCGATCGCCGATGCCGTCGCCGTCGGCGTCCGCCCACTCGTTCGGGTCGTCGGGGAAGGCGTCGGCTTCGTCGGCGACGCGGTCGTCGTCGTCGTCGATGTCGGCGTTGTCGCCGATGCCGTCGCCGTCGCCGTCGAGCGACTCGGTGGGGTCGTACGGCAAGGCGTCGAACAGGTCGGGGAAGCCGTCGTTGTCGTCGTCGGGGTCGAGCCCATCGCCGATGCCGTCACCGTCGTTGTCGGCGGAGTCGCTCGCGTCCTCGGGGAGCGCGTCGTCAAGGTCGAGGACGCCGTCGTTGTCGTCGTCGGGGTCGGCGTTGTTGCCCACGCCGTCGCCGTCCGTGTCGGCCGTCTCGGCGGCGTTCTTGGGGAAGGCGTCCGCCGCGTCCGGGACGCCGTCGTTGTCGTCGTCAGCATCGGTCCGGTCGCCGAGGCCGTCACCGTCGGAGTCGAGCCAGTCGCGCGGGTCCTTGGGCAAAGCATCCTCGGCATCGACGACGCCGTCGTCGTCGTCGTCGGTGTCCGCGTTGTCGCCGACCCGATCGCCGTCCGTATCCTCGGTCTCGCCGCCGTCGAAGGGGAAGGCATCCTGGCCGTCGATCACGCCGTCCAGGTCCTCGTCGCTCGAGCTGTCGGCCTTGTCCGGGATACCGTCGCCGTCGCCGTCGGGCGCCGGCGTTCCAGGCTCGAGCAAGGCGAGGCCGCTCACGATCCACGCCTTGCCGCGCTCGCGATCCATGACGATCGGCCCGACCGCTCGCTCGCCTTCACTGCCGGCGAGGGTGAAGCCGCTGCGACCCGTCCCCGGGTCCGCGACGAGCACCGCGAGGGTCCGACCGTGGCGGTCCCCCTCGCGGAACACCACGGCGTAGTCGTCGTCCGCCTCGAGCTCGAAGGCGAACTCGCCGCTCTTCGCGCTCAGTCGCCGGTCAGCCACCTCGTCGCCGGCGCCGTGCAGCGCCACCGCGGTCACCTCGGCGCCCAAGGGCACGATCGCGGCTCCCAGGGTCCCGGCGGGCGCGCGCGCCCCCACGACGGCCCCGGTCAACTTGACCTCCCCTTCGCCGCCGCGCTCGCAACCGCCCGCCAGCCACGCGACCAGAAGCACCCCGCCCACCGTCGTCGTTCGCGCCATCACTGCTTCATCCTCCGTTGGCGGTCCGAACCGCGAAGCGTCGTCTACTCGTCAACCGCTCGGCTAGCGCGCCGGCACCGCGACGAACGCCCGCTCGCCGCTCGGGCGGGCGACCAGGCCGACCGCCGAGCCGCCGGCCCCGGCGGCGTAGGCCTGATTGGGCACCGTGCCGGTGACGATCGCTTCCGCCACCGTGGGGTCGATGAAGCGGGCGTCCCAGGCGCGGGCCGTCACTTGCGTCTGTCGCGTCCAACCAACGATGCGGCCGTCGTCATCGATCGCCGTCGCGCTGCCCTCGACCACTGCGCCGGCGAGCGGCAACGCCCCGACCTCCGGACGCCAGAGGACGGGATGCGGCTTGGCGTCCGCGGTCTCCGCCTCGCCCACCACGAGGCCGGCGGCGTTCACGCCGAAGGCCACCGC
This sequence comes from Deltaproteobacteria bacterium, assembly GCA_016218825.1. Taxonomy (GTDB): domain Bacteria; phylum Myxococcota; class XYA12-FULL-58-9; order XYA12-FULL-58-9; family XYA12-FULL-58-9; genus JACRCV01. The sequence continues at coordinate 37,616 of JACRCV010000019.1, forward strand.
GCTCACGAACCCGGTGGGGATGCCCAGATCGACCGGCCCCGCCACCGTGTCGTCGGCCCCGATCTGCCAGACGACCGCGTGCGGTGCGCCCGCGGCGTCATCGGCCTCACCGACCGCGCGGCCGTCGGCCGCGATGAAGTAGGCGGCGCTGGCCTCGCCGGCGAGCCCGTCGAGCAGCACCGGGCCCGGGCTCACCGCCCCGGCGGCGTCGACCCGCCAGAGCGCCGCGTGCCTTACGCCGGTCGGCTCCTCGACGACGCCGACCACCTGGCCGCTGCCGTTGATGCCGTACGCCGCGGTGGCGAGCCAGCCGCCGCTTCCGGCGAGCGCGACAGGCACGGCGCTCACCCGGTTCCAGAGGACGGCGACCGCGCGGCCGGCCGCGGCGTCCTCGCAGACGCCGGCGATCTGCCCGAGGTCGTTGATGGCAAACGCGGCGGCCGTGGGATCGGGCGGCGCGGTGGGCAACGCCAACAGCTCGATGGCGCCGCTGTAGCTCGTGCCGGCCCTCGTCCAGGCCGCGGCGCGCACGGCCCCCGTGGCGACGGTCGATTGGCCGACGACCACGCCCGCGAAGTTGACGCCGACCGCCAGGCTACGGCTGCCCCCGACGAGCGTCGTCAGATCCCTGACGACGTAGGCGGCGAAGCGCTCGCGGTCGAGCGGCAGCGAGTCGAAGTCGTCGGCGACGCCGTCGCCATCGTCGTCCGCGTCACACAGGTCGCCGGCGCCGTCGGTGTCCGTGTCGAGCTGGTCGACGTTGACGGTGAGCGGGCAATTGTCGGTGAGGTCGGGCGTCAGGTCGTTGTCGTTGTCGGCGTCGCAGAGGTCGCCGATGCCGTCGGCGTCTCGATCACCGAGGTCGGCCCCGGGCGTCGTCTTGCAGTTGTCCTCGTCGTCATCCCAGCCGTCGTTGTCGTCGTCGAGGTCGCAGGCGTCACCGAGGCCGTCGAGGTCGGTGTCGAGCTGGTCGGCGTTCAGCAAGAGCGGGCAGTTGTCGCTCACGTCCGGCGTCGTATCGCCGTCGTCGTCGTCATCGCACGGGTCGCCAAGGCCGTCGCGGTCGGTGTCGGTCTGGTCGGTGTCGGCCATGGTCGGGCAGACGTCGCTCGCGTCCGGGATGGCGTCGCTGTCGTCGTCATGGTCGGCGTTGTCACCGACGTGGTCCTGGTCGAGGTCGGCGGTCTCGCCCGCGTCCCAGGGGAAGGCGTCCTGGGCGTCCGGCGCGTCGTCGCCGTCCTGATTGCCGGACCGATCGCGGACGTCCGGCACCCCGTCGCCGTCGGCGTCGGCGAGGATGGGTGCCTCAGGCTCGACCGGCGGCAAGAGATCACTGAAGTCGGTGCTCACGAGCACGCGGCCGAGCGCCGGCTCGAGGGTGAGCTCACCGAGCGCCACCGCGTCGTCACCGTCCGGAAAGTGGAATGGGACCCGCTCGGCCGCACGGGTCACGACGAGGACACCGGCGGTCGGCCCGGCGCCGTCGAGATCCTCCCGGAAATCAACGAAGTAGTCCCGCCCCGGCGAGAGCCGCAAGGAAAAGCTCGTCGCCGCCGGCGTGATCTCGGCGCGGCTCTCGTCTACGCCGTCACCGGACACCGCCACCGCGGTGAGCGGCAGCGTCGTCGGCAACGAGCCGGTCAGGCGCGTGCCCGACCCCGTCGTCTCTCCACCGCGACAGCCGAGGCCGGCGCTGACGAGGGCCGCTAGGGTGAGCTCGAAACTGAGGAGGATGTGGCGGCTGGTCATGGGCTCACCGCAAGCTGAGCGGAACGTTCTTGATGGCTGTCGAGTTGGCGGACACCACGGTCACCGAGCGCCAGCTCTGCTTGACCTCGAAGGCGCCGGCGCACGCCCAGCTGCCGTCGGCCGCGACCGTGGCCTGCGCCAGGAGCGCGCCGGTCGCGTCGGGTCCGGCGTGGACCCGGATGACGTTGGGGGCGAGATCGGGGCCGAAGGGCTCCGAGGTCGTGCCGGAGACCGCGAACCGCAGGTGCCGCAGGCGGAGCGCGGCGCGCACGATCTTGAGATCCTCGACGATGACGCTCACGGTCGCCGGCGCCGAGATGAGCCCGCCCGTGTCCTGGACCACGTACGAGAAGCTGTCGGTCCCGGTGAACCCCGGCGCCGGGGTATAGACGAAGGAGGAGCGGCCGGTCGCGGTCGCCGTGCGCCGGACCACGGTGCCGTGCGGCGTCGTCGCGGCGATGGCGTACGGCGGCGCCGCGCCCAGGCCGAGACCCTGCGGGTCGATGAAGTGCAGCGAACCGGGGTCGGTGTCGTTGGCGAGCACGTCGATGTCCACCGCGACGCCGATCGTGGTCCCGCCACGGTCGGGATTGGCCACCGGCGGCTGCGGCGCCGGATCGTCGCGGAAGACCTTCCCCGACACGCTGAAGCCGGTCGTCTCGACCACGTTGGTGCCCGCGGCGCCGTTCAAGGCGAAGCCGAGCGGCGGGTTCAGGAGCTCGAGGCGCACGAAGTTCTGCCCGACCGGGCTGCCGGTGATCGGTTGCTCGAGGGGGACGACCAGGCCGTTCACGATCGTCTGCGGGATCGCCAGGTAGAGATCGCCGTTTAGCGCCTCCAAGAACGGGGGTGTCGCCGCCGGCAAGAGGAACGGCCCGATGCTGCGGTCGAGGACGTCCACCTTGGGCGGCGGCCCGACCTCGCCCGGCAACGGCGGCGCGGGGCCGTCGAGGAGCGCGAGCGAGTAGTCGCCGGTCCGGCCGGGGCTCACGAAGTTGCCGATCTCCTGGTTGTGGTTGATCTCGCGCCCGCCGCCGACGCCGCTGACGGCGTAGTCCATCGGCCCGAACGGGTGGGTGATGCGGTAGGTGCCGGTCATCGGCACGTTGGCGCGCACGCGCAGGCGGGCGAAGACCACCTGCTGCCCCTCCGCGACCACGAGCGCCGGAAAGCTGGCCACGAGCGCCATCGACACCGTGACGTCACCGGGGGCGCCGAACGGCAGCCCGCCCTGGGTGCTCGAGAACACCGCGAGCGCGTCCGCCGACCAATACATCTCTTCGACGCCGAAGTTCTGCGGGAACGAGAGGGGGCTGCCCGGCACGGGCTCGAGCGTCATGCACGGCTTCATGAGCTGACCGCCGACGTCGAGGACCTTGGCCTCGAGGCAGGGCGCGACCTTGAAGCCGGCCGCGTCGGCGTACCAGAGGGGAAAGCCGTGAGCCAGGCTCGTCGGTCCGAAGCCGGAGAGTGCCGCCTGCGCCGTGCTCGGCGCGATCGCCAAGGCGCAGACGACGAGCGTCAGAGGTCGCATCGCTCTCCTCCATCATCTCGCCGCGGGGCCTCGCGTGGAGCGCCGCCCGGCCTGTCTCGCAACCAGTCGCGCCGCTTTGCGCCGGAGCTACCGCCGGGTGGTGAAACCGAACCGGCCGTTCGGTCCCGCCAAGGTCCCGACCATGACGTCGACGTTGTTGATGCCGGAGGTCATGGCCAACGTCGCGCTCGACGCGGTCGCGATCCCGCTGGCGGTCGTCGTGTGGGTGTCCCAGGCCGCGACCTGGCCGAGGCCGCTCGTCGCCGCCGACCAGCCGGCGATCCGGCCGACGCCGTTGATCGCCGTGGCGCTGCTCGGCGTCGTGGCGAGGCTGATATCGGTGACCTGCACCACCCCGCCGAGCGTCGACCAGCGCAACGCCCGCGTGCTGCCGTCGGCCAGCGTGCCGTCGCCGACGGCGTCGCCGTGGTCGTTGACGCTGTAGGCCACGCTGGTCACGTACCCCGCGGGCGCGCCTAAATCGATGACCGCGCTCACGTTGCCGTCGGCGTCGACGTGCCACATGGTCGCGTGGACCCTGCCGAGGCTGTCCGCCGCCTCGCCGACGGCCTGGCCGGCATCGCTGATCGCGTACACCGAGCAGAACAAGCCGCCGAGCGCCGGCAACACCGTGGGGCCGTTCACGAGCTGGCCGAGCGCGTCGACCGTCCACAAGACGCCCTGCGTGCCGCCGGCGCCGTTGTCGGATTGACCGACCACCTGCCCGAGGCTGTTGATCCCGTGGGCGACCGTGGCGCCGCCGCCGGCGAAGCCCGGCAGCGCGACCGGATTCAGCGACGCGTGGTTCCAGACGACGGCCGTGAGCATGCCGACCATGTCTTCGGACTCGCCGACCATCTGGCCGGAGTCGTTGAGCCCGTAGGCCGCGGTGACGGCGTCTTCGGCGGCGCCGACGAGCGGCAGGAGCGCCTGGGGCGCCACGTAGTTGGTGCCGTCCTGCGTCCAGAGGACGGCCATCCACATGCCGGCCGCATCCATGGCCTGGCCGACGACGTCGCCGCCGTCGTTGATGGCGCTCCCCACGCTCATCCCGTCAGGGGTCAAGGGGGGCAACGTCTGGATCTGGAAAGTGACGAACCGCAGGGGATCGAAGGGGAACGCATCGAGGAAGTCGGGCACGCCGTCGTTGTCGGAGTCGCCCTCGCAGGCGTCGCCGAGCCCGTCGCCGTCGCTGTCGAGCTGGGTCGGGTTGGGGACCGTCTCGCAGTTGTCGAGCCCGTCCGGGATCCCGTCATTGTCGTTGTCGAGGTCGCACAGATCGCCGATGTGATCGTTGTCGCGATCCGTCTGGTTGGCGTTGCGGATGGTCGGGCAGTTGTCCTGGTCGTTGCGCACGCCGTCGCCGTCGACGTCGGTGGCGCAGGCGTCACCGGTGCCGTCCTGGTTGAGATCGGCCTGATCGGGGTTCATCGTCCCCGGGCAGTTGTCGTCGTCGTTGCCGTGACCGTCACCGTCGAGATCGTCGGCGCAGTCGTCGCCGCGTGTGTCGTCATCCAGGTCGTCCTGGGTCGGATTCGGCGACAGGGGGCAGTTGTCGAGGTCGTCCTCGACGGCGTCGTTGTCGTCATCATCATCGCAGACGTCGCCCGGGCCGTCGCCGTCGTGGTCGTCCTGCGCCGGATCCTGGATCATCGGGCAATCGTCGTCATCGTCGCCGACATCGTCATTGTCGTCGTCGGGATCGCAGACGTCGCCGGCTCTGTCGCCGTCGTTGTCGCGCTGATCCGGGTTGGCGAGCTCCGGACAGTTGTCGACCCCGTCGAGGACGCCGTCGCTGTCGAGATCCTGCCGGAGCGGATCCACGTTCCCCGGGGAGCCGCCGTCTGTCCCCGAGTCGCTACAGCCTGCGACCGTGAGGGCCAGCACCGAGAGCGACGCGCACAGGAACGGGTTGAGTCGGATCCGCATCATGGCCATCCTCCAGCGCAGCCGCGAAGTCCGCTTCGCGAGCTCAACGCGTCGGAACGTTGCGCACACCTGATGCACGGTTCAAGGGTTTAGCGAACGCGACGTTCGCCGGCCGATCCTGACCGCCGTCGTTTCCTCACTGCCAGATCGCGCGGCCAACTTGACTTCGCTTGCACCCGTCCCACTTTTCCCCTCTGCAGACGATGCGAGTCTCTTAAGGACGGCACCGCGACCGACCTGGCCGCGCCGCGGCGGGGTGCAGGGGCGAGTGCAACTCTCGCGCACAACGCGCGAGTGGAGGGTAAAGCGATGGATCGGCGAGGGTTCATGTCAGGTGGCACCGCGGGTCTTGCACTACTCCTGGTAGGTAAGAAGATGCCTTGGGTCCTCGGCGACCCGGCCTACGCGGCCAAGCCGGTGCGGCGCAACACCATCGATTTCACGATCACCGACGCCCTCAAGGACATGGTCACCCACAACTCGCTGAACACGGCGCAATGCTACTTCTGGGTATATAAGGAGGCGAGCTTCGCGGCGGACTGTCCCGCGCCGCTCATCTTCGCCACCTCCGGCGACACCATGTTCTTCAACATCACCAACGCCCTCACCGAGCCGCACGCGCTGTTCATCCCGGGGCCGCCAGGGCAGCCGCCGATGTTCGACAGCGGCCCGATCGCGCCCGGACAGACGATCTCCCGGAAGGTGAAGGTCGGGCCGGCCGGCAGCTACCTGTATTACGACAACCTGAATGCGCCGGTGAACCGGATGATGGGCTTGCACGGCGCCCTCGTGGTCATGCCGCGCAAGGCCGCCCCCGGTCAGCGCTTCACGCCCTATGACAACCCCACGCCCGCGGTCCAGCGGCTCTTCAACGAGCTCGGCACCGCGCATTGGCCGGGGCTCGCCTGGGAACAGGGCGACCCGAACCACGCGACCTTCGCGCCCCCCTTCCGGCAGTACATCTGGGTGCTCCATCAACCCTCGTCGCACCTGTTCGCCGAGGTCGGGCAGTTCGCGCAGCAGAACCCCGGCCAGCTCTTCCCGGCGCAGAGCTTCATTGACGCGCTGCACAACGAGGCGTTCGTCCCGGCCGGCACCTGGGGCGGGAGCCGCAAGTCCGACTACTTCACGATCAACGGGCAGTCGGGGCACTTCGCACACAACAACCCGTATTTGTGCCCGAATCTGCGCGTCGGCGAGCCTTGCGTCATCCGCGTCTTGAACGCCGGCATGCAGATGCACTCCATCCACATCCACTGCAACCATCAGTACGTGCTCTCGTACGAGGGGCAGCAGCGGGACAACCTCTGGTGGGTGGATACCGCCAGCGCCCGACCCATGGGCGGCTTCGAGTGGCTGAACCCCTACATGCGCTCGCCGGACGTGCCCAACGTCCTCGGCATCGGCCGGGCCGACCTGTCGCCGGGCCTGCCGACCTTGGCGACGGACGGGCACCTCACGTGGCCGCCCACCGAAGAGCTCAACACCTTCATCCCGCCCGTAGGGACCATGGCCGGCGGGGTCGACATCTCGGTGCGACTGTCGCCGTTGTGCTTCCCGATGCACGACCACTGTGAGCCGTCGCAGACGGCCCAGGGTGGCAATTACAACTGCGGCATGATCTCCGGCATGAACATCACCGGCGACCGGACGCTCCCGGGCGGCGTCGTGACCTTCCCGAACGAGGGTCACATCGGCCATGGCCCGATGCGGACCGGTCTGGCCGCACCTGAGATGAAGGGGCCGGCGTAAGCAAGCGAAGCAACTCGGTGGGAGACACTCCCAAGCAACAACGCGAGGACACGATCATGTCATTTTCGAACCCAGGTTTTCGCATCCCCCGCCAGTCGATCGTCGGCCACGAAGGCGAATGGGTCAAGATGTGGGATCCACCCACGGCGAGCCCGGCGACACCCGAGCTCGTGGCACCCACGAACCCGGTGCCGGCATTCATCGCCTCGCCGGCGTCCCTCGTCGCGGGGGCGACCAACGCCATCCCGAACACGGTCCAGCGCCGGTTGATGCACGGCCTGCCGCTGACCATGTGGGACGGCAAGTCCGTGACCTTCTTCGTCTTCAGCGATCCGGACATCCCCTCCACCTCGGGCGGGACGTTCCCGGCCCCCACCATCCGGGTGCCGCGCGGGGTGATCTTTCATGGCGCGACCTCGGCCGGCGGCCCGCCGCCGCACACCATCCATTGGCACGGCATGGAGCCGACGCCGATGAACGACGGGGTCGGTCACTGCTCCATGGAGATCGGCTCGTACACCTACCAGTTCCAGCCGAACTTCATCGGCACCTACTTCTACCATTGCCACCGCAACACGGTGCAGCACTTCGAGTTCGGGCTCTACGGCATGCTCCTGGTCGAGGCGCCGGACGCCTACGACCCGACCGACGGCAAGAACGTCGGCGGCTATCCGCGGCGGATCGCGGCCAACATCCCGCCGGCGCCCTTCCCCATCCAGATCCCGGGGTTCGACTCGACGCCGGTCCACATCATCAACGCGGCCACCGGCAAGCCGTTCCCGCACGCCATGACCGTGCCCTACGACGTCGAGGCCTTGTGGGTGCTCGACGACCGCGACTCGGTCTGGAGCGATCTCGCGCCGAGCGCCTTTACCACTTTCCCGCGCCACGGCTCGCAGCCGGGCGTCAACGACCTCTTCCACCTGAACGCGGGGGTCTCGGACTTCTTTGCCTTCAACGACTACAAACCGGACTACTTCTTCGTCTCGGGCGTCAACGTCCCGGGTGCCGTCGGCTCGCCCAATCCCGTGGCGATCCCCGGCAACATCGTGGTGCCGCCGGCTCTCAACAGCGGCGTCTCCGGGATGCAGGTCTCGATCAACGCCGCGGTGGGGCAGACCGTCCTGGTGCGTTGCCTGGATGCCGCCTACGCGTACGCCGAGATCACCTTCCCGATGGACGTCGTCATCATCGCGTTCGACGGTCGCGCCCTCGGCGTGCCGCCGTTCGGCAACTACAGCTCGGCCTACATCCTGCCCGCGAACACGCCGATCGAGCTCACCACCGCTCGGCGTTTCGACGCGCTCATGCGGCCGACCCAGGTCGGGAGCTTCTCGGCGCTCGCGAAGCTCCGCGACTACCGTACCGGCGGTGACCTCATCACGATCGAGATCCCGATCACCATCGTGTGACGGTCATGAATCGGCAACACCTTGTGTTGGGGGTGGCGCTGGCAACGGCCGCGGCCGCTTGCCGGAGCGACGAGACCGATCCACGACCGCCCACCGTGAGCCTGAGCCTCGGAGCCGTCGACGTGGCGGGAAGCCCGACCACGGCGGCGCTCCCGTTGAACCCCGCCACCGGCATGCTGGTCGTCGACTCGGAGAGCCCGTGTGCCGTCGTCATCACCGCGACGCCCAGTCCGGACACGCACGACCCGGTGCGCCTGCTTCACGAGGGCAGCGGCGACCCGAGCACCCTGGCGGTGTACTCGGACGTGCCGGTGCGGGACCCGTTGGCCGAGGTCATCTACAACCGCGGCGTCAACATCGCGCCGGCCTTCCACGCGCGTCCGGGGAGCGCCGGCGACGGCGCCGAGGTGATCGCGGTGCTCGTCGCCGTGCCGCAAGACGCCCTGACGGCGCTCGCGACCTTCACCGCCAGAGTGGCGGACGCGGCGGGGCTCGGCTCCGAGGTGGAGGAGACGACGGTCGAGCTGGCCACCCCCTTCCCGCCGGAGGCTCGCGGCACGCTCCAAGCAGCGCCGACGCCGGGCGCGGGCGCGCTCACCGGCGTCCTGTTGCCGCAGCGGCTCGTCGGCGGCCACAGCGTGCTCACTTCCCCGGCCACGCCCTTTGCCCTCACCGTCGAGGTGCTGCCGAACCCGCAGTCGGGCCTGAAGCTCGATCTGGTCGACGAGGCGACCGGGCGCGGCGATCCCGCGACCCTCCTCGTCACGGTCGACGTCGCGCTCGGGGACCCACGGCAGGGAGGCGTAGACGCCGGCGAGAACCTGGCGCAGCGCTTCAACGCCGACGTCGCCCCGCTCGTCGACCCGGTGACCGGCGCCACGACCGTCGCTTTCGTGGCGGCGGCCGGCCTCGTGCCGCCGCCCGGCACCGCCACCTTCACCGTCCGAGTGGTCGACGTCGGCGGCCACCGTTCGCTGACCACCCGGGTCGCCCTGGACGTCTCGGCGGGCGCGTCGTTCTCCCGGGACGTGCAGCCGATCTTCACCGGCCTGTGCGCCCAATGCCACTTCTCGCCGTACGGGATGTCCCCCTCGCTCGCGCAAGGCACGAGCTACGCACAGATCGTCGGCGTCTTCGGCCAGCAGGTGGCGATGCCGATCGTTCAGCCGTTCACCCCGTCGCGGAGCTACCTCCTGCACAAGATCGCCGGGACCTTCGAGGACGTCGGCGGCGGCGGCGTGCGGATGCCGCGGTACTTGCCGCCGTTGAACGGCGTGGAGCTCGAGACCATCGAGGATTGGATCCTCTTGGGCGCGCCCAACGACTGAGCGCCGGCCGGAGTTTCGCCTTCGGGATCCAGCCGCGGGGCGCAGGCGTGAGATCGGAGCGCTGCGGTTGCGTGGCCGTCAACAGGCCGCGCGTTGTGCGAACCGCGCGGCGGCGTCGTCGTAGTCGCGGATCAGGAGGTCATGCTCACGCTTGAGCATCCTCAGGTGCTGCTCCTCCCACAGCGCCAGGCGGCGGTACATCTCCCGGACCCAGGCATCGGTCGCGGCGGTGGCGAGCGCGTCGTAGAAGCGAACGGCGTTGGCCTCGAGGTGCATCGCGAGCGACAGGGCGCTGATCTCGATGTGCGCCTCGTGCAGGCGGCTCCTAATGGCCGGTGAGAAGATCGGATCATCGGGCCCGAGCCGCGGCTCACCCAAGGCCGGGACGGTCTCCTCGGGCGGGCTCTCCTTGAGGAGCAAACCACGGCAGGCGCGGAGATAACGCACGTGCTCCAGCTCGTCCTCGGCCAAGGTCTCGAACACGACCCGCCCACCTTCGTCGCGGGTGTTCCTGGCTGCGATCTGGTAAAAGTGGTAGCCGTCGGTCTCGGCCTGAATCGCCTGGTCGATGCCGGCGAGCATGCCCTCCTGGGTCGTGTCCATGTCGTCTGCCTTTCCGGCCAGCGTGGCCAGTCCCCCTCCGCTCATCCTCTGGGGACTGCTGAAACGGTGTACATTCGCCGCCGCAATTCAACCGGCGCCTTGCCAGGGCCCCACGGCTGCCTACCGCACGCAGCAGGCCCCGACTGTCCGGGCCGACCCTGACGGCAGCTCCTCGAGCTTGGCGGCGGTGGACCGGCTCAGCCGGCCGCGGCGAGCCCGCGGGCCTCGAGCCCGGCGCGCAGGCGCTGCAAGACGGAGCCTTCGATCTGCCGCACGCGCTCGCGCGAGACGCCTAGGCAGCGGGCGATCTGCTGCAGGGTCTTGGGCTGCTGCGAGCGCAGACGATGCTCCAGGACGTAGGCCTGCTTCTCCGACGCCAGGGGGGCGACGGCGTGGAGCTCGCGCTGCAACATCGCGCCGGCCTCACGCTTGGCCACCACCTCATCGGCGGCCGGCGTCGCCGCCGGGAGGTGATCGATGCGGCAATCGTGCCCGTCCTCGCCCAGCTGCTGGTCGAGCGACACGTCGCGACCCGCCAGGCGGGCGCCCATGGATTGGACGTCGCACTCGCGGACGCCGAGACGATCGGCGACCTCGCCGCTCGAGGCGGATCGGCCGGCGCCTTGCGCCGCGTCTGCCTTCGACTGCGTCGCCCTGAGCGAGAAGAAGAGCCGGCGCTGGACCTGAGTCGTGCCGATCTTCACCATCGACCAGGTGTGCATCGCGGACGCGCGCATGTAGGCCCGGATCCACCAGACCGCGTACGACACGAGGCGGTGACCGCACTCCGGATCGAACCGCTTGACCGCCACCATGAGGCCGAGGTTGCCTTCCTGCACCAGGTCCAGGAACGGAACGCCGTAGCCACGAAATTCCTGAGCAATCCTGAGCACGAAGCGGAGATTGCCCTGCACCAGCTGCTGCGCGTACTTGCTGTCCTGGGTTTCTACGTACTTACGCGCGAGTTGACGTTCTTCCTCGGCGGTCAACAGTGGGATCCGACCGACCTCGGCCATGTAGCGTGCGACCATCGGGTCGTCGCTGGTCCCCCAAGCCGCCTCGTGCCGCCCCGTCTTGCTCGATCGCCGTTGCGCTTCCATTCGTGCCTGCCTTTCCTGCTCCGGTCGGCCACCCGCTGTGACCGTCCTTGGCTTGTCACTCCACCAATGGCGCGAGCCCGAACCGGGTGCGCGCTCGATGTATTTTCATTACCGTTGCCCGATCACGACACCAATCGGGCGCCGCCGGTTTGATGCGCAGGGCGCACGACCAGACCGGCCTAGGAAAACGCCTGAACGCAGAACGCTTCCCCAGCGGCGCGCTTGACGGCGGCCAAAGACGACGCACTCCTTTGGTAGCGGCGATCAACGACCTGGGAGCGGTAGATGGAGACGTTGCTGCCTGACGATCCCGGCACCTCAGGTGCCGCGCGGGCTGAGCCTGACTCCGAGGGCATCGGCTCGCGCTCGGGGACCGGCGGCACAAAGACGGCGGGCCGGCAAAGCGCGGACTCGGCTCCGCCGCTCGGTCGAGGCGACGCTGCCGGTCCCGCGCCATCGAGCACCGCCGCACGTCTGGCGCGATTCGCCACGTTTGTGGTCTTCGCCGTCGCGGCGCTCGCGACGCTCGGCGGCATCCTCGACGTCGCCCCGCTCGCGGGCTTCGTGGCCGATCACCAGTCCATGAGCATGCCCTCGGCCATCGGCTTTCTGGTCATCGCCGCAGAGCTCGTGGCCCTCATCGAGCGCCCGGCCTGGCCCGGCGCGCGGGTGCTCACCCTGTTGCCCGGGCTCGTCGTCGGCACCCTGGCTCTCGGGCTCATCGCCGGCGAGGCCTTCACCGGCCGTACGGCCGCCATCGCCGCCATCCCGTTCGGGGGCCAGGCATGGGCAGCGCCGCCCTTGTTGACCGCAGCGCTCTTCGCGCTGACCGGCGCCGCCCTGACGCTGCTCGCGACCCACCGCCGTGGCGCCACCGCGCTCGCCCACGCCCTGCTCATCCCGATCGCCGTCGCGAGCCAGGTGGTGGTCGTCAGCGACCTGTTGGACGTCCAGACGCTCCATGAGATCAAGGCGGCGTCGATCGCGATGAACACCGGCCTCGCCTTCGCGGCCGCGAGCCTCGCGATGTTCGCGCTCGCGCCCGGCACCTGGCTGACCCGGCCGTTCGTCGACGACCCGGCCGGTCGCTTCATGGCCCGCCGCCTCCTGCCCGGCCTGCTCCTCGTCCCCCTCATCGTCGGCTGGGCACGGCTCTACGGCGAGCGCACCGCGCTCTTCACCTCGGAGGTCGGCGTCGTCCTCGTGGCCGCCACCTACGGGGTCGTCCTGGTCGGCTTCTTGTGGCTCGCGGCCAAGACCGTCAATCGGGCGCACCACGATCTGCGCGCCAGCGCCGCGCGCTTCCAGCTGTTGACCGAGACCGCCGGCGAGCTCTTGCGCTCCGCGGAGCCCGAGCGCGCGGTGCGCTCGCTCTGCCATCGGGTGATGACGCACCTCGACTGCCACGTCTTCATGAGCTTCCTGGTCGACGAGGCCCGCGGCCTGTTCCACTTGAACGAGTACGCCGGCATCTCCGCCGAACAGGCGCGGCAGGTCGAGTGGGTCGACGACCGCGCCGCGATGTGCGGCGTCGTCGCCCGCCGCGGCCACGGGCCCGTCGCCCAACAGCTCCGCGTGCACCCCGCTGCGCGCGCCGAGGTCGCCACGGCGTGCGGCATGCGGGCGCATGCGTGCCACCCCCTCCTCGGGGTCGGCGGCAAGATGCTCGGCACCCTCTCCTTCGGCACCCGCAGCCGTGACACCTTCAGCGCCGACGACCTGTCTCTGATGAAGGCGGCCACCGATCAGGTCGCCGCCGCCGTGACCCGCGGCGCCACCGAGCAGGCCTTGCGGCGGCTCAACAGTGAGCTCGAGGGCCGGGTCGTCCAACAGACCACCGAGCTCAACCGGACCTACCAATCGGTAACCGCCGAGCGCCGCCGGCTCTACGACGTGCTCGAGATCTTGCCGGTCTCCGTCGTCCTGCTCACCCGTGATCACCACGTCCCGTTCGCCAACCGCACCTTCCGGGAGCGCTTCGGTGAGCCGCACGACCGTCTCTGCTACGACTACCTCTTCGGCCGCACCGCGCCGTGCGAGACTTGCGAGTCCTTCAAGACCTTGAGCACGCGCGCGCCCCATCGCTGGGAGTGGACCGGGCCGGACGGCCGCCACTACGAGGTCGTCGACTTCCCGTTCAGCGACAGCGACGGCACCACCCTGGTCCTGGAGATGGGCATCGACGTCACCGAGCGCAGACGGGCCGAGGCCGACTTGCGCGCCGCCAACCTCGCGGCCGAAGAGCGCAGCGACCAGCTGCGGACCCTGGCCTCCGAGCTGACTCTCACCGAGCAGCGCGAGCGCCAGCGACTGGCCGACCTCCTGCACGACGGCTTGCAGCAACTCCTGGTCGGCGCCAAGTTCCGCCTCGGCGCGCTCCACCGAATCAAGGAGCGTCGCGTCCGCGACACCGCCCGCGCCGTCAGCGATCTCCTCACCGAGTCGATCGAGACCTCGCGGTCGCTCACCTACGAGCTCAGCCCGCCGGTCCTGGCTCAGAGCGGGCTCGGCCCAGCCCTGCATTGGCTCACGACCTGGATGGGCGACAAGCATGGGCTCGCCGTCGACCTCGAGATCGCCTGCGCCGCCGACACCCTCGACGCCCTCGGCGTAGACCTTGCCGTCCTCTTGTTCATGGGGACACGCGAGCTCTTGTTCAACGTCGTCAAGCACGCGGGCGTCCAAGCGGCCCGAGTGCGCGTCAGCACCGACGCGGGGGCGCTATGCGTCGCGGTGACCGACGGCGGCCAGGGGTTCGATCCCTCGCTGATCCGCGCCGCCGGCGGCAAGGCCGGCGGCTTCGGCCTGTTCAGCCTGAACGAGCGCCTGCGCCTGCTCGGCGGCCGCATGGAGATCGACAGCGCCCCGGGTCGCGGCAGTCGCTTCCGCCTGGTGGCGCCGGCAACCCCTGCCAAGGACATGCCGGTGTCGCGCGCGGCGACGGCCGCGAGTCACGCCGCGACGCCGAGCCCCGAGTCCGCGGCCAAGTCACAAAAGATCCGGGTGATGCTCGTGGACGACCACGAGGTCATGCGCCAGGGCCTGGCCGAGCTCCTGGCCGGCGAGAACGACCTCGAGATCGTGGGTGAGGCGGCGGACGGCAGGGCCGGCATCGCGCTCCTCTCGAAGGTTCGCCCGGACGTCGTGCTCATGGATGTCAACATGCCCGGTTTGAGCGGCGTCGAGACCACGACGATCATCCACACCGAGCGTCCCGACGTGCGGATCATCGGCCTGTCGATGTTCGAGGAGGACGAGATGGCCGCCGCCATGTTCGCCGCCGGCGCCGAGGCCTACTTCGTCAAGTCGGCGCCGACGACCGCGCTCGTCCAGGCGATCCGGAGCGGCGCGACGCACGCGCCGCCGGCGCTCGAGTCAAAGCCGCGGACGCGGCGATCGCCTTGCCCCTGAGCCCAGAGTCGCGGCGCGCGCCGCCGACGACCAATCTCGCACCTGGTCGTTGCGAGCCTCCAGTCCTGACCTAGCTTACCCACTGGACAGCGGCGGGCCGCCGGGCACGGCGGCGGGGAGGTGCAACATGCACGGCCATGACCTTCAATGGTGTATCTCGAGCAAAGAGTGGAGTCGGCGTGACGCGTTGACGCTCGGTGGCGTCGGGCTCGCGACCCTGTCGTTGCGCTCGGTCGCCTGCCACGCCGCTCTCGGCGGACCGCTCGACCCCGAGCTGTCGATCGGCGAGGCGCTCGTCGAGATGATCGACGGGGAGCTGGTGTACGCCTGGGCGTTCGGCGACCCGCGGCGCGGCCCCAGTGTTCCCGGGCCGGTGCTCGAGGCGTTCGCCGGCCAGGAGCTGCAGGTCACCGTCACCAACACGCTGTCGACCCCGCACGCCTTCGCGGTCCTCGGCACACCGATCGCGACCAAACCGATCGCGCCCGGCGCCACCGAGACCCTGACCTTCCGCGCCCCGCCGGCCGGGACCTACCTCTACGTCGACCCGCTCTCGGCGCCGGTGAACCGACTCATGGGGCTGCACGGGGCGATGGTGGTTCTGCCGGAGGAGCGAGCGGGCACGCCCTACAGCGCCCCGACACCCGCCGTCGCCAGGCTCTTCGGCGACCTCGGGACGACCGAGCACTTCCCCGGCGAGCCGTGGCAGAGCGACCGCTCGCGGGTGTGGCTGTTCGGCTCGGTCGACTTGCGCCTCCCCGACTCCATCAGCCGCGGTGCGACGTTCGACATGAACGAGTTCCTGCCCGGCTACTTCACCATCAACGGCCTCTCCGGCGCGTTCGCCTCGCATGACCCCGAGACGATCCCCAAGGGCAGACTCGGCGAGCCCCACCTCGTCCGCATCCTGAACGCCGGCATGGCCGCCCACTCGCCCCACTTCCACGCCAACCACGTCTACGTCCTGGCCAGGAACAACGTCGTCCAGGAGAACGTCGTCCTCGTCGACTCGTTCACGGTCGGACCGACCGAGCGGGTCGACGTGCTCCTGCCGTTCATGCGACCGCCCGACGTCGCCGGCGATCCGCAGACCCCGCTGCGTGACCTCGTCAAGCACGAGCTCGGGATGAGGCTGGGCACGCCGCAACGTCCGCTCGCCTACCCGATGCACTGCCACATGGAGATGTCGCAGACCGCCGCCGGCGGCAACTACCCCCAGGGGCTCGTGACCCACTGGGAAATCACCGGCGACCTGGACGGTGTGGATTTCCCGGAATCGGAGCTGGAGAGCCAGTCCACGGGTGGAGACCGCCATGACCATTCCAGTCATTAGCCGCATGCCGATGCCCACCGAGGAGTCGGCGGCCTTCTTCAAGCACGTCTGCCCGCCGACCTTCGCCGGCGACAACCCCGACCCGGTAGAGCCGACGGTACGCATCGCCCGGGACCTGGTCGTCGACTTCGCGCTCGCCCTGCCGGAAGGCGACAGCGTGCCGATGTGGATCATCGAGGACCCGGAGGACGCGAGGCTCGGTCGCCAGTTTCCCTCCAAGCTCATCCGCCTCAGGGAAGGCGACGTCGTCCATGCGAAGGTAGGCGCCAAGAAGAACACCCACACGATTCATTGGCACGGCATCGAGCCCACGCCGATGAACGACGGGGTGGGCAAGCACTCCTTCGAGGTCGGCGCGAGCTTCGTCTATCAGTTCTGCGCGCGCCAGGCCGGCACCTACTTCTACCACTGTCACAAGAACACGCCGCTGCACTTCGAGATGGGCCTCTACGGCCTGCTCATCGTCGATCCGCCGGAGGGGCAAGGCGTCGTGACGCGCTTGGCGCCCGAGCAGGGTCACCGGGAGCACTACGACGTCGAGGCCTTCTGGGTGCCGGACGAGATCGACCGACGCTGGCACGAGCTCGGCCACGAGGCCTTCATGCAGAAGTGTGACGAGGCCGACCCGGTGCGCCGGGACGACTTCAGCCACGGCGGCATCCTGAACGATTTCCGGCCCGACGTCTTCCTGGTGACCGGCGTGCCGGCCGCCAGGCGCGACCCGAAGATCGTCGATCCCCGCGTCGCCGTCTCGGCGCACGCCGGCCAGACCATTCTCCTGCGGGTCCTCAACGCCGGTTACACCGTGCAGCGGTTCACGCTCGACCTCGACGCCGAGGTCATCGCCATGGACGGCCGGCCGCTGGGAGTGCCACCCTACGGCGTGTACTCCTCCCCGTTCACGCTGCCGGCCAGGACGCCGTTCCAGCTGACCTCGGCCATGCGCTGGGAGCTCCTGCTCAAGCCGACCGTCCCCGGCACCTACCCGGCGCAGGTGGAGTACTTCCACTGGGTCACCGGCAAGAGGCTGGCGACGGTGAGGACCCAGATCAAGGTCCTGTGAGTGCGCGTCGCGGTCGCGGTCTCGACAACACCCACCTTCGTGCACATGGTTCCCGCGATTCTTCCGCAACACCCGACGTGTGCCCGACGGGCAAGAGAGGGGGCTCTCATGGTCACTTCAAGAACACTGGTCTCGATCCTGGTTGCCGGCCTGCTGGGCGCGGGGCCCCTCGCCTGTAACGACGATGATGATGGTCAAGGGCAGCCCGCCGGCTCGCTCGACCTCCGGATCACCGGCACCGGCTTCGCGCCGCACAACGGCGAGGTGATGAGCCTGGCCCTGACGACCACCGCCGGCCAAGTGCTGACCCGCGGCGCGGCGCTGGTTGCCGATGGCGGCTTCGCCTTCACCTTCCCCGGCAGCCTGGAGCGCGGCCTTGGCTACCGCCTCGACTACTACACCGATCATGACCACGACGGCGTCTGCACGACTCCGGTCCTGGCCGGCGATCACGGCTGGACCGCGACGGTGCCGACGGTTACGGACGCGGTGACGCAGACGCTCACGCACAACGTCATCTTCGGCGCCGGCGTCTGCGCCAGCTTCCCCACCCACGCCCTGACCTTCTCCGGGACGTTCGCGCCGCACGCCGGCCGGACCTTCTATGCCGCCCTGGTGCGCGAGCTCGATGGCTTCCCGGTCGCGACCACCAGCATGCTCATCCCCGCAGGCGGGGCCGTGTCGCTGCTGTTTGCCGCCCGGCTGCAGGACGGCCTGAGCTATCATCTCGACTACTTCGTGGACGCCAACGCCAACGCCGCCTGCGAGACGCCGGCGTTGACCGCGGATCAGGGCTGGCGAATCGCCGTCCCGACCGTGAGCGGCGACGTGACGCTCAGCCGCTCGGAGGACACGACTTTCGAGCCGTCGGTCTGCGCCTCCTTCCCGGTCAACGGCGGTCGCGGCACCTTCGTCGCCGTCGGGACGATGAAGAAGGGCAGCATCATCATCAACGGCGTGCGCTTTGACGACAGCGCCGCGGACATCACCGTGGACGACGTGCCCCATCAGGACGCCGCCGCGCTCGAGGACGGCATGCAGGTCACCGTCCGTGGCAGCGTCGACGACAACGGCATCGATGGCGTCGCCGACACGGTCGAGGTGGAGAACCAGGTGCGCGGCGTCATCACCTCCCTGGTCTTGCCCGACGGCTTCATGGTGATGGGCAAGACGGTCGTCGTCGACGGCATCACGGTGTTCGCCAACGTCGTAGACTTCGCCGGCCTCGCCGTCGGTCAGGACGTGGAGGTCCATGGCGAGGAGGACTTGGCCGGCGTGATCCGCGCCAGCCGCGTCGAGGTGGTCACCGGGGCCGGCCTCGCCGACGAGCTGCGCGGCGTCGTCGCCGGCCTCGACGGCACCGCGAAGACCTTCACCCTCGGCGCGCTGTCGGTCAACTACGCCGGCGCCGTCATCCTGCCCGCGGACTCGACCCTCGCCGACGGCCAGCTCGTCGAGGCGCACGGGGCCGTGCAGACCGGGGTCTTGGTCGCCACCCGGATCGATGTCGAGAACCTCGAGGACGACCGGCTCGATCCGGATAACGGCGACGACGTGCACCTCGAGGGCTTCGTCAGCGGCTTCACCGCCCACCCCGGCGCCTTCACGGTCGGCGAGCAAGCGGTCGTCACCACGGCGACGACGCGGTTCACGGGCGGCATTCCGACCGATCTCGCCAATGACGTCAAGGTCGAGGCCGAGGGTGCCATCAGCGCCGGGGTGCTCACCGCGTACAAGATCGAGTTCAAGGACAGCCTGCGGCTCGAAGCCAACCTCGACGCGGTCGACGCCGGCGCGCGCGCCCTCACCATCATGGGCAAGACCGTCGTGCTCGGCAGCACCACCGAGCTCTCGGGCGTCGCCGCCGTCGAGAACCTGACGGTGGGCGGTGGCGTCCGCGTGCGTGGCTTCCTCAACAACGACGGCCTCACCCTGTCGGCGACCCGGGTCGACGCGCAGAGCAATCCGGTCGCCGCCGATCGCCTGATCCTCCAGGGGAAGGTGACCGGCAGCGACGCGGTGGCCAAGACGATCGTCGTGGTCGGCATGACGCTCGACGCGTCGGGGGCCGGGGTGCAGTTCCGGAGCGAGGAGGACGCGGCCATGACCGCCGCGGAGTTCTTCGCCGCGATCACCGGCACGAGCATCGTCAAGGGACGCGGCACCCTCGCCGGCGCGACCCTCACCGTCGACCAGCTCGAGTTCGAGTAGCCGAGCTCTACAGGTCGGCGACGACCGGCTCTATCGATCCGTGCCGGCGGGCGCCTGAGGCCCGCCGGCACAGCTTTGTTGGCTACGGGCGGATCTGCAGCGGAATGCGGGGCACCACATCGACGTCGACGCCGCGTCGAGCCACCACGGTGACCTGGTCGTCGAGGAGGGGCACTCCGAGCCGGTTCAGGCGGAAGCGGCCGACGGCGTTGGCGCGGACGACCCCGGCGAGCCTGCCGTTGCGACCACCCCAATGTACCGACACCTGCGCCCGCGGCGCGCTGAAGCCCGTGACCAACAGCCGGTTGGCGGTGAGGAAGAAGGCGGCGCGGGTGATTCTCAGCTGGTCGTCGAAGGGATCGAATACGCCGTCGTCGACGCAGATGATCCGATCGTCGAAGCAGAGGCAGCTGGCACCGAACCCGCCAAACGAGTCCTCCTCGTCGCCAAGACAGATCAGGCGGTCATCGAAGCAGATGCAGTTGCCGAACCCTTCATCACCAAACTCGTCCCCGAACTCATCGCCGAAGCCATCATCGTCATCGTCATCATCATCGCGTTCGGATTGGGCGGCCGGCGGGTCAGCGGCGTACGCGCCCGATGGGGCCACTGGACTTGCGATGGCGACCGCGATCGCTCCGACCAGCCAGGTCGCGGAGCCCGTTCCATTAAAGCGCATGGTCCGTCTCCTTTTCGGGGCGAGCGCCCCGACGCCAAGAGCGTGAGGAGAGGAGATCTCCTCCCATCGGAGGCGCAAGGTAGTCACGTATCCTACCCTGGCAATAGGCGAGCCGCGGCCGGCGCCAAAACGACGCCAAGGGCGGCTCCCTCGCGGCAGCCGCCCTTGGCTCGATGCCATTCTATGTCCCCGGTTGGGGCGTCCCTCACAGACTGGTCTGAAGCTCGATCTCCTCGGCGGTGAGGACCTCACCGACCAGGCTCTCGGGCCCGGCGCCCCGGGCCTTGACCAGGGTCTTGTTGATCTCGATGTCCGCGAGGCGCGCCGGCGTCGCGGTGCCGTCGCCGGTGCCGCTCTGGTTCGCCTCGACCGCGCTCACCCTGGCCGAGCCGGTCGCCACCGTGAGGCCGAGCATGGTCAAGGTGCCGGCCACCTCGTCCTTGGCGCTCACCGTCGACTCGACGAAGATCCGCGAGTCGTCCACGCTCTCGACGCGGGTCGCCAGGATGTCGCTGCCGTTTTGCGCCAGCCGCCCGCGGATCTTCACCGCGCCGCCGAGCGCTGCCAGGTCGAGGGTGCTGCCGCTCTCGCCCCGGAGCTCGGTCATGGCGTCGACGAGGATGGTCGAGCCCAACAGCTCGAACGAGCCTTCGTGCGCGCCGATCGCCGCGAGCGCCGTCACCGGACCCTGCAGGCGCAAGAACTCGCGCAGGGAGACCCGACGGGCCACGAGGATACCGTCGGCGCTGAGCGAGCCTTTGGCCTCGACCTTCACACCGGGCAGGATCTCGGTGGCCAAGCCGCCGACGAACACGGTCATGGCGTCGGTCGTGACCGACTGACCGGCGACGACGAAGGCGCTGGCATCGCCACTCGTCACCAGGCCCTCGACCTCGAGCTCGGCGAAGTGCTCGTCCTCGCGCTCGTGCTCGTCCTCGCGCCCGATGTGCTCGTCCTCGAGCTCGATGCGGGAAGCGACGAGGCTCTCGCCCTCGGGGGCGGTCCGCGCCTTGATCTCGACGAATGAGCCTTCGGCGATGCCTGCCGGCAGGGTCGCGCCCTCGGCGAGCGTGACGTGATAGAACGGGGCGCCGTCGATGGTCATGAGCAGGTCGAAGGCCGCCGCGGGCTCGATCGAGAGGCCGGCCACGTAGCCCTTGATCTCGAGCTCGAACTCGGCCTCGTCTTCGGGCGCGGGGGTGTCGTCGATGCGGCTGGCGCGCACCCAGCCGCTGTCGTCGGGCTCGCCGAATACGCGCACCGGCGTGCCGACCGGGACCACGGACAGGTCGCCCAGGCCGGCCGAGACCACCGTGGCTCGGGAAAGCTGTACCGGGTGGTTGCCGACGTAGACCACGTCGACGCCGTGACCGGTGACTCGCCCGCGCACGGTGTGGGCCACGCGGACGCTCTCGGCCACGAGGCCGTTCACGCCCGGGGTGCCGGCGGCGACCGCCATCATGCCGAGCTCTACCGCCTCGACGATGGCCAGATGCCCGTCGATCTCGACCACGGCACCCGACGTGTCAATGACGGTACCGGCGATCGTCAGCCTCACCTTGCTGGTCACCGCGCCGCGCACGACCGACAGGGGTGCGATCCCCGGGGCCGACGGCTCGGCTTCGACCGTCTTCTCGTCGCTCGGTGCCGTGCCGCACGCCGCGAGCACGACGACCAGGATCGCTACGCTCAAGAGGTTCATTTGGATCGAAGTCGCGTTCATGATGTCTCTCCTTGTCGAGTGACGGTTGGGTGTTGATTGACTTCAATGGGAGGACACCCGGCCGACGGCGGAGTGGACAGAATTCCGCGCGCCGCACGCGCACGGCACCAACTCATCGCCAACAGGACTGTTTTCTGGATTGCCGAGACTGCTAGCGGCCGCTCACCGGGAGCGGGTCGGGGCGCGAGGTCGTGCTGCCGTCACCGAGCTGGCCGCGGCGATTGTCGCCCCAGCAATAGACCGCGCCGCTCGTGAGCCGGGCGCACGTGGAATCGCCGCCGGCGGCGACGTCGACGGCCAGGTCGGCCACCGGGATCGGCGCCGCGGAGACGCCCCCCGGATCGATGCTCGCCGGCGTGCCGCGCTGGCCGACGTCGTTTGCCCCCATGCACTTGAGGCCGCCGATGTCGCCCAGGCGCAGCATGCAGCTGTGCGCGCGGCCGGCCGCGAGGCGCGTCGGCCTGAGCGAGGCGATGCCGCCCCCGATCTCCGGCGCGGTCGGCGCCGGCACCGGCGTCGTGGCGCCCGCGCCGATCTCACCCTCGGCGTTCGAGCCCCAGCAGAGCACCACCGGGTCCCCCTGGGAGGTGTCGATGGCGCAGCCGTGCGCCACGCCCGCGGCCACGAAGCTCGCGGTCGTGAGCACGGTCGCCGGACTCACGGCCGGCGTCGGCGACACCGCGCCGTCACCCACCTGCCCGCTCGTGCGGTCGCCCCAGCAGGCGAGCCCGCCCGCCGCGGTCACCACACAGGTGTGCCGGGCACCGGCGGCGAGGACGCCACCGCTCGTGACGGTCGACGCCGTCACCCCGGCGACCGGTCGCGGCGTGGCGCTCGAGGTCGTGTCGCCGAAGCCCAGCTGGCCGGCGTTACCTGCGCCCCAGCAGCGCACCTCGCCGTTCGTCGTCACCGCGCAGGTGTGGCCCTCCGCGGTCGGCGCGCCGCCGCTATTCAGGTAGCCGCCGGCGGCGATGGTGACGACGCTCGAGAGCCCCACGGCGACGGGCGCCGGGCTCTCCGACCCGGTGGCGTTCGGACCCAGCTGCAGGGTGGCGTTGCTCCCCCAGCAATGGACCGCGCCGCCCACGACCGCGCAGGTGTGGGCAAAGCCGGTCGCGACCCCGGTCACCTCCGACCCCGAGGGGTAGATCTCGGTCGGCGTGTCGCGATCGCTGGTCGTGCCGTCCCCGAGCTGGCCGAGCCCGTTGGCGCCCCAACAAAGCAGACCGCCGGCGGTGGTGACGGCGCAGGCGTGCTCGGCGCCGAGCGCCAGCGCCGAGACCGCGCAGCAGCCGTCGCCGCAGCGCAACAGCCCTGGATTGCAGACGAAGGCGCAGGTGTGCGCCGACGTGCACTCGGCCGTCGCTTGCGCCGGCGTGCTCGGTCGGCAGTCCTCACAGCTCTCCCCGCAGCTCTCAGCCGACTCGGCGACGCAGCTCGTGCCGCACAGCTCGTGGCCGATCTCGCAATCGACGCCACAATGGCCGGTGCCGGGGCTCGGCCCCGGCAGACAGACTCCCTGGCCCGGACCCGCGGTCGGGCCGGCGCAGACCTCGCAAGCGTTGCCGCAGCTCGTGGCGCTCTCGGCGACACACAGGGGTAGGCCGGGCACCTGCTCGCAGCGATGCGTGCCGTTGACGCAGGTGAAGCTGCACGCCGCCGCCGCGGTGCACTCGCCGACCGCGTCGTTGGGGACAGCGCAGACCTCGCAGCTCTCGGGGTCGCAGATGAGGGTGCTCGGTGCGAAGCAGCCGCCGCCGCAGGTTTGAAAGCCCGCCTCGCACTCGGTGACGCCCAGGAGCGTCGGCGGCGCGTTGTGGTCGACGAGCGTGTTGCCGCAGGCTGCCGCGCTGACGAGGAGCGCGAGCGTCGCCGGACCGGGCGCTTGTCGTCGCCACGCCATTCAGAACCCCATCAACACGAGCAGCCCGAGCGAGCCCGCGAAGCGCACGCGCTTCGTGTCATTGAGCTCCACCCAGGCGGCAGACACCGACAGATCGAGGCCGACGCGCAGCGGCCCGACCGGGGCGGTCGCGTAGGCCGTGCCCCCGGCCAGGAGCGCGCCGGCGCTGAAGAGCTTCTGGTTCTCGAGGCGCTGCATGATGTAGGCATAACCGAGCTGCGGCCCGACCTCGACCAGGATCTCGGAGGTGTTGGCCGGCAAGAGCGCCGCCGCCGTGGCCCCGAGCCAGGTGAGCTCGTAGCGCAGGTCCTGGTCCGTGACCGGCCGATACATCGCCTCGAGACGGACGCGGACCCCGACCGGGCCCACCTCTTTGCGCACGCCGGTCGTGAACACCGCCATCGCCCCGACCCCCGGCAGCGAAAAGGTGCCGATCCCGCCGCCGGCGAAGACCAGCCCCGGCTTCGGCCCGCCCTTGGCGCGCGCGAGCTCGTAGCGGGTGGGTACGAGCACGGGCAGGGCCCTGAGGTCGCCGGCGTCGACGTCGAGGCTGCCGGTCGCCCGCCCGATCGGGCTGCGGCGCTCGACGTCGTAGGTCCCCGGCGGCACGGCAATGACCCGCGCCTTTGCGCCGCCCGTGACTTCGACCAAGAGGTCGCGCGGGCCGCGCAGGAGGTAACGCGACTCGCTGCCGGCGGGGATGAGCACGCGCGCCGTCGCCCGCCCGAGGTCGGTCAAGACGACGTCGGCGCGACCGGCCATGCGGAAGTCGTAGGTCGGATGCTGCGGCCCCTCGGCGGTGCCGGCGGTGCGCGCCACGGTCTGGGCGGAGGTATAGTGGAAGGCCTCGTTCAAGGTCACGCGGCCGTCGTTGTCGAGATCGGCGGCGCCGCGCAGGCCCGCCTCGAGGTGGTGCGAGAAGAAGCTGCCGCCGATCGCCGCCGACTCCTGGGCGGACTCGCCGACGGCGGTGGAGGCGATGTAGGCCACCCCCTGCGCGGTCTCGTCGGGCGGCAGGGCGAAGCCGAGGTCGGTCGCCGGGGCGGCGCCTTTGACCTGGGTCAGGAGACCGGCCTCGCAGGCGTCGACGATGACGATCTTGATGTCGGCCGGCGTCGCCTGCACGAGCTCTTTGAGGTCGGCGAAGCTCAGGTTTTCGTTGCCGAGCTCGACGCCGTGGTTGTCGGCGTGACCGGAGTAATAGACGACGAGCAAGGTGCGATCGCCCTCCTGAACGGCGGCCCCGATCTGCGTCGACATGCGCGCCAGGGCCTGCCGGGAGCGCTTGAGGTCCTGACCGCGCAGGAGCTCGACGTTCGCCGGCTCGAATTCGCCGAGCTCGATCAAGGTGGCGGCAATGCGCGCGGCGTCGGCTTCGGCGAACCAGAGCTTGGCACGGCTGGCGGCCCCGCGGTCGTTGCCGATGACGACGGCAAAGCGCCGCTCGGCGGCGGCCGTGGCAGACGGCCAGGCGAAGGCGAAGAGCCCGAGCCATACGCCGACGAGGTGGAGAGGCGTGCTCATGGTGCCTTCTCGAGCGTGAGGCTCGTCTGCCGGGTGCCGTCGGGCAGGCCGTCAATGGCGGCGAGCGGCCGCGCGGCGGAGCCGAGCGTGCTGGTCAGCAGAGCGCGCAGCTCGCTCATCGGCACGGGTGCCTCGGTGCACACCGCAAAGAACTGCTCACTCCCTGCCTGGTCGTCGAGGCGGATACCGCCTTGCAGCGTCGTCTCGCCGGCGGCGATGAGCGCCGGCTCGGGGCTCGTCGGATAGAGCTCCGAGACCTGGCCGGCGTCGTCCAACGACAGGAGGGTCAGATAGCAGGCCTGGTCGGCGTGGACTTTGAAGCGCAGGCCGGCGCCGCGGGGGACCCGGTCGTGATCGGCGAGGGCCTTGGGGCCGCTCGGGGTCGCCACGAACGGCGTGAGCGACAGACCCGAGCCCTTGAGCCCAACGTAGTCGGCGGGCGGCTTCTCCGGGAGGAGCACCAGGACCACCGCCGCCGCGGCCGCCATCGGCGCGAGCACCCCGATCCAGGGGAGCGCGAAGAACGGGCGGCGCTCCGTCACCGCGACCACCTTGTCGACGGTGGCGGGGAAGACGAACCGCTGGAACTCGGTCCCCAGACGCTCCATCTCCGCGAGCCGCGCCTCGCAGTGGTCGCAGGCCTCGACGTGCTCACGGACGGCCGAGTGGGTCGGGTCGGCGAGGTGTCGCTCGAGCGCGAGATCAGATGGGCAGGGAGAGATCATGGCTCAGCTCCTCTCCACGTACTTCTTCGCCTGGGTGAGAAACCGCTCGAGCTTGCGCGCGACGGTGCGGGTCGAGATGCCGAGCATCTCGGCGATCTCCGCCTGCTCCATGCCCTCGACCAGCGAGCCGACGGCGATGGCCGCGGTCTCCTCGTCGAAGCGCGCGAGCACGCGTTGCGCGAGCTGCCGCGCCGGGAATGACACGGCTGCCGGCCCGGGCATCACGTCGAAGTCGGCCGCGCCGCCGTTCTCGCCATGACGAGCCGCGTCGCGCAGATGGTTCAGACAATGGTTGGTCGCCACCCGGTACAGCCACGGCAGAAGGTCGGCCCGCTCCTCCAGCTGGTCCATGTTGCGAAGGAGCTTCATGAATACCTCTTGCGTCGCATCCCGCGCCGCGTCGGGGTTCCGCAGCAAGCGGACACAGCGGCGATACACCACCGGACCGTGCTGACGGTAGAGGCGAGCCGCCCGATCTGACGCCGTCTCCACTCTGATCAACCCCCGAGCGCGCTCCGAGATGACAAGAAAACCCACCCGACCGCCCCTTTGCGCCTGGAGGCTAAGTTGGGGCGTCCGGCGGCGGGGTCAACCCGTGAGCCCGAGAAAGCGCGCCGGCAATAATGGTCCGCAATATCACCTAGTTAACTGGCGCAATCCAGACCGCCAACGACGAATGACGAGCTCGGCCTTCTGCAGCCGCTCGGGGCTCACCTTCGTGATCCGAGGCCCCTAGGCCGGGTCGGCGGTGACCTGGTTGCGACCTTTGGCCTTGCTCAGGTACATGAGCGCGTCAGCGCGCTGAACGAGGGACTCGACGGTGTCACGACGGGTGGCGAGCGTGATCCCGGCCGAGATCGTCACCCCAAAGAGGCCCCCGGCGAGCTTGAGCTTGGACTGCTCGACGAGGCTGCGGTAGCGCTCGGCGATCTGCAACAGGCGCCGGCGGTCGACGTTGACCACGATCACGACGAACTCTTCACCCCCGAAGCGGCCGACCAGATCGAAGGGCCGCGACGTGGCCGTCAGCGTTCGCGCCACCATCTGCAGGACGCGATCGCCGGTCGGATGGCCGAGCTTGTCGTTGACCGCCTTGAAGTTGTCGACGTCGGCGAAGATCAGGCCGAGCAGCGAGCCGTAGCGCTGATGCTCCTCGAGCCGCGCCCGCAGGGCGATCTCCAGATAGCGGCGATTGGCGAGCCCGGTGACCTCGTCCAGCATCGCCAGTCGACGCAGGTCGTCCAGGCGTTGTTGGATGGCGAGCTGATCGGAGACGTCGGAGAAGGTCTCGACCGCGCCGATGATGTGGCCGTGATCGTCGCGCATCGGGGTGGCGCGGACGCGCACCGGCACGCGGTGGCCGTCCTTGTGGTGCAAGTAGATCTGCGCCTCGATCGGCTTGCCGCCCTGCATCGTGGCGGCGAGCGGACAGCCGGTGCGGCAGAGGACCTCGCCGCAGTCGTTGACGTGGACGAGCAGGTTGTCGGCGCAGCAGTGCCCTATCACCTCGCCGGCCGAATAGCCGGTCAGGCGCTCGGCGCCCCGGTTCCAGTAGGTGATGCGCCGGGCCGGGTCGACGAGGTAGACGCCGTCCTCGAAACCGTCGACGATCTCGCGGAACAGGGCCGGCCGCGGCCCAACGATGACCTGCAAAGGCGTAGCGACCATCTGTAGTGGAGAACTATAAGCACGCTGCGGGGCCACTTCCAGCCCGGCGGGGGGCACAATCGCGCGCCGCGCGCGATCCCGGGGATCGCCTGCTTGCGGCCGAGCCGCAGCCCAACTGCAAGAGCGGCGCGCGCCGACTTGACACTGGTGCCCACGAGTCACACCTATTCCGGGGTGCAGGTGCGAGGAGCGCGTGCTCCTGAAGCCTGGCGACAGCGAACGAACAAGTGGGTGGATTGGTATGCTCGACCAGCAAAGGATGCGTCGGTGTGTCGCCGGAGGGCGCGCACCGAGAGAGACCTGAGCGAGCACCCAGGAACCCAAGTCACTCGTCTGGAGGAGAGATCATGCTGCGGTTTCTGAGAGCGAATGTCGGTGTCGTGGCGTCTGCGGTGCTCATGTTGATGGCGGCGGCCTGCGGCAAGGACGAGCCCGCGCAGATCCTGATCTTCGGCAGCCTGGCCCGCGGCGCGGACGCTGACGCCGTTCCGAACGACCTGGCGCTGACGATCGTGGCGGTCGACGCCGAGGGCAAAGCGGCGGCTTCCCAGGGCCTCGCCGCCGGTGCGACCGACTTCTCGTTCAAGGTCGACGTGGAGACCGACCTCGTCCTCGAGCTGCGCGACAGCGCCGGCATCGCCGCCGCGGTGGTCGTGTGGAACAAGGCCGGCGGCCACCGCGCCTTCCGGTCGGGGACCTCGGACATCGACTTCGGGGTCCTGCGCACCGTCCTCAAGCGTGGCCGGGCCACGAGCACCCGCGACCCGCTGGAGCTCGCCGGCCCCAAGGACTCGGCGATCCTAGCAGACGGCGACGGCGACGGCATCTGCGACCACTCGTCCGGCGACGTCCCGGACCAGGACGGCGACACCGCGGTCGATTCGGCCGACGCCATGCCGTTCGACGCGACCGAGATCTTCGACACCGATCGCGACGACGTCGGCAACAACGCCGATCTGGACGATGACGCCGACGGCTTGTCGGACGCCCAGGAGACCGGCCTCGGCACGAACCCGCTGGTCTCCGACTCGGACGCCGACGGCGCCCTCGACGGCAGCGACGCGTTCCCGATGGACCCGACGGAGACCGCCGACGTCGATCTGGACGGCCAGGGCAACAACGCCGACCTCGACGACGACAACGACTTCCTCGCCGACGCCGCCGAGACCGCGACCGACCCGCTCAACCCCGACAGCGACGCCGACGGCGTCATGGACGGTCTGGACACCTACCCGCTGCGCCAGGGGCGCTTCGCGGCCTTCGACACCAACACCATGCGGCTGGTGCGCCTGCCGAACGGCGCCGCGAGCGCCGCCCTCGACGTGACCTCGAGCCCCGACAACCGGATCATCGTCGGCTTCTCTGACAAGGCGGCGACCGCCGGTGGCGCCCTGAAGATCCAGGCGGTCATGTGGGACGGCAGCGTCGGCCTCGGGCCGTTGAACCCGATCGAGCTCCCCGCCGGTGACGGCAGCTACAGCGCGGCGCACGCCGTGGCCGATACCGCCGTCGCGGTCGGCGAAGCGGCGACCGCCGGCGTCATCGCCGCGGTCATCTGGGACGTCTCCGGCCCGTCACCGACCGCCGGCGTGACGCTCGGCACGCTGCCGGGCGCCGCGGCGTCGGCCGGAAGCGCCGCGTACGACATCGCCATCATCAACGATACCGCCACTCAGGCCGAGGTCGGCGTCGTCGTCGGCGAGTCGCAGGACGCGAGCGGCAACGTTCGCGCCGCGCTCTGGCTCGTCGACCCGAACACCGGTGCGAAGCTGACGCCCGCCGCCGGCCAGACGAACCCCGTGGAGCTCGAGATCGCGACCGGCGATTACAGCGCCGCCTACGCCGTCGGCGAGACCGGCGCCATCGTCGGCGAGTCCGGTTCGATCGCGACCGGCATGCACGCCCATCGCTGGAGCGTGACCGTCACCGCCGGCGTCGTGAGCCTCGCGAGCGAGAGCATGCCGGTCCCGGGCGCGCTCATGAGCGCCGCCTTCGGCCTGTCGGCGACCGGCTACGTCGTCGGCGAAGCGCTGAACGACGGGGCCGCGACGCGTGCTTTCGCCTGGGAGCTGGACGAGGCCACCCCGCATTTGCTGGATCTCGCGACCGCGAGCTCCGGCGCCTTCGGCTGCAGCTCGATGGGCCGCATCGCCGGCTCCAGCAGCGTCACACCGCACGGCCCGGCGGTCTGGGACGCCGAGTTCATCAACCCCGTTCTGACCGAGCAGGTCATCGGCGCCGACTCGACGCTCCTCCTCGCCACCGACGGCGCGGGCAGCGCCTACGGCGTCAGCGACGACGGCGTCGTCGTCGGGAGCTATCAGGCCAAGACCGCTGGCGGCGCCGCCGATGGCGACCGGCCGCTCATCGCGCTCCCGGCGCCGCGGGTGCTCACGCCGTGATCCCGGACGTCCGACCCTAGAGAGTCAGACGAACCCCCGGGCGGAGGATTGATCCGATGATACGCAAGTTGGCTTTGGCGACCCTGGTCTCGACCGTTTGCAGCTTCACGGCTGCCCCGGCCCTGGCCATCCAGTCGAGTGGCCCGTTGAGCCTGCAGAACGGCTATCCGGTGTGGTGGATGGACGACGCCGGCTTCCAGGTCGGGATGTGTCTGGACGCGGCCTGTATCCCCGACGGCGTGCAAGCCGGAAACGCCTTCTCGCAGCAGATCGGTTTCGGGGCGGAGGCGTTCTGGTGGATGGCGGACGCCGATCTCGGCAACCCCGCCGGCCTCGGCCTGCTCGTGCTCGCCATGGAAGCGGCTTGGCTCACCGAGACCGCGCGCAACGGTGACCAGTTTCCGTTCGGTAGGTTGCGGGTCCGGGTCGATGTCGAGGTCCCGGGCGCCTACACCATCACCCACCCGTTCGGAGCGGTGACGGTGACCGTGCCGGCGGTCGGGCCGGGGCCGGAGATCACCGACGCCGACTTCGCGATCATCGGCGGCGACGTCGCCGGTACCCGCGACCAGGTGCCGCCCTACGCCGGGGTCCTCGCGTCGAGCATCACCCACTTCTTCAGCGTCGCCGGCCCCGGTCGGCCGGCGCCGGGTGCCTTGTTCTCCGGCTTCGGGGCGATCGCGTCGTCCAACGCCGGCGGCACCTTGCCGGTCAACAACTTCTTCCGGGTGAGCGGGCCCGTGGGCGCCTTCGGTCCGGGGGTCAGCGTGCTTACCACCAGCACCTTCAGCGTCGCCGGCCGTGCCTTCAACCCCGGCGTGAACGCACCACCCACGGCGGTCGCCGACGCGGTCGTCGCCTTCGAAGGCGTGCCGCTCGACATCGACGTCACCGCCAACGACACCGACGTCATCGGCGCCGCCAACGTGCACGGCATCAACGCGAAGGCGACGGCGATCGTCGGTGGGGCAGGGGCGAAGACGCTCGCCATCGCCGGCACGACGTTGACCTACGGCGCGGGCGAAGCCGTCACCACGACGGCCGGCGGCACCGTGAGCAAGAACCCGACCGGGACGCTCAAGTACACCCCGCCCGCGGGCTTCACCGGCGTCGATTCTTTCCAATACGTGGTCCAGGACACCGGCGGCCTGGTCTCCGGGCAGACCACCCCCACGAGCCCCATCGTCCCCGGGACCGTGAGCGTGATCATCGAGGATCTCGCCGTCACCTCGGCCGTGCTCCACGGGAGGATCCTCAAGTGGACGGTCTCCGGCACCAGCACGGCGCCCGACGGCACCGTGATCTCGCTGTTCGCCGGGCCGGCAGCCGACCCGACCAAGCCGGTCGGCACCGCGGTGGTGACCGGCGGCGTCTGGCGGTTCGTCGGCAAGTCGATGACGAGCTACGCCGGCATCCGCCAGGTGAGCGCTCGTTCGGCCACTTCGCCCCTGATCGTCGTCTTGGGCGCGCCGTTGGCGGTGCGCTAACAACTGTGTTGTCGACCCCGTGGTCGACCGAGAGGTACTCACGTGATTACCAGAGAGCTCCGCGCATTCTTCACCGCGATCCTCCTTTTGGCCTGGCCAGCAGCCTCGAACGCCGCGCTCAGCGCGGTGAGCCCGACCTTGGATCCGACCGGAAACTACCCGCTCTGGTATCAGGACTCCGGTGGCCTCAAGCTCGAGCTGTGCAACTTCGCCGACCCGTTCTGCCTCGGGCCGCCCGTGCCCGTCGTCCCGTTCGGTGTTGATGCCGAGACCTTCTACTGGACGGCGGATGTCCGCGACCTGGCGCTCGCCGACGGCGGCGTGGTCAACGCGGTCTTTGCCATGGAGGCGACCTTCACGACCGGCGCGCCTACCGCGGGTGAGCAGATGACCTTCGGCCGGACCCGCTTGTTCATCAACGCCCAGACCGTCGGCCACTACGAGATCGTCCACCCGTTCGGCACCTTCGAGGCCGACGTGACGGTGATCGATCCGGGCGCGATCGAAGTCCGCGACACGGTCGACATCGGCTGCGCTGCCTCGCCCTGCAACTTCGCGGCGGCGCTCGGGATCGGCATTCCGGGCAGCATCGGGCCGTTCCTGTACTGGGATGCCGGTTTGCCCCAGGTCGGCGTGGGCGGCGCGAGCTACCTCGGCGACGCGGCCACGCCCCACACCTTCTTCGGCAGCCCCACGGGCAACAACTTCCTGCGCGTCTACCGTGACGGCGTGCTCGTGGGCGAGACCCACGAGTTCGTCATCTCCGGCCGGGTGTTCACCGGAGCCGGCAACACCGCGCCGGTCGCGGTCGCTGACGCCGGCCCGTTCATGACCGGCATCGGCAGACCCCTCACGATCAACGTCCTCGCCAACGACACCGCGGCGAACGTGCCGATCAACCCCACGACCCTCGTCGCCTCGGCGTCGGCCAACGGCGGCGTCGTCACCAAGACCGCCGTCGGCAGCTCCTACCACCTCACCTACACGCCGCCCGCCGGCTTCAGCGGCACCGACACCTTCACCTACACGGCGCAGAGCTTCACCGGGCTCACCTCGGCGCCGGCGACCGTCACCGTCTTCGTCGAGAACCTCGAGCTCACCCTCGCCGAGATGCACGGCAAGGTCCTCAAGTGGAGCTTGCGCGGGGCGAGCACCGACACGACCGCGAACTCGATCGATATCCACCTGGGCTCGAGCGTCACCGCCCAGGGCATGCCGAACGGCCCGCTCCTCGCCCAGCACGTCCCGGTGCAGGCGGACGGCACGTTCTTCTTCGTGGGCAAGAGCCTCGTGAGCTTCGCCGGGCAGCGCACGGTGAGCATCGTCTCGGCGAACGGCATCGCCATCATCGGTGCGCCGCTCGCGGTTCGCTGAGCGACCATCGTTGTGTCTGCTGGGGGGCGCTTCTCGCCGGAAAGGCCGAAACCATGAGACAGCCGATCTCGAAAGCCTGCGTTCGCCTCGTCGCGGCCCTGTTCGCCGCGGGCCTCGCCAGTTGTGGAAAGGACGAGCCGCCCGTCGACAACACGCCGCCACCGCCGGAGGGAACGGCGATCACGGCCCACGGGGCGATGCGGGTGGGGAGCGTCATCGTCAACGGGACGCGCTTCGACGACTCGGAGGCGACGGTGACCTTCGACGACGCGCCCGGGCGGGCCGACGCCCTCGGCGACGGCATGATCGTCAAGGTCCGGGGACGGCTGCTCGGCGAGGACCGCGGGCGCGCCGAGATCGTCGAGGTGGAGAACGAGCTGCGCGGGCCGATCGCCGCGCTCGGGCCGGCGCCGGAAGCCTTCACGGTGCTCGGAGTGAAGGTGTTCGCCGACGGCCGGACGGTCTTCGCGAACGTCACGGGTCTCTTGGCGCTCAGGGTCGGCGATGTGGTGGAGGTGCACGGGCTCAGGGCTGCCGACGGCAGCGTGCGCGCGACCCGCGTCGAGCTCGACGAGGATCCGGCTACGGCCGACGAGCTCCGCGGCGTCATCACCGGCTTGACCGCGACGACGTTCAACCTCGGAACCTTGGCGGTGAGCTACACCGGCGCGGCGATCACGCCGGCCGGGACGACGCTCGCCCAAGGCATGGTCGTGGAAGTGCACGGCACCCTCGCGGGCACGACGTTCACGGCGGTCCGGGTCGACGCGGAGGAGCTCGAGGACTCCCGCTTCGCCTGTGCCGACGAGGAGCGCGCCGAGGTGCAGGGGTTCGTGAGCGGCTTCACCCTCAGTCCGGGCGAGTTCGTGGTAGACGACCGGGCGGTGCGGACGACGGCGGCGACGCGGTTCGAGGGCGGCATGGTGGTAGACCTGGCGAACGGGGTCGAGATCGAGGCTCAGGGTGTGGTCATGGCCGGCGTGCTCATCGCCGAGGCGGTCGCCTTCAAAGAGAGCACGCGCCTCGAGGGCAACGTGCAGGCGTCGACGGCGCGCGTCGTCACGCTGTTCAACCGCGACGTGCTCGTGACCAGTCTCACCGAGATCCGGGGCGGGGCACTCGGCGCCGGCGCCGGCGTCCAGATCCGGGGCTTCCTCAACAACGACGGTGTGACCATCACCGCCACCCGTATCAACGTGCTCTCGAGCCCGGTCCAAAGCGATCGCCTGATCATCCAGGGGCTCGCTTCGACGGCCGATGCGACCGCCGAGACCGTCCGGGTGTTGGGCTTCACCGTCGACACCGCGGCCGCCGACTACATGAACCTGGCTGACGAGGTGGTGCCCGCGGCCACGTTCTTCGCCGGCGTCGTGCCCGGTCGGACCATCGTCAAGGCGCGCGGCAGCTTTGCGGCCGGGATCCTGACCGCCGACGAGGTGCAGCTCGAGTAGCTCCCGCCGACCTGCGGCGCCCCGCCGTACACCCGCGTGGGTCTCGTGCGTGCTGGAGGATTATCGGCTGGCCCGCGTGCCCCGCCATCTTTCGGGGACACGCAAGGCCGGCCGGCCGTCGCCATCACTCAGGGTCTGGAAGCTCACTCGCGACACTGGGCGGCGCTCATCAGCGACGGAGGTGACGGGCGCGCCGTAGGACACTCGAGCCTCAGCCTTCGTTGGCGTTCTCGTCCTCGCCTGCGTCCTCCAGATCTCCGGCTTCTTCCTCCACCTCTCCGGCTTCTTCCTCCGCCTCTTCGGCTGCTTCCTCCGCCTCTTCGGCTTCGTCCGCCGCGATCTCGGCGCGCGCCGCGTCGCAGTCGGCAGCGAGGTCCGCGAGCGCCTCGTCGCGCTCTGCTCTCAGCGCTGCCTTGTCGGCCATGAAGTCCGCCTCCAGATCGGCGAGGGCCTCCGTGTCGCCCGCCATCTCGAGCTCGGCCCTCTTCTCCTCGAACGCGGCCTTGAGGTCGGCCTTGTCGGCATAGAACTCGTCGTTGATCTCTGCTGCCTCCTCGCTACATTCCATCTCGAGCGCGGCGAGCTCGTCCTCCTCGACGTCCGCTTCGTCGTCAGCGTCGCCGTCGTCCGGCTCATCGACGTCGTCGTCCTCGAGGTCAGCGAGCCGTTCGGCACAGTCCTCCTCGAGGTCGGCGAGATCCGCATAGAACTCGGCCTCCAGCTCGGCCAGCTCTTCGGCGAGGTCCTCGTCACCCTCCTCGGTCAGCGCCGCCTTGTCCTCCATGAACTCTTCGCAGATCTCCTGTGCCTCCGCCTCGCACTCCGCCGCGATCGCGGCGGCCTCGTCCTCCGGGTCGTCGACCGCCTCCTCCTCGACCGCCGAGCTGCTGCTCGTCCGGTCGAGCGCTCCGGGGACGAGCCCCGAGCCGTCTGCGCTGCTGCAAGCTACGAACGTCGTCGCGCCCGCCGCGAGTAGACCCATTCTCAACAGCTTCTCTAGCCTCATGACGTCCTCCTCTTGAGGTTCTGACCCTCCAACCCGTGAAACCAGGGGACCTGCTCTGGACCCGGAGAGCTTGCGGTGAGCCTCCGCCTCGACACGCGCGGTAATCTAGCTACGGCCACCGAGACCGCAAGCGGGCGCGACGCTGTCCACGATCACTCGCGGCGCTCGACGTGGGGCGGGCGAGCGCTCTGCGCGTGCGATCCCGATCCGGCGCGCGTGCCTTGCCAACTCGCCGAGCGCCTCCCACCATAGAAGGCACGAGAATGGTCTCGGTGCGGCCGAGGCTCGCACCCTACACGGGAGGGCATCATGAGGAAGAATCAGCGATGGGTTGGTGGTCTCGCGTTGCTGGTTGGCGCGGCGCTGAGTGGTTGTGGCGGCGGCAAGACGGACGTCGCGGAAAAGCAGTCGGTGCTCGCCAGGAGTCTCGAGGCCATGGGTGGCGCGGCGGCGGTCGCGGGCCTGCGCTCCCTGCGGGTCGCTGCGGGCGGAGAGTGGTTCGAGCCGGAACAGACCTACTCGCCGGGCATGCCGCCGCGGCGCGTCTCCGGTTTCGAGTACGCGCTCACCGCTGACCTCACGTCCTCGCGCTCTCGGTCGGAATGGACGCGCGCTGTCGACTACCCATTCGCCCAGAGCCAGCGCTACACCGAGGTGATGAGCGGTGGGTATGGCGTGGTCGACGGCAACGACCGCCCGGCCGCGCCGGCGACGACCGCCATGCCGTCGGTGCGGATCGCTACGACCATGGCCTATTGGACCTTGACGACGCCCGTGGCCGTGCTCAAGACCGCGGCGCTCACGCCGGCGGCGGTCGAGAGCCGCGCCAACGAAGAGTTCGAAGGGCGGACCGCGTACGTCCTCGCCGTGAACGGCGCGGGCCCCACGCCGGTGCGGCTCTTCATCGATTCCGAGACCTACCTGCCGATCAAGGCCGACATGCTCCAGGACGATCCCTATTATGGAGACACGCTCACCGAGGCGGTGTTCGACGACTGGCGCCCGGCCGCCGGCGTGATGGCCCCCTACAAGGTCGGCGTGCGCCTGGTCGGACTCGGCCGAACGATCACCATCGCGACCGAGGAGCGTTGGGACGTTACCTACGACGTACCGCTCACCGACGACCTCTTCCTGATCCCCGAGGAGATGAAGGTGACGCCGGTCGCGACCGAGCTGGCGCGCGGCGCGGTCACGGCGCAGTGGCATTGGCGCCGGCAGGCCATCGGCCTGCCCGGCTTCACCGACCAGGGACAGACGATCACCTTCGAGGAGACGGCGCCCGGCTCGGGCCTGTACTTCGCCGGCGGCGGCACCCACAACTCCCTCATCGTCGAGATGAAGGACCACCTGATCGCCCTCGAGCCCGGGCTCTACGAATCGCGCTCCGAGGCGGTCATCGCCGCGGTCAGGACGGTGTTTCCGGCGAAGCCCATCCGCTACGCGGTCGTCAGCCACTTCCACATCGACCACGGCGGCGGCGTGAGGAGCTACGCCGCCCTCGGCGCGACCATCGTCGTCGGCGAGGCGGCGCGGTCGCACTTCGAGGCGATCCTCGCGGCGCCGCACTCCCTGGTGCCCGACCGGCTCGAGCGCGAGCCGCGGCCGACGGCGGTCTTGGGCGTCCCGAGCACGAACGGCATGCTCTTCAGCGACGGCGCCCGCACCGTGGGCGTCTATCCGGTCGAGGATCAGAGCCACGCCGCCGGGTACTTGATGAGCTGGGTGTCGGGCGAGGATGTGGCCTTCGACAGCGGCGACCTCTACAGCCCGCCGGCGACCCCGATCGTCGTCAGCGCGGTGCCGCGACCGCTCCGGAACGTGACCGAGGGGTTCAACCTGCCGCTCCGCGTCCTCGCCGGCGGCCACGGCCGGTACACGACCGTGAGCCACGACGAGATGAAGCTGCCGCGAGGCTTCAGGCCCGAAGGGGTCACTCTCTCCGGGGGTTGGCTCTACATCGGCTCGATCCCGACCGGGCGGATCGTCCGCACGAATCAGGCGACCGGCGCCACGGAGCTCGTCGTCGGGGCCAAGGGGCCGCGCAGCGCCATCGGCCTCAAGGTCGACGACCGCGGCCGCATCTTCGTGGCCGGCGGTCAACGCGGCGAGGCGTACGTCTACGACGCCGAAAGCGGCGCCGAGCTCGCGACCTACACGCTGGCCACGGGCAACACCTTCATCAACGACGTGACCCTGACCGCGGAGGGGGCCTGGTTCACCGACTCGCGCGGCGCGGCATTGTACCTGGTGCCGGTGGCGCAAAATGGCGCTCTGGCGCCCCCGGAGGGCGTCGTCACCCTGCCGTTGAGCGGTGATTTCGTCGCCACCCCGGGTCAGACCAGCGCCAACGGCATCGTGGCGACCGCCGACGGCAACACCCTGATCATCGGCCACTCGAGCGCCGGCAAGCTGTACGCGGTCGACCGGGCGACGGGCGTGAGCCGGGAGATCCTGCTCGGCGCCGACTCGGTCCCGAACGCCGACGGGATCTACCTCGACGGGCTGACGCTCTATGTCGTGCAGAACCGCCTGAACCAGGTGGCCGTCGTCAACCTGGCGCCGGAGCTCGCGAGCGGCACGGTCGTGGGGAGGCTCACCGACCCGCGCCTCGACGTGCCGTCGACTCTGACCGCGACCAGCGAGCATCTCTACCTGGTGAACGCCCGCTTCGGCGTCAGCGAGCCGGATAACGCCGACTACCTGGTCGTGCGGCTGCCGAAGCCGTGAGTCGTGGAGAGCCGGCGCCCGCCCATGGTTGGGCGCCGGCTCGGGCAATCTCGTAGTCCAAGATCAGACGACCTCCGATTGAGGCCCCGGCCCTCGCTCAGGACAATAGCTGGTTGTCGAGGGGGCTCGGTGGCTGAGCGCGGACGGAGTTTCGCCCGGGAGGCTTGCGTGCGGCTGACGGCTCGCGCGCTGCGGCGCGCTGCCCTTTGCGGCTTGCTGCTCGGCGACGGCGGCTGCCGGCAGCCCCCGGCTCTGGAGGTGCAGGAGGACCTGGAGGCGGTCGTCATCAACCGCGTCGAGCCTGACGGCGATGCGATGCTGCCGTGGGTCAACACCGTACCCGGCCCCCGCCGCGACCTCTCAGCGGTCAGGAACGCCGGCGTCGTGCGGGTGTTGGTGCGAGAAGCGGCCATGGTCGGCTTGCCGCGGGTCGATTCGCCGCTCTTGGACGATCGGGCTCTCGCCGGCGAGCTCGCCAAGGCGTTGGGCGTGGCGCTGCAGCTGGTCCCGGTGCCGCGCGGCGCCGATCCCGTGGCCGCCCTGCGGGAGGGACGCGCGGACCTGATGGCACCCGGATGGGCGATGGCCGGGGGCGGCCGTTCCGGGTGCAAGGCGTCGATCCCGGTGCACGAGGTCGACGTCGTCCTGGCCGTCGCCAGCGGCCTGCACCCGTTGCGCGGGCTCAAGCACCTGCACGACGCCAAGGTCGGCATCCGCGCGGACGTGCTGTGGGCGAGTCTGAGCGCCGGCCTGACGGCGCGGCTCGGAGCCGGCTCGACCCTGGAGCTCTCGGGATCGGACATGGACGGCGAGGACCTGCTCGGCGAGATCGCCGACGGTCGATTGCAGGCGGCCGTGGTGCTCGATTCTGAGCTCGACACCTATCGTCGCTACGGGGACGCCGCCACCCTCGGTCAGCGCCTGGCGCGCGACATTCCGCTCTCGTGGCTCATGCTCGAGGACGCGGTCGAGCTCCGCCCTGCGGTCGACGCTGCGGTGCGCCTCTACCTGGCCGGGGCGCGGGAGCGGGCGAACCGTGGGGGGGATCTGCGCGCCATCCGCCGGCGCGGGGTGCTGCGCGTGGGGATGCTCAACAACGGCTCGTCCTACTTCATCTGGCGCGGCCAGCAGCTCGGCTTCCAGCTCGAGTTCGCCCGGCTGTTCGCCGCCGGGCTCGGCCTACGCCTGGAGGTCGTGGTGCCCGACACGCCGGCGGACATGCCGGAGCTCTTGCGCAGCGGCCGGGTGGACCTCATCCCGGCCAGCCTCGGCGGCGACCCCCGGGACGCCGATTTCGTCTACAGCCGACCCTTCATCTTCGCCGACGACGTGTTGGTGCAGCCCGTGGAGAGCCCGCCCATCACCACCCTCGACGAGCTGGCGGGCGCGACGGTGCACGTGCGCGGCTCGTCGGTCTACATGACCCGCCTGCGCGAGATCGCCGTTTCCGTGCCGACCCTGAAGATCGTGTCGGCCGGCGAGGAGCTCGAGACCGAGGACCTCATCGAGAAGGTCGGCAAGAAGGAGATCGCCGCGACCGTGTCCAACTCGGTGTTGTTGGGCGTCGAGCTCGCGCACCGGGAGGACGTCCGGGCCACGCTGACCCTGACCCACGGCCAGCCCATGGCGTACGGCCTGCGCGCCGACACCCCCAACCTCCTGGCGGCGCTCGATGGGCTCATCGAGCGCGAGATGCAGGGGCGCGCTTTCGCGCAGATCTTCGATCGCTATTTCACCGACGCGAGGCGGCGCAGTCAGCTGAAGCTCGACCCGACGCGGGCGGCCGGCACGATCTCGCCCTACGACGGCCTCGTGCGCCGCTATGCCAAACGGCACGGCCTCGATTGGCGGCTGGTCGTGGCCCAGATGTACCAGGAGTCGCGCTTTGACCCACGGGCGCGCAGCCGGGTCGGCGCGGTCGGGCTGTTGCAGATCATGCCGCGCACGGGGATGGAGCTCGGCGTCAAGAACCTCGAGGATCCGGAGGAGAACGTCCGCGCCGGCGTGAAGTACCTCGCGGCCCAGCGCGACAGCCTCGAGCCGGCGATCGACTTGCGCCAACGCCTCCGCTTCGCCCTGGCCGCCTACAACGCCGGCATGGGCCACGTCGCCGACGCGCGCCTGCTCGCCCGCAAGATGGGCGACGACCCCGATCGTTGGTTCAACAACGTCGAGAAGGCCATGCTGCTCTTGCAGAAGCCCGAGTATCACCGCCGCGCGCGCTACGGCTATTGTCGAGGCGAGGAACCGGTCGACTACGTCAGGCGGATCGAGAGCATCTATGACGCCTACCGGGTCGAGCAGGAGACCATGGGGGGCAGGACCGGCAGCGCCCGCAGGCGCAAGTAGGAGCCGCGCCGCTGCCGCTCAGCGGTTGTGACACGTCTTGCACGTCGTGATGATCTTGCCTTCGGCCTTCATCGACAGGTGACAACTGTCGCGACAGCGCTTGTGGTAGATGATGGTCGTCACGTCGGCGCGGCCGGCCTTCGACCTGAACAGGAACGGGGCGGTGCGGCCGTTGACCGTGATCTGGGGCGTGCCCTCTTTGACGTGGCATGCGGGGCAGATCTGCGGGGTCTCGCCCGTCGCCATCGCCGTCGTCAGCGTGTGATGGCAGTCCCGGCAGACAATGGCGGCGCCCCCGAGCTTCCTGAACTGGTCGACGTGCTTGGCGTGCGGGAATGCCACCGCGCTCTTGTCGCCCGGCACGTCGCTCAAGATGATGACGGCCTTGCCGGGCGGCACTCCGGCGAGCGCGCTCATCGCGACAGCCACGCCGAGGAGAGCGGCGGCGCCTTCGACGGTCCGTTTCCGGATCTTCATTATCCGCGCCATGATCTGTGCCAGCCGTGGCGGCTGTCTCCTTGTAACCAGGATTGCCGTCGAATCAACCCCCCCGAGCCCGGTGAATACATAATGCGTCTGGCGGCCGCCGCAAGGTCGCCGCGCACCTTACCAGGAGGCGTGAGGGCAAAGGGGGCCGGACCCGAGGGCGCGGACCGCCGGAGGCGAGCCGGAGCCCTTGATCCGTGTGGCCTCGAGACATACATCTCCTGGGGGTGCCCGGGAGCGACCATGGCCTTGAGGAGACTCTTGTTGGCGTTGACGGGGCTCGTCGCAGCCATGCCCGGCTGTGGTGAGAAGCAGGACCCGGCGCCGTCGCCCGGCGAATGCGACGTCACCAACGCCGTCAGCTACGCCGGGGACATCCGACCGCTGTTCGAGAGCTATTGCCTGCCCTGCCACTCGGCCACGGCGGCGGACCGGCAGGGCGCCCCGGCCGGGTTGAACTTCGACACCTACGCCGAGGCGAGCGCCAACGCCGCGCTGGCCAACTCAGTCATCCAACCGGGTCTCATGCCCCCCGACTTCCTCGGCAGGGCGCCGACCGACGGTGAGCGCTGCCGGTTTCAGGCGTGGGTCGATGCGGGTGCACCCGACAACTGAGACCGACAGCGCTCGGGCGGTCAGAAGCTCGCGCACACCGTCGGCTCGAAGGCCGTGTCGTGGTTGCGGCTCAGCGCCACGGCGGTCGACACCGCCGGCACCGTGACGCGCCAGCCGTGGTCCTGGGCGAGTGCCGGACCGCTGCAGAGGCCGTCGCTGTTCGTGTCGGCGAAGTAGTCGAAGTGATAGGTCGCGCCGTCCTGCACGCTCGCCGGCAGCGACATGAGCACGGCGCCGCCTGCCGGAACCACCTGGCTCGTCGTCGCGATCGAGGTGCCGTCGATGTCGCGCACGAGCTTGGCGTACATGGTCTGGCCGGCGTGCGGCGAGTAGGTCCCGCTGAAGGCGAGGTCGCGCGTCGGGAAGCTGCCACAGACCGTCGGCTCGAAGGTGATGCTGTGGACGACCGAGGTATCGACGGCGGCCGACACCGACCTGATCTCGGTGCGCCAGCCGTGATCGCCGGCGAGCGCCGGCGGCGTGCAGACGCCGTCGAGGTCGCGGTCGGCATAATAGTCCAGGCGATAGCTCTGGCCGGCCTCGAGCCTGCCGGGGAACGCCGCGGAGAACCGGCCACCCGCGATCACGCCCATGGCGCGCGCGATGACGGTGCCGTCGATGGTCGTCAGCGCCACGCTCATCACCTGGCCGTCGTGAGGTGCGAAGCCGGTCCCGGTGACGTTGAGATCGAACGGCCCGGTCGGCACGCCGCCGGGGAAGGCGGCGCAGGCGAGCGGGTCGAAGGGAGAGGGATCGCTGCCGGTGACGGAGGTGTTGCCGCCGACCGAGCGCACCACGGCGGCCCAAGCGTGGTCCTGGTCGAACGCTGGACCCTGGCAGGCGCCGTCGCCGTTGGTGTCGGCGTAGTAGTCCACCCGGTAGTCGACGCCGCGCTGCAGGATGCCGCGCACCGCCCATGCCAGGATGCCGTTTTGCGGCAGGACCGTGGACTGCTCGGTGACCAAGAGGTCGTCGAGCGTGCGCACGACGGCCACGTAGAGCGTCTGGCCGGCGTGGGGCCCGAAGGCGCCGTTGAGCTGCAGGTCGTACGCCGGGAAGCTCGTACACACGTCGGCCTCGAAGGCGATGTTGTGGGTGACCGGTTGATTCAGGGCCGAGCTGGTGCCGGTCATGGTCTGGCGCCAGCCGTGGTCACCGGAGAGCGCCGGGATCGAGCAGAGGCCGTTCTTGTCGTGGTCGGCGTAGTAGTCGAGGCGGTAGTTGATCCCGTCCGCGATGCTGCCGGGGAAGGTGACGGAGAAGGCGCCGCCGTTGATGATCGTGGCGCCGGCGGCGATGTATTCGCCGGCGGCATCGAGCAGGGCGACGCTCATGACCTCGCCGTCGTGGGGCCCGAAGCCCGTGCCGTTGACGGTCAGATCGCTCTTGGTTGTCTGCGACGGCGGCCCGCCGGAGATCTCCTCGCCCTCGCCGCAGGCGGTGGCGAACAGGGATAGAGCAAAGGCGACGACGCTGGCTGCCTTGAGTGAGTGATGACACGCGTGCATGGGACTGCCTCCGTGGAAGAGGGGACGGCGGCGGCCGCCCCGTGTTGGAGCACCGTTTCGTTCATTCTTCGCGATTGCACGAGGGGGGCGTGGATCTGCTCGTCGAATGCCTCGAGCTGGCGGCTAACTATCACTGGGCATGGC
The DNA here is from genome assembly GCA_016218825.1 of Deltaproteobacteria bacterium. GTDB lineage: Bacteria > Myxococcota > XYA12-FULL-58-9 > XYA12-FULL-58-9 > XYA12-FULL-58-9 > JACRCV01. The sequence goes on from JACRCV010000019.1 coordinate 80,812, forward strand.
CGACGCGGCCTGCCCCGATCCTCCCTGGTGCGGCAGTAGCTTTGAGCACTCGCGCGCCGCACGTCAGGGTTGATGATGTGCACGCCAATTCGAATCAGCAAGGCGCAAAGCGCGCCGGGGACGATCGAGCCGCGTCATCCGCTAGGCCGCCTCGGTCTCCTGGAGCAGGGCGCGCGCCGGCGCCGCCGCCATGACGATCAACGACGCCGGTGGCGCGTCGCTACGGTCGCTCTGGCGACAGCTTGGCCTTGAACTGGGCGTAGTCCTCGGCCAGCCGCGATTCGTGACCGCGCTCCTCGTGCTCGAGGTGACGGAACATCTCCGCGAGGGGTGTGCCGTCGCCCGCGAGCAGCGCCGCCTGGCGATAGAGGTCCTGGGCCTTCCGCTCCTGCTCGATGGCCTTCGCGAAGATGTCGAAGAGGGTCTTGTCGCCGAGCCGTACCATCCGCTCACTCCTTACGTTGACGCGCCGAGAATGCAGTGCGTCAATCGCCGCCTTGCCTCACTCGGGTCGTTCATCGTCAATGTCGTGCCTTCGCTAACGTTGGACACTCGCGGCCCTCGTTCAAGACGCGGCGGTGAGCAAGGAGGACACCGGCAGCTGTGGTATGATGGAGGCAGTCGCGGCATTGGCAGAGAAGAGAACGAATCAATGAACCGCTGCCGGTCGAAGTGCTTGGGTCTGGTTCTCGGAGGCGGTCTCTGCGTCATCGCCGCCTGCAGCGTCTCGAGCGTCACGGTCGGTGTGGATCCCATTCCTCCGTCTGACGGAATCCTACCCACGCAGTCGGACGGGGCATTCGAAGACCGTGCCGACGGTGCCGACCTGCCCGTCGACGGCGACTTCGACCGGCACACCGACGGTGTCGCCGATGGTCCAGCGAACAACGATTTCGACCGACCTGCCGACAGCTTTGCCGACTCGGGGGGGGCCGACCCAGGCCCGCCGCCGCCGCCACCACCTCCTCCACCTCCACCTCCACCTCCGCTCGTGCTGCCCTGGGCTCCCCCGATCATGGGCAACTTCGCCGACAGCGTCGTTCACCCGACGATGCGCGCGTTGTTCCAGAACGCGATACGCCACGGCTTTGGCTACTACTACTTCTGGCTGAACTACCACCTCGGCGACCCGTCGACGAACCTCGGCTGCTACTCGGTCAACTACAAATATGCCAGCGCCCTGGCGCTCGCGGGGGCGATCGCGGTCACGGTGCCCGGCGCCTGGCAGACCGCTACCGACATGGACGACTTCGACGTGATGGGGGCGGAGCTCGGCGCTGGCGTATTGACCCGGGATGAAGTCATCGAGCGCAGCCGGCGAATCATCCGTTCCATCGCCGCGTGCCACACCGGCAACGGCGGCACCCGCTTGGGGCCGGACGCGGCCGGCAACGACGTGGGCAGCGGCAGCTCCTTCGGGCGCCAGACTCCCTACTTTGTCGGCAACGCCGGGACCGCCGGCTGGCTCTTGAACGATCTCTTGCCTGCCGCCGAGCGGGATCTGGTCGCCCACATGGTCACGCGGCAGATGAGCGATAACCTGTTCGACCGCGTCGAGTATTGGAACGGCGCGGACGGCAACTCCTTCGGCGAGGACGAGGTCTCCGACGCGCTGGTGCTATCGCTCGGCGCCGCCATCTTCCCGACCGACTCACGGGTTGCCGGCTGGCGGCGCAAGCTCTTGGTCCATTGGCTGGGCGCCTTCGCGCGGCCGCTGACCAACACCAGCACGGCCATCGTGCACGGGCAGACGGTGGGGGAGCTCGTCGACGGCTTCAACATCTGGAACAACGGCACGCTCGTCAACCACTCGCGCTACATGCCCAGCTACCAGGCCGCGGTCGAGTGGAAGCTGTTCACCGCCGTCCACTGGGTGGCGCGCGGCGCGGGGGTTCCGCGGGGCGCTCTGTTCAATGCCAACAAGATCTATCAGGCCTTCGTCGACGTGCGCTTCACTCCGGGAGACGTGGACCCGATCACCGGGACCTTCATCAACCCCGGGGGCTCGATGTACCTGCCCGACATTCCGGAGAACCAGAACGGACCCGCGAGCTGGAAGTACTACGCCCCCAACGGCATCGATCAGACGGGGGTCGCCGGCTACGGTTATCGCGAGCTCTCGGTGTTCGTGGCTCTGGATGCAGGGGCCGCCCGCATGAGCAGCGCCAGCCCGCTCGGGACCTACGGGGTGGATGGCCTGGCCACCGTCAAGGCAGACGTCTGGCTCTCTCTGCACGGCAACAAGCTGCTCGAGCTGCAGCGAACGATCAAGGCGGACCAGCAGGGCGTCGACGACCGCCGGTGCTACCGCGGGCCGTACGGTCAAGACGTGGCGCACCCGCGCGATGTCACCAGGGCTCCCGGGGTCTTCACCTCGACCTTGGGCGACATCGACACCCAGAACGAGGCCCGCGAAGGCAAGTGCGTCAACAACATCGCTTTGGGCTATCTGATGAACGCGATCGTGACCCCGACCTTGAATGACGACGCCTACTGACTCACGGCGCCGCCTCGACGAGCACGAACTCGACGCGACGGTTCCGTTCGCGGCCGCGGGAGGTCTTGTTGCTCTCGATCGGGCGGGTCACGCCGAAGCCGGCCGCCTCCAGGCGCTGGGCGGCGATCCCCTTGCCGACGAGGTAGGCCATGACCGAGGCGGCACGGCGCTGTGACAAGTCGAGGTTGTAGTCGGCGGCGCCGCGATCATCGGTGTGGCCCTCGACCCGCACCTTGGGGATCTCGGCGTGGTTCTGCAGCACGGCGGCGACCTGATCGAGCAGGCCGAACGAGCGCGCCTGAATGACGTCGGAGTTGGTGTCGAAGTAGACCGCCTCCTTGATCTCGATCTTCTCCCTGGTGAGCTTGACGAGGGTCGCGCCCTGGTCCGGGCAGCCGTCGTCGTCCTCGACGGCGTTGATGGTCTCGGCCTCGTTCGGACACTTGTCGGCGCTGTCCGCGATGCCGTCGAGGTCGTTGTCGTGGTCGGGACAGCCGTCTTCGTCCTGGAAGCCGTCCATGTCTTCGGGCTCTTTCGAGCACTGGTCCTTGAAGTCGGGGACGCCGTCGCCGTCGGTGTCGCGCTCGGCGTCAGGGCAGCCGTCCTCGTCTTCGAAGCCCTCGAGGTCTTCGCCGACGTTCGGACATTGGTCGGTGTGGTCCGGGATGCCGTCGTCGTCGTTGTCGAGCTCCGGGCAGCCGTCGTCGTCCGCGAAGCCGTCCTGGTCTTCAGGCTCGTCCGGGCACTGGTCGACGCCGTCCGGGTTGCCGTCGTGGTCCGCGTCCTTCACGACCTCAGGACAGACGAGGGTGCCGTCGGCGCTCACCGACGCGGTCGAGCCGTCCGGGCAGGTCGGCGGCGGCGGCGGTGGCGATGGCGGCGCGGGCGGCGGTTCCGGCTCGGGCGCGACCCTGGGCGCCCAGGCGACGGCCGCCAGCGCCCGAAAGTCGGGGGCGCCGTAGCCGCTACTGACGCCGCTGCCGAGCCCGGCGGTGACGAGGAGGTCGCCCCGGCGATAACGCGCCGAGGCCAGGGCCTCGATCGGGCTCTCTTTGGCGCTGGCGAACGGGCGCACCGCCTTCGTGAGACCCCAGAATTCGACGCCGGCGCCCAGGTTCTCGGGGAGGCCGAAGGCGTGCAGGTCGAGGCCGGTGCCGGCGCGCCACAGGACCTGGTCGGCGATCTCCATGCCGTAAAGGTCGCGGTTGCCGCGCACCCGCCAGCCGAGGTTCACGCCGAGGAAGACCGGGCCGCGCCCCGTCGACACCGCGACCTCCGGCGTGAAGGTGACCGAGCCGTTGCCGAAGAAGTCGCCGCCGGCGGCCGCCGGCACCGTCAGCACCGGGATCATCGCCAGATCGACACCGACCTGATCCCTGGTCAACAGGGTCACGCGGCCTTCGAGACGCGGATCGCCGATGCCGGCGGTGGTCGCGCTCGCGCCGGTGTACACCCCGCTCGGCGCCGACGTGCCCACTTGCACCGGGACCACCGGGAGGAGCGCCGCCACGTCCAGGCCGCGGATGAGGCCGTGCAGGACACCGGCCGGCGGCGTCAGGCCGAGCGCGAAACCAAGGACGGCGTCGAGGCGATGGCTGACGAGCGCGCCCAACCGGTTGCCGGCGTTGTCGATCGCCACGAGCGGCTCGTGCACGTAGGTGAAGGTGAGCGACGCGGCCGGCACCAGCCAACCTTCGGCGGCGCCGCCTTTGACGGCGACGAGGCCGGTCGTGGTCGCGGACGGCTCGAAGTGCTGCAGGTCGACCTCCTGGGCCCGGGCCGGAAGGCTCGCCGACAGGAGAAGGAGGAACAGAGCGTTCGCAGGGAGAGCGGGAGTCGCACGCATGCCGCAACTCATCATGCCTGGCAGCACCGAAGCAAGTAGGTCCTCCGGCCGCGGCGATCGTGGGTGGCGGCCGCGCCTCGGCTCGGCTAGAATGCCCAACTCTCTCAGGCGGCTCGAGCCGTCGGTGGCATACGCCGGACTCCTGGCGCTGCCCCGTAATCGCTGTCGCCCGGCGCAAAGCGACCGGGCGTTGTGCTGCGCATGGAGACATCATGAGACGATTCGTTCGCGTGACCGTGATCTTCGCTTCCGCCGTCTTCGGCAGCGTCACCGCCCGCGCCCAGGCGCCCACCCTCAAGCTCATCCAGATCGAGGACGGCGCGTCGCAGACCGCGTACAACGACTGGGCCGAGGTGCTCGCGAACCCCGCGAACACCTCGGTGGACGGCGATGGCACGACGCCGGCGCTGTGCGGCCCGATCAACCCGAACCCCGACGACCTCGACTGCAGGGTGGCGCCCATCGGGCAGGTCGGCCGCGACCTGATGCGCTTCTCCTGGACCTACACCTGGAACGGTGACCCGGCCACGAGCTTCGTGGCCCTCTACGTCGAGCGCTTCGAGGAGACGAGCAACGGCCTCGACTTCTTCTTCATCGCCGACATCGACGGCGCCCCGGAGGCGGTCAACGGCATTCCATACCTCGATCCCGGCGACAAGGTGATCCAGGCGACCTACAAAGGTGGCAACGGGCTCACCCTGGGCGCCCAAGGCCCCAAGATCTGCAACTACGTCCCGAGCCAAGGCGCTCTGTGCACCAGCGCCGATCCCGACGCGGCGCGGGACTGCGACCCGATCGCCGATCCCGCCACCGGCAAAGTGGATGGCTACAAGGTCCTCGGCAGCATCGGCAGCACCTGCACCGCGGTGCCGCAGTGTTGCCCCGGGTTCGGGCCGGCGAGCTGCACGCTGGCGGAGCAGTGCGATTCGGGCGACCGCGACGCGACGTCGTTGTTCTACGGCAAGCGCTTCGAGATCCGCGCGCCGTGGAGCACGTTCGGCGCCACCGCAGCGAGCGGCCCCCTGCCGCTGTTTTGGCACGTGGCGGTGGCCAACGGCGGCCTCGGGTTGGCCGGCGCCCTCGACAACATCGGCGGTCGCAACGACACCCTCGGAACGTTCAGCTACGAGACCGTCGACGTCACCCCGGCGCTGCAGATTGGCGGCGCCGCCTCGCCGGGCTCGAGCTCCTATGGCTTCGTGCTGACCTCGAACGGCACCGCGCCCGCGCTCGCCAACCTCGCGATGTCGTCGTCGTTGCGCCTGCCGACGCGCCTGTACGCCGACACCACGCTGGACGGGAAGCTCACTCCCGGCACCCTGACTTTGATGGCCACCGATGGCAACGGCGACGGCAGCTTCGAGACCATCGCCCCCGGCTTCGACGCCGACGGCGACAGCCGCCCCGATCCCGGCGTGCGCCTCGCCCCCGGCGCGACCTTCGAGGTCGCCAGCGTGCAGACGGTCGGCTCGGGTCTGGACCAGCTCGTCGACCGCTCCACGCTGACCGTCGTGGCGATCGACAGCACGGCCACGGCGGCAGCCGAGACCGCCATCGGCTTCGTGGTCTTCACCCCCGGAGCCCCGGTGCGTTCGGGTCAACCGGGAGCGGCGGTGCCGGTGCCGGTGCGGGTCACGAACTACAGCGGCGGCGCGGCGATCATCAATATTTCGACCGTCGATATCGCCGGCGACAACGGACCGTATGCGACCGCCCTGTACGCCGACACCGACTGCGACGGCGGCGCCGACGGGCCGCTCGTCGACTCGCCCGTCGACGCGGATCCGACGCCCGACGTCGGCTCGCTCGCGAACGGCGACGGCGCCTGTCTGGTCGTCGGCGTCACCGTCCCCGGCGGCGCGGCGGTCGGCAACCGCGACCGGCTGTACGTTCGCGGCAGCGTGGCGACCGACGGCAACAAGGTCGGCAACGCGACGGTGACGATCGACGTCCGCAACCGCGTCACCGTCGTGCCCGGCGCCTACGGCAGCGACAGCAACCCGGTGTCGCTCTCGAGCGCCGAGATCCGCTACTTCCCCTACACCCTCATCAACTCGGGCTCGGCCGCGAGCGCCTTCGAAGTCTGCGTCGACTGGAGCCCGGCGGCGGACGCTCCCTACTTCGTCCGCCTGTTCTCGGACCCCGACGGCGACGGCGACATCAGCGACGGCCAAGAGCTCCTGGTGTTCAGCCAGAGCTCCGACCGCTGTGGCGGCGCCACCGAAGAGCTCGCCACGCTCAGCGCGATCGCGCCGTTTGGCGGCACCCTCGGTCTGGTGATGGAGGTGCGGGTGCCGCTGTCGCCGGCCATCCTCTCCGGGCCGACGCTGCATCATTTCTTCCGCGTCGACGATCGCGGCGTCGCCAACGATCTGGCGCGGGGCGAGGTCATCAGCAACCTCGGCAAGCTGTCGTTGTACGCGGACGCCGGGTTGAACGGCGCCGCCACCTACTTCACCTCCTGCGACACCATCTACTTCCAGGCGCGGCGGTTGAGCTCGGTCTCCCAGGACCTGTACTACCGGCTCGCGGTCTATCGTCCCGGACCGATCCTCGACGCCTGTCTGCCGAACCCGGCGAGCTGCGCCGACCACTACATCACCGACCTGTTCGGCGAGTTCACCGGCAGCTACACGCTCGCCGCCGGCAAGCCGACCGGCGCCTGGCAGCTCCGGCTCATCGACGACAACACCCCCTCGGACGAGAACTACACCGTCAACACCGTCGTCGAGCGCGCCGGCAGCCTGTCGGCAGTCCTGCCGACGCAGGCCGATTTCGTGCACTTCGCCGCCGACGACGTCTCGTTCTCGGTCAACGTCACCAACGACAACGTCGGCGCGCCGTTCACCACCTCGACCCTCTACTACGCGATTCTGGACGACACCCTGCCGACGCCGCAGTACTGGACCGGCTCCGGCTGGGCGCCGTTCTCGGCCGTCCCGGCCACGGTCACCGGCTCGGTGGCGGTGCCGGCGCTCGGCGCCGGCGGCGCGAGCACGACCGTCGGCGTCAACGTCGCGAACGTCGGTTTCCCCGACGAGGATCCGCCGGCCACCTACACCATCCGCGTCTGGTGGGGGCTCTTGTGCGGCGACCTGATCGCCGGGCCGCAGGACGCCGCCGTCAACGTCTGGGGCTGCGCCTCGGACACCGACCTCGATGGCTGTACGAACTGCCTCGATTCGCTGTGGAACACGTTCAGCCCCGACGCCGACAGTGACAGCTACGGCAGCGACTGCGACTGCGACGACGCCGACGCGGCGATCGGCGCCAACGCGACCTGGTACAAGGACATCGACAACGACGGCTACTCCGACGGCGCCAGCCTCGCGCAGTGCGGCCAGCCTTTGGGCTACCGGCCGGCGTCAGCCCTGGTGTCGACGAGCGGTGACTGCGACGACCTCGATGCCGCCGTCCATCCGGCGACGATCTGGTACAAGGACCTCGATCTCGACGGCTACTCCGACGGCACGAGCCTCACGCAGTGTCTCGAGCCTCCCGGCTACGTGCTCGCGACCGCGCTCGTGGGCACGAGCGGCGACTGCGACGATCTCGACGCCACGCTGAGCCCGGCGACGACGTGGTTCAAGGATCTGGACGGCGACGCCTACGCCGACGGCGCCAGCCTCACCCAGTGCCTGAAGCCTGCAGGCTACGAGCTCGCGACCGCGCTCCTGGCGACGAGCGGCGACTGCGACGACACGCCGATCAGCGGCTTCAGCACCTACCCGGGCGCGACCGAGGTGATCGCGGACGGCGTCGATCAGAACTGCGACAGCGTCGAGGCCTGCTACCAAGACCTCGATGACGACGGCTACGGCTCGACGATCGTCGTCGACGACACCGACCTCATCTGCGCCAACGGCAGCGCGCTGACCGCCGACGTGAGCACCGACTGCGACGACGCCAACGCCGCCGTCAACCCGGCGACCCTCTGGTACCAGGACGCCGACGGCGACGGCTACGCGAACGGCACGGCGGTGACCCAGTGCGCCCCGCCTTTGGGCTACGCGCTCGCGACCGCGCTCGTCAACACGAGCGGCGACTGCGACGACGGCGACGCCGCGCTCAACCCGGCCACGGTCTGGTACCGAGACGTCGACGCCGACGGCTATTCGGACGGCGCGGCGCTCACCCAGTGCGCCCCGCCTGTGGGCTACGCGCTCGCGACCGCGCTCGTGGACACGAGCGGCGACTGCGACGACGGCGACGCCACGCTCAACCCGGCCACGGTCTGGTACGCCGACCTCGACGCCGACCTCGTCTCGAGCGGCGCGACCTTCAGCCAATGCAGCCAGCCGGCGGGCTACGCGCGGTCCACGTCGCTGACGGCGCTGAGCGGCGACTGCCTCGACACCAACGCCGCGGTGCACCTGAATGCGACCGAGGTCTGTGACGGCTTCGACACCGACTGCTCGAGTGGCGGCGCGCCGGCCGACGATCCGGCCGAGACCGATCCGGACGGCGATCGTTTCGTCGTCTGCAGCGGCTTCGTCAATCACGGCGGCGGGTTCGTGGGAGGCGACGATTGCGACAACGCCGACCCCAACAGCTACCCGGGGGCGCCGGAGCTCTGTGACGGCTACGCCGACGACTGCAGCGGCGTCGTGCCGGGAAGCGAGCTCGACGACGACGGCGACGGTTTCGTCGGCTGCGCCGGTTGGGACGACACCTACCATCCGAACGCCTTGGTGATCGACGGCGGCGACTGCAACGACCTGAGCCCGAGCGTCAACCCCGGGCTCGCCGAGGTGACGTGCAACGGCGTCGATGACGACTGCGACTTCCTCACCCTGGACGAGCCGGGCGGCGCCGACGCCGATTCCGACGGCTACACCGTGCTCTGCGGTCAGGACTGCGACGACACGAACTTCTTCGTGCACCCGGGCGGCGTCGAGAATTGCACCGACGCGCTCGACAACGACTGCGACGGCTCCATCGACAGCGCCGATCCGGCTTGCGCGTCGACCTGCGTCGACGCCGACGGCGACGGCTATCGCAGCGTCGCTTGCGGCGGCTCCGATTGCGACGACTCGAACCCGTTCATCAACGCGGGCGCGGCCGAGAGCTGCACCGACGGCATCGACAACAACTGCAATGCGCGGGTCGACGGCAACGATCCCCTCTGCCCGGCGAGTTGCCCGGACGCCGACGGCGACGGTTATCCACGCGCGACCTGTGGCGGCTCGGACTGCGACGACGGCCGTGCCGGCGTCCACCCGGGCCAGCCCGAGCTCTGCACCGACGGCCAGGACAACAACTGCGACGGCCGCGTCGACGCCGCCGACCCACTTTGTCCGGCCGACTGCGCCGACTGGGACGGCGACGGCTACCCGGACCGCGACTGCGGCGGCAGCGACTGCAACGATCGCGTGGCTTCGATCCACCCGGGCGGCGGCGAGAGCTGCCTCGACGGCGTCGACAACGACTGCAACGGCCTGGTCGACGCCAACGATCCGCGATGCCCGGCCGGCTGCGCCGACGCCGACGGCGACGGCTACGAGAGCCGCGGCTGCGACGGCTCCGACTGCGACGACAGCCGCGGCACCATCAACCCGGGCAGGCGCGAGGACTGCACCGACGGCGTCGACAACGACTGCAGCGGCCTCGCCGACGGTGACGATCCGCAGTGCCCGGCCGGCTGCCCCGACGACGACGGCGACGGCTACCGAAGCCTCGCCTGCGGCGGCAGCGACTGCGACGACGCGGCGTTCTTCGTCAACCCGGCGATCGGCGAGCGCTGCGTGAACGGCATCGACGACAACTGCGACGGCCGCATCGACTACCAGGACCCGGGCGAGTGTCCGGCCGGCTGCGCCGACGGCGACGGCGACGGCTATCTGGCGGCAACCTGCGGCGGCCGCGACTGCGACGACGGCGATCCTGCGGTCAGCCCGGGTGCGGTCGAGGACTGCACCGACAACGCCGACAACAACTGCGACGGCGTCGTCGACGGCCGGGATCCCGGCGCCTGCCCGCCGGCCTGCATCGACCAGGACGGCGACGGCTACCCAGACCTCGCCTGCGGCGGCTCCGACTGCAACGACCTCGAGGCCGCGACCCACCCGGGCGCCGTCGAGGTGGCGTGCGACGCGCTCGACGACGACTGCAACGTCTTGACCGCCGACCTGCCCGATCTCGATCGGGACGGCTTCACGAGCAGCGCCTGCCCGCCGGGCACGGATTGCGACGACGGCAATCCGCTCGTCAACCCGACCGCCGGCGAGCATTGTGGCGACGGCCTCGACAACGACTGCAATGGGCAGCTCGACGCCGCCGACCCGCTCTGCCCGGCCGGCTGCGTCGACGCCGACGGCGACGACTATGCGAGCGCCGGCTGTGACGGCTCCGACTGCGACGACGGCAATCCGAACCGGCACCCGGGCGCGGCCGAGCAGTGCAACGACGGCGTCGACAACGACTGCGACGGCGCCGCTGACGGCGCCGACGTCGGCGACTGTCCGCCGGGCTGTGTCGACTTCGACCGCGACGGTTATCCGAGCGGCGCTTGTGGCGGCAGCGACTGCGACGACTGGCGCTTCGACGTACATCCGGGCGCCGGGGAGCACTGCGGTGACGGCGTCGACGACGACTGCAACGGCCTCGTCGACGGCGCCGATGTCGCGAGCTGTCCGGCCGGCTGCGTCGACGCCGACCTGGACGGCTACGAGAGCGCGGTCTGCGGCGGCACCGACTGTGACGACGCCCAGGTCAGCGTCAATCCGGGGGCGGGCGAGGCCTGCAGCGGCGGCATCGACGACAACTGCGACGGCCGGATCGACGCCGCCGATCCTCTCTGCCCGAGCGGCTGCGTCGACACCGACCAGGACGGCTACGACAGCGCGGCTTGCGGCGGCAGCGACTGCGACGATTCGGAGCCGCGCGTGCATCCGGGGGCCGTCGAAGGCTGCAGCGACGGCGGCGACGACGACTGCAACGGCCTGGTCGACGATCTCGATCCGGCCTGCCCGGCGGGCTGTGCCGACGGCGACGGCGACGGCTATCGGAGCGGCGCCTGCGGTGGCCAGGACTGCGACGACTCGAGCCGCGCCGTGTTCCCGGACGCCGGCGAGCGCTGCAATGACGGGGTCGACAACGACTGCAACGGGCTCAAAGACGGCGCCGATCCCGAGTGTCCGGCCGGCTGCGCCGACGTGGACGGCGACGGCTATGAAGACGCGGGCTGCGGCGGCGCCGACTGCAACGACGCCGATGCGAGCATCCGCCCGGGGGCGGCCGAGAGCTGCGGCGACGGGGTCGACAACGACTGCGACCTGCTGCAAGACGGCGCCGATTCGATCGACTGCCCGCCGGCTTGCGTCGCCAACGACGACGACGACGACGGCTATCCGGACGTGGTCTGCGGCGGCAGCGACTGCGACGACAGCAGGGCGATCGTCAACCCGGGCCGGCTCGAGGCCGCCTGCAACGGCACCGACGACGACTGCAACGCCGTCACCGCGGACGATTCGGATCCGGCCGACGCCGACGGCGACGGCCACACGCGCGGTTGCGGCCACGACTGTGACGACTCGAACCCCCTGGTGCATCGGGGTGGGGTGGAGCGTTGCGACGACGGGCTCGACAATGACTGCAATGGCCTGGTCGACGCCGCCGATGGCGGGGGTTGCCCGGCGGGCTGCGCCGACGCCGACGTCGACGGCTATCCGGACGTCGCTTGTGGCGGCTCCGACTGCGACGACGGCGACTTCACGGTGAATCGGGGGGCGGGCGAGAGCTGCACCGACGGCGCCGACAACGACTGCAACGGCCGCACGGACCTGGACGACCCGGCGTGCTCGGTGAGCTGCACCGATCTGGACGGCGACGGCTACCAGAGCGCCACCTGCGGCGGCTTCGACTGCGACGACACCGCGGCCTCGACTCACCCGGGCGGCGGGGAGAGTTGCGCCGACGGGGTCGACAACGACTGCAACGGCCTCGTGGACGCCGTCGACCTCGGCTCGTGCCCGCCGGGTTGCGTCGACGCCGACGGCGACGGCTACACGTCGACCGCCTGCGGCGGCTCCGACTGCAACGACGCGGCCACGAGCGCCAACCCGGGGAGGTTCGAAGTCTGCGATGGGCTCGACAACAACTGCAACGGCGGCGTCGACGACGGCTTCATCGACGCGGATCGGGACGGCGTCGCCGACTGCGTCGATGTCGACACCGATGGTGACGGCTGCGCCGACCTCATGGACGCCAATCCGACCGGCGCCTCGGCGGACCAAGACGGCGACGGCTTCGCGGTCGACTGCGACTGCGAGGACGACGACGACACGATCCACGTCGACTGTGACCAGAACGTCTGGGGCGTCGCGGGCGGCTGCAACTGCGCCGCCAGCGGCAGCGGCGCCGGCTTGGCGCTCGTCGCGGTCTTCTTGGGCGCCCGCCATCGCCGCCGGCGCTAGGAGATCATTGCGGCCGGGCGTCTCCCAGGGCAGACGATGGTCAGGCCGCAGTCGCCGTCTTCACCGCTGCCACGGTCGCAACCGACATTCATCGTTGTGGCCGGCAGGACGCTCGCGAGCGCGGCCAAGAGATTGATCCAGGCGTGGCGCCCCTTGATCTGTGCCGCAGGCGACTCACTCTAGCACCCGGAAATGGAGTTGCTCTTCGCGGTGCCCGCGTGCACGCAAGAGGGCGGTTTTTTGCCTGTCACCCGACGCAAAGGAGAATGGCATGTCCGGCAGAACAGATTGGTCGCGGTTGTTCGGCGCGGTTCTTGGTGCCTCGACCGCCGTGTTGGTTGCGGCCTCCCCGGCGCGGGCGGCGGTGATGGCGCCGATCTCCGGTGAGATCCAGCTCATCACGGTCGACAACCTCGCCGACCACTGGTCGGGCGGCAAGATCGTGGTCGGCGGCCAGGTGGTGATCCTGCCGCGCAACCTCCTGCTCGACCTGCCCGCCAACCGCCTCACCCTGACCGAGCTGTTCACGCAGGCGCCGGTAAGCTGCCAGCTCGCGGGACTGACCGGCCTCGCCAAGGGCGACGTGTGCAACACCACCGGCGCCGGCGGCTTTGCCACCATCCATGCCAACCGCACCGACAACGGCAACGTCATCGCCGGCGACGTGTTCATCGAAAAGGGCGTGGAGTCGGTGATCGGTCAGGTCACGCACATCAACTACGCTGACGGCTACTTCGTGTTGAACGGCCTTCCCAACGATAGCGTCACCGGCGTCATGGTGCGCCTGAACGATCCCGACGCCAGGCACACCGTGCAGACGGGACTCGGGTGCGCGCTTGGCAACACGGTCAACTGCAGCCCTGACCCGCGCTTCACCCTCGACGGCGACAACTACACGAACGTCTTTACCACCGGCTACCCGCTGTGCATCCCGAGCACCGTGGCCCGCACCTTCACCGACGTGCTCGGCCTCGGCACCACCACCGCCCAGGCGGCCGTGGACGGTACCGGCGACGCGCTCTGCCCGGAGAGCAACCGCACCTCCCTGCCCGCGGCAGACTCGCGGCGCTTCGCTCCCATCCAGCTCGGCGACAGCGTGGTCGCGGAAGGCAACTTCGAGTTCGTGGCCGGCGTGCGCTTCCTCTCCGCCCACTCGACGCAGGTGCAGACCGGCATCACCACCCGTGACGCGCCCGACCAACCGGACTACCTGTTCCTGGAAGAGTTCGAGGTCGACGCCGCCGGCTTCCAGAACCAACGGCTGCGCACCCTGATGATCGGCTTCTCCACCCTGCCGCCCGACGTCCTCATCTGGACGCTGCACTACGACCCGCAGACCAACCAGCCGCACGAGCTGCCCATGGCCTCGGTGCGCGGCTGCGACCTCGCCGGCGGCGCCGGCACCTGCGGCAACCAGGGCCTCGTGGGGCTCGGGGCGAACATCTGGAAGATCCGGCACGACGTGGACTTTCTGTTCGGCGCCGCGCCGAAGCTGAATCCGTGCGCGCACCTGCAGAACGAGCCCAGGTTCGGGACCGGCTTCTGCCCGAACGGCGGCGGGCTCGGCGCCCCTGGGGTGAGCGCCGAGCAGTTCGCGATCATGAGCCCGATCCCGCACGAGGTGCAGGCGCGCACCGGCCACTCGTTGGCATTCCCGGGCCTCGTCACCCTCGACGTGATGGGCAACCAGGCCACGAACGGCCAGTACCTGTTCCCCTTCGGCGTGGGTTTGGGCGGCGTCTCCTTCCCGGAGATGGTGGAGATCAACCTCGCGGCGTTGGCCACGCCGTTCAGCTTCACCGGCCTGCCCTGGACCCTCGACCGGCGCTTGAGCCCGGCCGGCTGCATCGACGTGACCGGCGACGGCGTCGTGGACTGCGAGGCCGGCCCGCAGCCGCTCGATCCGTATCCGTTCGAGGGAACCTTCCAAGGCGTGCTCATGGACCCGCGCACCCTGGCGAGCGTGCCGCAGGGGCCTTACAGCGATCCCAACTTCACGGCCCTGCCGCTGACCCGGGCCGCCGACCGCATCCTGTCGTTCGTAGACGCTGCGGGCCAGTTCCAGGGCGACCTGTCGGTCCTGGCCTGGCCGCCGGTCAATCCCCCGGCGCTGCCGATCCCGGCCACGCCGGTCGCGGTCGCCTGCGCCGTGGGCGCCGGGGGCGGGGTCAACTCCGCCGTGGTCGCCAACAACGACTCGGCGAGTGCCAACCCCGCGGTCCCGACCAACATCAACGTCGCCGCCAACGACACCGGGACGTTGAGCCTGACCACCTTGCTCATCACCAGCGGACCGAGCAGCGGCACCGTGGAGATCGACCCGCTCCTCGACGGCTCGGTGATCTACACCTCGAGCGCGGGCTTCTCCGGCGCGGATGTCTTCACCTACACCATCGAGGATCTGGTCGGCGTCACCTCGAACACCGCGACCGTCACCGTGATCGTGAACCCGCCGGCATCGGTTCCGCCTACGGCGCTCGGCGACACGGCCACGACCGTGGAAGGCACCCCGGTGGACATCGCGGTGCTCACCAACGACACCGCGGTGACCCCGGCGACGCTGGACCCGGCCTCCGTGACCATCACGCTCGCCGCGGTCGACGGCCTCGCCGTGGCGGACCCGGCCACCGGCGTCGTGAGGTACTTGCCGGCGATCGGCTTCGCAGGCCTCGACTCCTTCGCGTACGTGGTACGTGATTCCACCGGCGCGGTGTCGAACGCGGCGCGCGTCGATGTCAACGTCACGGGGCTCAACCAGGCGCCGCTGACCGTCAACGACACGGCGGGTCCGCTACCCGCAGGCGTGGCCGTGGCCATCCCGGTCCTCACCAACGACACCGATGCAGACGGCCCGGGGATCGACGTCGCCTCGGTGCAGATCGGTGTGCCACCGACCATCGGCACGGCGATCCTCAACGCGGACGGCACCATCACCTACACCGGCAACGTCGCCGGCACCGACACCTTCACGTATACCGTGGCCGACGCGCTCGGCGCGCGCTCGCTCGCGGGAACGGTCACCGTGGCGATCGCCGCCCCGACCGACGTGCTCACGGTCAGCCGCGCGCTCTATCGCACCGGCACGAGGGAGTGGCGCGTCGAGGGCACGACCGACCAAATCGCCACGCCCGGGAACACCATCACGCTGCACGTGGGCGCCACCGTGGCCGGGCCGGTGCTCGGCACCGCCACCGCCAACGCCGCCGGTGCGTGGGTCTATCGCACCGTGGGCGCGGCGCTCGCGCCGGACCAGACCAGCACCATCAGCATCGAGTCCACGGGCGGCGGGGTGCTGCTCGCGCAACCGATCACCGTCACGCGGTAGGGCCGGCGCCCCGAGCACGACGACACCAAACTCAAGGAGCAGCGCAATGCTTTCGAATCTGAGGCGGATCAGTGGACTCATCCTGCTTTCGACAATGGCTTCCTGCGGCGGCGACGACGCCGGCACCGGCGGTGGCACGCCGGCCGCGACCCCGAAGCTCATCCTGACCGGCAACCTCACGGGCCTCGCCGGCCACGTGGCGGCGGTGGCGGTCGACGACACCGGCGCGGAGACAACGGCTCTCGCCGTGGCCCCGGGGCTCTTCGAGCTCGGCGTGGCGCTGTCGCACGACTACGTCCTGGTGCTGCGCGACACCGACGCCGGCGGCCGGACCCTGGCGATTCTCATCGCCGACCAGGCCACCGGGCGGGTCGCTTTCTCGGCCGGCGCCGAGGCGCGCACCCACGCTCTGGGCGAGGTGGCGGCGACCCCCGGCATCGGCCGCGCCACCGTGGGCGGCGCTCTGCCGGCGCCGTCCGGATCCGCTTTGGCCGGCGACGCCGACCAGGACGGCATCCCGGATCTCGCCGATCGCCACGTCGACGAGGACGGGGACGACGTGCGCGATATCGACGACGACTTCCCGTTCCAGAGCGTCGCGGCTCTGGACTCGGATGGCGACGGCCGACCGGATGCGTTCATGCCCGGAGCCTTGGCCGCGGCGATCGCGGCCTCGGGCCTCGTGGAAGACCAGGACGACGACAACGACACGGTGGCCGACGCCGACGACGCCTTCCCGCTCGAGGTGGCGGCGGCGCTGGACACCGACGGCGATCACATGCCGGACTCCTTCCTCCCCGCTGCGACCCCGGCCCAGGTGGCTGCCTCGGGCCTGGTGGAAGACGCGGATGACGACAACGACGGCGTCGCCGACGACGCCGACGCCTTCCCGATCGACATGGTCGCTTCCGTGGACACGGACGCCGACGGCCATCCGGACGCCTTCTTGCCGACCGCAACCCCGGAGCAGGTGGCGGCCTCGGGGCTCACCGCCGACTTGGACGACGACGGCGACGGCGTGCTCGACACGGCCGACCTGTTCCCGACGAGCGCCGTGGCCACAGCGGACCCGGACGCCGACGGCCGGCCGGACGCCTTCTTGCCTACCGCAACCCCGGAGCAGATCGCGGCCTCCGGCCTGACCCTCGACAACTGCCCGGGGCTCTCGAACCCGAGCCAGGCCGACGTCGCTCCCAGAAACGGCATCGGCGACGTGTGCGAGCCGGCGGCGGTTGCCGATGTCTTCAGCTTCATCGCCGGTACGGCCGTGACCACCGTCGCCGCCGAGAGCCTGCTCGGCAACGACGCCAACGTCGGCGCGGCCGTAGCCTCGTCCGGCGCCACCGCCCTCGGCGGCCAGGTCAGCATCCGCGCCGACGGGACCTTCGTCTACACCCCGCCTGCCGTGACCGCGGTGCCGGCGACCGACACCTTCACCTACCAGGCGCAAAGCCGCGCGCTCGCCACGGTCGCGGTCACCGCCACCGTGACCATGACCTTCAATGCCCGCGTCTGGTACGTAGACAACAGCGCCACCGGGCCGGGAACCGGCACGCTGGCTTCGCCGTTCCAGACTCTGGTGGCGGTCGAGGCCGCTTCGGCGGCCGGAGACACCATCATGGTCCTCGCCGGCACCGGGAACGCAAACGGCCAGAGCCAGGGCATCATCCTCAAGGACAACCAGCGCCTGCTCGGCCAGGGGGTGGGTTTCGCCGCCAACCTGATCGCCAACGGCATCGCCCGCGGCATCGTGCTCGTACCGCCGGGCGCCCAACCGGTCATCGCCAACGACGGCGTGGCCCGCGTGGGCCAGCCGGCCGACGCACGAGGCGTGGGCGTGTTCTTGGCCAACCACAACGAGGTCGCGGGCCTGCGCATCGACGCGTCGGCGCAGCCGAGCATGGAGCAGGGCATCCTCGGGCTCAACACCACCGGCGTGCACCTCCACGACAACACCATCGCCAACATCAACGCCGGCTTCGGCGCCATCGAGCTCTACGACCCGGCCGGCGAGCCGCCGGCGGTGGCCAACCTGATCGTGAGCAACACCATCCAGAGCCCGGGCCGCCAGGGGATCCTGGTGTTCAACGGTGTCAGCGTCGGCGCCGTAGCCACGGCCGGAACGGTGGCGGCGGTCACCATCGACGCCAACATCGTCACCGACTCCGGGGGCGACGCCATCGAGCTTCGCGCCGCGGGCGGGGACACCTCCGCGCTCTTCGGCGTCGTCACCAACAACGCGGTCTCCGGGGCGGTCGATGCCCCGGGCATCCGCGGCCTGGCCGGCGACGCGGCCGGCCTCGAGGCGCCGCTCTTGGACCTCACCATCACCGGCAACACCGTGACCGGCAACGGCCGCGACGGCATCGACCTCGACAGCCAGGGCGCGGCGTCGCTCACCGCGCTCGTCGCCGACAACCCGCAGGTGTCCGGCAACAGCGTGCCGGCCGCCAACAGCGCCAGCGGCATCTCCGCCCGCGCCGTCGACGCCTCGACCCTGAGCGTGGTCATCGAGCAGAACCCGGCGATCGCCCAGAACGGCGCCGCCGGCATCGACGTCGACGCGCAGGGGGACGCGATCGTGCGCGCCGCCATCCGCGACAATGCTCTGCAAAACAACAACACCGCCGCCCGCCCGGTCGAGTTCAGCGCCCAGGTGCGCACCCGGTCTCCTGGCGCCTTTGGCCCCTCGGCGTGCGTGCAGATGCTCAGAAACTCCGGCCTGCCGGCGGCGCTGGGCTTCAACCTCCAGAACGACGCCGGCGCGTTCACCGCTGAGGACGGCGGCGGCCTCACGACCAACTCCCCCGTGCCGACCATGAACCTCGGTGCGGCGGCCGTGGCCACCGGCACGGCGGGCGCGTGCGGCCTGCCCTGACACCGCACTTCTTGAGCGAGTACGTGCAGAGCACCAGGCGCTTCGTGCCGCCGATGACGTTGTTGATTTGCGCCACGTAGGCGGCGAAGTCGTCCCAGTCGCCAGGTACTCTGGAAAGCCCGGGACGCCCTTCTTCAAGGCGTTGAGGGCGTCTTCGGTAGTCAGGAAGTCGACCTTGCCCAGATGTGGAGCTCGTTGCTTTCGAGTCCCTCGGTGCCTTCGACGGACGCGCCACCGTCGGCTTCGCGGCCCCCGCGGTGCTGCTCGCGCGGCCGCGTCCGAGTCGGCCGCACTGCGCTGCTCGGGGCTCCCCTCGCCTCCGTGGGCTTCGCGGCCCCCGCGGTGCTGCTCGCGCGGCCGTGTCCGAGTCGGCCGCACTGCGCTGCTCGGGGGGCACCCTCGCCTCCGTGGGCGCCTTCGACCCGGGGTTCAGGTGCCACACGCCAGGTTCAGGTGCCACACGGTTCAGGTGCCACACGCCACATTGGGCATCGCCCCCGGAGGCAGTGCCCCCCGGGTTCAGGTGCCACACGCCACATTGGGCATCGCAACAAGACGGGGGCACTGGAAGTGAGCATAGAGCAGCAAACCCTGACCGACACGACCGGCGCGCCGATTTCAGCGCTGAATGTCCCCGCTTTCCGGGGACGTGAGGTGGTCGGGGTTGTGCTCTCGCGTTCGACGGCAACTGCCGACCAGTCGGGTCACGGTGTGTGTCGGCCTATGCGGTCGGTGAACTACGCGGCGAGGCGGTGCGGCACGACCCACGGCGGCCGGGGGGCGAAGGCGGGGAACTCCACGTCCAGCCGGCCGCTTCGATACGCCGCGGATGCCTCGGCATAGGCGTCGGCAAATGCTGTGTATTTCGCGCTGTACTCGTCGCGCGCCGCCTGGGTGCTCGCGTGGCACTGCGGTCTGCGGCTGCGCCTCGGACTCGCGGGTTTGGAGTGCGGATCTTGGGCGGCGACGTTTCGAGCACCAAGCACCGGCCGACCGCCGCGTTCGTCGCACACTGCCGCCTCGATGTCACGCATGAGGGCGAGGACTCGAGCCTTTCGCGAGTCCTCGTCGTCGCCCGCCCAGCAGGGCAGCGGAACGACGCGCAGGACCCTCTTGGTAGTGGCATGACCATCGATGACGCCGCCGGGCCATGCGAAGGCGCGCGAATCGCCTGCCGAGAGCTCATAGATGGAGGTCAAGCCCGGCCAATCTTCGGGGCGGGCCACGAGACCTTCTTTGACGCCGTGAGCGAGGATGTAGCGGAGCC
>JACRCV010000022.1 GCA_016218825.1 Deltaproteobacteria bacterium
CCGGCCGCGAGATCGTTCGCAGCGATGGAGAGATCGGTGATGACACCGCCGGCGCCGCCCGAGACCGCGCCAGTCGCGAGATCAGCGCTGCCGACCGACGAGCACACGAGACCACCGGCGGCGCTGACACCGGTCGCCTTCTGGCCGGCGGGGCAGTTCTGGTTGCTCGTCGCGAAGCTCGTGCCGCTATAGGTCGTGTTGTCGTCCGCCGCGCACGTCCAGCCGGTGCCGGTGATGTACTTCAAGATCTGATTGTCGGTGCAGGCGTCCTGGGCGAGCTTCGCGCGCGTGACCGAGCCGGCCGCGAGATCGTTCGCAGCGATGGAGAGATCGGTGATGACGCCGCCGGCGCCGCCGGAGACCGCGCCGGCAGCAAGGTTGGCCGCGGCGACCGTGTTGCCAGCGATCATCGTGCCGGTCACCCCGCCGGTGGCGACGGTGAGCGAGCAGTTGCCCGAGACGCAGCCACCGGTGAGACCGCTCGCGCCTCCGGTCGTGATCGCGGTGATGTCGCCGTCATCCACCACGCAAGCCCATGCCGACCCGTCCCACTTCCAACCGCCGTTTGCCGGACAGGTCACGCTGTTCAGGGAGATCACATCACTCAATGGGTTCACCGCAATCCCGGTACCGGCAATAGGACGACGATCGTCGGTGCACTGCCATGCGCTCGACCCCTGATTCCACTTCAGGATCTGGGTGTCACCGCACAGGTTGGTCAGCGACAACGTGGCCGGAGACGTCGTAGTCGCACCTCGCAAGCCGCCGGTTGCGGGTGTGATGATCTCGGTGATGCCGGTTCCAGCCCCGCCGGTCACATCCGCGGTGCAGTTCAACGTCCCAGTTGTTGGATTGATGCCGGAGACCTTGTACCCGTTCTGACAATTCAACGTCGAGCCGCTGTTGTCTCCAGTAGGGTTCAGGAGCCGAACATAGGCGCTGTTGTGGTCATGGCTCGAGAGCGAGCTCGCAGTTGCATAGTAGCTCGCCGCCTGTCCGTTGAGCTGGGTGGCGTTCGTCGCGGTTGTGGCGTTCGTCGCGTTCGTCGCGTTCGTCGCGTTGTCAGCCGTGCCGTGCAACGCGAGATAGGCGGTATCGTGGTTGTGAGCGGCGAGCGCCAGGGCGCCGAGCGGTTGGCCGCCGAGCAGCTTGGCGTCACCCGCCTTGTCCGCGAACTTCGCGAACGGCACCATGCCGATGCCGATGCGCGGGCTCATCGCGGCGTTGTCCAGCCAGACCTCGAGGTACAGCTGGCCGCCGCCCTCGAAGAACGACACGTCGAGGTCGTTCGCCGGGTTGCTGCCGATCTGCAGGAAGATCATGCCGTTGTCGACCTGGATCCCGGTGTTCGAGGCCAGGTCGGTCCACACCGCTGAGCCCCCGGTCGTGGTGGTGAAGATCTTGAACCCCAGATCATGGGTCCCCGTCACCGGCACGCCGTTGTCCGTCAACCGACCCGAGAACGACATCCAGCTCGGGCCGGTGACCGGCTGGGCCACAGCCGGCGTCGGCAACGCCACGATCGCCAAGATCCCTACCGCTACTGCTCTCGACACCAGCTGCATGTCATGCCTCCAAGACACGTTGAGAAGTGGATGCGTCGGGCATGGCTCAGCGCTGCTGAGCAGGATGCGCGGCGCTCCCAGCTTCCATTTCTACGGTTGCTCCGTTGGACAAGATCTCGTTCGAGAGCCCGCCGCCAATCTGCAGGTCCAGCGTCATCGTGCCGCTCGTCACCCGACCGGCGCCGGTGATCACGTTGCTCACCGGCTGGATGTTCGTGCTCGCGAGCCCGAACTCGACGCTCACCATCTTGTCGGCGCTCATCGTCACCCGACAGGGCGCCGCGACGCAGGCGCCGGTGTAGCCAACGATGAAAGAGTCGGCGCCCGGCGTGGCCGTGAGCGTCACCTGCGACGCGTAGGTAAAGGCCGCCGAGCACGTCAAACCGCAATCGATGCCCGTCGGCGACGAGATCACCGTGCCGCTGCCGCTGCCGGTCCTCGTGATCGTCAACGTCCGGGTGTTGCCGGTGTTGCTGTCGCCGCCGATGTTGCCGTTCGGGTCGCCACCTGCCGCTTGCGAGCCGGCACAAAAGCCGTTGCGGCACACGTAGCCGCCCACGCAGTCGCTGTCGGTCTTGCAGGCGAAGGTGTTCGGCGAGTCCTCGCTCGGGAAGTTGTAGGTGCAGCCGCCGGCCACCACCACGGCCGGCACAACCATCAACCACGAACCACGCATCCGCATGAACACCTCGCGAAGACTGAAGATGCTAGAGGTCGATACCCCAGGTCACGGCGAGCGCGTTGCCCGTCGCGGTGTCGAGCACCGCCACCGCCGGCGCGCTCTTCCCCACCAACACGAACACCAACGTCCCGGCGACGAGGGACAGGCCGCCGAGCCCGAAGCCGACGTTTGCCATGAGCTGGCTCGACTTGCCGGAGCTGATCTCGTTCTGGCCGCCGACGTAGGTCTTGTCGGTGGTGTGCGCGTACGCCGCTTTCGCCTTCATCCCGAAGAGGGCGCCGACGATCACTCCCAAGGCGCCGCCGCCCCACAACGCAAACTCCAGCACCCCGGGTTTTCCCGTTGCCCCCGACCCACCGGCGTCGGCCGAGGCGTCGGCCCGAAGCTGCGCCGCCGGCACCTTCGGCGCGCCCTCGAGCGCGATCGCCGCGACCGACTTGTTCACCGCCGACATCAGCTTGTTCTCCAGGCCCTCGACCTGCTCGCTCCAGCGCTTCACCACCTCGGCGGTGCGGACGTTCAAGATCTTGACGTTCAACAGGTAGTAGTCGCCGATGCGGCCGATGTTCGACACCGCGACATAGTCGGCGCCGAGCGAGCCGCCGAGCTCGGCGAGACAGCTGGTGTCGCCGCAGCCGCTGATCGCCTGGCGCTGCGCCTCCGAGGTCAAGATCGCGCGGACGTCCGAGCCGCCCATCACCTCGTAGCCCGAGTACTGCGCGAACTGCGTGAGCAGGAGCTCGTTCAACAGGTTCACCGTGCCCTGCTCGACGCCGCGCTCCGAGACCAGATCGAGCACGACCATCTTGGGCTTGCGCTTCGGCGGCATCGGCTCCGCGGCGGGTGGCGGCGGCGTCGCGGTCGCAGCGGCCTTGACCGCGGCCGGGGCAGGCGCAGCCGGGACGGGCGCCGCAGCGACCATCGTCGGCGCGGGTTGCGGTGCGGCGGCCGGCGTCGATTCGGTGGCGGGCAGCGGTGCCGGTGCGGCGGGCGGCGGCGGCACGTCCTCGGGTTTCGGTGCCACCGGCTCCGGGGCCGGCGGCGGCGCGGTCGGCGGTGCCGGAGCCTCCGGGGCCGGGGACGAGTCTTCCTCGGTGCCGGCCTTGTCGTTCTTGGCGCTCGGCTTCTTCGTCTTCTTGCCCTTCGCGCCCTTGGCGGCGGCGGGCTTGGCCCAGGCGTGCGTCACCGGCGCGATCGTCAGCGCCGTCGCCCACATCGCCGTCGGCGCAGAGAACAGCTGCACGAAGACCAGAACCTGCCGCCGGAGTCGATGCATGCGCTCACCTATACTGAAGATCTCGAAGCGAACGACCGAAGAACCGGGTGAGTCTACCCGTGGGACAGAGGGTTTTCAACTGATCAGAGGATCGCCCCGAGCACGCCAACCATGCGTCTTGACAAGGATCGCCGGCCGGCGGTGCCAGGCGCCTTCTTCAGCCGCGAGCGCCGCGATTCTGTACCGCCGCCGCGAACGTGATCTTCACCGCCGGCTGCAGCATCCGGGCGACCGAGCAGTACTTCTCGAACGACAGGCTCACGGCGCGCTCCAGCTTCGCGAGCTCGATGGCGCCGCTGCCGGTGAAGGTCACGTGGATCGAGGTGTAGACCGCCGGCACCGCGTCGGCGCGCTCGCCGGTCACTTCGATGTCGAGATTGTCGAGCGGCTGGCGCTGCTTCTTCATGATCAACAGCACGTCGACCGCGCTACAACCCGCGAGCGCCGCCAGCAGCATCTCCATCGGCCGCAGCCCGGCGTCGGTGCCGCCGACGTCCGGCGGCCCGTCGACGACACAGGTCCGGCCGCGCTCGTTCTTCGCCTCGAAGAGCGCGCCCTGCACTCGCCGCATCGAGATCTGAACCTTCTTCCCCATCGCTGGTCTCCGATCAGCGCCCGAACAGCTCCGACGACAGGTAGCGATCGCCGCGATCACAGATCACACACACGATCACCCCATGGTCGATCTCCGCCGCGAGGCGGCAACCCACCGCCGCCGCGCCGCCCGACGACACGCCGCAGAACACCCCTTCCTGGCGCGCCAGGTCCCGGGTCATCTCTTCGGCCTCGAGCTGTGACACGTCCATCGTCCGGTCGAGCCTCTTGGCGTCGAAGATCTTCGGGAGATACTCCGGCTTCCAGCGCCTTATCCCGGGGATGTCGGCCGCCGCGGTCGGCTGCACCCCGACCACCACCACGTCGGGGTTCTGCTCCTTGAGGTAGCGCGACACCCCCATCACCGTGCCGGTGGTGCCCATCGCCGACACGAAGTGGGTGATGCTGCCGCCGGTGTCTCTCCAGATCTCGGGTCCGGTCGACTCGTAGTGCGCCCGCCAGTTGTCGGGGTTGCCGAACTGGTCGAGCATCAAGTAGCCGCCCTCCGCCACCCGCGCCCGGGTGTAGTCGATCGCGCCCTCCATCGACGCCTTGGCCGGCGTCAGCACCAGGTTGGCGCCGAACGCCTTGAGCGTCTTGATGCGCTCGGTGGTCGCGTCCTCGGGCATCACCAGCGTCAGCTTGTAGCCCTTCGCGGCCGCGAGCATCGCCAGCGCGATGCCGGTGTTGCCGGAGGTCGGCTCGATGAGCGTGACGCCGGGCTTCAACCGGCCCTTCTCTTCGGCGCCTTGGATCAGCCAACGCGCGGTGCGGTCCTTCACCGACGACGCGGGGTTCGTGCCCTCGAGCTTGCCGAACAGCCGCACCTTGGGGTTCGGACAGATCCGACGCAGCTCCACGAGCGGCGTATTGCCGATCAACTCCTCCAAGCGCATGCGCCGTGGCCCCTCAGCCGTTGCCCGGCCCGACCTTCAGCGGCGGCAGCCGCAGCGGCCCGACCAGGTGTGGGTACAACACCCCGAGCAGGTAGGCCCCGGCGAGCGCACCCAACAGCGCCGGCCAGGCGTAGAGCTTGCCCTCGCCGATGTTCACCAACACCGGCCCCGGACACATCCCGGTCACCGACCAGCCGACGCCGAAGAGCACGCCGCCGAAGACGTTGCCGAGGTGCCGGGGCTTGGGTTTGATGACCAGCGGTTGGCCGGTGATGGTCTTGCCGAGCTTGCGCAACAGGACGAGCCCGGGCATCACCACCGCCACCGCGCCGCCGATGATGAAGTAGAGCTGCGGGCTCTCGAACAGAAACATCCGCTGGATGTAGTCGTAGTCGGTGGCGCCGCCGCGGCTGAGCACGTAGCCGAACGCGACGCCGAGCACCAAGACGACGGCGTGCATCATGATCCGCCTCCGGCGACCAGGCGATAGATGACGTTCGTGGTGACGATGCCGGCCACCATGAACGACAGCGTCGACACCAGGCTCGCGATCTCGAGGTTGGCGTTGCCGAAGATACCGTGGCCGCTGGTGCAGCCGCCGGCGAGGCGGGTGCCGAAGCCGATCAGCAAGCCGCCGCCGACCATCCACGCGCACTTGGCCGCGACGCCCCAGCCGATGACCTGGTCGAACATCCCCAGGGTCCAGTAGGTGTCATAGCCGCCCGGGCTCGTCGCCTTCGACAGCACGCCGCCCAGCACCAGGCCGACGAAGAACACCAGGCGCCAGCGCCCCGAGCCGCTCACCTCTTCGCGTTGGAAGTACGGCCGGCGGCTGACGAGGGCGCAGACGTCCTCGAGGCCGGTCGAGATCCCGAGGCGGCGATTGGCGACCCAGAGCAACACCAACGTGATGACGCCGAGGACGGCGCCGGTCAAGAACCCGTTCCACGGACTCGTAGCGGTGGCGATGAGCACCCGTCCTCCTCGTGCTGAAGACTTCAGTCCCGCCCTACACTAGCCACGAAACCTTCCGCCGCCAAAGGCCTATTCGAGGTCGCGAACCGGGTCTATGACCTCGACCTACGGACGTGCTAACGTCCGGCCGCGCGCCCAGGTCCATGCGGTTTGGCCCGTGATCACGAGGCGCGATGATTGGTGTCACGATGACAGAACAATCGCCAGTGGTGGCAGCGGCGCGGCAGCTCATCGCGCTCGACCAGGGCCTCGACGGTTTCAAGCAGCTGTTCCACGCGATCTCGAGCAACATCCGCGCCGAGCTCGCGCAGGCCGAACAGACCGGCTTGTCGTTCGGCGTCCCGGCCGCGGCGCCGAGCCCGGGCTCGAGCACCGACGAGCACGAGAAGCTGGTGCGCGCCGAAGGCCACGTCGTCAAGCTGCGCACCGAGCTCGGCAAGCTGCGCGAGGAGCTCGCGGCGCGGTCGCGGCCCGACACCAGGCTCGCCGACGCCGAGGAGCACATCCGCAACCTCAAAGGAGAGATCCACAAGCTCCAAGACCACGCCGCCGCCGCCGCCGGCGACAGCGCCAAGCTTGCCACCGCGCACGAGCATATCCGTGCCCTCGAAGCCGAAGCACAGCAGCTCCGCGACCAACTCGCGGCGGCCGCCGAAGGGACCCCGCCGACCGGGACCCCGGTTCAGCCGGCTCCCGCACCTGCAGCAGCAGCGCCGGCCACCGGCGGGGGTGGGGAGCTGTGGTCGTCGTTCCTGGGCGGCATCGCCAATCGCCTGGAGCAGGTCGTCGGGCCGGCGGCCAAAGGCATGGCGTTCACCGGCGGCAAGGCGGCGGGCGAGAAGCTCGCGGCCGGCGCCACCAAGACCACGAGCCTCGCCCAGGGCTTGGCCGAGGTGCGACGGGTGTTCGCCGCCCACCACGTCGACTGGCAGTTCACGAGCCCGCTCGAGGCCGATCCCGCGGCCCTCGACACCCTCGGCGCCGCCGGCAAAGGCGAGGTGCCGCTGTCGTTCACCGCCTGTCCGGTGCGCCCGGTCCTCGCCGAGCACGGGCTGAAGCAGGGCGAGTCGTTGTGCTACATGATGTGCGGCTTGTTCTCCGGCGCCTTCGAGTCGGTCACCGGGCGCAAGTGCAAGCTCGAGATCGGGGACGCCGGCGCCGACTGCTGCAGCGAAAAGCTCAAGGTGATGTGAGCGCCGCTCGCCCTCACCCCGAAATCCACTCGACGTAGAACTTGCAGTCGCCGTAGAGCGGCGCGCTCTCCCCGAACGCCCGCACCGCGCCGTCCTTTTCTACATAGAAGGAGGCGTGCTCGCCGTACACCCGCGAGAAGGTCGCGAAGCCCTCGCTGCCGTCTTGCGCTTTGTAGTCCAGGCGCACCAGGTTCGTCGCCGCCGCCGACTTCAGCTCCGCTTGGCACACCGGACAATAGAAGCGCACCGCGTCCTTCGGCTTCAGCTGCAGGCTCGCCGCCACGAACACCCGCTGGTTCCCCGGCTCGGGGTGCAACAACACCAGGCCGCTCCGGTCGCCGTTCTTCGCGACCACGACCACGTCCTCGTGCGGATTCAGCTCGGTGCGACACGACGGACACGCGTAACGGTACTTCATCGACGCTCCCTCTCGCTCGAATGACCTCGCCAACATAAGCACGGATTCGAGACTCACCACAACCCGACCGACTCCAGCACATCGTAGCTCGTGATGATGGCGCCCGCGACTGCCCGCTTTCGTCTTCTTTTGATTCCCGCGCGGCCGCTTCGGCCGCGCTCCCCACCCCACCCCCCCGTCCCCCGCCCCGGGTGGGCTCACCATTGATCTCAGTTGATGCAGCCTCTTGAATCCACACCGTTTTTGGATCTTGCCATCGGGATGGGCGAAGAAACTGGACACGGCTGGGCGGTCGAGGAATTCGGAACGGCGAGGTTGGGAGACGCCCGCTGGC
>JACRCV010000021.1 GCA_016218825.1 Deltaproteobacteria bacterium
TCCGCCTCCGGGTCGACCGGGGCCGCGCCGCCCGCCGCCGGGACCGCCCCGACCGCGCTCCGCGAGCTCGGCGCGCTTGCGATCCGCCGCCGCCGCCTCCATCGAGAACGGTCCGGAGAGGTCGATGACGTCGCCTTCCTTCTCGCCACCCTCGGCGCCCCGCGGGCCGTGACCCGGGCCTCTGCCGGCGCCGGGCTTGCCGCCCCGGCCGCCGCCCGGTCTGCCACCGCCGCCCGGCCGGCCGCGGCCACCGTGGCGGTCGCGCCCGCCTTGACCGCCGGCGGACTCGGTCACGTCGACGACGTAGGCGAATTCTCCCACGGTGACGGCGCGGGCCGGCGCCCCGGTGACTTGAACCACGGTCACCTGGCGGACGCGGTCCAAGCGATTGCCGACCACCCCGAGCGCGTCGACCAGGCGCTGGGCCCGCTTTTCGTCGATGCTCATCTGCTGCATCAGGGTGGTCACCTCGAGCGACGGGCCGGCCGCCGCAGCTTCCGCCGGCGGCGCGTCGCCGGCCGGGGCGGCCTCGGCAGGCGCGCTCTCGGTCGGGGCGCTATCGGCCGGCGTCGTGTCGGCGGGCGCGCTCTCGGTTGACGGCCCGGCGTCGGCAGCTTGCGGGGCTTCGGCCGCGGCGTTGTCGGGCTGCGGCGTCGGCGCGGCCGCGGCCTTCGGCGCCGGCTTCGCGGGTTTGGGCAGCTTCGCGAGGTGCTGCTTGGCGGTCTTGAGAAGGATGGCGCTGAACTGGGTGACGGTGATCATGCGCCGCCGCCTATCACGAATGACGACGCCAGGTCGATGGCCTCGAGGTCAACGGCCAGGGCAGCCGCAAAGCAGGCCCGGCGTCGTCGGCCGCTGCGCTCCTCGGGGTCGGTCTCCCTTGAAAAGGGGACCCTCCGACCCCTGCGATGCTCGCGTCCGACGACGTTCCGATTGCCGTGGGTCAATCAACGGCAGGGCGCAAGGCGACGGCGTCGCCAAAGGGCGCGAGCGACGGCGCCGCAGAGCACCAGCGCGATCGGACTCGGCGCCACGCCCTTGCAGCTGCAACCGCCGTCGTCGGTCTGTCCGGAGCCACGGTAGGTGTCGCCGTCACCGCCGACGCCGTGGTCGGCGTCGCCGCCTTTGGGGACGCAGGTGCCGCCGACGCAGGTGTCCTGGAAGCTGCACGGCGGGTTGCAGAGGTAGGCCGGGGGCACGCACTCGTTGGTGGTGCAGCTGTAGGACGGCGGGCAGTCCGCCGGGCTGGCGCAGCTGTGGTCGTAGCCCCAGACCGCTTGCGCTTCGCCGACCATCAAGCCGTCGTAGAACGAGCGCAGGGTCCCGGCGGTCATCTGCATGTCGTTCTGGATGTTGGGCGGGCCGCTGCCCATGCTGATGGTGATCGTGCCCAGATCGGTCTTGGTCCAGGTGCTACCGCCGTTCGCGGTGACGTAGTCGACCACGCGCCAGTATCGCTTGGGGTTGCCCGACAGGTCGTCGACCTTGGTGACGTAGGCGCTGCCGGCGAGGTGACCGTGATCGCTGTCCGCCCAGCTCATCGCTACCAGGTGGTTGGTGTTGATCGGCTGCGAGACGATCATGTCCAGAGTGCCGACCTGCAGCGGCAGGCCGATGTTGGAGAAGGTCGCGCCGCCGTCGCTCGTCTTCCACAGCGACGGCTCGGAGCGGTCGGCGTCGATCCACGAGAACGCCACGACGAAGCCGTGCAGGCCGCCCGGCAGGAAGAACAGCGCCCCCAAGCCCAGCCCCGCGAAGGCCGTCGAGGTCGAGAAGCTCTGACCGCCGTTCGTGGTCCGGAGCACGACGCCGTCTTCGTAGCTGACGGTGGGGTTGCCGTCTTGGTCGGTGCCGTCGACCTCGGTGTAGGCCGAGATCCACCCGTGGTCGGCGTCGAGCCAAAAGGTCCGGTGCAGATCGACGCCGGTGCCGCTGACGATCGGGTTGAAGGTGCCGCCGGCGTCGAAGGTCGTCGCCATCGCGCCGCCCTCGCCGACGAGCACGCCGCGCTGGCCGTCGAAGAAGAACATGTCCTTGACGTTGAAGGGGATGGTTCGCGTCGTCCAGGCGCCGCCGCGGTTGGTGGTGACGAACAGCGCCTTGCCGCCGGCGACGAAGCCGAACTGACCGTCGAAGAACTGCACCAGGGTCGGGACCCAGAACGCCGGGCCGCTCAAGCTGCCGGTGATCTCGGAGAAGCTGCGGCCGCCGGTGCTGCTGGCGTAGATGTGCGGCACCGGGTGCGGCACCATGGTGCTGGTGTCAAGGGTGAAACCGGTCGCGAACACGTCGGTCGCGGTCGGCGCCGACACCGCGATGAGCGCGGTCTGGCCGGTGCCGCCGGAGAGCTTGGTCCAGGCGGCGAGGGCGGTCGCGGGCAGGAGGAGCGCGACGAGGAGCGTCGGGAGCGCGAGCCGGGTCATTCGATGCACCTATTTGTCTTTCATTACGAAGACGCCGTCCCAGTCGTCGGGGGGCGGCTGGGCGACGAAGTGGCGACAGCGGTCGAGGTAGTGCCTGGTGACGGCGTCGTCCTTCGCTATCAAGAGCGCGTCGTGGAAGATCTGCTCGGCCTTGGCGAAGTTGCGCTGCTGATAGAACGCCAGGCCGTTGTTGTACATCTCCAGGAGGACGTCGAGGTGCGGGAAGGTAAGGGCGTCGTGGTGGTCGAGCGCCTCGAACACCGCGACCGGCTGGGTCTTGCCCTTGACCCGGATCTTGTCGACCTCGCGCAGCAGGTAGAGTCCCTTGAGCTCGCGGACCGTGAACTCGCTTATGAGGACGTTGGTGCCGAGGTGCTTGTTGGCGCTCTCGAGGCGCGACGCCAGGTTCACGCCGTCGCCGATCACGGTGTAGTCCATGCGCTTCAGCGAGCCGATGTTGCCCGACAGCACCTCGGCGGTGTTGATCCCGATCCCCATGTGCACCGGAAAGCCACCGGCGGCGACGCGGTCGGCGTTGAAGCGCCGCAGCGCCTTGAGCATCCCGATCGCGGTCTTGAGCGCGTTGTCGGCGTCCATGTCGGTCGCGAACGGCGCGCCGAAGACCGCCATGATGGCGTCGCCGATGTACTTGTCGAGGATGCCGTTGTGCTCGAGGATCACGTCGACCATGATGCTGAAGTATTCGTTCAGCATCTTCACGGTCTCGTGGGCGCCGATGCGCTCGGAGATGCTGGTGAAGCCGCGGATGTCGGTGAACAACACCGAGGTCTTCTGCATCTTGCCGCCCAACACCGCCTCGCCCTCCTCGAGCAGCTTGTCGGCGACCTCCTTGGTCATGTAGCGCGCCATCGTGCCGCGCAAGCGCTTCTCGTTGGTGATGTCTTCCATCATCAACAGCGCCCCCAACGACTGGCCCTTGCCGCTCGACAGCGGCACCACGGTGAGGTTCAAGGACGCTACCTCGCGGCGGCGCTCGCCCCCTTGCGGCAGCGTGTCTTCGGGGGCGTCGGTCTGGCGCAGGTGGAGATCGGCGTCGAGCGAGGTATCGGGTTTGCCGGTGTTCCGGACTCGGGCGATCATCTCGCCGACCCATTGGTTCTCGTCGACGAAGAAGTCGGCCACCGTCCTGCCGATGATCTCCGCGGGGCTGTTCTCGCGCCGGAACAGCCACAGCGCCGCGCGGTTGGCGGTGACGATGGTGCCGTCGGCGCTGACCGTCAGGACGCCGTTCGACATGCTCTCGAGGATGCTCTCGTTGTAGTTCTTGACCCGCACCACCTCTTCGAAGAGCTGGGCGTTCTCGATGGCGATGGAGGCCTGCGACGAGAACGCCCGCAGGCGCTGCTCGTCCAACGGCCCGAAGGTGCCGCCTTTCTTGTTCAGCACCTGCACCACGCCGATGGCGGCGCCCTGCTTGTTGATCACCGGCATGCAGAGGATGGTGTCGGTCTTGTAGCCGGTCTTCTTGTCGACCGCGGGGTTGAAACGCTCATCGGCGTAGGCGTCGGGGATGTTGATGGTCGTCGCGGTCTTGAAGACGGTGCCGGCGATGCCGAGGTGGGCGGGGAAGCGGATCTCGGTGATGCCGACCCCCTGCGCCACGTGCGACCAGAGCTCGTCTTTCTTGGCGTCGTACATGAACAGGGTGCTGCGGTCGGCGGACAGGATCTCGGTGACCGCCTCCATGATCTTCTGCAACAGCGGCTCGATGGAGAGCTCGCGCGAGATCGCGTTGGTGATCTCCAACAGCTTCTGCTCTTCGGCGCGGGCGCGGCCGATCTGCTCGTGCAGCTGGGCGTTGATGAACGCCGCCGCCGCCTGCTGGGTGATCGATTGCAGCAATCGTAGATCGTCGTCGTCGAAGTCGCCGTCGCGTTTGTTCAGCACTTGGGCGACGCCGACCACCTCGCCCTGCACCGTGCGGATCGGACAGCAGAGGATGTTCCGGGTGCGATAGCCGGTCTTCTTGTCGATCTCGGGGTTGAAGCGCGAGTCGGCGTAGGCGTCGGGGATCAAGAGCGCCTCGCCGGACTGGAACACCGAGCCGGCGATCCCCAGGTGGTTCGGGAAGCGGAGCTCGGTGGTCAGATCCCCTTGCGCCACCCGCGAGTACAATTCGCCGGCGCCGCGGTCGTTCAAGAACAACGTGCAGCGGTCGGCGGCCAAGAACTCCGAGACGATCGCCACCATCCGCGGCAGCAACACGTCGAGCGACAAGGTGTCGGAGACCTTCTTCGAGACCTCGAGCAGCGCCGAGGTCTTGCGCAGGATGTCGGCGAGCTTGACGGTGAAGTCTTCGCGGTCGGCGGCCGGGAGGTTCGCGAGCAGGCGCTTGATGTCGCCCTGGTGCAGGCGGTGGCCGAGGATCTGGTCGACCAGATCGATGTCGCGCGCCAACGTCGACGCCGAGGTCTCGGCTGCAGCTGGGCTCGCGTCGGGCGTCTCGTCCATGGTCTGGCCTCGAATTGAGCCCGCACTGTAGCCCGAAACTCCCCTGTTAGGTAAGGTGGGCGTCGATGGGTCTGTCGGCCGAGTCCGAGAATCTCCGGCTCTACTTCGTCGCGCTGCTGACGGTCGTCAACGCCGCCGGGTGTGGCGCGCGCCGGTCCGACGGCACGCTGTCCTGCGGGCCGGGCACGGTGCAGAAGGGCGCGGTGTGTCTGCCCGCCCCGGGCGTGGGTTGCCTGGTGTGCGGCGCCGGCACCCACGAGGACTCGGGCGCGTGTCTGCCGAACAGTCCCGAGGTGACCTGCGGCGCCGGCACCGAGCGGGTCGAGACCGCCTGCGTCGCGTTGAGCGCCACCTCATACGACGTCCGCCTGCCGGTCGCCGAGATCCCCGCCGACGGCTACAGCAAGATCCCGGTGCTCGCGATCGGGCGCACCGCCGATGGGCAACCGTCGACGCTGCCGATTCTGTTTGCGCCCTCCCGCCCCGACGCCGGCGCCTTCGTCGAGCCCCAGAAGACTCTGACGCCGATGGGGATCATCGCCTACTTCACGCCCTGCAACGCCGCGCTCACCCCGAGCTGCACCGGGCCGTTCACCGTCACCGTCGGCCTGTCGGGGGCCACGATCGAGCTGGTGGCGCGCTCGGCCGCGGCGACGCTCATCGCCCCGCTCGGGCTGGGCTCGGCCGCGGCGTGTCTCTTGGGCGGCAACGCGCTGTTCTTGGACGGCGACAGCGGCGACGCGGTTCATCCTGGCGCCGATTCGGTGGTCGCCGGCGTCTGGACCGGCACGCATCTGGGCGGTGCCGCGCCCAACCGCGTGAGCATCACCGTGGTGCCGACCGACAGCGCCCAGGGGAGCTCCTGGACCACGGTGTTCTCGAGCGAAGCGCTCGGTCAGAGCCTGAACCTGCAGGTGTACGACTTCGCCGAGCGCGTCGACTACGCCGCGCCCGCTCACCCCGGGCTCGCGGTGAGCGGCGACGGTGTCGTCTGCAACACCCTGACCGGCCGCTTCGAGGTGCTCGACTGGTCGGTGCAGAACGACACCGTCCTCACCGGGTTCACCGCCACCTTCGAGCAGCACTGCGACGGCGCGCCCGCGGTGCTGCGCGGCTGCGTCCACTTCGCGCAGTGAGCGGCACGAGGTCATGACCCGCGGTGAATGACCACGCCTCGCAGTCCTTTGGGCGGCCGCGTCGGCCGGCGCTCTTGGCCGGGCTCGCGTACCTGGCGCTCACCGGTGGCTACGCCTGGCCGGTGGTCGCGAACCTCACGACCCACGTGGCCGGCACCGGCGGCGACGCCTGGCAGAACCTCTGGAACATGTGGTGGTTCGGCACTGCGCTTTCGTCCGGCCACAATCCGTACTTCACGCCGCTCTTGCACCACCCGCAGGGCATCACCCTGGTGTTTCAGACCCTGAACCCCTTCAACTGCCTCCTCGCCTGGCCTTTGGCGTGGGTCTTCGGTCTGGTCGCGGCCTACAACCTGGTCTTCCTGTTGTCGTTCGTCGCGGCGGGGCTCGGGATGTACTGGCTCGGGCGCGAGCTCGGCCTGCGGCCGCTCGCGGCGTTCTCGAGCGGCGCGGTGTTCACGTTTTCGCCGTACCACTTCGCGCACGGCACCGGGCACCTGCAGCTCGTCGCGATGGAGTGGGTGCCGGTCTACCTGCTCTTGCTTCGGCGGCTGTGGCGCCGGCCGACGCTCGAAAACGGCCTCGCGACCGGTTTGGCGTTGGCGCTCGTGACGTTTTGCGATCTGTACTACTTCGTCTCCTGTGTGATCATCACCCTGCTGGCGCTGGCGCTCGAGCTGCCGGGGCTCGGCCTGCGCTTGCGGGAGCGGGCGCTCGTCGGCGGTATCGGCGCCTTTGTGGTCGCGTTCGCGGTCACCGGGGGCGTGTTGGTGGCCGCGGTGGCGGGGGCTTTCGCGACGACGGACGTGGTCCCGGCGCATCAGGCGAGCTACTGGTCGGCCGATCTACAGGCGTTCTTCGTCCCGAATCAGATCTCGGCCTGGGGCGCCGCCTTCCGCGCCTACTCCAACCGCTGGGCGGGGAACGAGGCGGAGAACAGCCAGTACGTCGGCTACTCGGTCCTGACGCTCGCCGTTCTTGGGGTCCGCCTGCGGGCGAAAGGCGCGCGGCCGTGGCGCTTCGTCGGGCTCGCCGCGGTGGGGGTGCTGCTGGCGCTCGGGCCGACGCTGCGCTGGGGTGGACGGGCGACCGGGGTGCCGCTGCCGTTCGGTCTCTTCGAAACGATCGTGCCCATCCTCAAGCTCTCCGGGGCGCCGACGCGCTGGTGTTTCCTGGCCGTGCTCGCCGTGGCGGTGTTGGCGGGTTTCGGGCTCGACGCTGTGCTGGCGAGGCTCGACCTGCGGTTCGCCGCCCAGCCGCGCCGGGTGCAGCTCGCAGGGGTGGGGTTCTTGGCGCTCGTGCTCATAGAGCTGTTGCCGCGATTCGTCGACGTGCGACCGTATCAGCAGCCGAGCTTCGTCGCCGCGCTCGCTGCCGACGACGCTCCGGGCGCGGTGTACGACCTCGGGGGCGCCGGGTTGGCGCTGGTGCGTCAGATCGGGCACGGCCGGCCGATGGTTGGCGGCTACGTGTCGCGCCTGACGCGATCGGCGCAGGCCTATCTGCAGACGACGCCGGTGCTGCGCGCGCTGCGCGGCGAGTGGCTGCTCGCGCCGCTCGAGGTCGCGACCGGTGCGGCGGCGATCGGGCTGCGCTTCGTGATCCTGCCGACCACCCATCCGAATCGCGGCAACCTCGGGCGCCTCGGGCTCCGGCATCTTTCTACCGCCGGCGGTCTCGAGGTATGGGAGATCGGGCCGCCGGCGTCGGCGGGCCAACGTCCGTGGGAAGGGGGTCCATGAAGCGGTCGTGGTTCTTCGTCGGTGTCGGCGCGGTGACCGCGGCGACGCTCATCCTCGAGCTTTCGCTCACCCGGGTGTTCTCGGTGATCATGTATCACCATTTCACCTTCCTCGCGGTGTCGCTGGCGCTCTTCGGCTTGGGCTTGGCCGGCGTCGTGGTCTATCTGCGCCCGGCGCTCGGCGGCCCGGACGGGTTGGCGCGGGCCCTCGGTCGCTATCCGCTCTATGCCGCGGCCGCCACCGTACTGGCGTTGTCGATCATTCTGCGGCAACGGGTGAGCGCCGACGTCAACTGGCAGAACCTCGGCACCGTCAGCGTCATCTACGTGGTCGCCGCGACGCCGTTCTTCGCCGCCGGCGTCATCGTGACCCTCGCGGTGTCGCACCTGCGGCGCGAGATCGGGACGCTGTACTTCGTCGACCTGCTGGGCGCGGCTTGCGGCTGCCTCGCGGTGGTGCCGCTGCTCGGCCTCTTCGGCGGCTCGGGCACGGTGCTCTGCGCGGCGGGGTTGTTTGCGAGCGCTGCTCTGGCCTTCTCGCTGGCGTTCGGGGTCGGGGCGCACAAGTGGCGCCTCGGTCTGGGTCTCGGGGCCCTCGGGCTCTCGGTTGTCCTCATCGTCGGTGCCGCGCAGGCGTGGTTCTTCCGCATGCCGTCGGCGAAGGAAACCCGCGAGGAGCGCGTGGTGTTCGAGGGCTGGAATGCGTTCTCCCGGGTCACGGTGGAGAAGACGCCGCACGACTTCATGTGGCTGCGGATCGACTCGTCGGCCGCCACCAAGATCTTCTCGGGCGCGCTCGCCGACCAGGGCTGGCAGCCGACGCGGCGCTTCTCCGAGAACCGGGTCGCGAGCCTGGCCTACGCGCTCGCGCCTGAGGGCGCGGCGCTGATCATCGGGCCGGGCGGCGGCGGCGACGTGATCTCGGCGCTGATGCACGGTCGGCGCCGCGTGCTGGCGGTCGAGGTGAACCCGCTCATCGCCGAGGACGTGATGGCAGACGCTTTCCGGGAGTACTCCGGCGGCCTGTATCAACGTCCCGAGGTCGAGCTCCACGTCGGCGATGGCCGCGCCTTCGTGCGCGCCACGACCGAGCATTACCAGTCGATCCAGGCGACCCTGGTCGACACCTGGGCCGCGGCCGCGGCCGGGGCCTTCACCCTCTCGGAGAACAACCTCTATACGCGTCAGGCGTTCGGCGACTACCTGACGCACCTGGCCCCGACCGGTGTCTTGACGATGACCCGCTGGCGGGCGCCGCCGAAGGAATTCCTGCGGCTGTTGGTCTTAGGCCGGGCGGCGCTCGACGACCTCGGGGTGGCGGCGCACGCGGCGCACTTCTACGTCGCTGCCGACCTGCGCTTGGCGACCTTCGTGCTCGGTCGCGAGCCGCTGACGCCGGCAGCGATCGCGGCTTTCGACCGCTACGTCGCCGACGCCGGGTTGGCGACGCTCTACGCCCCCGGGCGGGCCGCGGACAACCCGGTGGCCCGGTTCCTGTCGGCGCCCGACTGGCGAGCCTTCGTCGCCGCTTTTCGCGAGGACATCAGCCCGCCGACCGACGACCGGCCGTTCTTCTTCTACACCACCAAACCCTCGGAGCTGCTCACCTCGACGCGGGCAGGGCTCGGTCACGGCGGCTTGAGCCTGTTGTTGATGCCGCTCGCCCTGGTGATCGTGCTGGTGCTGGCGTTCCTGTTGTTGCCGCTGTTCTGGTTGCGCCGCGACGTCACCCGCAGCGATCGTCGCGGCAAGGCCGGCTACCTGCTCTACTTCGTCGCTATCGGCGTCGGCTTCATCACCTTCGAGATGGCGATGATGCAGACCTTCGTGCGCGCCCTCGGCCAGCCGGTCTTGTCGCTGGTCGCGGTGCTGTTCGCGTTGCTCGTCGCCGGGGGCCTCGGGAGCTATTGCAGCCGACCGCGCGTCCTCGGCCGCTTCGGGCTGTCGGGGGCGCGGGTGCAGTTGTTGCCGCGGGTGTTGGTGCTCTTGATCGTACCGTTGTTGGCGCCGCTGGTCGCCGATCTGGTCGCGTCCTACCCGGTCACGGTGCGGGTCGTTGCGGTCGTCCTGTTCGTGGCGCCGGTCGGCTTCGTGCTCGGGGCCTTCCTGCCGCTCGGGATCCTGGCGGCCGGCGCGCGCTTTCAGGCGGTGGTGCCGTGGGCCTGGGGCGTCAACGGCGCGGCGTCGGTGCTGGGCTCGGTGTTGGCGGTCGCGATCGCGATGAACGTCGGCTTCGTCGACACGATGTTGGTGGGGGTGTGCTGCTACGCGCTGGCGTGGGCGTTGGCACCGACCGCGGTCGAGCCGGCGGTGAGCGCGTCGTCGTAGAGCGGCGGCGGGCGCGAGCTCAGCGCGCGCACGCCATGAAGCGCAACGTCCGGGTCTGGATGTCGAGCTGCAGCCCGAGGCCTGCCTGGGCGTCCAAGCCGAGCAGGCCGGCGGCGACCGGGCCGGCGCACTGGTCGCAGATCGCGGCGCGCATGCCCTCGAGCCGAACGCCGCCCAAAGCGAGCGAGCCGAGGACGGTGGTTGAGAAGATCGTCGGCCCGTTGGCGGTGAAGGCGTGCAGGGTGTGGTCGGGGTCGATCGCCAATCCCAACGTCAGCGCCGCATCGCGGGAGATGGCGGTGATGCTCGCGCCGGTGTCGACCACGAGCGCCAGCGGCTGGTCGTTGACCGTGACCGTGACGACGAAGGTGCCGAGCGCGGTCACGGTGACCGGAATCACGCTGGCATCGGGCGCGGGGGCCACCGGTGCTGGGGTCGGCGTCAACGCGGCGGACACCGCCGGTGGTTCCGGGGGCGGTGGTGGTGGCGGCGGGGAGGGTGCGGCGCTGGCCTCTCTCTTGGCGAGGCGAGCGCGGAGCTCGGCGATGGTGCTCGAGAGCAGCGGCAAGTCGGCGCGTGCCTCCTGGGCGGCGGTGAGCTCGACGAGGGCGTCTTGCTCCCGGCCGGCGCTGTAGAGCAGGAAGCCGAAGCGGCCGCGGATCGCCGGGTCGTCGCCCCCCAGGAGCAACGCGGTGCGGTAGGCCTGTTCGGCGCCGTTGAGGTCGTCGACGGCGCCGAGGCTGTCGCCGAGCGCGGCCCAGCGGCTCGGGTCGCGGGGGGCGCGCTGCACGTCTACCCAGGCCGTCTGGGCATCGTCGAGGCCGGACGGCGTGGAGTGGCGCGCCAGGCGCCGGGCCAGGACGCCGGCGGCCACGGCGGCGGCGGCGGCCAAGATGAGCCAGGGGAGGGAGAACCGGGCGGACATGGTGACAACCATCGTCCGGACGGGGTGGACGCGCAAGCTGACGGTGTGCTGGCAAACGTCTGCCGGACCAGCTACTATCTGCGGATAGCCGTCATGGCCAACGAGATTGACGAAACCACGCAGTCAACACAGTCGAACCTGGACTCGGCCGGCCCCGGCAGGGCCTGTCTGGTTGTCATCTTCGGCGCGTCGATCGGCAAGTGGTTCCCGTTGGACGCCGGCCCGGTCACGATCGGGCGCTCGCCGAGCTGCACTCTGATTGTTCCGGAGAACTCGGTGTCGCGCGAGCACGCGCGGATAGTCTTCGACGGCCAGACGGCTTTCCTCGAGGACCTGGGCTCACGCAACGGGACCAAGCTGAACCGGGATCGGGTGCAGCGCAGCGCCCTGCAGAACGGTGACCTCATTCAGATTGGTGCGACGATCCTGAAGTATCTCTCGGGCTCGAGTATCGAGACCCAGTACCACGAAGAGATCTACCGTCTCGCGACGATCGACCCGCTCACCGGGGTTCAGAATCGGCGCTCCTTTGCCGACATGCTCGAGCGCGAGGTCAGCCGGGCCACGCGACACAAGACCCAGATCGGTCTAGCGCTGATCGACGTCGACAACTTCAAACAGGTCAATGATACCCACGGTCATCCGATCGGCGACGACGTGTTGCGTGAGCTGGCCTGGCGGCTGCGCTCGAGTATTCGCCGCGAGGACTTTCTGGCGCGCTACGGCGGGGAGGAGTTTGTGCTCATCCTTCCAGACACCGATGCCGCCGGCGCCCGGTCGGTGTGCGAGAAACTTCGCAAGATCGTGGCCGAGGAGGCGATCGTGATCGGCAAGCTCGCGTTGAAGGTGACGATCAGCATCGGGTTCGTCGCCATCGAAGGTGGGCCGGACG
Source organism: Deltaproteobacteria bacterium (assembly GCA_016218825.1). Classification (GTDB taxonomy): domain Bacteria; phylum Myxococcota; class XYA12-FULL-58-9; order XYA12-FULL-58-9; family XYA12-FULL-58-9; genus JACRCV01. Next base: position 11,918 of record JACRCV010000021.1, read on the forward strand.
CCACGAGCGCGAAGCTCCTCGCCGCGGTCGACGCCAAGCTGTACGAAGCGAAGGCTGGTGGACGAAACGTTGTCTTTGGCTGACGGTCGGCTTGGTGATGTCGGCACCCTGCCCCGGTCTTCGTCGGTGTCATCGTGGATGAACGTGACCCCACCGGGAAGGCGACTCTAGACGGAGTGGAAGAGGCTCCGCCCGGCAAGCCATGCCTGGTGATCGTCGTCGGCTCATCAACGGGCAGGTGGTACCCCATCGATCCCGGCGTGATGACGATCGGTCGATCGAGCAGCTGTACGATTGTCATCGCCGAGAGCGCGGTCTCGCGCGAGCATGCGCGGTTGATGTGCGAAGGCGAGCAGACCGTCCTCGAGGATCTCAAGTCCCGCAACGGCACCACCGTCAACCGTGAGCGCATCGAGCGTTGGGAGCTGCGCAGCGGCGACCTGATCCAGGTGGGCAGGACGGTGCTCAAGTACCTGTGCGGATCCGACATCGAGACTCAGTACCATGAAGAGATCTACCGCCTGGCCACCGTCGACCCGCTCACCGGCGTTCACAATCGGCGGGCGTTCAACGAGGTCTTGGAGCGCGAGCTCAGCCGGGCAAGGCGACACAAGACCTGCATGGCGTTGGCGCTCATCGACGTCGACAACTTCAAGCGGGTCAACGACACCCACGGCCATCCAGTGGGTGACGACGTCCTACGGGAGCTCGCTTGGCGCGTGCGCTCCAGCCTGCGGCGCGAGGATTTCCTGGCGCGCTACGGCGGCGAGGAGTTCGTGTTGGTTCTCCCGGACACCGACGCGGTCGGGGCGCGTTCCGTCTCCGAGAAGGTGCGCCAGCTCGTGGCCGACGTGCCCATCGTCGTGGGCAAGATCAGCCTGGCGATCACGGTGAGCGTAGGCTTCATTGCCGTCCTCGGCGGTCCGGAGCACACCGCTGCCGGCCTGCTTGCCGCGGTGGACGCCAAGCTCTACGAGGCCAAGGCCGGCGGTCGCAACCTCGTGTTCGGTTGAGGCCTTACAGCAGGTCGCCCTGGGCCGCGAAGCCCAACACCAAGCACGGAAACGCCTGACTCGAAACCTTGCCGGCGCGATAGGGATGGGCGAGCCACCACGCGGACGCCACGAAGACGCTGGGCTTGTTGAAGCGGCCGCCCGGCTCGTCGAAGAAGGTGTAGGCCGCCAGCGGCCCCGCCCGGTGGGTGGCCGCACCCGCGTCGGTCTTGCGATCGGCGGCGCCACGGTACAGCGCGCGCGAGGCGGTGTAGCGGATGCCCGCGGTGAGGCCGGTGTCCGACATGTAGACCACGTCGAGGTCGTTGGTCATCGCCCAGCCATGGTTCGGGACCAACAGGTCGATGATCATGTCGTAGAATGCCGGATCGTCGCTGTGGGTCTTCATGTCGAAGCGGTAGAAGCGGGCATTGTTGCGCACCGCGATCTTGCCGAGCTTGGCCTGCAACAGGCCGCTGAGGGTCAGCTGCGTGCCGCTGGTCTTGTAGCTGAGCTTGTCGTCCTTTGATCGCCGCGCGAGCTCCGGGTCGCTGAAGTCGCCGGCGGCCGAGGGAAACGACTGGAAGAAGCCGAAGGTGCCGAAGTACGTCAGCCACTCGTATTGGGCCCCGAGCTCGAGCACCGCCAGTGGTCGCACCCGCACGACCGCGCCCGCCTTGCCGAATGCCGGGGTGACGCCGAGGATCGCACCGACGTCCACGAAGGTGTCACGCCAGAGCAGCGCGTCGCTGTCAGACAGGCGGCGGCGGTAGCTGCCGATCAACTCGATCTGCAGCCCCTTCGGGTTGAGGCGCGCCACATCCCGGGTCTCGTACATCAGGCGGTTCTGCGGCGTCGTGGTCGGCGGCGCGTCCTCGGGTGCGCCGGTCGGCGGCTCCTGCGCCGCGACGGGGGGGGCTTGCTGCGGCACGCCGGCTGGCGACTCGCGCGCGGCAGGTGGGGATCCCTGGGGCGCGCCCGCCGGCGACTCTTGCGCCGCGGGCGGTGATGCCTCCGGTGCCGTTGGAGGCGATTCCTGTGCAGCGGCACTCCGGGCCACGAGCACGAGGATGCTGAGCACTGGACGCCGGCGCCAAGACATGCGACCTCCTGAGACTCACGACGGTCTGCCCCGCGGCTGGAGTCCAGCAGGCGGGCCCCCGAAGAGTAGCACAACCACGAAGGCGAGTTCCCGACAACTCTCGCGGGCTTCCTCGGGTTGCGGCGGCGTGATCTGCGTACCACTTTCAGGGGCGGCGCTTGACCGTCGTACCTCGGACTGCGACAACGGGCCATGCGGTCACCAGAGCACAGCGCGGCCGACCTACCGCTAGGGAGCGTGCTCGGTGGTCGTTATCGGCTCGACGGCATGCTCGGCCGGGGCGGGATGGGCGCGGTGTTTCGCGCCACGGACACGACCACCGGCGAGCACTGCGCCGTCAAGGTCATGGACAGCGGCCACGATTCGGGCTGGGACCTGACCCGCTTCAAGCGCGAGTTTCGGTCGGCCGCCAGGCTCACACACCCCAACTGCTTGAAAGTGTTCGCGCTCGACCGCGACGGCGAGCGTTGGTTCTTCACGATGGAGCTGATGACCGGCGGTTGTCTCGACCGCCGGGTACAGCTGCCGCCGGACGCGGTGCTGGCCGTCACCTTGCAGGCGCTCGCCGCCCTCGATCACATTCACGCCAAGCAGATCATCCACCGCGACATCAAGCCGGCGAATATCCTGCTCGGTGCTGCCGCGGACGCCACGAACGGCCTGCCGCGGGCGAAGCTGTCGGACTTCGGTATCGCCAAGGTCGCCGACCTCGAGGACCCGCAGGAGGCCGGCCGCGTCGTCGGCACGTTGCCGTACATGGCGCCGGAGCAGATCATCGACGGTCAGACCGATCCGCGCGCCGATTTGTTCGCGCTCGGCGTGGTCATCTACGAGATGTTGACCGGCTGCCACCCCTACGAGGTCCCCGGTAGCCCTCGGGCCCGCGACTGGGTCGAGCTGCATCGCACGGCGCAGGTCGTGCCGCTCGGTGAAGCGGCCCGCAGCGTCCCCGATGACGTCGCCGCGGTGATCATGCGCCTGTTGTCGAAGAAGGCCGACGAACGGTATCCGACCGCGGCGATGGCCATCGACGCGCTGACGGCCACCGGCCTCGGGGCCATGATCGCGCAGGCTTTGGCGTTGCCGCCGCTGCGCCGGGGCTCCTACCTGGCGCCGCCCGAGTTCGTTGGGCGCGAAGCCGAGATGGCCAGCGCCCGCCAGTTGCTCACCGGCGCTCTGACAAAGGCTGAAGAGGCGCCGCTGACGCTGGTGGTCGAGGGCGTGGCCGGCATCGGCAAGACTCGGCTGACCAATCAGATCCTCCGCATGCTGCCGGAGTTCGGGGCCCGGGTTTACATCGCGACCTGTCGCGCCGAGCCTCGCCCCCCCTTTGATCCGGTGGCCGCCCTGATCCGAACCCTGAGCGCGCGGCGCGCCGTGACCACCCCCGAGACCCAAAAGCCCACGGAGCCCGCCGCCGCCGCCCTCCCCGAAACCGGCGCCGCCGACGCCTCACCCAACCGGCAGCTCTCCCGGGTCGACGCCACCCCCACGGGCACGGGTCACGCCGCGTCGTTTGGCGATGTGCCGACGAGCACCGGCGGGGCGCGTGCCGTCTCCACGCCCACCAGCGCGTCCCGCGAGTCTTCGCAGCCGATCGCCGGCGCCGGCAGCTTCGATGAGGCCGGCCAGATGCAGTGGGCCTTCTTCGAGCAGATCACGGCGGGCCTGTTCTCGGTGGTGGGCGAGCAGCCGTTGGCGATCGTGCTCGAGGACGCGCAGTGGTGCGACGCTGCGACGCTGCAGTTGTTGGGTTTTCTGATGCGCGCGGCGCAGCATCGTCGGGCGCAGGGCGGGAGCGCGGCGGTGGCGCTGATCATCACCCAGCGTCCCGCCGCCGAGCACGCGGCGCTCGTGACGTTCAGAGAAAACATGCGCGCCCAGGACAGCGCCGTCGAGCTCGAGCTCAAGCCGTTGCCGTCGGAGGCCACCACGCGCCTCGTGGCGTCGATGTTGATGGCGCCGGTCGGCGAGGAGGTGACGCGTTTCGCCGAGCGCTTGTTGCAGCAGGGCGCCGGGGTGCCGCTCCTGATCAGCCAGGTGTTGCAGTTGCTGCTCGCGACCGGTGGTCTGAAGCGGCGCGGCGAGGCCTGGGATCTGCAGGCGGTGGAGACGTCGCTGGCCGCGATCCCGAAGTCGATCCAGGAGGCCATCGGCGATCGCGCCGCCCGGTTTTCGGCGCAGACCCAGCGCGCCCTCGGCGCCGCGGCGGCCATCGGTCGGAGCTTCGATCTCGAGACCCTGCAGCACGCCGCGCAGGTGGAGGCCCTGGAGCTGCTCGACTGCCTGGACGAGACCATCCGCGCCGGCTTCGTGGTCGAGGACGAGGACACCGAGGCGACCTACATCTTCGCGCACGACCGCTTCCGCGAGTCCATCCTCACCCGGATCCCGGACGCCGAGCGCAAGGCGCTGCATCGCCGGGTCGCGGAGCTCATCGAGACCAAGCACGGCGACGACGCGGCGTTCGCGGCGGGGTTGCTGCACCACTACGAGGCCTGCGACAACGCCGGCAAGGCGCTGCAGTACGCGATGGTCGCCGCCAGCCACGCGCGCAAGACGCACGCCTACGAGCGCGCCGCCGAGCTCTACGCCAAGGTGCGCGAGCTCGCGCAGCGTCAACAGACGACGCTCAAGCCGTCGCTGATCGAGCGGCAGGGCGACGTCTGCCTGGCGGCCGGCAAATTCGATCAGGCTGCGGCCTGTTTCCGCGAGCGGCTGCCGACCCTGCCGTCGCCGACGCGACGCGGTGAGCTGTTGCGCAAGCTCGCCGAGGTGGAGTTCCGGCGTGGCGACAACGTCGGCGCCCGCGCTGCGCTCGAGCGAGTGCTCCGGGACCAGGGCTTCTGGGTTCCCAAGACCGGCGCTCACCTGGTCAACTTGGTGCGGTGGGTATTCAATTTGGCCCTCGCGATGTTCTACGGCCTGCGATCACGACCGGTGACCCGTGAACGGTTGGCGAAGAGCACTGCACGACGTCGGCTCGTGGTGCGCGTGCTCTCACGGCTCGCGGAGGCGTGGTTCTTCGAGGACTTCGTGATCGCGGGGGTGTACGGCGCGGTCGCCGCCAACAAAGCTCAGCAGCTGGGCCCGAGCCCGGAGGTCATCCCGGCCGCCGCACAGATGGCTTATGGGTTTTCGACGGTCGGTCTCGCGAAGATGGCGGCGCGCTATTACCAGCGGGCCGAGGAGGTGGCGACCACGCTCGACGAGCCGGCCGAGAAGGCGCACCTGTTGACACTCAAGGCCATGACCTATGCGGACGAGGGCAAGCTGGCAGCCCACGTAGAAACGGCTCGCGTCGCGGCCGTGCTGATCGACCAGGCCGGGGAATCTCTGCGGGCTCGGCAGGCGCTGATCGTCCATTGCGAGGGGTTGATCGAGGCGGGGCGCCTGGCGGGCGCCACGAAGGTCGCGCACCGGATCCTGGAGATGACCGAGCACCTTCGCGATGAGCGCGGTTTGGGCTGGGCGCATTCCCTGCTCGGGCAGATCGCGTCATGTCGCGGTGACCACGAGGCGGCGGTGCAGCACCTGCGTCGCGCAGTGACGGTCGTCGGCAGCGTGCAAGCCAACGTGACCTCCCGGCTCGCGGCCGGGGCCCGCTTGGCGTTGGAGCTGGCGCTCGGCGGTGAAACCCTGACCGCCCTGCTCACGAGCCGCGATGACGCGCGGGAGTACCGCGTGCGCCGCATGCGGCATCCACGCACGGTCTGCGACGGCGCGTTCCTGGTGTCCGCGGCTCTGCACCGGCAAGCGGCCGGCTGGTGTCCGGACGGTGTTGACGAGGACGTCGTCCGGGTGCGCCACAGCCGGGCCGAGTACGCCGGCAGACACCGATACACGCTGCCGCTCTTTCTCGCCGGGGGAGCAGCGTGGGACATCGCCTCCGGTCGGGACGTGGCCGGCGGCCGCCGCGGGCTACAGCATGCGGTAGAGGTCGCCAGAGAGATGGGGTTGGTCTTTGCGATGCACGACGTCCGCGCCGTGGCTGCCAAAGTTCTGCCGCACGATGATCCGGAGCGCCAGGTTCACGTCCGGGAGCTCGAGGCGTTGGTGGCCGCCGCGCGGCGGGTCGAGAGCTAGCCAGCGAGTGCCGGATGTGGCGGCCGCCCCCGCGACTGTCTTCCAGCCCTGGCTCAGGCAGGCGGCGCGCTGGAGGACGGGATCGCGGCTCGCAGAGCGGCAGCGCGCGTGCGATCGGCCTCGTAGGTTCGAGCCGCGAGCGCGAACAACGCTGCGGCGAGGATCCCGGCGACCGGCACCACCATGAGGGCGACGGAGAGCGAGCCGAGCACGTCCGAGATCTTGCCGACCACGACCGGCGAGTAGGCGCCACCCAACAGGAACCCCGAGAGCACCGCGATCCCCCAGGCGGTCGCCGCGAGGCCGGGGGGGGTCACGTCCTGCGTCGCGGCGCCAGCGGGCGGCAGATAGGCCACGATGAACAGGCCCGACAGCAGCAGGCAGCCAAAGCCGAGCGGGCTGGCGCCCAGCGCAATGCCCGCGAACAAGAATACCGCGGAGAGTGCGGAGGTCGTGACGCAGGAGAAATAGCGGCCGCTCGGGTGGGAGCGCGCCCAGCGATCCCCGAGGTAACCGCCGAGCGGCGATCCTACCAACGCCAGCGCGAAGACCAAGCCGGCCTTCTTCGCCGCGGCCGCGACGTCGAGACCGTGGACCCGGCCCAGATACGGCGCGAGCCACGCCAACGTGGCGCTCGAGATGAACGCGTTCATCCCGAAAGCGAGATAGGTCCAACGGAGGGTTGGGATCCGCACGAGGGTGGCAATCGCACTCCCAAAAGCCACCGGCTGGGCCGTGCGCGGCGCAGGATAATCGGGCAGGAGCAGCACCGCGAGGCCGACCAGGACCCCGGCCGCGCCAAAGACCAGGAAGGGCGTGGTCCAGGATCCGGAACGGCCCGCGAGGACGCCGCCCAGCACGGTTCCGAGGGCCGCGCCGATGGGCATGGCCATGAAGAACAGGCCCAGGACCTTGGCGCGCCGGTCGGGCGGATAGGCCGTGGAGAGGATCGCGGTGCCGGCGGGGGAGTAGCCGGCCTCACCGACGCCTACCACGGTCCGCGCGACGAGGAGCAGGGTGAATCCGGCCGCCAACCCGGTGCCCGCCGTGGCCGCGCTCCAGACGACGGCCATCGCGACGATCGCCTTGCGCCGGCTCCACCGGTCGACGAGGAAGGACGCCGGCAGCGCGAAGATCGCCACGCAAACCAAGAACAAGGTCTGCAGGAGCCCGAGCTCGGTGTCCGACAACGACAGGTCGGCCTTCATCTGGTCAGCGACCGCGCCCATGACGTTGCGATCCATGTAGTTGAGCACGTACAGCACGAACAACAGGACCAACGTCGCCGTCGCGCCACGGACCGGCTTGACACTTGCTGCGGGGCTCGCTGCCGTCGACATTCGTCTCTCCTCGATGGAATCTCGACACTCGGCCCGGACCGCGTGGATGTCAACGGTCACGCCGACGGCTGACGCCGTCGACTCACGAGCCGGCGACGATCGGCGGAAGCTTGTTGGTGGTAGCCGTGCCTGGCATGCTATCTCGTGAGCTATTCAACCCGTGGCCAGCATCGATGCGGCTCGGGGTCGCCGATACGCTGTCAAGGAGCCCGCCTCATGAAGGTCGTTGTGTTGAGTGGGAGCCCCAAGGGCGAGACGAGCCTTACGCTGCAGGCGATTCGTTTCCTGCAAAAGAAGGTGCCCGGTCCCGAGATCACGGTCTTCCACATCGCGCCGATGATCCACACGCTCGAGAAGAACGAGCGTCGCCTGGGCGAGATCATCGACGCCGTCAAGGCCGCGGACGGCGTGATCTGGGCGTTTCCGGTGTACTACTTCTTGGTCCCGTCGCAGTACAAGCGATTCATCGAGCTCATCTGGGAACGCAAACACGACGAGGCCTTCCGCGGCAAGTATGCGATCACCCTGAGCACCTCGGTGCATTTCCACGACCATTGCGCACATGACTACATGAACGCCATCTGTGATGACCTGGAGATGCGTTACGTAGGGTCGTTTTCCGCGGACAGTCATGATCTTCTCAAGGCGAGCGAGCGCGAGCGGCTGCTGCTCTTCGGTCGGAACTTCTTTGACGCCATCGACAAGCAGCTGCCGACGATGAAGACCTTTCAACCGCTCCAGGCGAATGCGCTCCAGTATGTCCCGGGTGCGCTCGGCGGCTGCGTGGCGACGGAGGGCAAGCGCGTCGTCATTCTCACCGACAGCGACGACCCCTCGTCCAACCAGGGAAAGATGGTGCACAGGGTTCGGAGCACCTTCTCCCCGGAAGCCGAGGTTATCTCGCTCGCCACGGTCGACATCACCGGCGGCTGTTTGGGGTGCCTCGAGTGCGGCTACGACGGCACCTGCCGGTACAAAGGAAAGGATGAGCTGGTCGCGCTCATCAACGACCGAGTGTTGACGGCGGACGTTCTCGTCTTTGCCGGCACGATCGTCGACCGCTTCCTGTCGTCCAGGTGGAAGCTGTACCTCGACCGATGTTTCTTCAGGAACCACATGCCCTATCTCGGAGGAAAACAGGTCGCCCTGTTGATCTCCGGTCCGTTGCGCCAAATCCCGAACCTGAGACAGATCTTCGACGCTTACGCCGAGTACCAAGAAGGCAATCTGGTCGGCACGGTCACCGATGAAGGAGAGGACTCGGCGTCGCTGGATGCCCTGTTGTCGTCGCTGGCGACCAAGCTCGTCGAGCGTTCGAAGCAGAGATACCTCAAGCCGAGGACCTTTCTCGGGATTGGCGGGTTGAAGGTTCTGCGTGATGAGATCTTCGGACGACTCCGGTCCATCTTCTGGGCGGACCACAAGTACTTTGCGAAGCATGGCATGTATGATTTTCCGCAGAAGAACTACGGGATCAGAATCTTCAATCTGATCGTTCTCCTGGCGCTCAGAATCCCGTACCTGCGCAGAGCATTCCAGAAGCGCATCGGCGCGATATTGCTGCAACCAGTCCTGAAGGCCGTCGACAAGGCCTGACCTCGCTGTTCGCGCGATCCACGGCCCTGCGCTCCAATGGCGTCCATCTCGTTGTCACCCGATGAAGCGCACGTCTGGTGCGCCGCCGTGGATGACCCGTTCCCCGGTGAGCTCGAGCAGCGGCTGGTGAGGTTGTTGTCGCCGGACGAAGCGGATCAGCGGCAGCGCTTTGCCACCGAGCGCCTCGCCAACGAGTACCTGGCCACGCGGGCCCTGTGCCGTCTGACGCTGTCGCGCTATGCCGACGTCGCCCCCAACGGCTGGCGCTTCAAGCGCAACCGGTACGGACGCCCCGAGATCGAGTCCCCCCCGGGGATCCCGCCGCTGCGCTTCAATCTCTCCAACACCCACGGCCTGGTCGCTTGTCTGGTGACGTTGGCGGTCGACGCCGGCATCGACGTCGAGGACATGGAGCGCCGCCACGCGCCGCTCGGCACCGCCACCGAGCTGTTCTCGGCGGACGAGGCGGCGGCGCTCGCGAGCTTGCCCGCGGACCAGCAGCGGACGCGGTTCTTCGAGTATTGGACGTTGAAGGAGTCCTACATCAAGGCCCGGGGGTTGGGCCTGTCGCTGCCGTTGCAGCAGTTCACGCTTCACCTCGGCGACGCCCAGCCAATCCGAATCTCGTTCGCGCCGGGCATCAATGATTCTCCGAGTGAGTGGCAGTTCGGTCTGTATCGGCCGTCGGCGCGGCACGTGATGGCGGTGGCCATCAAGCGCGGCGCGCGTCCCGATCTGCGCCTCGAGATCAAGGCGGCGGCGCTCGCGGCATGAAGCTGTTCGCGATCAGCGACCTGCACGTCGGTTACCAGGCGAACCTCGCGGCCCTGGGCGCGCTCGGGCACTACCCCGACGATTGGGTTATCCTCGCCGGCGACATCGGCGAGACCGCGGAGCAGCTCGACTACGTCCTGACGCAGTTCGGCAAGCGCTTCGCGCGCACCATCTGGGTGCCGGGCAACCACGACCTGTGGACGTTCCCGAGCCAGCCGGGGGCGTTGCGCGGCCATGCCAAGTACGAGCGCCTGGTGGCGGTGTGCCGCGACCACGGGGCGTTGACCCCCGAGGACCCGTTCGCGACCTGGGACGGAGAGGGCGGGCCGTGCACCCTGGCGCCGATCTTCTGCTTGTACGACTACAGCTTTCGCCCGGACGGTATCCCCCGCGACGCCGCGGTCGCGTGGGCGATGGAGGCCGGGGTGCTGTCGGCCGACGAGTCCCGCCTCGATCCAGCGCCTTTTGCGTCCCGCGCCGACTGGTGCGCCGAGCGCTGCCGGATCACCGAGGCGCGTCTGTCAGAGACGAACGGCCGTCACCCCTTCGTGATCGTCAGCCACTTTCCGCTGCGCGAAGACCTGGCGCGCACCCCGCTGGTGCCGCGCTTCTCGATCTGGTGCGGCACTCGCGCCACCGCCGCCTGGCACCAGAAGTTCTCGACCAAGGTCGTGGTCACCGGCCACACCCATTTCCGCACCACCGACTGGCGGCACGGGGTGCGCTTCGAAGAGGTGTCGCTCGGCTATCCGCACCAGTGGCGGTCGGAGCTCGGGCTCGATCACTACCTGCGCCAGATCCTGCCGGGACCCACAGCGGCGCCCGGCGGTGCTCCCGAGCCGCAGTGGCACCCCTGAGGTCAACCGGCGGCGATGGCGCGCTCCAGCATCTCGATGAGATAGGGCCGCAAGCGCTGCACCGGCAGGATGTCGTCGATCGAGCCGACGGCCTTCGCTCGCTGCACGGTATGAACGGCGTCGAAGCGCTTCGCCAGCTCAATGCGTTTGGTCTCCCGCACCGCCTTCACCGTCTGGCCGAGCTCGGCGAGGACCAGGTGGCGGGCGCCGGCGTCGGCGGCGCTCAGTGCGGCCTGCAGCCGCTTGACCTCCGGGTCGGCGTACACCTGCTCGTCCACCTCGCCGGCAAAGACCACCGCCGCCGCCGGTGCGCCGCCGATCACCGACGCGAACGAGCCCTCGAGGGCGACGGCCTGTAGCTGATCATTGAGGGCCCGCGAGAACACCACGTAGGCGCCGCCGTGGTAGCGCGAGATCACGCAGAACACCATCGGCCCGCGGAACCTCACCACCGCACGGCCGATCTCGGCCCCGTATTCGAGCTGCAGCTTGCGCAGCGCCTCCGGCGAGCCGTCGAAACCCGAGAGGTTGGCGAGCACGACCAGCGGCCGGTTGCCCGAGGCGGCGTTGATCGCGCGCGCCAGCTTCTTCGACGACAACGGGTAGAGGGTGCCGCCGCTGAAGGTCTCCGGGCCGTCGCCCGGCACGACGCCGCCGCCGCGTGACACCTGTCGGGACTCGATGCCGATGAGGGCCACCGGGATGCCGCCGAGCGACGCGTCCCAGACCACGCTCATCTCGGCCTCGCGCATCATCGGCCAGCGCTCCAGCGGCGAAACGTCCTGATCGGCCACCGCCTGCATGACGGTGCGGATCGCGAACGGACGTTTGCGCTGCGGATTGTGCGCCGCCGAGAAGATGTCCCCGACCCGCTCGAAGCCCTCGCCGCTCGCCGCCGGATAGGGAAACGCGGCGACGTCGCGGTCGTGCGGATCGGTAGACGGGTTGCGGCGCGGAAAGCGCTCGCCGGGAGAGACGTAGGTGTGTTGGTAGTGGCCAAAGAGCATGGCGCAGGCTTCGGCCAGATCGTGGGCGAAGTACTGCGCCTCGCCGTTCTGTCCCATGATCTGCTCGACGCCGCCGATGCCGCGGTTGTCCTCGGCCGAGACGCTGCCGGAGAAATCGAGCGCGTGCTTCCCGGTCAGCACCATCGCGCCCCTCGGGGTCATGATCAGGACGCCGCGGGCCTGGGGCAGCATGGTCGCCTCGGCGTTCCAGTACGATTGGGCGCCGACGTTGATGGCGTCGACGACGATGTTGATCTCGCCGCCCTGCTGCACGAACTCGACGATGCGCCGCAAGACCCGGGCGGTCCAGTCGAGGTTCTCGGTGCCGCTGTCCATCGAGATCTTCGCGCCGGCGGAGACCGGGAACCACTCCAGTGGAACTCGCAAGCGCTCGGCAAGGTTGAGCGCCTCGATCACCCGTCGGCACTCGGGCTCGGCGAGCGCCCCCATGCCTTTGGTGGGGTCGCCCAACAAAATGACACGCGTCATGCCGTCGGGATGTTTGGCGGTGAAGTTCTTGATGATCCCGACGACGATGCTGGCGGCGTTGTCGCCCGGCGGGCGCTGCACCGGGACCAGGGCGTTGGCGGCGTCGAGGTCGTGCTCCGCGAACTCGCCGCACGGCAGCCCGACCTCGCTGGCCCGATCCTTCGGCGCCAGCATGCTGGCGATGTCGTACGGGCAGCTGAGACCGCGGGCGTGCAGCCCGGCGACCCGCTGGTCATAGGCGTTGAGCGGTCGGATCGGCTCTTCGCCGACGTCGCGGATCTGCATGCGCACCAGACGATCGCCTCCGAACCAGTGGTGCACGGCCTTCTCGACGACCGCGCCGGTCTTCGGATCTCGACAGCGGGTGCGCACCACGACTTTGTCGAGGCCGAGGTTGCGGGTGCTCGGCGCCAGTCGCTTGAGGACGTCGCGCCCGACGTCCGGGTCGAGCTCCAGCGGTGGCGCGACGTGCAGGATCACGCGGTTCGAGTGCAGCCGCTCGCGCGGCGGGCTCTTGTACTGTCGGTCCCGCAGGCAGGAGAACGCCAACAGCGCCATGCGCTCGAAGTGCGGGATCTCCGGGGGGCCGCCGTCTTCGCCGACGGTCGGTGTCACGTCCCGGATCTCGGCGAACACGAACAGGCGGACGTCTTTGCGATTGTCACGGGCGACGGCGCGACACAAGAACACGTCCTCCGGTGACGGCAGGCGCTCGATGTCGAAGTTGCGGAGGCGCCAGGTCTCGAGCTCGCCGGCCCGGATCGGGTGGATGCCACGATAGCGGGTCAGCTCCTGGTAACGGTCCCCGACCCGCGCGAAGGTCACGTGATCGACGGCGCGCTGGCGCTCGCCGCTCATGAAGGTGAAGCAGATGCGGCCGACGCCCTCACCAAAAGGCGCGTCACCCACGAGGGCGGCGAGCTCGGCGACGATGTCCTTGAGACTGCCGTCGATGGCGCGCGTCGAGACGAAGAACTCGACGAGGGTGTCGGAGGTCGGGCGGCTCGCAGCGCCGAGGGCGCGCATCGCGGTGATGGCCCGCGGCAAGGCGTCGCGGTTGAGGAGCACTCCGGCGACGCGCCGCGTTCGGTCTTGGCCCCGGACCATCGCGGTCACGAACTCGAACCCCGAGTGTTCGAAGGTCTCGAGGCTCTCGACGACGTAGGAGCGGTAGTAGCGCTCGACCAGGACCTTCAGGATCGCGGGTCGCAGGCCTGCGACACCGGCGTCCAGCCAGCGTGCCAGCAGGCCGGTGAGCGGAAACGGGCTCGCGGTCATCAGGCTCAGGAGTTGCTGCCGGCGCTCGGGTGACGGCTGGTTGCGGAAGGCCTGCATCTCGGCGTCGATCTGCTGGTAGGCGCGGGTCCGGGCGACGTCCAGCACCGGAACGTCGAAGTAGTGGAAGCGCACCTGCAGCGCCAGGTCGTGCATCGCCAACGACAGATCGCGGGCCCCGAGCACGATCCGGTCGAGGAGGTCCTTGAAGCCGACGCCGATGCCGGCGCGCAGACTGTCCACGAGCTCGAGGCGGGTCTCGAGGACGCGCATGCAGGGTTGGAGGCGCTCGCCCCAGTGGGCGTAGGCCTTGTGGATCAGCAGCAGCCCTTCTTCCAAGCGCTCGGTGCGATCGAGCTCCTTGACGCCGTAGTGACGCAACGCCCGGCGCAGCGCGCGCATGAAGTCATCGGGCAAGCCGGCGCCGCGTGCGTCGATGGTGCGGATGAAGCGGACCAGACACTCGCGGTAGGGCAGCGCCCCTTGCCCCGCGGGGTCGCGGGAGTGCAGGCGGAGGACGTCGACCAGGATCTCGAGCACGGTGTCCTCATGCGCCAGGATCTCGGCATCGGCGGCCGACACTTGGCGGCGACTGGCGACGTACTCATCGACCTTGGCGGCCACCTCCTGTGGCGTGACATCGTAGCCGAGCATGAACTGGGAGATTTCGTGCAGCGCCGAAAGGCAGCGCGCCTGCGGGCTGGGGGGCGCGGCCGCGCCCGGGGCGCTGACCGCGAAGCTGACCCGGGGGGTCACCGCGGCCTTCGTTTCGGTGCCGGCATACTCGATGACCAAGAGCGGCGCGCCCGCCGCGACCACGACGTTGGCGCGGACATGGAGCTCCCGCACCCGACCCGGCGCCGGCGCTGCGAGCGCCATCTCGGTCTTCATCGCCTCGAGCACCAACAGCCGTTGGCCGGCAGTCACCGGGTCACCGACCTTGACGTCTACCGCGACGACCATCGCCGGCGACGGCGCGCGGATGGCACCGCCGTCGTCGTGCATCACCTTGTGGAGGTCGCCGTCGACCTCCACGAGGAGCTCGGCGCCGCGGTGCACCGCGACGATTCGGTGGCGCTGGCCGTGGTAGAGCAGCCAGCTCTCGAACGGACTCACCACGTCGAGCGCGGCGTCGATGGTGACGCCGTCCACGCGAACGCGGAAGCGGTGGGCCGCGGTGCGCTGGATCCGGAAGGTGTAGTCCTGTGACTGGTAGCGGAGCTTCGCCGGGCGTTCGACCTCCTGGCGGACGACGGGGCGGCCGCGCGCCGCGGTGCGAGCAAACTCGGCGTATTCCTGCCCGAGGGCCTCCTGGTAGGCCCGGACGCCGGCGTAGACCAGCGCGGCCTCGGCGTGCGCGCGCAAGCTGTCGGTGAGCGCCTTGGCATTGGCGTCCAACCAGCCGACGTCGTGCCGGCTCGCGAGCACGTCGGCGTGCGTCAGCACTCGCAACAGAAACGCCTTGTTGGTCGCGCCCGACTCGATCACCACGGCGGTCTCGCGCAGCACCCGCTCCAGGCGGGCGAGGGCCTCGGTTCGACTCGCGCCGTGGACGATGATCTTGGCGACCATCGAATCGAACTCGGGCGCGACGACGTCGCCCTGACGCACGCCGGTGTCGACGCGCACCCCGGGGCCGGAGGCGGCGCGGAACAAGCGAACCAGCCCGGGCGAGGGCGCGAAGTCATTGTCGGGGTCCTCGGCGTTCAGGCGCGCCTCGATCGCGTGTCCGGTGGTTTGCGGCGGCGCGCCGTGGAGGCAGCCGCCGCCGGCGAGGTGCAGCTGCAGCTTGACCAGGTCGAGACCGGTGGTCAGCTCGGTGACCGGATGCTCGACCTGCAGGCGGGTGTTCACCTCCATGAAGTAGAAACTCTGGGAGGCTGCCTCGACGAGGAATTCCACCGTACCGGCGTTGACGTAGCCCACCTTCTGGGCGAGGCGGCGCGCCGCGTCGCGGATCTTCGCCTCGGTGGCCGGGGTCAGGATCGGCGACGGCGCCTCTTCGACGACCTTTTGGTTGCGGCGCTGCACCGAGCAGTCGCGGACGCCGACCGCCCACACGGCGCCGGCGCGGTCACCGACCACCTGGACCTCGACGTGACGGGCGATCCCGGCCGCCTTTTCGAGGAAGACGGTGCCGTCGCCGAACGCCTTCTTGGCCTCGGCGCGCGCCCGCGCAAACGCCTCGGAGAGGTCCTTCGGCCCAGCGACCCGGCGAATGCCGCGGCCGCCACCGCCCGCGGTGGCCTTGATCATCACCGGATAGCCGAGGGCTGCGGCGCAGGAAAGCGCGGCCTCGACGTCTTCGACCGGTCCGCCGCTCCACGGCAGCACCGGCACCGCGGCCGCCTCCGCCAGACGCTTGGAGGCGATCTTGTCGCCCAGCTGTCGCATGACCTGGCCCGAGGGCCCGATGAAGACGATCCCGAGACTTTGGCAAAGGTCGGCGAACGCGCCGTGCTCGGCCACGAACCCCCAGCCGACCCACGCGGCCTCGGCGCGGCACTGGGTCAGCGCCTCCTTGAGGCGCTGGTAGTTGAGATAGGTGCTCTGGCGCCCGCCGGCAGGATCGTCGTACATCGCCGGGCCGAGGAGGAGGGCCTCGTCGGCCTCGCGGACGAACATGCTCGAGGCGTCGGTGTGGGTGTAGAGGGCGATGGTGCAGAGCCCGGCCCGATACTCGGCGTTGATCTCGCGCACCGCGTTGATGAGGCGCATCGCCGGTTCGCCGCGGTTGACGATCGCTATGCGCTTGAACGCCGCACCGAATTCCACGTTTGGTCCTCTCGTCCTGGTCTCACGCCCGCGCGACGTGACTCACGGTGCGCCGGCCCTGACCGCGCCGTCCATGACCCGGCTGGTGATGCCGATCACTGCCGCGAGCGCGGTCTTGCTGAAGAAGTGCCCTTCGCCGAACATGTGAAGGGTGAATCCGGACGCGCTCTGCTTTCCCCACCCCTCGAGCTCGGTCTTGGTCGCCGCTCGGTCGCGCTCGCCGCCGAAGGCAACGATCGGACAGGCCAGCGCCGGCTCGTCGTGGTAGTCATAGGCGTCGAGCATCTCGATGTCGGCGCGCATCACCGGGACGATCATCGCCAGCAGCTCCGGATCGCTCAGGGCCGCCGCCGGAATGCCGCCATAGATGCGCGCCACCGCACCGACGAACGCTGCGTCATCGAGCGCGGCGAGCGCCGGCCGCGGCGCGGCCGTGGTGAGCTGGGGCGCGCGGGCGCAGGCCACGAACAGGTGTCGAGGCAGCACACCGCGGTCGCGGCGCAAACGTCGCGTCAACTCGAACGCGACCATGCTGCCGAGGCTGTAGCCGAAGAACGCCGTGGGCAGCCCGAGCTCTGGTCGCAGCGCTGCCGCCAGCTGATCGATGAGGGGCTCGATGCGTCGATGACACGGCTCGCGAATACGGCTCCAGCGCCCTGGGGGCTCCACCGGACAGACATCGACGTCGGCGGGGAAGGCGTCGAGCCAGGTGCGGTAGAACGCCGCGCCCGAGCCGGCGGGCGGGAAACAGAAGAGCCGCAAGCGCGCCGCCGGCTTCGCCCGCCGCAGCGGCAGCCAGACGTTGCCGACCCTTGGTTCCGCGCTCATGGGGCTCCGCTGAGTGGCTTCACGAACCAGCCTTGTGACGCTCGAGGCCGTGCCGGCGGTGCGAGCTGCAACTATAGCCGGATCATGGAACCGGGACAATTGCCCGAGCGTCCCCATAACTCCGCTCTAAGGCCACGCGCCCCGGGGCAGCCGGCGCCTCAGAAACGCGGACGCGTCTCTGAGGTGCCAGGGCGAGCTTGTCGGTGCGAGGCCGGGGGTCAGTGCAGGTCCATGCGCGGCTCGCGTATGTCGA
>JACRCV010000024.1 GCA_016218825.1 Deltaproteobacteria bacterium
AGCGGCTGCGCACGAGAAGGTGGAAGTGGTTGGAGACGAAGACGAACGCGAAGACGTCGACGTCAAACTCGTCGATGGCGCGAGCGAGGACGCCGCCGACGATGTCGTTGACCGCCTTTGACGGCCGGAGAAGAAGTCGAGCTTGGAGACAGCGACCGGTGATGAAGTACACCCCGTCCGGCTCGAAGAGTCGCAAGGGTCCGGGCATGGCGACCCAAGGAGCAAACGATGTGCCACGCCGAGCTTACGGGAATTCGGGGATGTCGGCGGTTAGACGTGAGGAAGGAGTCGCAACGTGTCGCAGAATCGGACGGCGTGGTCGCGTGTGGCACCGTCGCTTCGGGTCGACCGGGCGTGTGGCACCGTCGACCGGCACCGTCGACCCGGGCACCGTCGCTTCGGGCGTGTGGCACCGTCGCCGTGTGGCACCGTCGCCGTGCACCGTCGCCGTGTGGCACCGTCGCCCGCACCGTCGCCCGTCGCCGTGTGGCACCACCGTCGGCACCGTCGCTGCCGCTGCCGGCGTGTGGCACCGTCGCTTCGGGCGTGTGGCACCGTCGCTGGCACCGTCGCTGCCGTGTGGCACCGTCGCTGCAGGCACCGTCGCTTGACACCGTCGCTTCGGCCGGACCGCGGGACTACGTCACCCCTTGGCGGCTTTGAGCGCCGCGTCGGGGAGGAGGATCATCGCGAACATCATCGCCAGACCACCCTCGATGCCGTCCTTCGGCTGCTTGATCGCCTTGAGGTGGCCCTCCCACACCTGGCGCACCGCGGCCTGCAGCACCTTGACCGGCACGGTGTCGGCGGTGCTGTCGCCGAGGTTGCCGGCGGCTTGCGCGATCGCCATGTCGTAGCGCGTCGCATCGGTCATCTTCTTGCGCGACTCGGCGAACGCCTTCTGCATCGAGTCCTTGTTGGCGCTGCCGCTCATCGCGCCGGAAACCGTCTGCTCCATCTTGCGCGTCGTGGTCTCGAGGCGCTTCATGAACACCTTGATCTCGCGCTCGTCGAGCAGGCCGTCCTTGTTCTTGTCGAGCTTGGCGATCGCCTGGTCGGTGACCTTGCATAGGTCGTCGACGATCTTGTTGCGCTCGGCCTTGCCGATCACCTTGGGACGGACGCCTGAGAGCGGTTGCAGCGGCATCGTATTCTCCTTGGGTTGGGTGAGAATGGCATTGAACCACAAGGGCAACCGGTCAGGCAACGACCAGAGTGGCGCCGGAAGAGTCGGCCTTCGCGATCGGCCCTTCGCGAGGTCGATCGCACCCGACACGGGCCCCAACCTGCGGAGCCGCGAGGCGTCTGTTATAGTCGGAAGGTTAGGAGCTCACACAACGTCGCGGGCCTTCCACCCGAGGAAGCTGGCGCTGCCATGAACCTTCGCCACACTGTTTGCTCGGTCGCCCGCGGCGGCGCGTGCTTGTGGCTCGCGACCGCGGCCGGGTGCGGCGCAGGAAAAGTCTTCATGCAGACCGCTCCCCCCACCGCGGTCGGCGTGTGCGGCGACGGCGTGCCGGACAGCGGCGAGACTTGTGACGACGGCAATCAGCTCCCCGGGGACGGCTGCTCCGCGAGCTGCAGCGTCGAGGCCGGCTGGAGCTGTGAGCCGGTCTGCCAGATGAACGTCGGCTGCGGCGACCGGGTGCTGGCGATCGACGAAGCCTGCGACGACGGCAACCGCCAAGACGACGACGGCTGCGCCGCGGACTGCGGCGTCATCGAGTCGGGCTTCGGCTGTCCGCACGTCGGCGCCCCTTGCGTCCTGCTGCAGGTGTGCGGCAACGGCCTCGAAGAGCTCGGCGAGGCCTGCGACGACGGCAACACCCAGGAGAGCGACGGCTGTGGCGCGACCTGCGTCGTGGAGGCCGGCTGGGCCTGCCCACACGCCGGCGCGGCGTGCATCCCACTGAACCAGTGCGGCAACGGACTCGCCGAGGCGGGGGAGGCCTGCGACGACGGCAACACCGCCGCGGCCGACGGCTGCGCCGCCGACTGCACCGTGATCGAGACCGGCTTCGTGTGTCCGCGGCCGGGCCGGGCGTGCGTCCTCGCGGACGCGTGCGGCAACGGGCTCATCGACGCCGCTGAGGACTGTGACGACGGCAACCTCGACGCGGGTGACGGCTGCAGCGGCAGTTGCACGATCGAGAGCGGCTCGACGTGTCCGATCCCGGGCGAGCCGTGCGTGCCGAACGACGTCTGCGGCAACGGCCGCGTCGAGACCGGCGAGCTCTGCGACGACGGCAACACTGACGCCGCCGACGGCTGTGACACCGCCTGCCAGGTCGAGAACGGCTACGTGTGTCCGAGCCCCGGGGCCCGGTGTGTGCTGGCCGATCGCTGCGGCAACGGCCTCGTCGAGGGCGGTGAGGGCTGCGACGACGGCAACCGCAGCCCGGGCGACGGCTGCGACGACGGCTGCGCCGTGGAGGCCGGGTGGACCTGCCCAGACAGCGCCGGCTGCGTGCCACTCGAGGTCTGCGGCAACGGCATCCTCGACCCTCTCGAGGTCTGCGACGACGCCAACGCCTGGGGCGGCGACGGTTGCCGCGCCGACTGCGGGCAGGTCGAGACCGGCTACGCCTGCACGGTCGCCGGCACCCCGTGCACGATCCTCTGCGGCAACGGGGTCGCGGACGACGGCGAGGCCTGCGACGACCACAACCGCTCGAGCCTCGACGGCTGCAGCGCCCGTTGCGCGCTCGAGGCCGGCTACGAGTGCCCGAGCGTCGGCGCCCCGTGCCGCCTCGTCTGCGGCAACCACCTCGTCGACCCCGGCGAGGACTGCGACGACGGCGGCGCCGGCAACGACGGCGCCTACGGCGGCTGCGACCCGGACTGCAGCTTCGCGGCGCGCTGTGGAGACGGCGGCCTCGACACCGCGGCGGGCGAGGACTGCGACGACCGCAACACCACCCCGGGCGACGGCTGTGCCGCGGACTGCCGCGCCACCGAGAGCGGCTACGAGTGCTTGGTGGCCGGGGCTGCCTGCACGCTGTTGTGCGGCAACGGCCTCCTCGACGACGGCAGCGCCGGCCGCCCGGACAACGGCGAGACCTGCGACCTCGGCGCCGCCAACAACACCGGCGCCTACGGCGGCTGCAACAGCGACTGCTCCAAGGCCGCGGCCTGTGACGACGGCCGGGTCGACGGCGGCGACGGCGAGGCCTGTGACGACGGCAACGCCGCCGGCGGCGACGGCTGCGGCGTGGATTGTCGGAGCATCGAGACCGGCTACGGGTGCCCGAAGACCGGCGGCGGCGCGCCCGCGGGCGGCGCCTGCACCTACCTGTGCGGCAACGGCGTGCTCGGTGACGGCGCGCGCGAGTTCTGTGACGACGGCGATCTCGTCGACGGCGACGGCTGCAGCGCCCTGTGCACCATCGAGACCGACTACCTATGCCCCCTGCCCGGCGCGCCCTGCGAGCTGTGCGGGGACGGTGCCACCGACTTCTTCGAGACCTGCGACGACGGCGGACGCATCTCCGGCGACGGTTGCAGCGGCCGCTGCCAGATCGAGCCTGGCTGGGACTGCGGCGGCAATAGCTGCGGCGCAGCCCGGTGCGGTGACGGCTTGGTCGCGGGCGTCGAGGCCTGCGACGACGGCAACCGCCAGGCGGGCGACGGCTGCAGCTTCTTGTGCCGGCGCGAGCTCGGCTACACCTGCCCGAGCCTCGGGGGCGGGTGTCGGCAGACGGTGTGCGGCGACAGCGCCGTCGAGGGCGACGAGGACTGCGATGATGGCAACACCGCGATCGGGGACGGCTGTGATGAGAGCTGCGCCTTCGAGATCGGCTATGTCTGCCCGGTCCCCGGCTCGGCGTGCGTGGCGAGCACCTGCGGCAACGGCGTCCTCGAGGGGCTCGAGCAGTGTGACGACGGCCAGGCCGTCCCCGCGAGCGGCGACGGCTGTGACATCGACTGCCAACTGGAGCCCGGCTACGTGTGCACGCCGGTCGGGGTCGGCTGCACCCCGGCGGTGTGCGGCAACGGCGGCGTCGAGGGCCTCGAGGAGTGCGACGACGGGAACGCCGCCGGCACCGATGGCTGCTCGGCGACCTGCACGGTCGAGGCGTTGTACCGCTGCAGCGGCCAGCCGAGCGCCTGCGCGCCGGTCATCAAGTACGTGCAGATCAGTCAGTTCGCCGCGCCGATGTCGCAACCACAGGCGGTGCACTACGACCCGACGACGCGCTCCTTCGTCGCCTACGGCTGGAACGTCAACCAGGGCAACCGCGAGTTCTGCCTCGACGGCACGCGCCGCGACAACGTGGTCAGCGACGCCGACTGTGGCACCAACGGTGCGTTGTGCGATCGGCCGCGCTACGGGATCGGCGACCAACTCGACGGCGCCGCCTACGACTTCTTCTTCGATCGCTTTCTCTTCATCCAGCAGTCCCGGCGCCTGACCGCCGTCGACCGCGCCACCCAGACCGTGGTCGGCGTCCTCAACATGGTCGGCTTGGGCACCGCGGGCGGCATCTCCGTCGGCAACGACGGCAACATCTACGCCTGCAATCACTTCGACGACGCCCCCGGCACCCCGAGCGCCTCCACGACCGAGGGCTATATCCGGGTCTACACGCGCGCCGATTTCGAGGCGGCCCTCGCGGGGACGCCGCAGGCCGGGTGCGCCCAGGCCGGCGGCGCGCCGCTCGAGCTGTGCTCGAGCTACGTCATCGACGCGCCCACCGCGGGCCCCTACCTCGACAACCTGTTCACCATCCCCGGCGACTCGCTGATCGGCTACTACAACGTCCCGCCCGGCGGCGGCGCGGCGCGCTTCGCGTTCCACGACTACGCCGCAGTACAGCTCACGAGCCAGAGCGGCACCCTGGTCGACTTCTCCAGCCTCGAGGGGCGCTCGTTCTTGCCCGGGTTATTGTTCGCGTCGACCGACAAGAACGGCAACGCCGTCACGGCCTTCCCGGCGAACGCCGACGGCGGCGAGGCCGCGGCCGACGGCGGCTACTTCCTGGTGTGCAGCGAATACCTGACCAACGGCGGCGTCGACAACGGCGTCTGCAAGCTGTTCGCCACCGCCTGCACCACCGACCCCGACTGCTACAGCCGGGTGCCGGGCACCGCCTGTAACCTGACCGCGACCACCCCCTACTGCTACCTGCCGGAGCGCGCCCGCGTCGACACCTACGCGGTCGATCGCGACAGCGGCGTCAACGTCCTCGACGTCCTCGCCAACGACTCGTTCGGCGACGGCATCTGCACCGGCGACGACACCGGCGTCATCAGCGTCACCGCGTCGTTTTACGGCGGCACCGTCGCGGTCAGCGCCTCGGGCCGCAGCGTCGACTACACGCCGCCGCCGGGCATCTGCGGGGTCACCGACCTGTTCAGCTACACTGCCGACCTCGGCGCCGACGCCCGCAGCGGCGACCCGGACCACACCGCCGACGTCTTCGTGTTCATCGCCTGCGTCTGCGGCAACGGCGTCGTGAACCCCGGCGAGGACTGCGACGACGGCGGCACCACCCCCGGCGACGGCTGCGACGCGCGCTGCCACTTCGAGCCGGTGTGCGGCAACTCGCGCCTCGACCCCGGCGAGCAGTGCGACGACGGCAACACCAGCCCCGGCGACGGTTGCAGCCCCACCTGCCAGTCGGAGAGCCGCTGCGGGGATGGCCAGGTGGGCGGCGCCGAGACTTGCGACGACGGCAACACCGTGAGCGGCGACGGCTGTCGCGGCAACTGCACCCTGGAGAACGTCTGCGGCGACGGCCTGGTCGACTCGCAAGAACAGTGTGACGACGGCAACACCAGCCCCGGCGACGGCTGCGACGGCAGCTGTCGCATCGAGGCCGCCGGCTGCGTGACCGACAGCGACTGCCAGATGCCGCTGGTGTGCTTCTTCGGGACCTGCGTGCTGTTCTAGAGCGCCCGCTGGCGCTCACGCCCCCGGCCACAACCACGCGGCGCCGCGCACCCCGCTCGAGTCACCGAAGCGGTTCTGCACCACCACGGTGTCCACCCGGTCGGAGAACACCCAGCGCCCGAGCGCCGCCGGCAAACCGGCGTAGAGCGCCTCGACGTTCGACATCCCGCCGCCCAACACCACGACGTCGGGATCGAGGATGTTGATCACGTGCGCGAGCCCCCGCGCCAAGCGCTCGCGATAACGGCTCAGGCTCGCGGCCGCACCGCGATTCCCGGCGCACGCCGCGGCGACGATCGCCTTGGGCTCGAGCGCCTCGCCGGTCGCCTCGGCGTGGTCGCGGGCGAAGCCCGGACCCGACAGGTAGGTCTCGATACAGCCGTGCTTGCCGCAGTAGCACGAAGGCCCGGGTCGCTCGCCGTCGGCCGGCCAGGGGAGCGGGTTGTGGCCCCACTCGCCCGCGATCCCGTTCTTGCCGGCCAGCACCTGGCCGTGGACCACGATCCCGGCGCCGACGCCGGTGCCGAGGATGACGCCGAACACCACCGCCGCCCCCGCTGCCGCGCCGTCGGTCGCCTCCGAGAGCGCGAAGCAGTTGGCGTCGTTCTCGATGCGCACCGCTCGCGCCAACAGCGCCTCGAGGTCGGCGACCAGCGGCTTGCCGTTCAACACCACCGAGTTCGAGTTCTTCAGCCCGCCCAGCGCTCGCGACACCGCGCCCGGCGTTCCGACCCCCACGGTCGCCTGCTGTCCACCGCGGGTCTCGAGGTGCGAGACGATCGTCCGGATGGCGTCGAGGGTGCCGCGGTAGTCGCCGTTCGGGGTCGGCAGGCGCTCCCGGGCGAGCTCGGCGCCGTCGGCGCCGAGCAACACGCCCTCGATCTTGGTGCCGCCGAGATCAACGCCAATCCTGAACACCGGACCTCCCCGACCGTTCGCGGCCGTCACGCCGTCAGAAGGGGTCAGCGCAGGGACAGAAGCAGCCGCCGTCGCCGGCGAAGGCGCCGCCGTCGTCGGCCGATTCGCCCTCGGCGTCGAGGGCGCGAAAAGCCGCTTTGGTCGCCTCGGCGAGCGGCGCGCTCTCGAGCCAGGCGCTCGCGGTCTCGGGGTTCAGGCTCTGCCAACCCTCGAACACCACGCGGATCGCGGCGTCCTTCGCGTGCGGCTCGCGGATCGCGAGCGCCCACTGCATCGACAGCCGCGGATCCTCCACCGCCAGGCTGCGACACAACGCCTCGTAGCCCAAGTCCCGCATCCCGCCCTGCGGCAGCGACTCCACCCACAGCCCGGCGGCGGCGGCGTCGGTGCTCGACCACTGCGCGACCAGTCCGCGAATCGCCTGCGCCTGGGTGTCGCCGCTCAGGCTGTCCCTGACGTAGCTCGCCGCGGCCACCGGGTCGTACAGGCTCCAGCGCGGCACCAGCTGGTCGATGGCGTCGCTCTTGGTCGCGCCGTCCGGGAGCCGCTCCAAGTAGCGCGCCGCCTCCCAGGGCTCGGTCTCGCCCCAGGTCCGGCAGATGGTGCTGATGGCGTCGGCGCGCATCCGATCGTTCGTGAGGCTGTCGGCCCAGGCGGTCGCGGCCGCCGGATCCTGGCGCGCCCAGCTCTCGGCGACCGAGTCGACGAGCACCGCCACCGAGTCGCCGGGCGGCAGTTGATCCACGGTCGACGCCGCGGCCTTGGGGTCGGTGTAGGCCCACTCCCGCGCCAGCGCCGTCATCGCCGTCGCCCGGTCCGGGGCCGACTTCAACCCGCTGGCCCACAGGAGCGCCTTGTGGATGTCGAGCTCGGCGTAGCGCATCGCCACCATCGACACCGCCTGCTCCTTCGCCGGCCCCGGGGTCATGTCGTCGAGCAGCACCGCGCTCTTTGCCGGGTCTTGATCTGCGGCCCCGGTGGCGACTGCACCGAGCGCGTCCTGGCGGTCGCGCCCCTGGGGCAGCGCCCGCGCCCAGGCGAGCGCCGCCTCCGGATCGGTCCCCGACCAGGTCGACAGCGCCGTCGACAAGAGGCCGCCGCCGGCGCTGAGGCTGTCGGCCTCGCGCGCCAGATCTGCCGCCGCCGCCGGATCGTGCTCGCCGACCGTGGTGACCAGCCGCTCGGCCGCGATCCGCGCCAGCCGCCCGCGCGGTAGACCCTTGACGAAGGCCGCGGCCCCCGCGGCGTCAGCCCGCGCCCAGGCCTCGACCAGCGGGCTGACCGCGGCGAAGCGTGACACCGGGTCGCTCACATCGGCGAAGCGCGCTGCCGCGGTCTCCGGATCTTCGTCGGCCCACTGCTCGAAGACCCGACCGATGATCCCGTCCTTCTGCTCCGGGCTGACCTCGCCGGCGAGCGCCAACGCCCGCTCCGGGCTCTCCTCGGCGAGCGCGCCGGCGAGCACCGCGAGGGCCTCGCCGCGCAACGCCCCCTTCGGCTGCGCCATCGCCCAGGCGGTCGCCGCCTCGGGGTCCTCCTCGACCCAGGCATGGAACACCATCGTCGAGGCGCCGAGCGCCCAAGCGCGGTTCGGGAGCCGCTCGGCGTGGAGGATGGCCGCCTGCGGATCGACGTCGGCCAAGTGCCGCAACAGACAGTCGGCGAACAGCTCGCGCTGCGAGTTGGTCGGCAGCTGATCGGTCCAGGTGAGCGCCGTCGCGGTGTCCTCGGGCGCGATTCGCACGCACAGGTCGGCGAGCAGCTCGTGACGCTTGCTGCGTGCGGTCGCCGCCAACGCCTCGTCGAGCTTGTGCCGCGCGGTCTCGAGATCGAACGGCTCGAGCGCGTCGCCGTCGTCGGTCGCCTCCGACCCGGTGTCAGTGGCCGACTCCAGATCGCCCGGGCTCGCGACGAGCCGTGAGGCGTCCGCCCGGCCGACCGGGGTCACGAGGCCGTAGAATTGCCGCGCCGGCGTCCTGGCAGCGAGCAGCCCGGCCGCGACCCCCGCCGCGAACAGCGTGATCCCCAGCCCGACCACCGACCACCGCCCTGTTCTCGAGGTCATCTTCGCGATCATAGCCAGATCTACAGGCTATTTGCGAGCCGCCCGCCACCGCCGCCACAGGGCGACGATGAGCCCGGTCGCCGCCGCCTCGTCCAAGTTGCCGCCACTCATTGCTAAAGCCTCGCTCGTTTGCTGTGCTCGCCTCGAACCACCCGAGGGTTGCGACCAATGCCGTCGTTCTCCGTGTCGTTGGTGCAGCTGCCGGTGCCGCGGGCCGCGGCGCTGTCCCCCTCCGGCAACGTGCCGCTCGCGATCGCCTGTCTGCAGACCGCGGTGGCGGTGCACGGAGTCCCGGACGTCACGACCCACCTGCTGCCGGCGACGCTTGTGGACGGCGCCGGAGACCACGCGCTCGCCGAGGCCGTCATCGACCAGAAACCCGACGTGCTCGGCCTGTCCCTCTACCTCTGGAACATCGAGCGCAGCCTGCACTTGGCACGCGCGGTCAAAGAGCGCTCGCCGTCCATCACCGTGGTCGTCGGAGGACCGGAGGTGTCGGCCGACAACCCGCTGGTCAAAGGGGCAACGGAGATCGACTACGCGATCGCCGGCGAAGGCGAGGTCGCGTTCGCGACGCTGCTCCGAGCGCTTGGCGACGGCCGCGAGGCGGCGGCCATCCCTGGGGTCGCGGCCAAAACCGGCCACGGCCTCGGCGAGTTTGCGCCACCCGGGGCGGACGTGCCTTTCGACCGCTACCCGTCGCCCTACCTCTCGGGCGCGCTCTCGGTCAGCCCCGGTCGCTCGTGTCACCTCGAGAGCACCCGCGGCTGCAAAGCCCGGTGCTCGTTCTGCTTCTATCCGCGCCGGAGCCGGCGCCTGCGGGTGGTTTCGGTCGACGACACCCTGCGAACGCTCGCGCGGCTGCGCCAGGCCGGCGCCACCGACGTCGCGTTTCTCGATCCGACCTTCAACCAGCGCCCCGACTTCGAAGCGCTGCTCGACGGCTTGGCCGAGATCAACCACGACCACGCGCTGACGCTGTTCGCCGAGATCCGGGCCGAGGGCATGACCCCGCGCCACGCCAAGAAGCTCGCCCGCGCCGGCTTCGCGCGCCTCGAGCTCGGGCTGCAGTCGGTGAGCGCCGCCACTCGGCGCCTGAGCCGCTGCGGCGGCGACCCCGATCGGATCGCCGCGGTCGCGAACGAGCTCCAAGACGCCGGCATCACCGCGGTGGTCGACTTGATCGTCGGTCTCCCCGGCGACCACGCGGCCGACATCGAGCGCGGCACCGAGTTCCTGCGCGCCCACGGGCTCGCCGCCGACGCCCAGGTCTTCCTGCTCGCGGTGCTCCCGGGAACGACGCTGCGCACCGACGCCGCCCGGTTGGGCTTGGAGTTCGATCCTCGGCCCCCCTACCGCGTGCGGCGCACCGCGACCCTGACGGCAGACGAGCTCGAGCGCGCCTGGGGAGACGCCGAGACCCGTCTCGGCCGCCCCCTCGACGAAGCGCTGCGTCCCTACCTCGCGGACACCCCCGCCTACGACCACGGCATCGACCGCTTTGAGGTCGACCTCGACCGGGGCACCGAGGACCTGACACCCTTGGACCGCGCCGGCAGCGCCCATCAAGCCATCGTCGTGACCGGCACCGACTTGTGGCGAGACCGGGCGCGCTTCGACCAGATCCGCGCCCGCCGCCAGGCCTTTGACCCGTTCGCGGTGGTCGACCTGGTGCTGTCCCCCAAACGCCCGTTTCCCCTGGACTTGTTGGACGTGCTCGACGGCGTCGCCGGCCGCTGGAGCATGAACGGCTACGCCGCGCATCGCCAGGGCCCGGGTGGGGCGAACGGCCAGTGCCGGGTGGTCGTGCAGCTCGGCCGCGACCTGGGGTTCGACGACGATTGGCTGCAGGCGCTCGGCGAGCGGCTGCCGGTCTATCTCGACCAGTCGGCCGCCCGAGCGGCCGAGAACGCCTCGCGCCTGGGGCGTGACCTGCCGGCGGCGCGCATCGTCGACCGGGCGCTCGCCGCGGACGACCCCGCGTGGCGAACGCTCGCGACGACCGCGGACCCGGAGGCCGTCACCTTCGCGGCGCTCACGCTCGAGCGGCGCTTCACCGCCGAGGCGCTCAGCTACGCCGAGCCCGAGCGCCGTCGCCGTCTTGCGCCTCGGAACGAAACGGGCTGAGCCGGAGGCAGAGGGACAGCCCGAGCCCGAGCCCGAAGCCCACTGCGATGTTGCCGAGCCCGAGGCAGGCGCCGGCGGTGAGGAGCATCACCAGCGCGTCGGGGCGGCGGGTCTGGTCGCGGGTCACGATCGCGAGCTCGAGGCCGGAGAACGCCAGCATCGCGCCGAGGATGCTCTGCGGAAACGCCCGGCACAGCGTCATCAACGACGCGCCGAACAGGACGCCGACCGCGAGCTTGGCGGCGCCGAGCAGCAGGATCGAGCCGTTGGTCCGCGCCCCGAAGCGATACTGTCCCGCGAGGCCCCCGGCGCCGTGACACATCGGCATGCCGCCGAACCACGCGGCGACCAGGTTCATCGCCCCGACCGACAGCGCCACCTTGCGCGGGCTCGCGGCCCGGTCGGGAAACAGGTCGACCGACAGCGCGCACACCGCGACCACCGAGTTCAACGCGGTGAGGGGGATCTGCGGCAGCGCCGCCCTCGGAAACGCGCTGACGAAGTCGCCGATCGAGAGCGGCGTGAGCCGCGGCAGGCTGAGGTGGAGCGAGAGCGACCCGAGGACGTCGGGGTGCGTCCACACCGCGAGCCCGAGCCCGGCGCCGAAGAGCACCAGGGCGGCCGGCACCCGGGACGAGAAGAACAGCGCCAGCACCACCAGGGCCGAGAGGATCCCGGTCAGGTAGCTGTCGGGCCCGATGCCCACCTGGGTGTCGGCCACCATCTGCAGCGCCTTCATCACCAAGGACAGGCCGAGCGCCAGCTGCAGGCCGCGGACGACGCTCATCGGCACCAGGCGGTTGAGCCAGTCGATGAGCCCGGTCGCGCCGAGGGCGAGGATGACGGCGCTGACGATGACGCCGGCGGCCAAGATCTGGGGCACCGTGAGCCCTTCGGTGATCGCCACCGCGGCGATCGCCTTCATCGGTTGCACCGCCATCGGGATCGCGAAGGTCAACCCGGTCACCAGGTTGAACACGCCGGAGAAGAACAGCGCCGCGGCGAAGTCGAGGCCGTTGTGCGCGCTCATGCCGACGACGAGCGGCAGGAACGTCCCGAGGTCGCCGAGCGAGCCCGCAACCTCGTGGCGGTCGAGGCGCGCCTGCCGTAGGTTTGCCCGGATGTGCGCCAGCCAGCTCATGATCTTCCCCAAAGCGCCGAATTTGGAGGCCCGCGCTCCGGGCGCTACTATAGGGGCCGGATCTCTAGGAACCAAGGCGTGGCGGTCAAGCACCGATGAGCAACGTAGCAGCGGACCTCGCCCTGCACCTCGCGTTCGCAGAGCACCAGAAGCTGACCGTCCAGGTCGACGTCTCGCTCGGGGTCATGGACATCGGCTGCATCCGGGTCCAAGACGGCGCGGTGGTGCACGCCGAGCTGCCGGGGGCCGCGGGCCTCGACGCGCTCGCCCTCATGGGCCGGCTGCCGGGCATGCACCTCGCGATCTCGACCAAGAACCCGAGCGCGGCGCAAGAGACCGTGGTCGGCTCGTGGCGCTCCGTGCTGCCGGCGCAAGCGGAGCTGAGCGCCGAGGCCATGAGCGCGCTCAGCGCGACCTTCAGCCGCGGCAGCGCCGATCTCGGAAGGGCGGCGCCGCTGACACCGACGGTCCGAGCCCCGACGCCGCCGGCGCCGATCCCCTCGCCGGCCCCGAGCCCGGAGACCTCGGCCGCCGCCGACGCGGCCTACGAGAAGCAGTTCGCCGAGGCGATGGCGGCCTACCTGCGGCGCGACTACGTCGAGGCGCTGGAGCTGTTCGCGGCGTGCCTGAACGCCCGCCCCGACGACCGGCGGGTGCTCCACAACATCGAGCGCCTGCAGGCCCGTGACCGCCCGGCGAAGGGGAGCGGCTGACCGATGCCATCCTCGAACCCCGGGCTCACGTCGACGCTCAACCTGGCGGTGGGCCTGATCAGCGTGCAGACCGAAGCCACCACCGAGCCCGCCGAGGTCACCTCGATCGCGGTGTTTCGCGGCCGCGTGGTCCACGAGAAGACCCGCTCCCTCGCCGACCTGCGCCGCGAGCTCGGCACCGACGACGTCCTGACCTGCGTCAAGAAGGCGCACCACCAATTCGAGACCGGCCTGCACGAGCTGCTGTTGAACGCGATGCGCGCCAAACGCGCCGCGCAGACCCAGGTGTCCGAGGTCGCGCAGATGTTCATGGTCGCGGTCGACACCTACGCCGGCGGTGACTTCGCCTCGGCCTTGGAGGTCATCGAGGCGCTGGTGTCGGCAAACCGCGACTCGGCGCGCCTACAGAAGTGCCTCGCCGGGCTGCGGACGGCGCTCGGCCGCGGGTGACACCTTCGTCGACGTGGCCAAGGAAGGGCACCGAGCAGCTGGCTTTGCCAGTGCGAGGTGCGGGGGCACGGGGGGACGCAGAGCCGGCGCTCCAGACCCGGGTGGTCCTCGGCTGTCGCGCCGGCGGGCGGTCCCCCCGCTCATGCGAAGACGCTCTCGATCCAGGCCTGCTCGACCCGACCGACGATGGTCCGGAGCAGGGTCGGGGTGTTGGCGTCCAACGCCGTGTCCCAGGTGACGAACTGCAGGCCGAAGACCGCGCCGGCGCGGCGCACCACGGAGGCCGCGGTCTCCAGCTGCTGGTCGCCGAGGGCGAGATGGACGCGGACGTCGGCGCCGATCAGCAGGTCGTCGTCGCCCCCTTTGACGAGGCTGAACCCCACGCCGCCGAGCGAGATGTCGACCGGCAGCGCGATGCGCCAGCGGTCGGCAGAGGTCTGCACCTTGACCAGCAGGCGGACGCTCGCCGGCACCGGGACCCGGAAGAACTGCCGCGCCTGGGCGATCGCGATTTGTTTCGGCATTCCGACCTTGACGCTCCGAACCGCGGCGTCTTGCGCCCGCTCGACCTCGGCGCGGGAGATGAAGATCAGGGTCCGCGTCGTCCGCTGAAACGACACCGAACAGGCGGCGTCGTTGTCCAACGCCGGCAGGCTCGCCGGATCGACGCGGCCCACCTCGATCACCACCTTGCCGTCCGCGACCCCTGAGAATCGACCGTGACAAGGCTCGGTGGCACCCTCGAACAGAATCTGCGCTGGAATGCTCTGTTGGCAGCAAACATCAATGAGATCGAGCATTTCCTGAAGCGTCATAGATTTCCTCGCATCCCGATGGGATTCGAGTAAGACGTTATGGTACGATCGCAAAGTCGCATGGGGATTCAAGGAACGCTCGACGACTTCACGACCCCGGAGCTCCTGCAGCTCATTGGTCTGCAGGGGAAAACCGGCGTGCTGATGCTGCAGAAGGACGACTTGAATGTCAAGGTGGAGTTCAGCCAGGGGCACGTGGTGCGGGCGTCGCCGTCGTCCCGCAACCACCGCTATTTGCTCGGCAACATGTTGGTGCGCGCCGGGCTCGTGACCGAGGCCGAGATCGAGGTGGCGCTCGCGATCCACAAGGAGACCGGGGTCCGTTTGGGCGACGTGCTGATCAACCAGGGCAAGCTCGATCGGCATCGCTTGGATCAGATCTTGAAGCTGCAGACCACCGAGACCCTCTACGAGCTGTTCCTGTGGCAGTCGGGCACCTTCGAGTTCACCGCCACCGAGGTCGAGGCGCCCGACGAGAAGGCCCGCCTGCGGGCGCAGAGCATCCTGCTCGAGGGCTTTCGGCAGCTCGACGAGTGGCCGGCGATCCGCGCCGTGATCCCCCACAACACCACGACCTTCGTCAGGCTCGAGGACACCCGCGCCGACCTCAAGGGCGACATCACCCCGGAGGCGCGGATGATCTTCGACTTCGTCGCGACCGGGGTCAGCGTGCAACAGATTGTCGACAAGAGCCACTTCGGCGAGTTCGACACCTGCGCCGCGCTGGTGCGCCTGGTGCAAGCCGGCCTCATTCAGCCGGTGGCCGACCCCGGCGCCGCCCGCCTCCCACCACCGGCGGCGACCCCCACCGACCTGCCGCGGCTGCGGGCGACCATCTGCCTCGCGGTCGGCTCGATCGGCGTGCACTCCGAGTACCAACTCGATCCGCCACGGATCCGCTCGGTGGCGCACTTCGGCGACCGCGTCGTCGCCGAGGAGGTGGTGCCGATCGAGGAAGCGGGCGAGGACAGCCGTGACATCCCCACCGCCCTCGAGCGCGCCCACCGCCGCTTCGAGATGCGGCTGAACCTGAAGCTCTTGTCCGCCTCCGGCGGCTACGGCGAGGTCGTCGCCGACGTGGAGTCGGCTCGGATCTTCCTGCTCGCCACCGACGCCTACGGCCGCGGCGACACCCAGACCACGAGCGAGCTGATGGCGGCGCTGGTCGCCAAAGATCCCGACAACGAGAACCTGGCGCAGTCGGTGCGCCGCCTGCAGGCCCAGCTCCGGAGCGCCGACAACTGACCGCGGGCAGAGAACGCCTGCGCCCGCCCGCGCCGCGCCGCCGGCGAAGCGTTGCAACTCTTCGAGGCTTGCGCCAAGATGCGCCCCGACGATCCGCGCGTGCGCCACGCTCTCGAGCGGTTGAAGGGACTCGAGTGATTCGATGAAGGTGCTCGCGGTTGTCAGCCAGAAAGGCGGCGTCTGATGGGACAGCTCTCACTCCAGCAGGCGGTCGAAGACGTGCCGTCGTTGCGCGCCGTCTTCGTGACGGCGATGCCGGACTGCCTGTTGTACGACTCCTGGGTGCGGTCGGGCGAAGACTGGATCCCGGAGAACATCGCCTCGTACTTCGGCGACCTGGTGCGCGCCAATCGTGAAGGCTTGAAGGGCCTGCACGCCTGGTCGGCGGAGATGCAGGTCACCATCGAGTCCGCAGACTTGTTGCTGGTGCTGCGCGAGCTGCGCGACTTCGTGATCGCCTTGGCCTTCGAGCGCAGCGCGCCGCTCGGCATGGTGCGGGTGCACATCAATCGGATCCTGGCGCGGCTCTCCGACCTGTTGCCCCCGCTCGCGCCCGAGGAGCGGCCGCGGGCGCTGTTGGTGGTGGAGTTCCTCGAGAAGTACGCCCCGGATCCGCACGCGGTGATGCAGCGGGTGGCGCTGCGCACCGGGATCTCGATCGAGGAGCTGCGGCAGCCGGAGCGCCTGGACGCCGGCCAGCTGGAGCGCCTCGAAGGGTCGGTGAAGGAAATCCTCGGCCTCGACGCCCTGGCGATGTAGAAGGACCGACCCCGATGAGTGCGCCACAACCAGCGCTGCGTGAGTACCTCGCCGAGCATGACCTGATGCTCTTCGGCGGCGCGCCGGCCGTCTACCACTGCCACCACTTCAACCTCTTCCTCGACCAGACCATCGACGACGCCCTGGGGCAGGTCGCCGGCGAGCGCCTGCGCTTCTCTGCGGCGCGCGAGTTCGCCCACGACTTCTTGGTCACCGCTTGCGCCAGAGAGGGCGCGACGACGCCGGTGGAGCGCATCAGCGTCGCGCAGACGCTGTTCGCCGCGATGGGTCAAGGCAAGCTGCAGCTCAGCGTCGACCCGGCCGGCGGCCAGGGACGCGGCGAGTTCCTGCACTACGGCTACTCCTGGTTCGAGAAGTACGGCACCAAGGTCAAGCGCCTGCGGCCCGCGGACGCGTTCGCCGCCGGTTTTGCCGCCGCCGCCAACGAGGTCGCCTTCGGGCTGCCGCTCGGGTCGACGAACGCGGTCGAGGGCTTCTGCATCGCCCGCCGCGATCCGCACTGCGCCTTCACCCTCACCGCCGGCTCCCCCACCCCGGCCGGCCCGAAGGTCGGGGCCGCGGAGATCCGCGCCAACGTCCGCCCGGCGTTCACCGGCAAGAGCGAAGACGAGGTCGTGAAGATCGCGGCCGGCCTACGCGACTTCACCGCGTCGGTGCGGGGCGACCACCGCGGCCTGGTGCAGGCGTTCGGGGTCTACGTGACCTTGCACCTGTCGGGCTACTACAACCGCATCTCCTTCGACGCCGTTCGCCACATCGAAGCGACGACACCGCAGTCGGTCGGCGTGCTCGAAGAGCTGTTGCGCGAGTCCGGCCACGTGTGCGTGTTCAACACCTTCGGCGGCATCCTGCTGTCCCCGGAGTGGGAGGGCATGGTCGGCAAGCTCTCCGGCGATCCGACCCAGGTGGTGTTGGGCTGCGCCGCGATCGCGCGCGCCCTCGGCTTCGGCCACTGGACCATCGCCGACCTCCAGCCCGGCAGGAGGCTGGTGATGCGCTCGCCGGCGACCTACGAGAGCGCCTACTTCATCGCCCGCCACGGCCGCGCCGCGCGCGGCAACGACTACTTCTTCCAGGGCGCGGTGCTCGCGGTAGCCCAGCTCGCGCATCGGGTCGACTGGAAGAGCAAGCCGAAGCTGACCCAGGAGTTCTACCAGTCGCTGTTCCGCGGCGGCATCCCGTGGCGGGCCGAGCAGACCCGCGGCATCGCCAAGGGCGACGAGATGAGCGAGATCGTCGTCAGCTCCACCAACTCGACGTGACCCGCCCCCCACCGGCCGCCCCCGAATCGCCCGCGCCCGCCGGGTTCCGAAACCTCACCCTCGAGCTCGACCACGGCTGCTTTCACGACCTCACCTGGCGCCTGACCCTGACCACGCCCGACCCCGACGTCTCCACCCTGGTGCAACGCCTGGTCGCCGGCGGCTGGAACACCGAAACCCGCCTGCAAACAGTCGTCTACGTCGAGAGCCCGCACGGCCACGTGCTCGTCGTCATCCCCGCCACCGGCCGCCTGCAGCTCCGCCTGCACTACACCACCCCCGGAGAAGCACGCGCCCGCACCGCCCATGCCGTCGCCGCCGACATCGACCGCCTGGCCTCCCGCTAGCTATCCCACATGCCCCCACCATGTAGGCGGATGGAGGGCGTGCGACCACACATAACTACATGATTTGATTGACATTTTCTGTTGACATCGGGTGTGACGTCTACTACGACATTGGCGTCCGTTGGGGGACGTTGTGGTCGGAGGTAGTCATGTTCACGCAGACCTCTTTCCGGTTTAGCCTCGATGTTCTGGTTCGCGACGCGCGCGTGTGGCGCACTGCGGCAACGCTCTTTGCGGTGGTGTTGGTGCTTTCCGGTTGCGGTCAGGACGAGCTGCGGCAGGTGGTGAGCCCGCCGGCCGCGATCGCGGCGTTGGCGCCCCGGATCTTCGTGGAGCCCGCGGCCTACGAGTTCGCGAACACCGAGGTCGGCGCGCTGCAGACCCAGCAGTTCCAGATCGGCAACGTCGGCAACGCGACCCTGACGATCTCCGAGCTCACGCTCTCCGGCGCCGGCGCCACCTCGTACGCGATCGGCAACGACCACGTGTCGGGCCGGTCGATCGAGCCGAACTCGCTCGCGGCCTTCAGCGTCACCTTCGCGCCCCGCGCGCCCGGCAGCGCCGCCGCGGTGGTCGAGGTCAGCAGCAACGACCCGACCGAGAACCCGCTGCAAGTCGAGCTCTTGGGCCAGAGCATCGTCAGCGACGGCCCGGTGGCGCGCTGCTCGGTCAGCCCCGGCACCGTGCATCCGCCGTTCGAGGCCGCGACCTTCAGCGGCGCCGGCTCCACCGATCCGAACGGCTACGCGATCGTCTCCTACAGCTGGCGCCTGCAGACCAAGCCCGCGGGCTCGGCGGCGGTGATGCCGGCCTGCTCTGCCACCGCCGACTGCGGCCCCTTCATCGCCGACCTCGCCGGCACCTATGTCGGCGAGCTGACGGTCACGAACGAGATCGGGCTCACCGGCACCTGCATCGCCACCCTGCAAGCAGTGCCGACCGAGAACCTCTGGGTCGAGATGTACTGGACCCAGGCCAACGACGACATGGACCTGCACCTCGTCGCCCCCGGCGGCACGCTGCGCTCGGGCACTGACTGTTACTTCATGAACTGCGTGGGCGGGCTCTCCTGGGGGCAGGCGGGCGCCGGCGACGACCCGGCCCTCGACCTCGACGACATCAACGGCACCGGCCCGGAGAACATCAACATCACCGCCCCCGCCGCCGGCACCTACACCGTCTACGTGCACGACTACCCCGAGAGCCCCTACACCGGCGCCAACAGCGTCACCGTCAAGGTCTACGTCGCCGGCGCCGTGGTATTCACCGACGTCCGTAGCATCAGCGGCGAAGACACCACGACCCCGTTCTGCAGCATCTCCTGGCCTTCGGGCGTCGTCACGCGGCTGTAGCGACCTCCGGCAGACCTCCGCAACCCGGCAATCGGCAAGCAGTGCCTTGCGTGCTCGCGGGTTCATGCCCAGTCTTGGGTCGGGCTTTTCAGTTGAAGATCATCCAGAACCGGGAGGGTTCCATGCAGCACAAGAAGGAAACGAGAGCGGTCGCGACCAGCATCAGGCAGCAAGAAGACAACCAGGTCGGCAACTACCACACCGGGCCGAGGAATCGGGCAGTGACAGCCGCCCAACGGTCGTCGATGATCCAAGCAGCCGCATACCTTCGTGCGGAGAAGCGTGGCTTCCGGGACGGCGATCCGATGCAGGACTGGTTGGACGCGGAGCGCGAGGTGGACGCGATCCTCGCGAAGGATGGTCGTCTCGCCGAGGTCGCCGCCGACTGAGTCCTACTGCAGCACCACCGCCCGGGGCGCGAACCAATGTGGTCTGTGCTCGGGCGAGCACCATGCCCACAGGCCCCAAGCTCGGACTCGTGCTCGCCTGTGTCTTTTGGGCGATCTCGTTCATCGCCACCAAGAAGGCGCTCGAGGTCATCCCGCCGTTGACGGTGGTGGCGGCGCGCCTCTCGGTCTCGGCCGCGTGCTTCGCCGTCTACCTCGGCGTTCGCCGCCCGGTGTTGCCGCGTGCTGGGGCGCGCTCGTTGTTGCAGCTCTTCGTGTTGAGCCTGTTCGGCACCGGCCTGCACTACGGCCTGCAGACCGTGGGGCTCCAGTACACCAGCGCCTCGAACGCCTCGATCTACGCGGTGACCGGTCCGATCACCATCATCGCCATCGCGGTGCTGTTCTTGGGCGAGCGCCTGACCACGGTCAAGGCGGTCGGCGTCGGCGTCGCGCTCGGCGGCGTGCTCACGGTCATGGGCCTCGACACGCTGCTGGCGTTCGACCTGCAAGGTCACCTGCTCGGCGACGCGCTGGTGCTCTTGAGCATCGTGCTGTGGGGGGGGTTCACGGTCTACGGCAAGAAGCTCAGCGCCACGATGGGTGCCTTGCCGATGACCGCGCTCACCACCATCATCGGCGCCCTGTCGATGCTGCCGGTGGCCGCGCTCGAGCTGCGCGTGACCGCCTTCGACCTCGCGTCGTCTACGGCGGAGGCCTGGGTCGCGGTCGCCTTCCTCGGCGTCACCTGCTCGTTTCTGGCGACCCTGCTCTACGTCAACGCCCTGGCGCACGCCGAGTCGCAGAAGGTCGGCGCTTATCTGTACGCCATCCCGCCGATGACCTACCTGGCGGCCGGCGTCTACCTCCACGAGCCCATCACCGCGCGGCTCCTCGTCGGCTCGCTCCTGGTCCTCGGTGGCGTCGCCTTGACCGAGCGCGGCTGAGTTTCTGCGACGATGGTTTTGGCTCGTGCGACCTCCGGCGCGACGCCTCGGTCGACAACCCGTCGCCGCCGGGAGTACAGTCGAGGGATGAGTCCGACGCCGTTCTCGATCGTCCGCCGTACCGACGCCGAGGACGTCGCCCGCGACGTCGCCGGGGCAGCCGGCACGACCATGGACGATCGGGCCCGCATCCTCGAGGAGCTTTGCCGGATGGCCGCCGAGCAGATCGCCCAACACCCAGATCCGAAGAAAGCGCTCGCCTGGCGCGATCCGCTACCGCCGGGGAGCGAAGCCCTTCTCGCCCGGCTCCGCGCCCGTTTTCGCCATGGCTGACGTCCCCGCTGCACCCCAGGTGGCGCGGAGGCTGGCGGACGCCTTCGAAGCGGCGTCCATCCCCTATGCGCTCGGCGGCGCTCTCGCCTACGGCTTCCACGCCCCGCCACGGGCCACCAACGACGTCGACATCAACTTGTTCGTGCCGCAAAGTGGGCTCGTTGCAGTGCTCGACGTGCTCGAGGCGGCGGGCGCAAAGGTCAGTCGTGAGCGCGCGCTGGTCTCAGCCGCCGAGCGCGGCGACTTCGAGGCCTGGGTCGACGGCATGCGGGTTGATCTGTTCACCCCATCCATCGAGCTGTCGCTCGAGGCCGCAGGTCGCGTCCGCCGCGCCCAGCTGATGGGGCGGCCGATCACGATCTTGTCGGCGGAAGATCTCGTGCTCTTCAAGCTCCTGTTCTTCCGCACCAAAGACGTCCTCGACGTCGAGCGCCTCGTGGCCTTCCAGGGTCCGGCCCTCGACCGCGCCTATGTCGAGCGGTGGCTCGCGCGATTGCTCGGGCCGGCCGACATGCGCCTCGCGGAGTGGAGGCGACTGGCCGGCGTCTAGAGCGCCGATGGGGTTGCCGGCGCCCGCCGCTCGCTACTCGCCGTTGACCCAGCGCCGGCCGTCCTTCGCCAGGAGCTCGTCGGCGGCGGCCGGGCCCCACGAGCCGGCGGCGTAGTTCGGGAAGTCGCGCGGCGGCAACGACGCCCAGAGGTCCAGGATCGGGGTCGCGATGCGCCACGCGGCCTCGACGATGTCGGCGCGGTGGAACAGGGTGCTGTCGCCGGTCATGCAGTCGTAGAGCAGGCGCTCGTAGCCGGTGGCCGGAGACTGCTCGCCGAAGTCCTTGTAGCTGAACTCGAGCTTGACGTTCTCGAGGCGGATGGTGGGCCCGGGGAGCTTCGCCTTCATGCTGATGCGGATCGCCTCTTCGGGCTGGATGCGGATGTCGAGGCGGTTCGGATCGATCCTGTCGACCCCCGCTTCGCGGAACAACAACAGCGGCGGCCGCCGGAACTGGATCGAGATGCCGGTATCGCGCTCGGCCAGGCGCTTGCCCGACCGGAGATAGAACGGCACCCCGGAGAAGCGCCAGTTCTCGATGAAGAGCTTCATCGCCGCGTAGGTCTCGGTCTTCGACGCCGGCGAGACGTTGGCCTCGGCGCGGTACGCCGGGACCTTGGCGCCGCCGACGAAGCCGTCGCCGTACTGGCCGCGGACCGTCTGCTGCAAGATCTCCTCCGCGGACGGCAGCCGCACCGCCTCGAGGACCTTCACCTTCTCGTTGCGCACCGCCTCCGCCGAGAGCGTCGACGGCGGCTCCATCGCGATCAGGCACAGGAGCTGGAAGATGTGGTTCTGGATGATGTCGCGCACCACCCCGGCGGCCTCGTAGAACGCGCCCCGGCCCTCGACCCCCAGGTCTTCGGCGACCGTGATCTGGACATGGTCGATGTAGCGCCGGTTCCAGATCGGCTCGAAGATGCCGTTGGCGAAGCGGAACACCAGGAGGTTCTGGACGGTCTCTTTGCCGAGGTAGTGATCGATGCGGAAGATCTGGTTCTCGTGCAGCACGCCGCGGATCTCGGTGTTGAGGCCGAGCGCCGATTCCAGATCGCGCCCGAAGGGTTTCTCGACCACCACCCGCACCCACCGGCCCGGGCCCTGCTTCGCGAGCCCGGCGGCGCCGAGCTGCCGCACCACGGTCGCGAAGGTGTCGGGGGGCGACGCGAGATAGGCGAGCAGGTTGCCGCCGGTGTGGTGGCGCAGGGCGATCTCTTCCAGGTCGTGGCCGAGCTTGGCGAACGCGGCGGCGTCACCGAAGTCGCCTTTGGCGTAATAGATCCGGGCCTCGAAGTCGGCCCAGATCTGATCGTCGACCGGCCGGGTCGCGAACTGCCGGATCGCGGCGGTCATCTCGGCGCGAAAACGTGCGTGATCCAAGTCGCGGCGCGCGAAGCCGACGATCGCGAAGTCTTTGGGCAAGAGGCCGTGGCAGCGCAGGTTGTAGAGCGACGGCAACAGCTTGCGCTTCGTCAGGTCGCCCATCGCTCCGAAGATCAGGATGGTGCAAGGGTCGCCGGGCCGCTCGAGCCCGGCGCCGGTGCCCATCGCGCCGTTGCCCGCGTGCCCGGTCATTTCGTCTCCACGTGGCCGCCGAAGCCGTGGCGCATCGCCGACAGCAGCTTCTCACCGAAGGTGTGCTCGGCGCGGGAACGAAAGCGGGTGAACAGCGACGCCGTCAGTACCGGCAGCGACACCCCCTCTTCGATGGCGGTCATCACCGTCCAGCGCCCCTCGCCCGAGTCGTCGACCCTGCCGGTGAAGCCTTCGAGCGCCTGATCGTCGGCGAGCGCCGCGGCCGCGAGGTCCAGGAGCCACGAGGGGATGACGCTGCCGCGCCGCCAGAGCTCGGCGATGTCGGCCAGATCGAGGTCGTAGCGCGTGACCTCGGGGACGTTGACGCCGGCCGCGCCCCGCATCAGCTCGAAGCCTTCGGCGTAGGCCTGCATCATGCCGTACTCGATGCCGTTGTGGACCATCTTCACGAAGTGGCCGGCGCCCACCGGCCCGCAGTGAAGGAACCCGTCCTCGGCGGTGCCGCCCTTGCCCTCTCTGCCGGCGACCGGCGCGGTGTCGCCCTTGCCGGGGGCGAGGCTGCGGAACACCGGCTCGAGCCGGGCGACCGCGACCTTCGGGCCGCCGATCATCAGACAGTAGCCGCGCGTCAGGCCCCAGACGCCGCCGCTGGTGCCGACGTCGACGTAGTGGATGCCCTTGCTCGCGAGCGCCGCGGCGCGGCGGACGTCGTCTTTGAAGTAGGTGTTACCGCCGTCGATCAAGATGTCGTCTTTGGCGAGCAGCTTGCCGAAGACCTCGACGCTCTCTTCGGTGGCGGCCC
Source organism: Deltaproteobacteria bacterium (assembly GCA_016218825.1). Taxonomy (GTDB): domain Bacteria; phylum Myxococcota; class XYA12-FULL-58-9; order XYA12-FULL-58-9; family XYA12-FULL-58-9; genus JACRCV01. The sequence goes on from JACRCV010000024.1 coordinate 23,663, forward strand.
CGGCGGGCACCATCAGCCAGACGGCGCGCGGCGGCGCGAGCGCGGCGACCAGCGCCTCCGGAGACTGGACGCCGACGCCGCCCTGGGCCTGGTGCAGGGCGACTGCGGCCGCGGAGTGCGCGAAGCCGACCACTTTGTGACCACCGTGGATCAAGCGACGCGCCATGTTGCCGCCCATCCGTCCCAGTCCAACGATGCCGAGCTCCATGTCGTCCTCCTGCCGCCCTCGAGCGAGATGCGGGATGGTCGCTCGCCGGCCGCCGCGAAACAAGGGGCCGGCTCTTGAGCGAGGACCTGCAACAAGTACCGGCGGGCACCACCCCGGCTCGACTTCTGCGACGGAGGTGCGCGGCTGATCGCCACAACCTGGACCTTGTGTTAGCTATCCACTGTGGTTCAGGTGCCAAAAGGCGCGGCTCGGTCGCATGGTCGCGCAGAGCCCAGGACGCCCCGCTCGACCTCCTTGGCCAGGAGTCCGCGATGGACATGCAGATAGAGGGCATCGAGATCCGCAACTACCGTGTCTTCAAGCACGCCAGCCTGACGTCACTTCCGCGCCTGACCGTGCTCGTCGGGGAGAACGGCTGCGGCAAGTCCACGCTGTTCGACGTGTTCTCCTTTCTCAAGGACGCCTTGACCCAGAACGTCGCCAAAGCCGTGAGCAAGCGCGGCGGGTTTCGAGAGCTGATCAGCCGTGGCGAAAAAGGTCCGATCGGGATCTCGCTCAAGTTCCGTGAGACCGGCGGTCGACTGGCTACCTACGAGCTGTCCGTGGCACAGAAGGGAGGAGCCGCCGTTGTCGACCGCGAGGTGCTCAAGTTCCGCCGCGGGCAGCACGGCAAGCCGTGGCATTTTGTGAACTTCTCGCGCGGTCACGGCACGGCCGTAACCAACGAGGCGATGTACGGCAAGCCGGGCGCGACCCAGCAGCGGAAGGAATACGTCCTCGACGAGCCCACGGTGTTGGCGATCAAGGGCCTGGGGCAGTTCAGGGAATTCCGGGTCGTGTCCGAGTTCCGGAATCTAATCGAGAACTGGCACATCTCTGATTTTCACATAGCAGACGCGCGGCCGAGCGCCGAGGAAGGCTATGCCGAGCATTTGTCGACACGCGGGGACAACGTTGCCCAGGTCGCCCAATTCCTCTGGGAGCATCACCGGGACCGCTTCGCCAAGATCCTAGAGGCGATGAAGCGTCGGGTTCCAGGTGTGGATAGCGTCGAGGCGAAGCCGACGGAGGACGGACGGCTGGTGCTTCGATTCCAAGACGGCGCGTTCAAGGATCCCTTCATCGCCCGCTACGTGTCGGACGGCACGATCAAGATGTTTGCCTACCTGGTGCTCCTCAACGATCCGAAGCCCTTTCCGCTGCTCGCGATCGAAGAACCAGAGAACCAGCTCTACCCTGAGCTGCTGCCGGAGCTGGGCGAGGAGTTTCGAGACTATGCGCGCCGAGGAGGCCAGGTCTTCGTGTCGACCCACTCACCGGACTTCCTGAACGGACTAGGACTGGAGGAGATCTACTGGCTGGGCAAACAGGACGGCTTTACGACGATTCACAAGACGTCGGAGAATAGGCTCCTGAAGTCGTTGGTGGCCGAGGGAGACCTCCCTGGATCATTGTGGAAGCAGGGCCTGTTCCGGAACGCGAGGTCCACGTGAGGCGCCTCGTGTTCCTGCTCGAGGAGCGATCGATGATGATGTTCCTCGAGGGATTCTTGCCGCGTGCCATCCCCGACCTGGCATTCCAATGCGTACCCCACGAAGGCAAACACGATCTCGAGAAGAGCGTCCCGAGAAAGTTGCGGGCCTGGAAGGAACCCGGCGTCCGGTTTGTCGTCGTAATCGACAACGACGGCGCGCCGTGCAAGAGAACCAAGACGAAACTCGAGAAGCTGTGCGAGCGAGCTGGGCGGGCAGACACGCTGGTACGGATCGCATGCCAGGAGCTCGAGGCGTGGTACCTGGGAGACTGCGACGCGCTCGCACGGGTTTTCGAAGATGATGCGCTCAGGGAGCTGGCCGGCAAACCGACATATGCCAATCCTGATGCGGTTGTCGGTCCGTCAGATCATCTCCGGCAGCGAATCCCCCGGTTCCAGAAGATATCGAGCGCGCGGCAGATGGGCGGGTCGATGGCCGTGGATGAGGCCCGCAATCGCTCTCGAAGCTTTCAGGTATTCGTCTCGGGCGTGCGTGCCCTGGCGGCGATCTCGTAGGCATCGGCTGTGGAACTAGGCCTGGTGCGAACGCGGCAGGGTTGATAGGGATGTGAGACTCAAGCGAGGAGAGTCCGATGGCGCTGTTGGAGCAGTTCGAGCTGTCGCAAGACCGGGTCAAGGCGTTGAAGAAGTCGCCGTCGAACGACCAGCTGCTGCAGCTCTACTCCCTCTACAAACAGGCGACCATCGGCGACGTGACCGGCCACCGCCCGGGCATGCTCGACGTCAAAGGCCGGGCGAAATACGACTCCTGGGCCAAGATCCGCGGCACCGGCAAAGACGACGCGATGACCAAGTACGTCGCCCTGGTCGCCGAGCTGCAAAAGACCCTCGGCTGACCCAAGGGCGCCTCACGCCAGGCGCACCACCTTCTGCCCGAAGAGGCGCTCGACCCGCACCAACAAGTCGTCGGTCGGGTTGACCTTGAGAGTCTCGGGGAGCGCGATCACGGTCTCGAAGACATTCGGCTCGGTGATCGTCAGCCGCGTCGGCACCTCGCCCTTGTTCGCGACCAACAGCTCCCGCAAGCGCACCAGCCGGTCGTCGTCCAACGCATAGACCGGCACCGCCATCTCGAAACGCCGGGTCTTCTTCGCCCGCGCCTCCGACAACAGCTCCAAATGCGTGGCGCGCAGCTTCACCGACAGCTGGCCTTCCTCTTCACCCTCGACGAGCGGCACGCCGCGCACCAACACCGGCTCGTCGGCCTTCAACACCCGCTCGCACTCGGCGAACACCTTCGCGAACACCAGGACCTCTAAGCGGCCCTGCAAGTCTTCGACGGTCGCGAACGCCATCCGGCCGTTGCCGCTCTTCAGCGGCCGCTCCTTGAGCGCGGTGATCACCCCCGCGAGGGTCACCTCTTCGTAGCGCTGCCCCGGCAGGTCGGCGAGCGCCGCCACCGCCTTGGTCGTGGCGCTGCACAGGCGCGGCAGGTCTTGGGCGTAGGCGTCGAGCGGGTGCCCGGAGACGTAGAAGCCGAGCGCCTCCTTCTCCGCCGCCAGCCGCTCCTTCACCGTCCACTCCTCGACCGCGTTGTAGCTCTCCGGCATCGCCGCGGCCTCTGCCCCCGCGCCCGCCTTGCCGAGCAGCCCGAACAGGCTCGTCTGGCCGCTCGCCCGGTCGCGCTGCGCGCCGTGGCCGACCTCGAGCGCCTTCTCCAGGCTCGCGAACAAGGTCGCGCGCTCGGCGCCGAGAGCGTCGAAGGCGCCGGCCTTCACCAACACCTCGAGGATCTTGCGATTGATCTTGCGATGGTCGACGCGCTCGCTGAAGTCGAACAACGAGCGGAACGCCGCCTCTTTCCGCGCCTCCAACATGCCGTCGATCGCCGCGTCGCCGACCCCCTTGACCGCGCCCAACCCGAACAAGATCCGGCCCGCCTGGTCTTCGTCCCGCACCACCGAGAAGTCGCGCTCCGAGCGGTTGACGTCGGGCGGCAAGATCTTGATGCCGCGCTCCCGCGCCGAGTGGATGTACTTCACCACCTCGTCCTGGTCGCGCATCTCGGTGGACAAGAGCGCCGCCATGAACTCCACCGGGTAGTAGGTCTTCAAGAACGCGGTCTGATAGCTGATGACGGCATACGCCGCGGAGTGGCTCTTGTTGAAGGCGTAGCCGGCGAACTTCTCAATTTGGGTGAAGAGCTCGTCGCCGTCCTTCTCCGGCATGCCGTTCTTGGTGAAGGCGCCCTTGACGAACTGCGCCTTCATCTTCGCCATCACCTCGGCCTTCTTCTTGCCCATCGCCTTGCGCAGCACGTCGGCCTCGCCCATCGTGAAGCCGGCGAGCGCCACCGCGATCTGCATGACCTGCTCTTGATAGACGATGACGCCGTAGGTCTTGCCGAGGATCGGCGCGCACACCGGATGCGGATAGACCACCTTCTTGCGGCCGTGCTTGCGGGCGATGTAGTCCTCGACCATGCCGGCGTCGAGCGGCCCGGGGCGATACAACGCCACCCCGGCGACGATGTCCTCGAAGCGGTCGGGCTCGAGCCGCTTCAACATCTCCTTGAACCCGGACGACTCGAGCTGGAACACGCCGTCGGTGTCGGCGGTGGCGATGAGGTTGTAGACCCGCGGGTCGTCGAAGGTGAGAAGGCGCAGATCGAAGGCGGCGTTCGCGCCGAGCGGCCCGTCGTCGGTGCGCTTGCGGATGTGGTGCACCGCCTTGGCGATGACCGTCAGGGTCTTCAGGCCCAAGAAGTCGAACTTCACCAGCCCCGCGGCCTCGACCTCGTCCTTGGCGAACTGGGTGACGAGCTCGCCGTCCTTGCCGCGACAGACCGGGACGTACTCCCACAGCGGTTGGTCGCCGATGACGACGCCGGCGGCGTGCATGCCGGTCTGGCGGTTCAGGCCCTCGAGGGCGCGGGCGATGCCGATGACCTCTTTGTAGATCGGCTTCTGCTCCTGGATCTCCTTGAGCTTGGGCTCGAGCTCCAGCGCCCTGTCGATGGTGACCTTCTTGCCCTCGACCAGGCCGTTGGGGATCAGCTTCGTCAGCTCGTTGACCTCGGCGAACGGCAGCTCCATCACCCGGCCGACGTCCTTGATGACGCTCTTCGCCGACAGCTGCGAGTAGGTCACGATCTGGCCGACGTTGTTGCTGCCGTACTTCTTGCTGACGTAGTCGATGACCTCGCCGCGCCGGTCCTGACAAAAGTCGATGTCGAAGTCGGGCATCGACACCCGATCCGGATTCAAGAAGCGCTCGAAGAGCAGGTCGTTGGGGATGGGGTCCAGGTCGGTGATCGCCAGCGACCAGGCGACGAGCGAGCCGGCCCCCGAGCCACGCCCCGGCCCCACCGGCACCCCGGTCTGTTTCGCGTAGCGAATGAAGTCCCAGACGATGAGGAAGTAGCCGGCGAAGCCCATGCGGTTGATGACCCCGAGCTCGTACTCGAGCCGCGCGCCGTACGCCTGCGCCTCGATGGGGTGGCGGCTCGTCTCGATGCGCGCCTTGAGGCCCTGGCTCGCCACCTGCTCCAGGTAGCTCTCGAGGGTCATGCCCTGCGGCACCTGGTAGCGGGGGAGATAGACCTTGTCGAGCTCGAGCTCGACGTTGCAGTCGGCAGCGATCTTGACCGTGTTCTCGAGCGCCTCCGGCACCGTGCCGCCGAACGACTTCCACATCTCCTCGGGGCTCTTCACGTAGAGCATCCCCGAGTGCTGGCCGCGCTCGCGATACTCCTTCAGCGAGCGGTTCTGTTGGATGCACACCAAGATCTCGTGCGCCGCCGCGTCCGCCGGCTTGAGGTAATGGGCGTCGGCGGTGGCCACCAGCGGGATCCCGAGCGTGCGACTCATCTCGATGAGCGCCGCGTTCGCCGCCGGTTGCTCCTTGTAGCCGTTGTCCTGCAGCTCGAGGAAGAAGTGCCCGGGCGCGAACAAGTCCTTGAACGCCAGCGCCGCGGCCTCGGCCTTGGCGCGGCCCTCGCGCAACAACGGCTTGTTCACCACCCCGCCCAGACACGCCGACAGCGCGTACAAACCCTCGGTGCGGCCCTTCAACAGCTCCACGTCGATGCGCGGGTGGTAGTAGAACCCCTCCAAGAACCCCATCGAGATCAGGTACTTGAGGTTGCGGTAGCCGGTGTTGTCCTTGGCGAGCAAAACGAGATGGGAGGCGTCCCGCAGCGTGCGGTCTTTGCGCCCGAGCGCGCCGGCGACGTAGGCCTCGCAGCCGATGATCGGCTTGACCTTCTCTTTGGTGGCGGCGCGAAAGAAGTCGACCGCGCCGTACATGTTGCCGTGGTCGGTGACCGCGACCGTGGACATCCCGAGCTCTTTGACCCGCGGGATCAGATCCTTGATCCGAATCGCCCCGTCGAGCAACGAGTACTGCGAGTGCAGGTGAAGATGAACGAAGCTCTGGTCCACAGCTACGACCCCTCGAGCCTGGTACACAATTGAGCGTGCCGGGGGCAAGCCCCGGAAACACGCGTCGGAACGCTAAGGGATTGATTTTGTGCCACGAGGGTCTGACAGGACGGAGAAAAAGGATCGTTTTCGCCTACTTGCCGGCTCTCACCGGCCCTGCACCTGCAGCCGATCGAAGCGCACGTACGAGACGTCGCGCCAATATATCCGCGCCTCCATCCGATGCCCGGCGCGGCCGGCGAGATCGGCGCTGAGCGTGAAGCCCTGATACGCGAACGTCCCGGTCCATTCCTGTCGCCGCGGCGTCCGCGACGCGAGCACCTGGTCGCTCGTGGCGTCGTAGAGATCGAGGGTCAGCACGTTGAGGTTGTCGGCGCTGTTGTTGTCCACCATCAAGTAGAACGTCGCGTCCACCGTGCCGCTCCCCCAGTCGGTCGCGTACGGGCCGAACGACAGGTGCCCCGCGCCATCGAGCCCGGTCGCCGCGGACCAACCGTCGGCATCCACGCGACCGATGCCGTGCGCGAGGTCGCGCTCGGCTTGATAGGTCTTGTTGAGCGTCGTGGTGGGCGGCGGGTTGGTCGGCGGTGGCGTGGTCGGCGGCGTCGTGGTCGGCGGCGTCGAGTCCGAGGCGCCGCCGGCGGTCACCACGATCTTGTCGAGCCGCACGTACGACATGTCACGCCAGTAGACCCGCGCCTCCAACCGATGCCCGGCGCGCCCCGCGAGGTCGGCGTTGACCGCGAACGCCTGGTACGAGAACGCCTGCGCCCACTGGCGACGGGCCACGGTGCGCGTCGCCAGGACCACACCCGCGGTGGCGTCGAAGACATCCAGCGTCACGACGTTGCTGTTGTCGGCGCTGTTGTTGTCCAAGAGCAGGTAGAAGCTCGCGCCCACCGTGCCCGCGCCCCAATCGGTCGCGTACGGTCCGTACGACAGGTACCCGGCGGCGTCGAGCGCGGTCGCCGCGGACCAGCCGTCGGCGTCGGCGCGGCCCATGCCATGCGGGAGATCGCGCTCGGCTTGATACGTCTTGCTGCCGGTGAAGGTCGTGGGGGGCGTCGTGGTCGGCGGCGGCGCGGGTGGCGGCGTCGTAGGCGGCGGCGGCGTGGGCGGTGTCGCCGCGACGTCACCCGACAGCGTCAGGCGCCGGCGAGCTTCGGCCGAGGATCGCCCGGCGGCGACCGGCAGCGAGATCCCACCGTGCAAGAGACCACCGCCCATCTCCAGGCCGCCGTGCACCTTGCAGAAGCAGATGCCGACGTCGTCGTTGTCCGAGCCGCCGACGTGCGACAGCGTCACGGTCTTGCCGGCGACGTAACCGGCGGTAGTGCTCAACGTGATCGGTTGGCCGAGCCAAGCCATGACCTCGTCGCCCGAGGTCTCGGCGTAGTTGTGGGCGTTGAAGCGGCCACCGTAGAGCGTCACGCCGTGGTCGCGGTCGGGGATGTCGCGCACTTCGGGGCGGATGAACTGGTCGATGGTCTTCAGGGGATGCGGGCTCGGCCACGCGGTGATCACGAAGCCGCCGATGAAGCTCATCGGGCCGTCGAACGCCGGGTTGCCCGCGGGGTTCCGCACTTGCATCACGCGATCGACGTGGTCGGCGTTGGCGAACAGCTCGAGGCCGACTCGCAGGTACACGCGGCGGCGCACACCGTCGGCGAACAGGTAGTCGGCGTGACACTCGTCGCCGTCCCACCGCCCGTCGCCGTCGGCCTCTTTGACGAGCGGGCCCTCGTAGACCAGGCGCAGGCCGCCGGAGATCGCCCGCTCCTCGACCGGCAGGAAGCGATCCTGGAACGACGGGCTGCCGTTGTTGCACGCCCGCCACCACGGGATGTCGCCGTCGGTGAACTGCCCGGCCTCGTTCAAGCCGAACTGGTTGCACCAGTCCCCTTGGGCGCAGTCCTGCTTGTCGTTCGGCTCCGGGGTGCGGTTCGGGAACTCGATGTGCTCGGCGCCCGGATAACCGGCGGGCCAGCGGCCGTCGCCGTCTTCGCCCGGGACGAAGAAGTTGACCGGCCGGCCGTCGTCGCGAACGACGATGTCGAGGGCGTCGCCGGCGGCGCCGTTCAAGCGCCACAGGCCGTTCATCTTGCCGTAGAAGCCGGTCTCGTCGATCCACGCCATGTAGCGCTTGCCGACGAAGAAGCGATCCGAGGCGTTCGGCCCCTCGCTGCTCGAGAACCCGAGACCGGCGCTCGCCTCGCTCACGAGCTCGCGCACGCGCGCGTCCGAGGCCCCGGAGTAGTTGTAAATGAGCGGCGTGTTGCTGGCCGGGTCGGGGGCGAGCGTCGTCGGGTCCTCGCTGACCTCGGCACCCAGGTCATCGATGTCGACGTCGCCTTCGACGCCGCAACTGCACAACAATGCCGGTCCGAGCACCGACACGACCACTCCCACTTGCCACCTTCGAGCCGCGTCGCGCGTCATGAACCGCCTCCTGTCACGCTCGGCACACCGATCTCGCAGGTGACCCCATGCAAGGCCGGTGCCGCACTCGTCTAGCGCAGAGAACGCAGTCAAATCAGGACGATGCGCCGGCGACCGATCGCACGCCCCGGGCGCGAGGCTCTTGGTGGTTCCGGTTGGGGAACGGCGGCGCTCCCGAAGGGATGCGGTCAGCGCCGCCCGAGCTCGCGCGGCAGCTTCTGAAGCCAGCCGACCGCGAGCACGCCCCACAGGCCGATGAGGATGGCCTCCGCCGCGTCATCCCTGAGGCTCGTTGGCTCGGGGGCGTTGGACCAGGAGATCACCTGCCGGCTGAGCCGCAGTGCGTGGCGCTTGGCCTCGACGCCGCTGTGCTGCTCGCGGGGCAGCAACAACACCGGCCGCCAGACCTCGGCAGACACGTGAAGGGTCTGGGCTCCGACTCGAAGAGCTGCTCTCCCCCACCAGGCGCCCATGGTCCGATCGCCCTCGACGACGATGAAGCGGAGGTCGGGGACCTCGGCGAGCACATGGGCGATCGCGGTCTTCAAGCGCGTCCGCGTCCCGAAGTTGCGGGACGCATAAGATTGCAGCCGGCCGTTGTCGGCGTAGACCGCGAGCCCGGCCTTGAGCCCCAGGTCGACCGCGAGCAGCCTTCCCATGACGAGCGGCATAGCGCACCAACGCGTGCCCTGAGAAGCAGCGCCGGCCTCGTTTCGCGCGCCGGCTCGGTACTTCCGGGTCGCACATCAAAGCTAGAGAAGTAGACCGCCTTGTCGGTCCCCAGAAAGTCGCCCAGATAGCAGCCGCAAAGAGCCACCGCCAACGCGGACCCACCGATGAGTCGCCGCCGCACGAGAGCCCCCTGATGAGTGCCTGGCGTAGTATACCACCAGCCCCATGCTATCCTTCCGCACGATGACCACCGCCGACCGCGCCCGGACCCGAACATGACCGCGACCCCCGAGCCCCGTGACCTGCGCGTCCTCCCCGACCCCGCCGCCGTGGCCGAGGCGGCCGCCCGTGAGCTCTTCGCCGCCGCCCACCACGCCGTGCGCGAGCGCGGCACCTTCACCCTCGCCCTCTCCGGCGGCTCGACCCCGAAGAGGCTGTACAGCCTCCTCGCCCAGCAAGACCGGCCGTTCTTCGCCGAGTTTCCATGGGCAAAGACGGAGGTCTACTTCGGCGACGAGCGCTTCGTGTTGCCCGACCACGCCGACAGCAACTACCGCATGGCCCACGAGGCGCTCCTCGCGCACGTGCCCGTTCCCCCCGCGTCGATCCACCGCGTGCGCACCGAGCTCGCGACCCCTGAGGCCTCCGCGCACGACTACGAAGGCCGCTTGCCGCGGCCCGCGTTCGCGGCCCATCCCCCGATCCCCGCTCTCGACCTCGTGCTCCTCGGCATGGGCAAAGACGCCCACACCGCGTCGCTGTTCCCGGACACCACCGCGCTCGCCGAGACCACGCGCCTCGTGGTCGCCAACTTCGTACCGAAGCTCGACGCCCACCGCGTCACGTTCACGTTGCCCCTCATCAACCACGCCCAGGCCGTGCTCTTCCTGGTCACCGGCGCCGACAAAGCCGCGCCGCTGTCGTGCGTGCTCGCCGGCCCGTCCCCGTCCCTGCCGGCGTCGCTGGTGCAACCGGTCTCCGGCCGCCTCACCTGGCTCGTCGATGCGGCGGCGGCGAAGGCGCTATAAGATGTACGGCAGGATCGCGCGCCGGCCGGCTGGATAGTCGGGGAAGGTCCGCCGATACCAGCGGTGGTTGGCGACCGCGCGCGGCACCAGGTTCGCGGCCGTGAAGATCGCGAACGCCGCCCCCGCGCACGACCAGGTCGCGATCGCAAAACCCGCCCACTCGATGAGCTCGCCGAGGTAGTTCGGACATGACACCAAGCGATACAACCCGCCGTGCGGGATCTGATAGCCGCCGTCCTTCCCGTCGCGCAGCCCCAAGAGCACCGCGTCCGCCTGCTGGTTGACGGCGAAGCCGGCGACGAACATCAGCGCCCCGACGACGAAGCGCGGGTCGATGAGCCACAGGAGCGGGTAGACGCCGAGCTCCGAGATCTGACGGGCGTTCAAGTAGGTGTTCAAAGCGTTGAACAGCAGCGCCAGCAACACGATGACGTAGGGCATGCGCCGCTGCGCTTCTTTGAGCCGCAGCGGATAGATGAAGGTGCGATGCAGGTAGTGCGCCTCCCAGAGCGCCAGAAAGACCAGGGGCACGAGCTCGGCCCGTTTGGCGCCGCCGAGATAGAGCAGCAGAAACCCCACCGCCGACGGGCTCTCCATCAGCATCCAGCCCCACCGACTCGCGATCGCCGGCCCCCAACCGCGGCGCACGTGCCGGCCGTAGGGCGCGGTGACGAACCACAACGCCACGAAGACCGCGAGCCCGATCCCGATGACCACGAAGCTCAACACCCGGTGCAGCGCGACCTCGCTCATCGACCGCCGTCTCTCATGACCCGGCGCCGCTCGCGGCGGTCAGCGCACCCGCCTCTTCGAGCCACGCGTAAGTGTCGCGGATCGTCTCGACCAGCGGCCGGCTGTCGTACCCCAGCTCGGCACGCGCCTTGTGCGACGAGATCGAAGGGTTGCCGCCAAGCGCCCGCAGCGACTCGCTGGTGTAGAGCGGCTCGTCGCCGCGGAGGCGGTTGTAACCGAGGACAAAGGGCGCCCCGAACCTCGCCAGCCACGACGGCACCACCTGGCGAGGCGCGGCAACGCCGGTCACGCTTTCGGCAGCCGCCGCGAGCGCGCCCACGGTGAGGTAGTGCCCCGACAACAGGTAGCTCTCGCCTCTGCGACCCTGCGCCGCCGCGGCGAGCATCCCGGCGACGACGTCGCGCACGTCCACCCAGTCGAAGCCGCCGGGGACCAGCGCCACGAACCGCCGGCGATAGAGGTCCAAGAGCACTTGCCCCATCCGCGACGGCTTGAAGTCGAAGGGCCCGAGCACCGCGGTCGGGTGGACGATCACCGCGTCGAGGCCGCGCGCGATCACCTCGCGCACCGCCCGTTCGCCGTGCGCCTTGGAGCGGTCGTAGGCCGGAAACGAGACGGCGAGCGCCCGCGCCGTGCGCTCGTCGACCGGCGCGCCGCTCCGCCGCTGGTCGAAGGCGTGGATCGAGCTGCAGTGCACCAGGCGGCGGACGCCTTGGGCGAGCGCGACCTCGGCGACGTTTCGCGCTCCTTCGATGTTGGTCCTTTCGACCAGGCCGCCGAGGCTGCCTTGGATCGAGATCTTGGCCGCGAGATGAAACACCACGTCGGCGCCCACGAACGCGCGCCCCAGCGCCTCGCGGTCGTTCACCTCACCTTCGACCAGCTCGACGTCGAGCCCGGCGAGCGCCCGGCGATCTTTGCGAACCAGACAGCGCACCGACTCGCCCCGGGCGAGGAGCGCCCGAACCAGGTTGGCGCCCACATGGCCGGAGGCGCCGGTGACGGCGACGGTCATTTGCGGCGTCGGGCCGCGAGCTCGTTGCTGCGCTCGAACAGGCGGTGCATGCGCTCGTCCATCGCCGACACCTGCTCGGGCTTGATCACGATGAAGAGGCCGTCGGCGTCGGCGAAGGTGTCGGTCGCGTGCGCGCTGGTGAGCACACCCTTGGCGGTCACCTTGCGGCCGTGCACCGCCTCGACCCAGGCGCGAAACCAGGCGACGGTGCCGAGAGGCACGATCTTGCGGAAGTTGACCGTCACCCGCGCCGCGACCACCGGGTGGCCGAGCATCCAGGCCGAGCCGCCCATCGCCTCGTCCATCAGCGCGCAGATGCTGCCGCCGTGCGCGTGGCCGGGCGGGCCCTCGGTGCCCGGGCCGAACCAGACCTTGCCGAGCATCGCGTCGTCGCCGTCCCGATGGTAGTAGCGCACCCGCAGCCGCTGGCCGTCGGGCTCGCCCGAGGCGTAGGAGCGGCCGGGCTCGTAGATCGCGGGCACCTCGAGGCGGGCCCAGCCGGGCTCGCCGGCGAGATCGGGGGCTCTGGCCTCGGACTCCAGGTGTTTGCTGCGGTGACTCACGACCGGCGCCCGTTGTAGCAAGCCCGCCGACGAGCGTCAAAGCGGCTTGCTTGGCGCACGGATCTGACGCTAGACCAAGAGCCATGCCGGTGGCGAGCACGATCAAAGAGGCGATGACCCGCTCGTCCTGGATCCGCAGGATGTTCGAGAAAGGCGCCGAGCTCAAACGCATCCACGGCGCCGCCGGGGTGTTCGACTTCACCCTCGGCAATCCGTTCCCCGAGCCCCCACCGGCCTTCTTCGACGGCCTCGAGGAGCTCGCGGCGCGCCGCCACGACGGCGTGCATCGCTACATGCCGAACGCCGGCTTCCCCGAGGTCCGCGCCCGCATCGCCCACAAGCTCGACCAGGACGGCGTCTTTCCCGGCATCGGCGAGCGCCACATCGTGATGTCGGTGGGCGCCGCCGGCGGCATGAACGTGACTTTGAAGACCATCCTCAACCCCGGCGACGAGGTCATCGTCTTCGTGCCCTACTTCGCCGAGTACCTGTTCTACATCACCAACCACGGCGGCGTGCCGGTGTTGGCCGAGACCGACGGGAGCTTCGACATCGACCTCGACAAGGTCGCGGCCCTCATCAACCCCAAGACCCGCGCCATCGTCGTCAACTCGCCCAACAACCCCACCGGCCGCATCTACCCCGAGGCGTCGCTTCGTGGCCTCGCGGCGCTGCTCGCGGCTTGCGAGAAGCGGGTCGGCCATCCGATCTACTTGATCGCCGACGAGCCCTACCGCGAGGTGGCCTTCATCCCAAAGCTGCCGCCGACCCCCGCAGCGCTGCACCCCAATTCGTTCCTCTGCTACTCGTGGTCGAAGTCGCTGTCGTTGCCGGGCGACCGCATCGGCTACGTCGCGGTGAACCCGCAGATCGACGACGCCCCGAGCATCGTCGACGGCCTGACCTTCACCACCCGCACCCTCGGCTTCGTCAACGCCCCGGCAGTGATGCAGCTCATCGTCACCAAGCTGTTGGACGTGACCGTCGACATGGGCTGGTATCGCTCCCGCCGCGACCGGGTCCTCGCGGGCTTGCGCCAGGCCGGCTACGACGTCATGACCCCGGAGGGCACGTTCTACGTGTTCCCGCGCGCCCCGGGGCAAGACGACGTCGCGTTCGTAAACCACGCGCTCAGCGAGCGGGTGCTCGTCGTCCCCGGCAGCGGCTTTGGCCGCTCGGGCTACTTCCGCATCTCTTACTCGGTCGACGACCGGACGATCGACGGCGGCCTCGAGGCGCTGGCGCGGGTGCGACGCTCGGGATCAGCCTAGGGCTCGCCGCCCCACGCCGACGGCTCGGGTCCCATCCACAAGCGCAGCGTGCCCCCTTTGATGATGTCGGCGTGCGCGATCGACGCCCGGCCCCACGGCTTGCCGTTCAGGGTCGCCGACTGGATGTAGCGATTCGCGGCGCTGTTGTTCTCGGCCTCGATCACGAACGCGAGGCCGCCGGCATAGCTCGGATGGAGCGCGAGGGTGGCGCGGGTGAACCACGGGCTCGACAGTTGGTAGACGCCGTCCCCGGGGGCGACCGGGTAGATGCCGAGCGCCGCGAGCACGATCCAAGCAGAGGTGGCGCCGGCGTCGTCGTTGCCCGGCAGCCCGTCCGGGCGGTCGGTGAACACGGTGTCGAGGATGGTGCGCACCCGCGCTTGCGTCTGCCACGGCGCGCCGACGAGGTTGTAGAGGAAGGGGGTGTGGAAGCTCGGCTCGTTCGACGGGTCGTAGTGGCCGGCGGCGAAGAACTCGTCGAGGCGCGCGGTAAACGGCGCGACGCCACCCAAGAGCGCCGTGAGGCCGGGGACGTCGTGGGGCACGAACCACGAGTAGATCCAACTGTTCGCCTCGCAGAAGTCGTGGTTGCCGGCGGGGTCCGCGGGATCGAAGGGCGTCACGAAGGTGCCGTCGAGGTTGCGCCCCTGCATGAACTGGGTCTCCGGGTTCCACTGGTTGCGATAGCTCAGCGACCGCGCGCGGAAGTAGGTCGCGGCGCGCGCCTCGCCCACGACGTCGGCGATCTGCGCAGTGCACCAGTCGTCGTAGGCGTACTCCAGCGTCATCGACGCCGACTGCAGCAGGTCGCACTCGTGCGAGACGTAGCCGTTGTCGATGTACTCGGGCGGCGTCCCGAGGTTCAGGTAGCCGCACAGGCCATGGTACAGGCTGTCCTCGTCCTCGACGGTCGCCACCTTGGTCACCGCCTCCCAGGCGAGGCGCAGGCTGAAGCCGCGCAAGCCTTTGACGATGGCGTCGGCGATGGTCGCGACCTCGCCGTTGGCGATCATGATGCGGGAGTTGCCGGTGGCGCTCCAGGCGCACTTCGGCAGCCAGCCGCCCTCGCGGTACTGCTGCAGGTAGGAGGCGATCATGTCGTCGCTGACCTCGGGCTCGACGAGGGTCCCGAGCGGCCGCGCGGTGCGAAACGTGTCCCAGGCGCACCAGTCGTCGCTGTAGTAGTGGGTGTCGCCCCACACCAAGGTCGTGCCGACGCCGCCGGCCCCCGACCAGGTCTCGCCGCCGGTCTCGGTCACGTCGGTGGGCTGCAGCATCGTGTGGTAGAGCGCGGTGTAGAACACCCGGCGCTTCGCCGCGGCGCCGCCGTCCACCTGCACGCGGTTCAGCTGACAGTTCCACAGGGCGCGGGCCTCGCGCTGCACGTCGTCGAAGCTCTTCGCCAGCGCCTCGGCCTCGAGGTTCGCCCGCGCGCGCAGGACGCTGACATAGGAGATCCCGACGCGGACCTCGACCTCCGAGGCGGCGAAATCCAGATAGGCGCCGCTCCACGCTCCGGCCTCGTGCGCCCCGCCCGGCGTCACCAGAGTCTGGTCGTCGACGGTCTTGAAGGTGCCGGAGGCGGCGAACGGCTCGCTGAAGACCGCGTAGAAGTAGACCGTGGCGCGCCCGGTGGTCTTGTCGTCTTTGGACAGCAGCAGGTCCAAGAGCGGGTGGATGCTGTAGCTGCCGAAGCCTTGCACCGTGGTGGCGTCGACGATCGTGACCTCGCCGCCCACCGAGGTGCCGCGCGAGTGGCCGGCGTCGATGAGCACGTGGCGCTCGCCGTCCTCCGGGAAGGTGTAGCGATGCACGCCGACGTGCGCGGTCGCGGTCAGCTCGGCGTAGACGCCGTAGTCGTCGAGGCTGACGGCGTAGTAGCCGGGCGCGGCGGTCTCGCTCGTGTGCGAGAAGGTCGACGGGGTCTTCGCCGGCGCCACCTCGAGCGGCCCGGTGGTCGGCAGGAGCAAGATCTGGCTGTAGCCGTTGTTGCCGCCGCCCGGCCCCTCGAGGTGGGTGTGGCTGAAGCCCTCGATGCGGTCGTTGCCGTACTCGTAGGCGTCGACGCTCCCCTCCCCGGCGTTGGTGTCCGGACTGAGCTTCACCATCCCATGGGGGACAGCGGCGCCCGGGATGACGTTTCCCGGGCCTTCGGTGCCGATGAACGGGTCCACCTCGGCGGCGAGATCGGCGCCGGTGGCGCAAAAGGCCACCCGCCGCGGCAGGACGGGCTCGGCCTCGCAGGCAGAGAGGCACAGGACCGCGAGCGTCGGCAACCGAAGCCCGTGGCCGACGGGCGCAAAGCTCACGCGGTTGGCGCGCCGGCCTCCAGGGGCCGCGTATTTCTGCCGGTGCACGATCCCACGGAGCCTAGCCAAGAATCCCTCCCGGGTAAACGCGCCCGGCCTCGCCCACCCGTTACCGTTCACGGGGGACCGCCCGCCGCGAGAAGATCCTGCGACCTCGACCCCACCCCGACGACATCCGGCGCTGCCAGACACCGAAGTCCTCGGGCCGCGAACGGCCGTAACACAGGTCGGCGAGGCGCTCGAGCTCCATGAACGGCCGCAGCACCTGCGACCACCGACGCGGGCGGAGCCGCGCCAGATCGCGTTTCGGCACCCACTCCCGAAACACCGCGAGCCACCGCGACGCGACCCGCGCCGCCGGCCGCGAGACGTCGGTGGCATAGGGAGACAACAGCGCGCGCCACGGCTCCGGCTGCCGGGCCCGAAGGGCGCGAACCAGCGCCGGGACTCGACCCTCGAGATCGAACAGCGGCGCCGGGCAGCGCTGCTGCCAATAGCCGAACGTCACCTGCGCCTCGGCCCGCAGACCGCGCAGCGCCACGGTGCGGGCAACGAGGCGGCGCTTCTGCCGTGGGCTCTGGGCGCGAACCGTCTCGGGCCGCAGACCAAGGAAGGCGGCGACACCGTCGACGTAGCCCTCGACATAGGCGCGATCGAAGCGCGCCAAAGCGCGTCGCTCCAGAGGGCCGGCCTCGGCGCCGCCGAGGAGACGGCCGGTCGCGAGCACGGCCACGAGTCGCTTCACCTGCAGGCGCCAGACCTGACGGTGCGCCCGCACCCGGCGCTTGCCGTTCAGGAACTCGTAGTCGGGGACGTAGTGCCGGAAGAAGCGCACGGTCGAGTAGTCGACGAAGTGGCCGTCGAGGCGGACATTGCCGAGGGTCGGGTTGAAGCCGTGAATGTTGAGGGCATCGCTGCGACCGACGTCGTGGCCGAGGTTGGTCGCAAAGTTGCGCACCAGGCGGGGCAGGGTCCGCGGGTTTTGGAGATCGTAGCGCGGTGCGAGCAACAGCGGCGCGACGTGGTTCACGAGCGACGCGAGCGCCCGGGGTTGCGACTCCCAGAGCTTGAGATGGGCGAGACGGAAGTGGGTGTCCGCGACCCGCAGCGCCGCCGCCGCCGGCCAGCGCCGGTGGGTGTTGTCGAGGGTCGTCTTGCCGGTGCTGAGGATCGCCAGCACCTCCGGGGTCACGAAGCCCAAGCGCGCGAGCTCGTCGGCGACCGCGACCTCCCAGAGGGTCCGCGGAAACGACACGAAGCCGTCGCGGTGGAAGGCGCGCGCCGCCCAGCGCAGCGGGGTGCGGCCGCAACCCTTGAGCATCAACTCGCGGCGGC
Source organism: Deltaproteobacteria bacterium (assembly GCA_016218825.1). GTDB lineage: Bacteria > Myxococcota > XYA12-FULL-58-9 > XYA12-FULL-58-9 > XYA12-FULL-58-9 > JACRCV01. Next base: position 41,154 of record JACRCV010000024.1, read on the forward strand.
CGTACGGCCCGCCGGCGATCTCGCCGAGGTAGATGGCCCGACCGTCGCCTCTGGCACCGGCGGCGTCGGTGGTCGGGGAGTCCTGGTAGCGCGAGCACAGGCCGAGCTCGGTCTTGCGGCGCGCATGGGTCGCGAGGTTCGCCACCCGCAACAGGGTCCGCAAGGACCAGTCGAGCCCGAGCCGACGCCGGAGGCGCTCGTTCACCCACAACAGCCGCGCGCCCGGCACCGGCCCGACCGCGGTGAGCTCGTAGAAGCGCGCCTCGGGCGGCCAGAACGACGGGCGCAGGAAGCCCGGGCCGTCGAAGCGCTGCCGCCAGCGCAGGTAGCGGCGCAGCGCCCGCGGCAGGGTGGCACGGGTGACCGCGGCGAACGGGTCGTAGCCGTGACGAACACCGGCGTCGACGAGCACCGCGCGCTTCAGGACGGCGTCGTAGATCAGGTTTCCGGGCGACACCTCGAGACCGAGCCCGGTGGCGCGCCGCAGCGCCTCCGCGGCGGCCCACGTCTGCCAAAGGGCGTTCGACACCGGCGCCGGCAGTCGGCCCCGGCCCTGGCGCAGGAGCTCCAAGACGCTGACGCCGTCGACCCAGTCCCGCACCAACGCCGCGCGGTCGCGATCCCAAGCGTAGAGCCGCGGCAGCGGCAGCGCGTGCGAGACGGTCTGCAGCGCCAGGAGGACGTCGAGCTCCTCGCAAAGACGGCGCCGACTGGCAGCGGTGGGATGCGCGAGCTTGATCGCCAGTCGACCGCAGACCCGGACTTGGGCGGTGAACCCGAGCCCCCCGAGCGGCAGCCCGCCGAGCCGGTCGGAGCAGAGCAGACGCTCGGCGGACGTGATGGCGCGCGCCTTGACGATGGTCGCCTCCCTCGAGATGGCCTCGAGATCGCGGTCGCTTTGCAATCTACAGGAGAACGGAATAGGAAGGGAAACCCATGACCGTCGCCGAGGCTATGGCGAAGCTCGAGAGCGCCTTGGCGTCGAGACCGGTGGCCCTGTTCCAGCGGGTCGGAGGCTCCATCCAGTTCACCGTGGTGACGCCGACCGAGCGGCAGCGCTGGGTCGCGCGGCTGGCGCACGGCCGCGTGGTCGCCCTTCGCGGCGAGGCCGAGGACGCGGTGCTGCACATCGGCATCATCGACCGCAGCCTGCTCAAGTGGCTCACGGGGCGGCTCGACGTCGAGGAGGCATTCAAGAAGCGTCGGCTCGCGGTCGAGGGAGATCTCGACGCCTTCGACCGACTGATCGACTGCCTCTCGGGGGGCGGCTCGGCGGTGACGGTGCGCGCCGGCGGCAAGAAGACTTGACCGCGCAGACCGGCCTGAATAGGCTCCGCTCACCCGCGAGGGACGGGCGCGGGAATACCGATACCACCACCCGTTGAGGAGAGACCCGAATGCCATCGCAACCCATCAACGACATCCGCGCCGGTACCCAGCTGATCTCTGGCCTCATGAAAGAGGTCCGCGACGGCTACTCCGACGGCAACACCATCGCCGCCAAAGACGTGAAGGCCTTCTGCCGAGACTACAGCCCGGGCACCAAGACCTTTGACGACACCCTGATGAAGGTGTGGAAGTACGCCTACAACGTGAACGACAAGGCCGACCCGGACATCCGCGCGGTCAACAAGGCGCTGGCGAACGGCATGAAGATGATCGCCCGCGCCGACAACAACGGCAACGTCAACCAGAAGCTGGATCCGTCGGAGTTCAGCGACCTCGCCGCCACCTGGAAGGCGATGGCCCGCTTCTCCCGGCAGTACAAAGACTACGCCGTCAGCGACATCGTCTACCCCGTCGAGTCCTGAGCCGAGCGGACCTCCCCGCGACGGTCGCTTCAGAACCGCAACCCCCTGAGCCGAACCGCGCTCCCGCGCGCGACCGACGCCTCTCGGTCGTGGGTCACGGTCCTGCCGTCTTGAGCGCGGCGCCTACGGCTCCTTTGCGAGGATGTCGGCGATCCGGGTCGCGGTGTGCCCGTCCCAGAGCTCCGGGACCTGACGCGGCGCTACCCCACCGGCGAGGATTCTATCGGCGACGCCGAGCACGCCGATAGGCTCGGTCCCCGCCAGGACGTTCGTGCCGACCTCGACCGTGACCGGTCGGTCGGTGCGCTCGGCCAACGTCAGGCACGGCACGCCGAGGACGGTGGTCTCCTCCTGGACGCCGCACGAATCGGTCACCGCCAGGCGGCAGTGGGCCTCGAGCGCCAGAAAGTCGACGTACCCCTGCGGCTCGACCTTCCGCACCCGGTCGGTCGGCGGCCACTCGATGCCGGCGCGCAGGAGCTCGCGGGCGGTCCGCGGATGACAGGGAAAGACCACCGGCAAGCGCTCGCTCAGGCGCAGGGCGAGCTGCAGCCAGCCGGCGAGGCGGCGGTGGTCATCGACGTTCGGCGGTTTGTGCACCGTCATCAGGATGTAGCGCCCCGGGGTCACGCCGAGCCGCCCGAGAACGGCGGAGCGCGCCGCCCGATCGCGACAGCGGACCAGGGAGTCGATCATGATGTTACCGACCATGAAGATCCGCGGCGCCGGCAGGCCCTCGGCGGCCAGGTTCTGGACCGCGGCGCGCTCGGTCGCGAACCACGAGCTCGCCAGGTGGTCGACGACGACGCGGTTCGTCTCTTCGGGCATGCTGCGATCGAAGCTCCGGAGACCGGCCTCGACGTGCGCGACCGGGATGCCGAGCTTGCACGCCGCGAGGGCGCCGGCGAGCGTCGAGTTGACGTCGCCGAAGACCACGACCCAATCCGGCCGGTCGGCGACCAGGCGGCGCTCGTAGGCCTCGAGAACACGCGCGGTCTGCTGGGCGTGGCTGCCGGAGCCGGCTTCGAGGTCGGCGGCCGGCGTCCCGAGGTCGAGATCTTCGAAGAACACCCGGCTCATCCGTGGATCGTAGTGCTGACCGGTGTGCACCAGGCGCGGCGCGAATGCCTCGGGTCGCCGCTCGAGCTCCGCCAGGAGCGGCGCGGCCTTCACGAAGTTGGGCCGCGCGCCCACCACCAGGTCGATCTTCTTCGGTAGCGGCACGCCGGCCTCCGCGTCGATCGGGCCATTGTCGTGGACCGCTCACCGGGAGGCAATGGCAAGCACCGCCTGGATTGCCGCAGGAAACTCTACAGGGACGATCGCGCTGCCGGCGCCGATGTGGACCGCCGAGCCTGCCGCCGGTCATGGCGTGGACGAATCGTCCCGACTCCCGGCCCCGAAGGCGCCGAGCACGTGCGGCGCTCCCTGGTTGCTTCGGAGGTCACGACCGCGGCCAGGCGCGCACACAAGAGCTGCGTCTCCTCCAGCGTGCCGCTCGTGATCCGCACCCAGGTCGCGAGGCGCGGGTGGCGCATCGGCCGAACGATGATCCCCCGGCGGAGCAACGCCTGGAACACGGTCTCCGAGTCGATGCCGACGTCGACCAGCAGGAAGTTGGCCGCCGACGGCACGACCCGACAGCCGAGCGCGCCGAGCTCGGTCGCCATCCAGTCGAGAGCTTGGCGATTGAGATCGACCGAGCGCCTGACGTGGTCGCGGTCGGCGAGGCTCGCTCGCGCCGCCAGTTGCGCGATGTGGCTGGTGCAAAACGGCACCTGGGCGCGCTCGAGCCAGCGGCTGACGTCGAGGTGGGCGAGCGCGTAGCCGATGCGCAGCGCCGCCAGGCCATAGACCTTCGAGAAGGTGTGGAGGATGACCACGTTCGAATGCCGGCGCCAGAGCTCCATCAGCGCTCGGCCGGCGTCCGGCGAGCCGTACTCGAGGTACGCCAGATCCAGGACACAGAGCACCCTGGGCGGCAGCGCCGCCAAGAAGCGCTCGAGCGCCGCGGCGCGGATCTCCTTGCCGGTCGGGTTGTTCGGCGACGCCAAGAACACCACCCGCGTCGCCGGCGTCACCGCGGCGAGCATCCGCTCCAGGTCGTGGTCGAAGTCCGGGTCGAGCGGCACGCTGACCGGGGTGGCGCCCGCGAGGCGCGTGCTGCTCGCGTACATCGGAAAACACAGATCGGCCATCAGCGCCTCGGTCTGCGGCTCGAGGTAGGCCGAGGCAATCACCCGCATCAGCTCCGCCGAGCCCGCGCCGAGAATGACGTTCTCGGCCTGCACCGCGTGCTTCTCGGCGAGCGCCGCGACGAGCAGCCGGCCGCAGGGGTCCGGGTAGCGTCCGAGGCTCTGCGCCGCCGCGGCGACCGCGGTGCACGCGGCGGGCGACGCCCCGAGCGGGTTTTCGTTGGAGGCGAGCTTCACGACCCGATCGAGCCCGAGCTCGCGCCGCACGGCGTCGATCGAGCGTCCGGGCTCGAACGGCGAGATCAGCGCCAGCGCCGCGCGCGGCACCACTCCCCCGGCTGCCGCGGCAACGGCCTCGCCCGCACGTTCCGGCACCGCTCCCATAGCCGCCATCCCGCACTCCCCCGACCCTGCTCAGCCAGTCTTGCGCACCGTGAAGGTCACGGTGGTGCCGACGCCTTCGCGACTCTCGATCTGGATCTTGCCGCCCGCCCCCTCCACCAGCCGCTTGCACTGACTCACCCCGATCCCGGTCCCATCGGTGCGGGTGGTGAAGAACGGCGTCCCGACCTTCTGCTGGGTCTCCGCCGACATGCCCGGACCATTGTCGCTCACCACGAACTCCAGGAAGTCGCCGACGTCCCTCCACCGACACTCCACCCGCCCGGCGCCTGTGCGTTGCCGGCCCAGCGCTTGCGCCGCGTTCGTCAGCAGGTTGATCAGCACCTGCGCCAGCTCGGCGTTGCCGAGCGCACAGCGCGGCAGCTGCAGCACCTCGTCGAACACCGGCTCGCCGTTGACCGCGAGGATCGAGCGCCGGCACACCGCGAGCGCGAAGCTCACGCCGACGGTCGGATCGGAGCCGACCTGGCCCTCGAACGCCGGGCGCGGCCGCAGCAGGTACTCCACCCCGCGCACCAGGGTGGTGATCATCTGCGCGCCGTGCGTCAAGGTCTCGACGATCTCCGGCAGCTCGGCCGCGAGCTCGGTGATTCGATGCCGGTCCTCCGGCTGCAACGAATCGCCGCCGTACCGGACCAGGCGCGCGAGCGCGGCGCTGGACTTCGCGAGCTCGGCGAGGTGGTCGACGTTATACTGAATGTACGATAGCGGCTGGCTGAGGTCGTGGATCATCGCGGCGTTGATCGAGCCCAAGGTCGCCAACCGCTCCATCGCCAACAGCCGCAGCTGGGTCTCGGCGTGCAGGCTGCCGAGCTCGTAGGTCTCGAGCCCCCACGCCAGCATCTCTTCGATCTGCGTCCGATCCCAGGGCTTGATGACATAGCGCGCCACCAGGCCGTCGTTCACCGAGCGCAAGATCGGATCCAGATCCGAGTAGGCGGTGATCACCATCCGCACGATCTCCGGGTGCCGCTGCCGAGCGATCTCCAAGAGCTCGTTCCCCGAGAGCTCCGGCATCCGCTGGTCGGTGATCAGCACCGCGACCTTCTGCGACCCCAAGATCTTCAGCGCCTCGGCCCCGGAGCTCGCGGTCTGCACCCAGAACGCCTCACCGAAGGTGTGCTCGAACACCAGGCGGTTGCCGGAATCGTCGTCGACGTAGACAATCAGCGCAGCCTTGCGGTCGATCATGACACCTCCGTGCGTTTCCTCTGCGACTGCGGCGAGCTCGGCGTCGGCACCCAGCCGGCGGTGCGCGGCTGCTCGAGAGGCAGCTCGACCCGAAAACGAGCGCCCCGCGATTGAGTGACGAGGGAGAGATTGCCGCCATGCCTCTCGACGTAGGCCCGCGCCATCGTCAGGCCGAGGCCGGTGCCGACGCCCGGCGGCTTCGTGGTGAAGAACGGGTCGAAGATCTTGTCCCGCAGCTCGACCGGCACCCCCGGACCGCTGTCGGCGACGTCGATCACCAAGACGCCCTCCCGACAGAACGCGTGAATCGCAATCTCCCCGGCGTCGCCCACCGCGTGCACCGCGTTCGTGAGCAGGTTCGTCAGCACCTGCACCACCAACGGCTGGGCGCAGAGGACCTTGCCGTCGTACTCGACTCTCCGGACCAGCTCCACGCCGGGCGGTCGCGGGATCATGCCCTGGATCGCGTGGTCGATGATCTCCACGACCGGCGTCTCGACGAGCGTGATCTGCTTGCCCGACCTCAATCCCAACAGCTCCCGCGCCAGGTTCGCCATCTGCGCCGCGTTGCGCTCGACCGCCGCCAAGATCTCACCCGCCGGCGTCCCCGCGGCCACCGAGCCGTTGGGCAACAACCGCCGCAGCGGCCCGATGGCGTTGACGACCACGTTCGCCGGGTTGCGGATCTCGTGCGCCAGCCCCGCCGCCAACACCCCCACCGAGGTCATCGTCTCGGCGTCGTGAAGCTTGAGCGCCAGGCGCCTGAGCTCGAGCTGCGCCCGAACCCGCGCCACCAACTCCGCGGGCACGAACGGCTTCGCCACGTAGTCCACCGCGCCGGCCTCGAAGCTCTTCAGCCGGGTGCCGACGTCGCCGTAGGCGGTCAGCACGATCACCGGCGCCAAGCGATTGCCGGGCAGCTCGCGGAACCGCTTCGCGAGCTCGATGCCGTCCATGTTCGGCATCGCGATGTCGGTCACCAAGAGGTCGGGCCGGTGCTCCTTCGCCAGCGCCAGCGCGCTGACGCCGTCTTTGGCCGGGATCGTTCGATACGTTCGCCCCAAGATCCCGACAATGCCCTCGAGCAGGCGCGCGTCGTCCTCGGCGCAAAGCACCGTCGCGTCGGCGGCGACTTCCGGCTCGACGATCCCCAGAACCGGAGACACCGGCACCGGCACCGGGGCGAACGCCGCCGCGAGCTTCGTCTGCCGGAGCCCGGCCACGTCGCCCGGGGTCGCTTCGCCGCGGCGCGGCAGGACGAAAGAGAAACACGAGCCGCCGCCCGGATTGTCGGCGTGGAACACCCGGCCGCCGTGCGCGATCGCCAGCTCCTTGACGATGGCGAGGCCGACGCCGCTGGTGCGAAACCCGGGGTGCACCGCCGGCCGGCCGGGCATGAAGCGCTCGAAGAGGTGCTCCTTGCTCGTCGGGTCGAGGCCGATGCCGGTGTCTTTGACCTCGACCCGGACGTGCGCCTCGTCCGGCTCCGTGAGGCTCACCTCGATGCGGCCGCCCTTGGGCGTGAACTTGACCGCGTTCGAGAGCAGATTGGTGACCATACGGCCGAGCCCTTCCGGGTCGACCTCGGCCTCGAGCCGCTCCGGCCCGACGAAGGACAGGGCGCTGCCGTTGGCCTCGGCCACCGGCCGCCAGGCGCTTGCTTGCCGGCGGAGAATGCCGGCGACGTCGGCTTCGACTCGGTGCAGGCGCAGGTCGGACTCTTCCGCGGCGGCGAGCAGTAACAGATCGTCCACCAGGCCCAAGAGCTGCGCGGCGCTGGCCTCGATGTCGTGCAGCCGCCGGCCGATCTCCGGGTCGGTCGCGGTCGCCGGCCGTTCCCTGAGGGCATCGACCGCGACGCTGACCAGTGCCAGCGGTGTGCGGATCTCGTGGTTGATGTTCGCGAAGATCCGATCGCGCACCTTCTGGGCCTCGTTGAGGCGAAGGACGGTCGCCTGGAGCTTGTCGCGGGCGTGCTCCAATTCGGTCGTGCGCTCGATGACCTTGCGCTCGAGGTTGTCGCGGTAGTCGACGACGGAGGTGAAGGCCACGGCGTCGTCGATCGCCATGTGAATCGTGGGGACCACGACCTCGAGGAGCTCGCCGCGCTCGGTCCGGTCGGCGCCGGCCGTCAGCCAGAGCTGCACCTCGCCGATCTGTCGCGCCCGCACGACAACCGGCGCGTGGATCGGTTCGGTGCCGGAGCCAACGTCGCCGTGCTGCGCGTGGCGAGACAGCGGCCTGCCTTCGGTGTCGGTCTCGATGGCGACCTTGGCGCCAGCGAAGCCGGCCTGCTCGACAAGCGCCACCGCGACCGCCTTCAGGGTGCGCTCGACGTCGAGCCCCTGGTGCACCGCCTGCGCGATGCTGTACGCGGTGTTGAGCTGCATCGCTTGCCGCGCCAGCTTGATGCGCGCCTCGTCGAGCTCGGCGTAGCGCTGCTGGAGGATCTCGTGGGCCTCCTTGACCTCCCTGGCCGCGCTTCTGGCGGTGAAAGGCCACGTGACGGCTTTGCGGAGCCAGGCCAGCGTGCCGCCGCCTGGCGGATAGACGATGTCGTAGGTCGCGCCGTCGCTGTGCAAGCTCATCTCCACCTGGGCATGCGGCAATCCCAGGAACCGCGGAAAGCCGGCCAACGATCCTTTGGTGGTCACGAAGAACTCCTCAAACATCTCATGCCCGGGTTGCAGACGGAGCGCGACGCGGACGCGGTTGGTGCCCGCGTCCTCGATGGCAGGTGAGACACACGTGAACATCTGGTTGCCCGGCCCCTTGCCAGGTTGGTTGTGCCAAAAGTAGAACTCCCGCGGCGTGAACAGCAGCCCGGCAACCACGGCCATGAAGCGAAACTGCGGCGACTCCGCCAGCGACCGGCCGAAGGCCTCGAAGTCTCCGAGACTCCACACTCTCGAGGCATTCCTGTTGATTTGCCGCCACACCGACCATTCGATCCGCTCGTGTTTGTTTCGCAGATGGTCGAGCGGGTAGGGCACGTCGAGGACGAGGGTGTCGCTTCCCCGTCCCTGTTTGCGAAATGCAGCGTCCAAGGCAATGAACGCGTTGCAGGATACTTCCTTCACCTAGTGCCCCCAGCGCAGCACCACGCTCGACCAGGTCATGCCACTCCCGCCGGAAAACGTCGCAACGACGTCGCGGTCCTTCAACAGATGCTCCCTCTCCGCCGTTGCCAGGACCAGCGGGACATTCGCCGCGCTGAGGCTCCCCGCCCAGGGGAACGTGCTCAGTGTCCGAGCGTTCCCTAGACCGATGAAGTCCTTGGTGACCCTCGAAAACCACTCGGTGGCTTGATGACAGGCGTAGAAATCCACGTCCGCGACCGTCAAGCTGGCGTCATTCAACGCTTCGCTGACGACCTCCCGGGCGAGATCCGCGATACCGACGATCACCGTGCGCGAGCGCTCACGGTCGCGCGGGTACCACCAGATCCGTCCGTCCTCGTACCAGCGACGACCGGGGACGCTCGCAACCAGGGTATCTTGGGTGGCGCCGTCGGTCCCGTGCGCTCTTCCGAGAATACCGCAGCCATCGGCAACCGGACCCACGACGACCGCAGTGGCACCCTCTCCGAACCAAGCTGATGAAGGCACCTGGGGGTCGATGAGCCGTCCGACTTGAGTGGACTGTGTCAACAGGCCGTATCGGACATTGCCGCCTCGAATCAGCTGCTCCGCGAGAGTCAGCTGCTGCAGGAACGTGTTGCACGCCCCGTCGATGTCGGTCGTAAAGCATGCACGACTCAGGCCCAGGTTCTTGTGGACTGCGCAGGAATTCGGCGTCGTCAGGTAGTCGGGAACCTGGCTGTATCCGAGCACGAAGCCAATCTGCGCCGGATCAATCCCAGAACGCTCGATGGCCTCCCGCGCGGCCGCGGTTTCCATTTCCGAAGCGAGGCCGCTCTCCGGTGCAACACGGCGTTCCTTGGCCCCGCAAAACGGCTCACGACGTGCGGCCGCGATGGCCTCCATACAGCGCCGTTCACCCTCGGAGAGGTGGGGCGGCGGGCCGCCTTCTGGCAGCAATTCCGAGTTCTTCTTCGCCCATTTCTCCACCACCGCCTTCGGCCACCACTCATTGGTCCGAATCTCGTCCGGGAGATAGACGCCAATGCCGAGAATACCCACGTTCATGTCTGCCATTTGCCTGCTCCTCATTAACCTCGTTGCCCAAGGGTACTAGTTGAGTTCCGCAACTCGCGCGCTCTTCTTCACCTTATCGACCCGCCGGTTGCCGGGGATCGTCGCGCGCGGGTCGAGGTGCACGTCCAATACCATCGGCCGGACACGCCGCGCCTTGAGCACCGCCGCGACCTGATTCGGCCCGTCGATCGTCGTACCGTCGCAGCCGACGGCGCGCGCTAGGTCGGTGACCGACATCGGCGCGGTCTCGAAGCGCGGCGTCCGCCCATAGACCGCCGCCTGGCCGTACTCGACCATGCCGAGGCCGCCGTTGTTCAGCACCGCGACGACGATCGGCAGCTCGTAGGCAGCCGCGGTGAGCAGCTCGCCGGCGGTCATCGCCAAGCCGCCGTCGCCCAACACCGCGACCACGCTGCGCTCAGGGTTGCCGACCTGCGCGCCGATGGCGGTGCCGATCGCGGTGCCCATCGAGCCGAGCCCCATCAAACAGACGAAGGCGTCCGGGTGGTCGATCTTCAGGTAGTGGATCGCAAAGAACAGGTTCGTGCCGCTGTCGGTGGTGTAGATGGTGTCGGGCGGCAACACCTGCTGTAGCTCCCACAAGGCGCGCGGCGCGCCGATGCCGGGGCCGACGCCGTCGGGGACCTCCTGCGGATCGCGATCGTAGAGGATGCGACAAGGGGACATCGCCGCCGCCTGGGGCGCGAGCTGGAGCAGTTGTGCGAAGAAGATCTCGGCGGGCGCGACGATCGCCAGATCGGTCTCGTACACCCGGCCGACCCGCGCCGCGTCGACGTCCACGTGGATCAAGGTCCGCCCGCCTTTGAGCAACGGGCTCCAGCCATCGGTCGCCACCTCGTTGAGGCTGCTGCCGACCACGAGGATGGTCTCGACGCCGGCTTCGAGGTACGCCGTCGTCGACGGATGCCCGCCCATGCCGAACACGCCGAGCGACAGCGGGTGACTCTCGGGGAACACGCCCTTGGCCTTCGGCGTCGTCATCACCGGGCACTGCAGGCGCTCCGCGACCTCGCGGAGCAACGCCGGCCCGTGTCCGAAGCGCGTCCCGGCGCCGGCGAGCAGCACCTTGCGGCCTGCGCCTGACAAGGCGCGAAGCGCCTGCTCGATCGGCGCCTGCGACAGCCCCGATTCGGAGGTGGCGCTGAAGACGACGGCGGGAGCCGGGATCGCGACGCCGAGCACGTTCAGCGGCAAGCTTACGAACACCGGCCCCCGCTTGCCCGTCATCGCGACGCCGACCGCGCGCCGCAGCATGCTCGGCAGCGCCGCGGCCTCGGGGACCTCGAACGCCAGCTTCGACACCTTCGCGGCCATGCCCACCAGGTTGAGGGCGTAGACGCTCCCCTCCTGAACGGCGCCGCGCCCGAAGCCGTCTCGCGCCGCTTCGCCGGCCAGCAGCAGCACCGGCAGGCCGTCGCTGAAGGCGCAGGCGAGGCCGTTCATCGCGTTCAGCGCCCCAGGGCCGGACGTGACCAGCGCCACGCCGAGCCGACCGGTGGTCTGAGCGTAGCCGGCGGCAGCGAACACGGCGTTGGCCTCGTGCTTGACGGTGACCATCCGCACCTGCGGTCGGTCCATGAGCGCGTCATAGATCGGCGCCACCGCCGCCCCCGGCAGCCCGAACACCGTGTCGACACCGACGGCGATGAGCTGGTCGACGAGCAGATCTGCCGCCCGCCGCGGCAGATCCCGGTTGCGGCGGCTGTGACGCCCTGGAACGGAGGAGACGGCCGGAATTCTATCGTGCTGCATGACTACCCACCTGCTCTCGATGTCAGAGGTCGATGGGCGACCGTGATTCGCCGATGACCTGTGGATCGATGTCGAGGGCCTGCAACAACAACGACAGCTTGATGGGCTTGGCGAAACAACGCACGGCGCCGGCGTCCTTGGCCTGGGCCTCGACGTCCGCGGTCAGATGCGCGGTGGAGATGATCACCTTGACGCGCTTGGTCTCGTCCATCGCCCGCAGGCGGCGGCAGACCTCGATGCCGTTCAGCCCCGGCATGATCACGTCGAGCAACACCACGTCCGGCGCGAAGAGGCCCACCATCACGAGGGCGTCGATGCCGCGACTGGCGGTGCGCACCTCGACCCGGTCGCGATACGGCTTCAGCATCCGCTCGATGGCCTTGAGCTCGCGAGGCTCGTCGTCGACGACCAAGAGCCGGCGCTCGTTGACGCGCGACAGCTCGCGGGGCAGCGCCATCTCGTGGACACGGATGAAGGTGACGAGATCGGCGACGCGGATGCGGTGATGGCCCCCCGGGGTCTTGAACGCCACCAGGCCACCCTTCTTCACCCAGTTGTTGATCGAGCTCGGGTCCACCTGCAGCAAGTCGCTGACCTCATAGGAGGTGAGAAGGGTGTCTGGACCTAGTTCTGTTGCTTTCACGATTTTCCTCTCTGTCTGTGATTGCTCAGGTTGAGGCTTATACCGATCTGAAACCCGTTTGGCAAGCCGAAGCCAGACGGGCGCTGTAACTGGTTGTTTTGACTGAAGGACGAGGCGGGACCGGCCTCGACCATCACTAGAAGCTCGGCTCGTCGAGGGTGGCGGTCGGCAGGCGCGGCGGCAGCTGCAGGGTCTTGTCGCCGTAGAGCGCGCTGTAGACCGCGAGGTTGCCGATGACGTGTCGCACGTAGCCGCGGGTCTCCTTGAACGGGATCTCTTCGACGAACTCATCGGTCAGCACGCCACCGCCGGTCTTGACCCACTCGGTGACCGCCCTGGGCCCGGCGTTGTAGGCCGACACCGTCAGCACCGGGTTGCCCTCGAACTTCGCCATCAGCTGCGCGAGGTACCAGGCGCCGAAGCGCACGTTGACGCCGGGGGAGTTGAGCATCTCGCTCGCGAACGGTTGGACCTCGAGGGCGTCGGCGATGCGCTCGGCGGTCGTCGGCAAGATCTGCATCAGGCCGCGCGCGTTCATCGGCGAGCGCACCTCCGGCCGGAAGGCGCTCTCCTGGCGCATCACCGCCAAGATCAACCACGGCGAGGTGCCGAACTCGGTGGCCGCGGCCTCGACCAGATCTGCGTGCGCCGCAGGGTACGCCAGATGAAAGAACGGCCGGCCGCCGGCGCGCGGTTCACCTCTGAGCTTGCCTGCAAACGCCGCGCTCGCGAGGCGGGACGCCCGGTCGTAGGCGCCGAGCGCGTGGTAGAGCCGCGCCCGACCGAGGATCGCCGAGCTGCCCTCAGCCACCGGCAAGTCCGGCAGTGCCGCGACCAGGTCGACCGCCTCGCGCCGCAACCCGAGTCGCACCAGCGTCAGCGCCCGCTGCCCGGTGGCCGAGCTCCAGTCGACGACTCCCGCTCCCCACGGCACCTCGGCGGGCTCGGGCGCGGTGTAGCTGCCGTCCGCCGGCAGCTCGTCCATCTCCGGCCCCGCCGCCGCGGCCGGCACGTCGCTGATCTCGCCCTCGATCGCCGGCGCCGCCTGCAACGCGGCCAACAGCGGCGGGGTCGAGAGCGCCAGGGTCTCGCCGGCGCCGAGCTCCTGCAGGCGCTGCCGGCTGAGCACACCATAATAGGACAGCGGCTCGAGGCGCGCCGCCTCGCTGAAGGCCGCCACCGCGTCGGCCTCGCGCGCCAGCGTCACCAAGACCCGGCCTTCCCAGTAGTGGGTGCGCTGCACCAGCTCGGAGCCGGCGTACTCGCGCCGCAGGCGGGCGAAGAGCGCCAGCAACGTCGGCAGGTCGCCCATCCGGTAGGTGTTCCAGGCCACGTACCACAGCGCCTCGTCCGCGCGTCGGTCCCGGGAATAGCGGCTCAAGAACTCGCCGAACAGCGCCACCGACTGGTCGTAGCGCCGGCTGTTGAACAGCAGCCACGCCGCCTTGAACAGCGCCTCGCGCGCCTCGCGCCGCGCCGGGTGCCGCGCCGCCAGGTCACGATAGGTAGCGATCGCGTGCTCGATGTCGCCGGAGGCCGACTGGGCGCGTGCCAGCCAGGACTGGTAGGTGAGCTGCTTGGGGCCAAGAGGCGCCCGCGCCAGCGCCTCGAGCACGGGGATGGCGGTCGCGAAGTCTCGCTCGTAGTAGGCGAGCTGCGCCTCGCGGAAGGTGGTGGCCTCACCCTGGAGCGCGCTGGCAACCGCGGCGCGCGCCTCGGCGAGCGCCACCCGGGCGGCTGTGAGCTGCCGCGCCTGCAACAGCCGCTCGGCCCGTTGCAGCAACACCTTGTGCGGCGCAGGCGGCACCAAGCCCTGGGCCTTGAGCACGGCGAGTCGGGCCAGCGCCGCCTCGCTGATCATCGTCGTCGGGCGGCTGAACGCCAGCGCGACGTAAGTCGCCACCGCGCTCACCGTTTGGCCGCTGACCTCGTCGATGCGCGCCAGGTTGTAGCGCGCGATCGCCGCCGATGGTGTCGTCGACCCACGACGCAGCGCCGTGCGATAGCCGCTCTGGGCCCGCGCCAGGTCGTTCGCGGCGAACGCGGCGTCGGCGAGTCCCAGCCACGCTTCGGTCACGTAGGGCGAGGCCGGGAACTGGCGCAGCAGATGCTCCCAGACTTGCACCGCGCCGCCCCAATCGCCCGCCTGGCGCACCGCCCGGGCCCGCAGCGCGACGACGACGTCGGCGACCTCGGGGAGGAAGGCCTCGAGCCCGTTCAGATACGTTCGCGCGGCCTCGGGGTCGCCGAGGTTCAGCGCGGCGCGGGCCGCGGTGAAGCGCGCCGTGGCGAGCGTGCCGTCGGCGGGCTCGCGCCCCAGAATCGCCGCCGCTGTAGCCAGCGCCTCGGGGTCGCGGCCGCGGTCCAGCGCCCCGATCGCCTGCAGCGTCGTCCTGTCGTCGCCGATCGCGGCGAAGCCTGGGGCACAGGGCAGCCACACCCCCAAGATCACCGACAAAATCGACCGCCGACGCATGAGCGTTAGCTTAGCCGGGTGGGGGTGGTTGCGCAAAAAATGGGAGACCGCCCTGCGCGCCGAGGGAGAGACGCGGACGCGTGGCGCCCAGCCGTGGGCGTCGCTCACTCAGCCGACTTGTCGGGCTAGAAACAGAACATGCTGCACACGGTCGTCCACGCGCCGCCGCTTCTTGCCGCTAGCTGATAGGTACTACCCGACTTAGTGATCGAACAGGCCTGGAAAGTTCCGGCCGGCGAGCCGTTCGAGTTCACAGTTGAGAGCGCGCAGAACCGGGCCGCGACCGGGGTCGCAGGGCAAAGGACCGAGACGTCGGAGGTTGCAGTGCACGAATAGCTCGCAACGCCCAGATCGCCGCCAAGAATAGAGCCGTCCACGGTCAGGTTCCCCGTCACGTGCGCGCTCGACATCGTCGCCGCACCCATCGTGGCCGCGCCGTCGATGCGGAAGCCCGCGGTCTGAACCTGGACGGTTTGGTTTTGGATGTAGTTGGCGCTGTTCGCGGTCGGGGCGCGGGCGTCGGAGAGGCGCGCGTCGTTGCCCTGACAGATGGTGCCCGCGACAGTACCGTACGCCGGCAGCACGCTCTGAACGCGCGTCGTGGGATCGAACGGCGACACGGTGATGCCGTTGCCGCCGCTGATGCTCACGAGCGTCTCCGAGGTGTAGCCGCCGTCGGCCGCGCCGACGCCGTGGTCCCCGAAGCCTACGACCGCGTCGTCGACGACGATGGTCGACAGCGCGACGGCGTTGGTCTCGCCGCGGCTGACGAGCCCGTTGCCGGCCCCGAGCCCGAGCTGGCCGATGAACGCCACTGCGTCCGACGTCGACACCGTCGTCAGGGAGGGCCGGCCGCCGAGGGGCGCGAGGTCGGCGGCGACCTGATCGGTCCAGAATTGGCTCGTGTCGCCCGCCGTCGCGAGGATCAAGACGTCAGTCGGAGTGAGCAACAACACCAGGCCGTGCAGCGCTGTCGCGCCGGTCCCGGAGTTTGCCAGCTCCCGGGCGTCGGTCACCGTGTGGGTCGTGAGGTCGAAGATCACCGCGGCGACGCCGCCCACTACGCCGACCGACTCCTCGACCCCGTTGACCTTGATGCTGCGGCCGCCAACGCCGGTGGCGTCGGCGCGCACCGTGATCGTCGAGCTCAGCCCGCTCAACGTGCCGTTCAAGCGCAGCGTCGAATCCGCCGCGGTCGCGGTGTTCATCTCTCCGATCAATGTCGGAATGGAGACGCTCAAGCTGCCCGGATCACCCTTCTCGCCCTGAACCACCTGGATCTCCTGCGAGCACGTCCCGGCCTGGTTGGCTACTGCGAGCGTGTACTGGCCAGGCACGATCCCGGTCGCGGGTAGCTCGACCTCCATCGCGGTGTCAGAGGCGGTGCCGGCGCACAGAACCACTGGAATGCTGTCCCCGGCGCCGGCGCTGGACCGCAGCGACACCTGCGCGCCGCTGAGCTGCCTGCCCTCGATGCGCAAACGCTGCAGCAAGTGTTGGCCGGCGTGCGCGGCGTCGGCCGTGCCGGTGCCGGTCACGCGATCGATCTCGGGCGCCGAGCACGGCTCGGTCGTGCACGGCTGACACACGCCCTCGACGCACAGGAATCCCGGGCTGCAGCTGCCCTGACAAATGGCGGCGCAGAACGAGTCGACGCAAACCTCGCCGCCGGCGCAGTCACTCGCAGATGAGCATCGACCGGTCGGTACAACGGGCGCCGATGCCGGACAGCCGGTGAATGCGACGAACCCTACCGCCAGAGCTACGAGTTGCACCATCGCCCGAGAATGCGTCGTCATGTTTCTCCCCTGGAGTCGTCAGTTGAGTTTGGCCACAGCCTGGGCCTTTCCTAGCGCGGGGGGGGGGGGGGGTCGCGGCAACTGAATCAACCAAAGCAACGAAACAAGATGAAGCGACCGAATCCACACACGGCAGCGCGGCAGGGCCGCGGCGGGGCGACCGG
>JACRCV010000025.1 GCA_016218825.1 Deltaproteobacteria bacterium
ATCAATCCGTTCGCGTACCTCGCCGACGTCATCGCACGCGTGCAAGATCACCCGGCCCGACGCCTTGATGAGCTTCTGCCGACCGCTTGGGCGCTGGCCAAGGCGGCATAGTTCAAGACGTCGGTGGCCGGACGGTTACGTTGGGGGATTGAGGGATTGCGGTTCGCCCCGCCATGTCCGATCGGCAGCTTTGTCGATATCGAGATGGGCTTGAAGCATGCATGCGCCGCCAGTGCTGATGGCAGCATCTGGTGCTGGGGAAAGACCGATTGCGTGGATTCTTCGGACAGCTGTTTTGAAATGTTCCAACTCAGGGACAAGTACGTGAGCGTGACGACGAACGGGACCTATGGATGCGGGGTCCGCGACGACGGCGGTATAGCCTGTTGGCACGTTGAGGTCAGTCGTGAAGGAATAGTCGACGAATGTGAGGACCCTCCGTTTCCGCCGAAGGGTGCGTTTACCGAGGTTGCAGTGGGCACCCAAGCCTGCGGACTTCGCCCCGACGGGTCAGTGGAATGCTGGGGCGGGCATTGAATTCAAGAGAAGAGGTTCCAACGAAATCCATCGACCACCGGACAATCCCGGGTTTGCGGGGCCCAGCGTCGCCTCCACGACCGGGATCTCGCGCTCGATCGCCGCCACGAAGACGGCCGGCGCACGAAGGCTACGGCCGCGGCAGCACCTTGCCGGCGTAGAGCTCGTCGAGGAAACGCGCGAGCGGCAGAACCCGGACTTGGTCGTGGGCCAAGGTCTGATCTCCGAGGTAGACGACGAGGGCGCGCCGGAGCTTGACCTTGTCGCGCAGCGCGTCGAGCCCCTTGCTGAATTCGGGCCGCCAGCGAGCGCTGGCCTTGACCTCGATGGCGACATGGTCGTCGCCGCGCGACCAGACGAAGTCGACCTCGGTCGCCCCCGGCGTGCTCCAGTACGACAGGTCGCCGCCGAGCTTGCGGTAGTCGTTGTGCGCCCGGAGCTCGTGGAAGACGTAGGTCTCGAGCAGGCGCCCGCGCTCCTCGGGGTCCACCGGCAGCCGCGTCCGACGGCTCATGGCGCGCGCGACGCCGGCGTCGAACCAATAGAACTTCGGGTGTCGCGTCTCTTTCACCCGCGCCCGCGGCCGCCACGCGGGCAGCTCGTGACCGACGAGGGTGTCCTTCAAGATCTGGAAGTAGCCTTGAACCGTCGGCCGCTGCACCCCGGCGTCACGCGCCAGCGCGCTGAGGTTCGTGACCTGGGCGTTGGCGAGCGCCGCCACCTCGAGAAAGCGGGAAAAGGACGCCAGGTTTCTGACCGCCGCCTCCGCCTGGATCTCCTGCTCGAGGTAGGTGAGGGCGTACGCCTCCAGGATGTCGGCGCGCGTCGCCGAGTCCTCCGCGGTGACCACGAGTGGCAAGGCGCCATGCTCGACCATGCCCGAGAGCAGGTGCGAGTCGCCCACCTCCTCGAACGTCAGCGGAAACATCGTGCGCAGCAGCGCCCGGCCGCCCAGAAGATTCGCCTGGCCTCCCTTGAGCCGGCGCGCGCTCGACCCGGACATCGCAAACCGATAGCCGCCGGCCTCGATGAGCGCGTGCACGTCGTTCAAGAGCCCGGGGACTTGCTGGACCTCGTCGACCACGATCCAGCGCTTCCGCGGCTCGGCCAGGACGAGCGCACGGAAACGGCCGGGATCGCGCAGCAGCTCGAAGCGCAGCCTGGAGTCGAGGAGGTCGAAGCTCTGCGCGGCCGCGAAATGCCGGCGCAGCCAGGTGCTCTTCCCCGTCGCTCGCGCTCCAAAGAGGAAGAACGAGCGGCTCGGGGGCTCTATCACGCGTGTATACATCGACATCGAATTTACCGTCAGTTTGACGGCGATGCAACCATCGGTGCGACGCTGGCGCCGAGCCGACCGCGCCGGAAGTCGATGGCACTGCTCGCTTCCCCACCCGCTTCGTCCGCGGCTCCAGTGACGTGGCGGCGACCGGACAGATGTCCTCGCAGATCGAGGGCCGCTTGCGGCATCGTGCGCCTCGCGACTCCGAAGCCGGGGCGCGAATAGCCGTAGGAGGCACCATGAAGACGTTGTCTTTCATCGTTTGCGGGTTGCTCCGGTCTGCATCTCGCCGTGCGACAAGGTGATCCCCAACGAGTACCCGAACCAGTACTTCCTCGGCGGCAAGGGCGTCCCCGGCACCGACACCTTCAGCCTCGCGTCCTACCGCGGCGCGGCGACGCTCAAGGTGAAGCCCGGCAGCCCGGCGCTGCGCGGCGGCGGCTACGTCTTGAGCGCGCTCGGGCTCACCGGCAGCATCGTCGGCGGCACCTTCGGCCTGCTGAAGCTCATGGGCTCCGACTCGATGAGCGGCAAGCTCGTCGTCGGCATGACCGGGGCCGGCGTCGCGGCGCTCGCCGCCGGCATCGCGATGCTGGTCGCCGGCGGGACCGACTACCAGGTCGAGCAAGGCGCGGCGGCGGCGGTGCGCTCGGGGTCGGATACCAGCTTGTAGCTTCAGAAGCTCTTCGCCAAGGTCTCGAGCATGGCCTGCTCGGGTTTCGAGATCTTGCCGACGCCCAAGAAACCGCCGGAGGCCTCGGCGGCGGCTCTGGTCGCGTGCAAGAGCTCGTCGCGGAGGATCGTCTTCTCTTGGTCGCTCAGGTGCTCGGCGAGGCCGCGAACGTAGGTCTGCCACGCCTCCAGGAGCTTGGGCTCGGGCCGGTGCTGCAGCCAGCGCTCCAGCAGGTCGTGCTCGACGGTGCCGGGCTTGATGCCGCGGGTGCTGGCGTGGGCGAGCACCGCCAGGCGCTCCTTGTCGTCGATGCTGCCGTCGGCCCAGGCGACCTCGATGAGCGGCACCGTGGTGAGCGCCGCCACGGTCTCGGGCGTGATCCCGAGCTCCACGAGGCGGGTGAGGATGACATCGTTGGTGATGCCCGAGATCGCGGCCAACGATTGCTTGTTCTCGGCCATCTTCTTCATGGCGCGGAGCTTCTCGATGAGGATCTTGTCCTGCTCGAGGAAGAACGCGTCCTGAAGGCTGCGGGCGTTGCTCTGCAACGGCTTTCCAGTGCGTGATACTGTTGTCATGACGTCACCCCACCCAAGATAATCACGCCTCGAGGCATGCCAGGGCGGCGGGCCGCCACTGCTGATAATATTTGCTCGGTGGCAAAGGTACGCCGACAACAAGTATGCTTACAGGAGAGGATAGGATGCGCAGGCCTTGGGAGATGCGATGGCTCGGGTTGGTCCTCGGGCTCGCCGCGAGTTGCCGGCCCGAGCTCACGGTGCCGATCGATGCGAACATCGTTTGCCGAGGCGAGCGCGACTGTCCCGAGGGATGGCTGTGCCGCGGCGAGCGCTGTGTCATCCCCGAGGACACGCCGCCGGCCGTGCTCCTCGAGCCGGCCGGGCGGATGCCGGTCTCGCCGGCAGTGTTGTCGCTGCGCCTCATCGAGGATGACCAGCAGCCGACCGACCTGTGGGTCGAGTACCTGGCGGGCGATTGGCTCCCCGCCACGCTGTCGGCCGTGCGCGACGCCTCGGGTGTCGCGATCGGAACCGTCGTCGGCCAACGGGCGACCTCCCTGCCCGCGAGCGCGACCGGCGCGACCTACACGCTAGAATGGGATTTCGCCGCCGACGGCATCGTTGGCCCGACCGAGGTTCAACTCCGGGTGACGCCCGAAAACTCGCGGCAGGGCGACCCTCAGGCAACCGACGTGTTCCTGGCCGGCAATGACCCGCCCACGGCCGCCTTCGACACGCCGGCAAACCAGGGCACGAGCGGCAACATCGTGTTGTCCTTCATGATTGCGGACAGCAGCGCCGACTTGACGACGATTGAAGACGGCGCGCCGGGGGGCGCGTCGATCGAGCTCTCCAAGGACAACGGCAGCAGTTGGTCCGCCGCGACCATCATCCTCGGTCAGCTCACGGACATCCCAACTTTGGCCGCGCCGGGTGTGCCGCACGGCGTGGTATGGCGGTCGGACGCCGACCTGCCGGGCGAGAGCGCGCTCGTGAGCGTGCGCGTCACGGCGCGCGACGCCGAGCTGGCCGCGCCGGCGGTCAGCGCTCCCTTTGCGGTCGAGAACAGTGACCGGCCGGTCTTGGTGTGGATCCGCACCCTGGACGACGACGGCGACGGCACCCTCGACTGGCTGGCCCTCGGCTTCAGCCGGCCGGTGTCTGACGGCTCGTACTCGTACGTGGCCGTTGATCCGAGCACCACCGACGTGACCCTCAGCCCCAGCGTGTCGCCGACCCCGCCGCGGTCGGTCACCGACGTCGCCGACGACTCGACGGTCTACCTGCAAGTGCTGTCGGATCACGGCACCGCGTTCACCGGCCGCTTCAACGCGGCCGGCGGTCTGTTCGCCAGCGTCGCCAGTGCGGCGCCGAGCGCGCCGGGCCGCAACGTCGACATCGGCGACGGCGCGCCGCCGGCCGTGACCGGCAGCGTGACCGTCGACAGCGACGGCGACGGCCTCCTCGATGCGGTCGTCGTCAGCTTCTCCGAGCCGCTCGACGTCGGGAGCGTCGGGGCCGCGGGCTTCTCGATCGAGGGCGCCTTCATCGGCTCGGCGACCCTCCAGGGCTCGGCGGTTTCGGTGAACCTGGGGAGCCCCCTGCTCCTCACGAGCGGCGCGACGCCGCGGCTGCGCTACGATCACACGCTCGGCCAGCTCGCCGACCGGCCCGCCGCCGGCGGCGCCAACCGCGTGCCCGCCTTCGAGAGCACCCCGAAAGACGGCGCCGGGCCGGTGATCATTCGAGCGGAGTACGACGCCGGCCTCTTGCCCGCGACCAGCGACGACACCCTCACGCTGACCCTCTCGGAGCCCGTGGACGACCGCAGCATCGTCGGCGCCGGTGCAGCGCTGCACCTCCTGCTCTCGACCGGTTCCTTCGGCGCCGCCGCGACGCTCGCGACCGCCGGCAGCGCCGACGACGCCGAGCTCCAGGTGGTCATGGGTGCCGGCGCGGTCGCGCCCGTGCTCGCCGGCGGCACGGTCGAGCTCCTGCCGGCGGGCTTGGTCGATGCCCACAATACCGCGGTGGGGCTCAATGTCCCGGCGGCGTTCGTCGACTCCGGACCCCCTAGGCTTTGGAGCATCGCCACGCGCGACCTCGATCAGGACGGCAAGGTCGATCACGTCGCCCTCACCTGGTCGCAGGGCATTCGCGATACCTCCTTCAACGCCAACGCCCTGACCCTGGGGGCGTTCGTGATCGCCCCGGGCGTGGCGGCGACTCCCGCGGGCGACGTGGTCGATGACAATGTCGTGTACGTGGCGCTGGTCGAGAGCGCCGCGGCCGACACGGGCGTCACCGGGACCGCCCATGGCAGCACGGGGCTCGTCCAGGCTCATGCCGACGGCGACAACAGCGAGGCCTTCGCCGGCGTCGCGGTCGTCGACGAGGCGCCGCCGATCCCGTTCTCGGCGTTGACCGCCGACCTCGATGTCGGCGGGTCAGGCGGCGGTCAAAACGGCAAGATCGAGCGCCTGGTGGTGTCGTTCTCGGAGAACGTGGGCGGCGCGACGTCGGTCGCGGCGTGGCGCGTCGACGGCGTGACTCCGCTCGACGCCGTGTTCTCGCCACCGCGGCAGGTGACCCTGGTCTTCGCCGAAGCCGGGGCGCCGAGCACCGGCGCCCTGCCGGCGCTGAGCTACGTCGGCGCCGGGTGCCAGAGCCCCGGCGGGCCCGCGACCCCTCTGCACGACTTCGTGGACCTGTGTCCGCCGGCCTTGGCCTACGCCACGACCGACGGCGCCGCGCCTCGCATCGTGACCGCGACCCTGCGGGACACCGAGCCCGACGGCAACATCGACGCCGTCGATCTGGTGTTCTCCGAACCGGTGCGCGACACGACGTTCTTGCCCCCCGGCTTCTCGTTGGCCGGCGTCCCGACCGCGGGCTTCGTGACCCAGACCAGCATCGATGACGCGCAGGGGCGCGTGACCTCGGCGGCCGCAGCGCAGATTCCGGGGACGGCGGGCGCCGGCATCGAGCTCACCTACGACGCGGCCGTGGGGCGCGTGGCCGACCTCGCCGGCATTCGCCTCGACGCGGTCGATGCGGCCGGCGTCGCCGAGGTGGACGGCGCCGGGCCCGTTCCCGTGGGCGTCGCCGTCTACCGCGACCTCGATCAGAACCGCGTCGACGCCGGAGACGTGATCGACGTCGCCTTCGGGGAGCCGCTCTTGCTCACGTCGCCCGCTGCCGCCGCCTTCGGCTTGAGCGGCCTTGCCGGGCTCAGCTTGGGCGCCGGGGCCGCGGTCGGCCCGGGGCCGCGGTCGAACGTCGTGCGCATCACCCTGGGAACCGGCGCGGAATTGAAGCAGGTGCGCTTTGCGCCCGGCGCGGAAGGGACGCCCACGACCCTCAACCTCCAGAGCGTGAGCGCGGCGATCACTGACGCGACCGGCACAGAGGCGGTGCCGTTGCCGCAGGGCCTGGACCTCACGGCGGGCCTCGTCGAGTCGGCGGTCTACGGCGCAGCGAACAGCGCGGGCGTGGCGCTCGCCGACCTCGGCAGGTTCACGGCGCCCGTTGCCAAGATCGACGGCATGCCGGAGATGATCCTCGCGACCGGTGTCGAGACCCAGATCTTCGCCAACGACGGCGCGGGCGGCTTCGGCGCCGCGCCCGCCCTGAGCCTCGCTTCGGGTGACAGCCGCGCGGCGGCGGCGGGCGACATCGACCTCGACGGTGATCTCGACCTGCTGGTGGCGACGGCCAACGGCGTGGCGCGCTTCGTGAACAACGGCAACGCGACCTTTTCGGCACCGACCTTCCTCGGCGCCGCCGACGCCCGCAGCCTCGCCGTCGGCGACGTGAACCGCGACGGCAAGCTCGACATCGTGGTGGCCGTGGGCGGCGCCGGCAACGACCAGGTGTGGCTCAACGACGGCAGCGGGGGCTTTCCGGCCGTCACGACCTTGGCCGACGGCTCCGACGGGCGCGCCGTGGCCTTGGGCGACATCGATAAGGACGGCGACCTGGACGCCGTCGTCGCCGTGGGCGGCGCCGGTGACGACGAGATCTGGCGCAACGACGGCAGCGGGGGCTTCTCGGGCCCGACCTACCTCGCCGACCCCCTTGGGGCGACCGACGGCCGGGCGCTCCTCCTCGCCGACCTGGACCGCGACGGCGACCTCGACATCGTGGTTGCGAACGGCGGCGCCGATCGCTCGAGCCTCTGGCGCAACGATCACACCGGCAACTTCCCCGCGCCGCCGGAGCCGCTCGTCGGCGCCGACTGCCGCGGTGTCGCGGCGTTCGACGACGATCTCGACGGCGATCTCGATCTCGCGTTCGCCGTGGCCGGGGGCCCCATCCAGGTGTGGAACAACGAGGGGCGCTTCGTCGACCGGCAGGAGCGGGCGGGCAACGACGCGCGCGCCCTCGCCGCCTCTGACCTCGACCGCGACGGTGACGTGGACCTGGTGGCGGCGCAGGTTAACGGCGGGCGGGTGCTCAAGGGCTCGATGGCAAACGCGCTGGGGCCGTTGGTGCTCTCGAGCGGGCCCTTGTTCACCAACCCGCCCATGCTCACCGCCGGACGCTCCTATGCCGTCGGCGACGTCGACGGCGACGGCGACGCCGACCTCGTGGTGGCAACGGAGGGCGGGGGCGTCCGCAACGTCGTGCTGCTGTGGGACGGCACGACCTTCATCCCGGGTGGGGACGTGGGGCTTGCTGCCTCGTCAAGCGTGGCGCTCGCCGATCTTGACCGGGACGGCGATCTCGACGTCGCCATCGGCGATACGGGGGCGGGTGCTACCGCCGACCAGGTTTGGCTCAACCAGGGAGGCGCCCAGGGGGGCGTGCCGGGCATCTTCAGCGCGACCGCCGCCAACCTCGGCGCCAGCGTTACGTGGGCGTTCGCCGTGGGCGACGTGCAACACGACGGCGATCTCGATCTGCTCCTCGCCCACAACGGCGCGGTCGAGAAGGAGGAGATCTGGCTCAACGACGGCGCCGCTTCTTTCGGCGGCAGTTCGGGCTTCACCTTGGGCACCACGACGACCACGCGAGGCGCGGCCTTCGCCGACATGGACGGGGACGGCGATCTGGACGTGGTGCTGGCCAACGATCTCGGCGTCGCGAGCGAGATCTGGCTGTTCGACGCCGTGGGCTTCGGCAGCGGCGGGGCGCCGAGCTTCACCTTCAGCTCGACCTCCTCGAAGTGTCTCACCATCGGTGATTGGGATCGGGATGGCGCGCCGGACGTGTTCTTGGGCAAGAGCAGCGGCTTCGAGCTCTGGCGGAATCGGGGCGACGGCTCCGGGAACGTCGAAGGCGTGCCCTGGCAAACGGTGGGCGGCGAAGGGACGGCCTACGCCGCCGCTGCCGCCGATCTCGACTTGGACGGCGATCTGGACATCGTCGCCGCGGCTACCGGCCTGGGCGTGGACTGGGGGACGGTCTGGATCTACGACAGCCAGGCGACACCCAAGCTCTCGAAGGACGGTTCTTTCCCGCCCTTGAGCAATGGCAGCGCCGCCATGGCGACCATCGACATCGACCGCGACGGCGACCTCGATATCCTCATCGACGACGGTGTCGACGGGATCCGCCTGGTGCTCAACAGGACGCGTTGAGCGCCGGGTCAGCCTGCGAGGACGAAGAACGCCAGATCACCAAAGCGCGGCGCGTCCATCGAACTGGGCCGCACCGAGACGAAGTGCTGGTAGCCTTCGAGCACGGTCGCCGGGACATTCGCTCGTATCGTCTTGCCGTCAGCCGAAACCTCGATGCCGGAGGCGGGCGTGCCCATCGCCGGGTCGGTGCCTTCCTGGTAGAGGATCGCCAGATCTCCTTGCTGGATACGCGCCTGCGGATCGGTGATGGTGAAGGTCGACCCCGGGATCCCCGACACCGGCTGGATGGTGGGCTCGCCGAGCTCGGGCGCGAGCACATTGAACGACCCGACGGCGAAGGTGCTGCCGTCCGACCGGCGCACGCTGACCTCGTAGGTGCCACCGCCGAGGGTCGTGGGCAGGCGCCCCTGCGCGGTCTTGTACGGCGCGTGCGTACGCAGGCCGATGTCGACCACGGCCGGCGACTTGGTGAACAGGGCCACCGAGCCGTCACCGAGGCGGCCCTGGTCGGTATCGAGAATGGTGAAAGGCTCGCCCGGCTCGGCGCCGTCGGCGGGGACGATCTTGACAGGCATAGCGGTCTCCTCGATGGAACGGTTCTGTGGGTCGCGGGCCGGGATCCCCTCCTGAGCAAGGACCGCGGTGACCCTCCCATGCCTCGGGATCTGGCGCAAATCCTTTTCGCGCGGCGCCGGCGGGCGGTCCCCCCGCTAAAACGCCGCCAATCGAACGATGTTCTCGGAGAGCGGCGGCGGGTTCGGCGGCTGGTTGGACTCGAAGAGGACGACGGTCGCCTTGGTGAAGGCGCGCCGATAGACGTTGGCGTTGGCGTTGTCGGAGTCGAACGCCGCGATGACCGAGCCGTAGTGGCGCAGGTAGTTGGTCATGTTCTGCTTGAAGACCGCGTCCTGCATCTCGGCGGTCGGCTTCATGATGAGCTCGGTGCCCTGGATGCCGATCGGGAAGCCGTTGTCGCGCAGCGCCTTCACGGTGCCCAAGAGCTGCCGGCGCTGGTCGCGGCCGGTCACGTAGACGATGCGGGCGCCGTTGGAGTACAGGGTGCGGACGTACTCGACCGCGCCGCGGATGGGTTGGTCGTACTTCAAGTAGTCGTCGGAGAAGAAGCGCTCGGCCCAGAACGCCGCGGCGTTGTTGACCACCGCCGGATCGACGACGCCCACCGCGGCGAGGGTGTCGGGCAGGCGGTATTTCACGAGCGGCACCGTCAGGGTCTGCAGCTGCGCGGCGGCGCCCGGGGTCACGTAGCTCTTGTCGGCGGCGAACTCCTTCAAGATCTGGAGAATGCGCGGCCGGTTGTCGAGGAGCGTGCCCTCGAGGTCGAACACCACGATCGGCCGCTCCTGCTTGTTGTACGCCGCGGTCACGTCCGCGAGCACCTGCTGCATCACCGTCCCGGCCTGCGCCATCGCCGACACCGGCACGAGCAGACACACCACCAGAGCCAAGAGCTTGCGGCAAATCATCACGACACCTCCATTGCTCTAAACGCGCCGAACCTGTGGCACGCTACACTTGCACGCTACACTTGCACGCTGCACTTGCACGCTGCACTTCTTTTGATTCCCGCGCCGCGGCTGCCGCGGCGCTCCCCACCCCCACTCCCCCAACCCCTCGCCCCCGGGTGGGGCGAGGGGCGTCGATCTACCCAAGTGCGCCATAGCGCAAGACCGACTGGAATGAAACGGGCTCACGCAACACCCACCCGGGCCGGCAACCGCGGCGGCTTTCGCGGGCGTCGATGGGCAGCGCTCGGCTCTTCGTGCGCTCACGTCGGCAACCGCGGCGGCTGTCGCGGGCGTCGATGGGCAGCGCTCGGCTCTTCGTGCGCTCACGTCGGCAACCGCGGCGGCTCGGCGGGCGCGTCTCGTCGCGCCACCGCCGCGAGCTCTCTGGGCCGAGGTTTGCCGCTCGAGCCGCGACTGCCCACCGCACGACACTTCGTATGCCGACTCGCGGCGGACGCGCTCCTCGACGCATCCCGCCTGCGCCTTGATCCGCGGTTGCCGCGCACAGTGAGCAGGCCGCGTGAGCCTACTCCGTCAGGTGTTGCGCGAGGCGGACCGAAAGGTGAGCCCCGCGTGAGCGGGGCGAAGACGCGGCGCACCAGCGCCGCGGCCGAGGCCGAAGGCCGAGCCTGTAGGGAGGCCGACCCCCGCGCATCGCGGGGGGCGCGCCCAGAAGATCGACAACAAACAGCAACAAGGACTCCATTCGTTGACAAACAAGGCCGATCTCCACTACGAACATTAATGTTTACAGTTACTTATAACCAGTATCGCATGGCACATGCCTTGCTCAATCAGAGGCGCGTCGGGAGAGCCGGCGGATGGAGCGCGTCATGCTGAAAGACCGAGAGCTCAAAGAGGCGTTGGGGATGTTCGTAGCGACGAGCATGGTGGGGGTGGTGGTCGCGGCGTTCTTGATGGCGACGACGGGGTGCGGGCGCGAGACGACGCAGCCCGCGCGGGCGCCGGGGCGGCCGGTGGTGGGCGACACCGCCTTCGTGAGCGCCGCGCCGGGCGGCAACGACTTGGCGAACGCCGGCGGTGAGTGCGCCGGCGGCCTCTGTGGGACGCCGGACGCGAGCGACGGTCGCGACACCGGCGCGGCGCGAGAGATCGAGGAGGCCGACGTCATCCGGGTGGTGGGCGACCGGTTGTTCCTGTTGAACGCCTACCGCGGCCTGGAGATCATCGACATCAGCGACCCCGACCAGCCGTCGATCTTGGGGAACGTCAAGATCTTCGGCTACCCGGTCGAGATGTACGTCGACGGCGGTCGCGCCTACATCATCGTCAGCAACTACTTCACCTACTGGCGCGGCCTCGGCGGCATGGAGGACAGCGCCGTCGAAGAGTGGCGCGGCTCGCAGGTGGTGGTCGCGAACATCGAGAACCCGGCGTTGCCGTCGGTCGTCACCGCGGTGAACATCGACGGCTACATCTCCGACACCCGCAGGGTCGGCGACATCCTCTACGTGGTCTCGAACCGGTCGTCGTGGTGGAGCTGCACCGCGAGCGACGACGACGTCGATCTCACCTTCGTCGCCTCCATCGACATCTACGACCCGGCCAACATCCACGAGGTCGAGCGGCTGAGCTTCCCCGGCAGCTCCAACTTCATCCACGTGACCGAGAACGCGATCTTCGTGGCGCAGTACTTCTGGAGCTGGAGCGAGCCGCAGGCGACCACGAGCTACGGCTCCACCGTCACCTACGTCGACATCAGCGACGCCTATGGCCACGTGGCGCCGCGCGGCAAGCTCGCGGTCCCCGGCTACCTGCGCGACCGCTACAGCATGGACTGGTTCGCCGACTCCTTCCGCATCGTCACCTACTTCTGGGAAGGCACCGGCCACTCGGAGCTCCGCACCTTCGACACCGCGAACCCCGACGCGATGCGCGCCCAGGGCACGCTGGTAATCGCCGACGCCGGCCAGCTGATGGCCACCCGCTTCGCCGGCCTGCGCGCCTACACCATTCACCTGCCGCGGCAGTCGGTCGACCCGCTCGACGTCATCGATCTCGCCGACCCCTACAACCCGAAGTTGCAGGCGGTGCTCGACATCCCCGGCTGGGTCAACCACATCGAGGTGCGCGGCATGCGCCTCGTGGCTCTCGGGGTCGACGACACCGACTGGCAGAACCAGCAGGTGTCGGTGAAGCTCTTCGACGTCACCGACGCCCGGGCGCCGATCCTCCTCGACGAGGCGCCGGTGGGGGTCGGCCACAGCTGGTCCACCGCCAACTGGGACCCGAAGGCGCTGACCATCGTCGACGAGCTCGGCCTGGTGCTGGTGCCGTACAGCTCCTGGGATCAGGCGGCGAGCAGTTATGACCAGGGCGTCGCGATCGTCACCTGGAGCGGCGACCGCCTGACGACCCGCAGCATCGCCGCCACCAAGGGCAGCGTCAACCGCACCCGCGCGACGCCGACCCGCCTGTTCGCCACCTCCACCGACTTCCTCGAGGTCTTTAACACCGAGGACCTCGACCAGCCGCTCTCGACCGCGACCTTGGCGCTCGCGTGGAACGTCGCGGACTTCGTCGTCGTCGGCGACTACGGCGTGCAGCTGGTGGGCGACTACTGGCGCTACTGGGGCGACACCCCGGTGCGCGAGCTCAGGGTCGTGCCGCTCGCCGAGCCCGACGCCGGGCCGGTCTTGGCGCGGATCTCGCTCGACGCCCCCTACGGCCGCCTGTTCCAGAACGGTGCCCTGGTGACCGTGGTGTCCTATGACTACGCCGCCGCGGCGACGACGGTCGCGGTGTTCGACTTCGCCGACCCGCTGCACCCGATCGCCCGCGGCACCGCCAGCGTCCCGATGCCCGGCGGCTTCGACTATTATGGTGGGCTCTACAACCGCTGGGGCTGGTACTACGGCGGCGGCGAGATCATCGCGCTCGGCGACAAGCTCGCGATCCACCCGTCGGGCTACTACTACCCGATGCTCGGCGACGCGGCGCCGGGGACCGCGGGCGCGAGCGGGCCGGAGGTCGATCAGCTCTTCATCGTCGACCTCGCGAACCCGGACGCCCTGACCAGCACCCGCGTGCCGCTCGAGCAGTTCGCGACCCAGCTCTCCGGCCGCGGCGACACCCTGTACTACACCTACTGGGAGCCGGTGCAGGTCGCGGAGTCGCCCTACCCCTTTGCCGCCTACTACCTCGGTCGAGTGCGCCTCGACGGCGGCGTCACGGTGCTGCCGGGGGTGAACATCCCGGGCTACTTCGTGGACGCGGCCGAGAGCGGCCTGGTGATCTACACCGTCGATTTGTCCTGGACCGACGCCGGCGCGCTGTCGCAGAGCTTCAACGCCCTCGCGCTGCGACCGGCCGAGGCCGAGCTCGTCGGCCGCCTGGACCTCGCGCCCGAGGCCGGCCACTTGAACGGCGTCACGGTGAAGAGCGGCGTCGCCTACCTGACCCGGCAAACCTGGAGCAACGCCTGCGACGTGCCGCCGCGGATGACGCTCTCCCTGGTGAACGCCGCGGCCGCCTCGACCTTGCCGACCTTGGGAGAGCTCACCGCCGACGGCTACGGCTTCATGATGGCGGTCGACTCCGGCCGGGCGTTCTTCAACATGGGTTGGGGCGAGGGGATGATGGTGGTGGACACCCGCCAGCCGGCGACCCCGCGGCTCTTGAGCACCTTCCGCACCCAGGGCTACCCGGTGGCGGTCCGTGTCGCCGCGGACACGGCATACCTGCCGTCCGGCTACTACGGGGTCCAAGCGTTCCGGCTCGACGACGGCTTGCCGTTGTAAGATGGAATAGATAGTATCCGGGGCGGTCGCACCACGACCGCCCCGCACGGCTCGCCCGGCCGGCAAGAGGTAATGCGATGCTCGCTCTTCTCGTCCTCAGCGCTACCCTGAGCGCCCCGAATCACCTGTGCCATACGATGGAGCGCTTCCCGCTGCCGCCGAAGGTGGCGCTCGCCGACCTGCCGAAGACCCGCCAGGCCACGAAGACCGAGCGTGACGCGTGGGGCACCTACCCCAACATGATCACCTCGACCAACTTCGTGCTGAAGTGGGGCGACCTGGGCGGCGTGCAGCAGAGCCACGCGCAGCGGCTGATCAACTCGTTCGAGACCGCGTGGCAGACCGAGGTCGTGACGATGGGCTACCCGGCGCCGGCGAGCGCCGCGAGCTACTACTTCAACGTCTACATCGGCTCGACCGGCGGTACGACGCCGGAGGCGCTCCAGGACGGCGGCTACTACTACCTGGACGACGCCGGCTACCCGATGATCGTGATGAGCACCTCGGTGGCCGCGGACGCCGACATGGCCGAGAGCGTCCCGCCGCACGAGTTCTTCCACGCCCTCGAGGACGAGTCGGGAAGCTACAGCGGCTACAACGACGTCGGCGCCTGGTACTGGGAGGCCTCCTCGGAGTGGGCGGCGGCCGAGGTCGCGCCCTCGAACCCCTACAACGCGTCGTTCCTGTTCGGCTACGGCCTGGTCCCCGACTATCCGGTGGACGTCTTCGACTACCCGGACACCGGGGCGTTCTTGGAGTCGCACCAATACGGCGCCTTCATCTTCCCGCGCTATCTCTCGGAGAAGGTCGCCGACCGCAACCTGGTCCGCGCCTCGTGGCTGAACGCCGGGTATCAACAAGACCCGCTGATCGTGATCGGCAACCTGCTGGCCGCCGAGGGCCGCGAGATCTATCAGACCTTCGCCGAGTTCGCGGCCCACAACGCCACCTGGGACTACAGCAACGGCGCCACCTACCGCCAGTGGGTGGACGGTTACGCCGAATACTACCCGGCGTGGGACCACCGCATCGCCGCCGAGGTGCCGTCGACCGGGACCGGGCCGGCGTGGGCGGCGCCCGACCAGACGACGCTGCCGCAGCGCTTCGGCTACAACGTGGTGCACATGAGCGCGCCCATCCCCGGCAACCTGACCGCGAGCTTCCAGGGCGCCTCGACCGGACCGAAAGGCAGCAACGCCGTTTGGAAGGTGATCATCGTCAAGAAGTACGGCAATCGCCGCGAGTACGTCGACCTGCCGCTCACCGGCACGGTGGGCGAGCTCGTGATCCCGGGCGTCGGCACCGAGAGCGACCTCTACCTGGTGGCCGCGGTGTTCGCGCCGCGCGCCGCGAGCCTCGAGACCTTCGACTTCCGCTACAAGCTCGCCTACCCGGTGCCCGAGGTCACGCCGCCCGCCGACGGCGGCGACGAGGACGGCGGTTGCCACAGCGTGCCGCCGGCGCCGTTCACCGCCGGCCTGCTCGTCCTCGGTTGGCGCTGCTGGCGCCGACGGCGGCGTTAGCTGCGCGCTGCCTAGCCCTGATCCTTGAGCTTGCGGCGCAGAGCGCGCAACAGCGCCTGCTCATCGCCGCCGGGTCGCGGCGCTGACACCGCCTGGCGAACCAGGCCGCGGGTCTTGCGATAGCTCTCGTAGCAGGCACGGCACTTCGGGCTCTCGGCGACCATCTTGCGAACCCGACGGTGAAACTCGGTCGGGGTGTCGCCGTCCACCAAGTCCACGAAGGCGCGCAGACAGCGCTGGCAGAAGGACTTGGCGTGCTCGGACATCTACCTTACGGAACCTCAATTGACGGCCGCCGTCAAGTCGGCGCCGCCTGCCGCTACTCGACCACCAGCGCCTCGGCGAGCGTGAGCGGCGGCGCATCCATGATCCGCGCCACCTGATACGCCCCGAGCCGCAACACCAGGGTGTAGATCCCGGGGACCACCGGCGCCACCAGGTCGACCGCGACCTCCACGCTCTCGTGCGGCGCGACGTCGTGCGGCAGCGCGACGAAGTGCTCGAACGGCCTCTGGACCTCCTGCCGCCGTGTGGGGCCCTGCCACACCGCACCCCACACCATCTGACCGGCGTTCGCCGGCAGCACGTCGCCGCTCGTCGCCAGCCAGACGACCTCGTCCTCGTTCACCAGCCGCAGCCGGAAGCGCACCGCGGCGCCGCGGTAGATGACGGCGGGGCGCGCCAAGAGCGTGGCGGTCGCTCGCCCGGCCTTCGCGTCGTGCGAGGTCTCGAGGCCGGCTCGGACCTCGACCGGGTGCTGCAAAGCGATCGGATCGGCGCCCCCCGGCCCGCGCGGCCAACGAACCCGGACCAGGTAGCGTCCCGGCTGCTCCGGGAGCGGCAGCCGGGTTCGATACGGCGCGCCGTCGGCCTCGACCAACATCGGGCTCCAGAGAGGCGCCGCGTGGACGGCGACCAAACGGCCGTCGGCGTCGGCGAGCTCCACCCCGACCTGGCGCTCGACCACCGGGTCCAGGCGGGCGTGCGGCACCTCGGGCGACAGCCCGAGCGTCAGCGCCTGACCCGGCGCGGCGACCGCGGGCCCGCAAAGCTCAAAGCGCACCTTGTCGTCGAAGGGCGAGAACCACGGCGCCGCGGCGCCGTCGAGCTGCCACAGCTGCCAGCCGGCATCGCGCCAATTCAGGCGGGCGCCGGTCGTCGCGAGGCTGGCGAGCGCCTCGCGCTGCCGCG
This sequence comes from Deltaproteobacteria bacterium, assembly GCA_016218825.1. Classification (GTDB taxonomy): domain Bacteria; phylum Myxococcota; class XYA12-FULL-58-9; order XYA12-FULL-58-9; family XYA12-FULL-58-9; genus JACRCV01. Next base: position 16,594 of record JACRCV010000025.1, read on the forward strand.
CACCGAGCACGGCGTCGTGGACCAACAGCAGCGTGGCCCCCGTGGCCCGGGCGGCGCCCTGCGCCCCGGCGTCCGGGAGGCTCGCGAGCCGCCGCGCCAGCGGCCAGAAGACGTCGGGGATGACGTTGTCGTAGCCGCCGACGAAGCGCCTTTGGCTGGCGATGGCCACCAGATCCATCGGCGGCCGCTCCGGCCAGTTGAGCTCCAAAGGCACCGGCAACACCACCGCCGCTTCCGGCAACGACGCGACCGCGGCGGCGTACGCCGGCTGCGGCAACGGTCGGGTGGCCTCGGGCGCCGGCGGCGCCTGCCACCACGCGGCGCCGACGACCACCGCCAGCGCCAGCCCTTCGGGCAGGCGTGCCGGCGCCGGTCTGAGCGATCGGGGTCGCGCCTCCCAGAGCCGACGGGCGTGCAGCAGGAGCCAGTGGAGCGCGATGCCGGCCGCGCCGGCGGCGAGGACGACGACGAGGCGCTGGATCCGCTGCGGCACTCTAATGTTGTCGAACAGCGGCACCGCCTGCATCCACCAATAGAACGGCAGGCGCACCGGACCGTGGCCGTAGTATGCCGCCGGCCCGAGCGAGAACGTGACGCCGACGAGCACCAGCGCGAGCAGGATGCCGAGGTGCGCGGCGCCGGGCAGCGGCACCGGGTCCCGCGGCGCGCGCGCCCGCAGCGCCCAGAGGACGAGCGCGACGCCCAAGAGCACGGTCACGAGGACGCCGGGCGACAGCCGCCCGATCCAGTCGCCGAGGGTCGCCCGATAGACCGCCATCTCGTCGGTGGAGCGCGTCGTGGTCGCGTACTGCCGCGCGCCCCAATACCCCGGCACCCACGGCGCGAACAGCGCCAGGGCGAGCAGCACGACCCCGGCGCCGTGCGCGAGCTCGCGAGCGCGGAGCACGAAGCGGGCCCGCGCCCAGAGCGCCAGAAGCCAGAGCGCCGCGAACAACGCCAAGAAGATGAAGAGCTGAATGCTGCAGAGGAACTGACCATAGGCCGCGAGGGTGCCGAAGACAGCGTGGCGCCGGAGACGGCGCTGGTGCCAACGGACCAAGGCCCAGAAGGTCAGCGGGCAGCAGAACAGCGCCAGGTTGTTCAGGTGGAACAGGGTGGTCAGCCGCAGCGGGAAGAACGCACACGCGAGCGCCACGAAGACACCGACGAGCCGGGAGCCGGACAGGGCGTTGCCGAACGCGGCGCCGCACACCGCGGTCAACACGAAGGTCGCGACGAGCACGAGGTTGTAGGCCAGGACCTCGTGGCCGGTGGCCGCGACCGGCAGGCCCAGGAGCGACAACAACAGGAGGTTGTCGCCGAACGCGTGGCCGTGCACGAGGGGCGCCATGACCGGGGCGTCGAGGAGTCGCGTCAGGTCAAAGGCCGAGAGCAGGCGCCACTGCCAGGACAGGATCCCGAAGTGATAGATGACGTCGTTGTGGGTGCCGATGAGCTCCCGATCGAAGAGCGGCAGCTGGGCACGAAACAGCCCGGCGCAGAAGAGCGCGGCGAGCACACCGACGCCGGCGAGGTAGACGAGGCGAGGCGCAAAGCGCGAGCGACTCACGGCTCGCGGCCGTAGACCTCGGCCGCCGCGCCGCAGAGCTCCGCGAGGTAGCGGCGGTGCTCTTCCGGACCCAAGACCTCCGCCTGGACGCCGAACGGCAACACCCAGCGCGACAGCCACGCCGGGCTCGAGGTCGACAGCCGGACGCGGACGGCGCCGTCGGGCTCGACCTTCGGGGTGGCGTCGACGAAGCGCTCGGTCACCTGCGCGGCGACCGCGGCGTCGAAGCGCACCTCGCTCATGACGCTCGCGTCTCCGGCGTAGAGGCGTTGGCGGCGAAAGCGCTCCAGATCGAGGTCGGCGGGCGGCTCGAAGGTGGCGGCGAGCAGGCTGATGTCGGCCATCCGGTCGAGGCGAAAGAGCTTCTCGTGCAGGGCGGCGTCGACGTCGAGCGCGACCAGGTACTCGACGCCGGTGTGGGTGAGGAGCGCCAGCGGCTGCAGCCGATAGCGTTTCTGGCGGTCGCTGGACGCCGAGTAGTACAGGAGCTCGACCTCGGTGTGATGGGCGATCGCCGAGCGCAGCTTGGCAACCGGCGCCTCGGAGGGCGCGGCGTCCTGCCACATGCCGACGCGCTCCGAGAGCGAGCGCACGATCTCGCGGTCGACCGGGTTCAGCGCCGCCAGGATCTTGTCGAGGACCAGGTCGAGCTCGGCGCCGAGGCCGCCCAGGCTGCCGACGAGCTTGGCGCCGAGCACCAGCGCCCGGGCCTCCTCGTGGGTGAGCGTCAGCGGCCGCGACAGGCTCTGATCGAGATCGACGTAGACGACGTCGTCTTCGACGTAGAGATCGATCAGGTGATCGGGGGTCAGCGGCGGTTGGCCGACCATCGCCAGCAGATCGAGGTCCGCCTCGATCTGCGCCGGCGACACCCCGGTCTTGTCGGCGAGCTCGGCGAGCGGCACCCCGCCCCGATGCGCGACGTAGGGGACGATGAACAGCAGGCGTCCGAGGCGGTCGGTGATGCTCATGGCGACGCGCCGCTCTGCGCGCTTCGCGGCGCCGGGCGCCTGCGGCCGGCGTAACGTCGCGCCAACTGCTCGTAGATGCCGCGGATCAGGGCGCGCAACGGCGCGGGCTCCAGGACCTCGGCGGCGGCGCCGTAGGGCAAAACCGCCGCCACCAGCGCGGTCTGGTGCGTCACTTGAAGACGGACCACCGGCCCGCGCGGGGTGCGCTCGAGCACGGCGCGCCGCCCGAAGATCTCGGGGATCGCGGGGACCAGGCGCTCGGCGAGGCGGATCACGACCGCGGTCGGCGCCTCGTTCGGGTACTCCCACGGCCGCATCAGCACGTGCGCTTTCAAGTCGAAGGTCGGCGGCACCTCGAACGCCGGGGTGTGGCGATCGGGGGCCTGCAGCCGGACGTCTTGGATGCGCCCGAGGTGGAAGGTGCGCTCGCCGCGGCGCATGTGGCACCTGCCGACCAGGTACCAGATGCCCTGGCGGTAGTAGAGCCCGTAGGGGTCGACGTCGCGCTTGCTGGTCTCGCCGGAGGCGCCCCGGTAGGCGAGGGTCACCGTCTGCCGGCGGGCGACGGCCTCGTGCAGCAGCTGCAGGTGGACCGCGATCCGCCCCGGGTCCTTGCCCTCGTGGATCGGCGCGTGCGCGAGGGTCGGCGGCCCGCGGGTCAGGTCGACGTCGAAGCCGAGCTTGGCGAGGGCGCGGATCACTGCGGCCCGCCCCGGAAAGCCCTCGATGGCGGCGGCGGCGGCGCCGGCGATCGAGAGCAAGGCGAGCTCGCCTTTGTCCAGGTTCAGCTCGGGCAAGAAGTAGCGCTCGCGATCGACGAGATAGCCACCGACGCCGTCCTCGTCGTCCTCGAGCTGCTCCGGCGACACCCAGATGAGCGGCACCCCGAGCTCGACGAGCGCCGCCTTGTCACGCTCGAAGGCCCGCTCGCCGCTCTTCGGATCTTTGGTGCGATAGGCCGAGAACTCCTCGTGCTCGCGCAGCTCGCGCAACGAGATCGGCCGCCTGGTGTTCAGCAGCAAGGTCAGCAGGTTCAGCAGTCGCTCGGTGCGCGCGGCGCTCATCTCGGCAGTGCGCGTATCACGCGCGTCGGTGACCTGGCAACGGGGAGGGTCTTGACCGTCGCGCCGCAACCGCTGAAGCTGTGCCCATGGCCACCGACCATGACGCCCTGACGACCGAAGTCGACCGCGCCTTGAAGGCGGGCAAGCCCGCCGAGGCGATCTGCTACCTGGCGCAGATCGTCGAGGAGCACCCGAACGACCGCCACGCGCGGCTGGCGCTCGCGGTGGCGCTCGGTGACGCCGGCAACGGCCAGGGGGCGTTGAAGATCATCCAGGCGTTGGCCGATCGCCTGGCGCACGACGGCTACCTGCTGCCGGCGATGGTGGTGGTGCGCCACGGCCTGCAGCACGCCGGTGACGATCAGCGGCTGGTCGGCATCTTGCGCCGCATCCACGTGCGCGGCGTGCGCGCCAAGGCCGGCAACTTGCCGATGCCGCCGCCGTTGAAGCCGAAGAAGGGCGCGCTGAGCCAGGCCACCGCCGCCGAGCTGTTGGCGCTGCCGCTGGCGGCGCGCCTCGAGAAGGTGGCGGCGTTGGGGGCCGATCTGCCGGCGGCCGGCGAGGCGGCGATCCCGCTGCCGATGCCGCTGTTCGGCGAGCTCGAGGAGGACGCCTTCCTCGAGACCGTGAAGCACCTGCACTACCGGCGGGTCGCGGCCGGCACCAAGCTCCTCGAGGAGGGCAAGGTCGGCAACACCCTGTTGGTGCTCGCCGCCGGGCACGCGGTGGTCTCCAAAGGGGGCACCGAGCTGGCGAAGCTCGGGCCCGGCTCGGTGTTGGGGGAGATGGCGATCATCACCGGCGCGCCGCGCTCGGCGACCGCGACCGCCGACGGCGAGGTCGAGTACTTCGAGCTCGCACGGGCCGACGTCGCCGAGCTCGCGCAAAAGAAGCCGAAGATCGCCGAGGAGCTCTTGGAGTATTGTCGCAAGCGCCTGATCGGCAACCTGCTGAGGACCTCACCGTTGTTCGCCCGCTTCGACGAGACCACGCGCTACCTGCTGCTCGACCGCTTCCAGCGGCGTGGCTACGGCCCGGGGCAGAAGGTCATCGAGCAGGGCAAGCCGGGCACCGGCTTGTTCGTGATCGCCTCCGGCGAGGTCGAGATCAGCGTCGCCAAAGAAGGCGGCGAGGCGGTGGTGGTCGCGAACCTCGGCCCGGGAGAGGTCGTCGGCGAGATCGCGCTGCTGCAAGACACGCCGACCACCGCCAACGTGATCGCCCGCGGTCAGGTCGGGGCGCTGTTCTTGCCGCGCGCCGACTTCCAGAAGGTGCTGGAGGAGAACCCCAAGGCCAAAGAGTATCTGCAAACGCTGAGCGCTGACCGCCTGAAGGCGTCCGCCGCCGCGAAGGACGAGAGCGAAGTCCTCGACGCCGACGAGCTGATCGTCCTCTAGCGTTCGCCCGAGTGACTCGGGGGACGACGCACCGCCCGCCCATGCGCAGACAGGCCCTGCCACCGTGACGCACCGCGATCCAAGAACCGCCGAGGTCAAAGCGCCGGCGCCGCGCCACCTGCCGTGGAACGCGATCTTCTGGCTGATCACCGCGGCCTTCTTGGGCGGCGCGGTCTTCTTTGCGGTCGGCACCTACTTCAAGCAGCAGAACCTGGTCTCGAACGACGTGGCGCAGATCAACGACGGCGACAAGGTGAAGGTCGTCGCGGTGGTCAACGGCGACGAGCTGATCGTGACCAAGGGCACCGCGCAAGCGCGGGTGCGGATGCTCGGGATCCGCGCCTTCGACCCGGTGGTCAACGAGCGCGAGGTCACGGCGTTCGGGCACGCCAGCGTGTCGTTCTTGACCCAATGGACCCTGAACAAGACCGTGACGGTCGTCTTCGACACCCCGATCATGGACGTCCACGGCCGCTACCTGGCGTTCGTCGAGCGCGCCAACATGGATCTGAACGCGAAGATGCTCGAAGAGGGCATCGTGATGGTCTACACCGAGTTCGAGACCGCGCGCGAAGCCCTGTTCCTCGCCGCCGAGCGCTTGGCGCGCCGCTCGAGCCGCGGCATCTGGGGGAGCAAGAAGGCCGCGAGCCGCGTGGTGGCGTTGCGCCAGGACTGGGCACACCACCGCCAGGAGCGCACCGGCGGCCTGCCGCCCGACTATCTGCTCTCGGAGAAGCCGGAGGACCCATGACCGGCTGGCGCCATCAGCCGCTGCTGCGGCACCTCCGCCACCCGCCGGCCTCGCTGAAGGCCGCGATCTTCCTCGCGGTGGTGGTGGCGTACGCCACCGCGGGTTTCATGTACTTCGAGTGGGACGACAAGCCGGAGATCCGATGGCTGGACGCCTTCTGGTGGACGATCGTCACCATGGCGACGGTCGGCTTCGGCGACTTCTTCCCGGTCACCACCGGCGGCCGGCTCTTGGTCGGCATCCCGGTGATCTTGGTCGGCGCCGGCATGTTGGGCTACGCGCTGACGCAGTTCGCCTCGTTCATCTTGCGGGCCGAGCGCCTCGGCCGAAGGGGTCTCGCCGTGCAGAAGGTCGTGGGTCACATCCTGTTGTGCAACTGTCCGCCGCCGGCGCGGCTGCTCGCGGTGCTCTCCGAATTGCAGAGCCTGCCGGAGCGACGCGACGTGCCGGTCATCCTGGTGGACGCCGAGATCGAAGAGCTGCCCGAGGAGATCGCGCGCCAGAACGTCCGCTTCGTCCGCGGTCACCCGGCGCGCGAGGAGACCTTGAGCCGCGCGGCGCTCGGCGGCGCGGCGCGCGCGATCGTGCTGGCGAAAGACCCGCGCGACCCGAAGAGCGACGATCTCACGGTCGCCACCTGCCTGACGATCAAGCACCTGTGCCCGGCGTTGAACGTCGTCGCCGAGTGCATCGATCCGGAGAACAAGGAGATCCTGCGCCGCGCCGGCTGCGGCAGCATCGTCTGCGCTCTCGAGCTGACCCCGGGCTTGCTGGCGCAAGAGACCACCGACCCGGGCATCATCCACGTGCTCCGGGAGATGAGCGCCGCGCGCGCCGACACCAACAGCCTGTTCATCGTGCCGATCACGATCCCGACGGCGGCGGCGATCACCGTGGCCGAGCTCCGCCGCTGGACCGCCGACAACAGCGCGACCTTGGTGGGGATCCGCCAACAGGGGCGCGTCCATCTGAACCCCGGCGCAAGAGATCCGCTGAAGAACGGTGACGACGCCATCATCCTCAGCGCCCTTCGACCGCAGGGTATTCGCCTCTAGGGCCGCCGATGCCGAGCGCGCTCGTTGCTGCCACCCTGTTGTCGGCGCTGCAGACCGCCGACCGCGCCCCTTGGTGCGAAGCGGACGGCGCCGAGCTGCTCCCGGAGGCGCTGCTGTTGCAGCGGGTGGTGGCCTGCGACGGCGACGCCGTGATCGACGACCGCTGGCGCGACGTCGTCCACGCGCACTGCGAGATCTTGCGGCCGGTGATCGACGACTACGCGCTCGGCTACGCTTACAACGCCGGCGGCTACTTGCGGGCGTTGCAGCCGCCCGACTTGCCGCCGCACGTCCTCTACCCCTTTGGCGGCGCCGATCTGGTGAGCGCCCTCACCGTCTATCCGTTCGCGACCGAGGTCACGACGATCTCGTTGGAGCTGGTCGGCGATCCGCGCCGGCTCGCGCCCCTCACCGCCGCCGGGGTCGAGAAGGCGTTGGCGAAGCTGCGCCCGAACCTGGTCGCGTTGCTCAACGAAGAGGCCTTCAGCCGCAGCGTCAATCTGTCGGCGCTGCAGCGCGGCGCGCTCCCCGGCCAGCTGAGCTTCTTCCTGGTCGCGCTCGCCGCCCACGGCTTCGAGCCGGTGTCGCTGCGCTACTTCAGCATCGAAGCAGACGGCGGCATCCATTACCTGGCGACCGACGAGATCGAGGCCCTCGAGGCCAAGCACGCCAGGCGCCTGCGCGTCACCTGGGAGGACCCGGACTTTTCGGTGGCGTTCGCCAACGTCGAGCTGCAGTTCCGCGACCGCGCTGACCCGGCGGCGCCGACTCGCGTCCATCGCCACATCGCCAGCAACCTCGGCGACCCGTCGCTCAAAGCCGACTCGCGCTTGCTGTCGTTCTTGAACCGCCACGGCCCGTACGTCGGGATGACGAAGGCCGCGAGCTACCTGTTGTGGATGGACAGCTTCTCGATCATCCGCGACTACCTGCTCGGCAACGTCGACTACATGGTCTCGGAGAGCTCGGGGATCCCGCCGCGCTTCGCCAACCCCGCCGGCTTCCTCCAAGATCCCTACGGTCGCTTCGAGCAGGCCTACCTCGCGTACCCGAGCCCCGAGATCACCCTCGAGATGCGCCGCCTCTTTGCGAGCGAGCCGCACGTCGATCTGCCGTTCCGCTTCGGCTACCCCGACAAGAACGACCACAACCACCTGCTCGTCACCTACCGCATCCGCCCCGATTGGGTGCCCTCGCCCCAGCCGGTGACCGCGCACGCCCCCGCGGTCGTCGCCACCCCGGCGCACGCGCGTCACCGATCTCGGTAGAGAGGACGAGTTGACATTTCTACAATACTCGATATGATTAGTAGACAATTTGGACCGGCGACTTGCGCTACTGCCCCATAGGGGCGCCCGGAGTCGGATGAGCAGGGAAGAACGGCGCGGGCCTCACGCAGGTCGCGACCTCCCCTCGGTGCCACGATGGCGACAAGCAAAGCGGCAAAAGAATCGAGCTCCAACCTGACGACCTCGCCGGGCCTGCGCCGGTACGACGAGCTCTGCGACTTGATCGCGAACGTCGAGAACCCGACGCCGATCGTGCGCCTCGGTCGCGTGGTGCCGGCGCCGGGGGTGTTCTATCTCAAGCTCGAGTGGATGAACCCGTTCGGCTCGATCAAAGACCGCACCGCACACTATCTGCTCAAGGGCTTGGAGGAGCGTGGCGCGCTCGACGGCAAAGAGATCGTCGAGCCGACCTCCGGCAACACCGGCATCGCGCTGGCGGGGATCGCGGCGCGGATGAAGAAGAAGATCAAGGTGACAGTGCCGTCCGGCGTCCCGGACGAGAAGAAGCTGTTGTTGCGCATGCTCGGCGCCGAGGTCTGGGAGACCCCCGACGATCTCTGTCCGATCGACCACCCGAAGGACGGCGCCATCGCGCTGGCGCACTCGATGGCCGAGAGCGCCGACGGCCGCGAGCGCTACGTAATGCCGAACCAGTACGCCAACCCCGACAACGTCAAGGCGCACTTCGAGACCACCGGCCCCGAGATCTGGCGTCAGACCGAGGGCAAGGTGCAGCGCTTCATCGCCGGCTACGGCACCTGCGGCACGCTCACCGGGGTGGCGCGCTTCCTGAAGTCGAAGAACAAGGACATCGAGATCGTCGCGGTGGAGCCGCAGAAGAACCACCGCATCCCCGGGCTCAAGAACCTGCAGGAGGCCAAGACCCCGGAGATCCTCGACCGCAGCGTGATCGACAAGGTCATCCACGTCGAAGACGGTCCGGCGTATGCGATGACCAAGCGCCTGTACCGCGAGGAAGGGCTGATCATCGGCCCGTCGACCGGCGCCATCGTGCACGCCGCGGTGGAGCTGGCCGCGGACGGCAAGCTGACCGTCGGCATCTCGCCGGACTCGGGCTTCAAGTACACCAGCTACTTCGCCGACATCCTCGGTGAAGAAGGCCTCCCCACCACGTAAGAGCGCCTGGACGAAATCATGCTGTGGAAAACGCCGACGACGCTGGCCGAGGATCTACACAAGCTCAAGCAGCAGTGGGAGGCGGTGCTCGCCGGCCGCAGCCCGGCGGCCGAGTTTCGTGCCTTCCGGGTGCCGTTCGGGGTCTACGAGCAGCGCCAGGACGGCACCTATATGCTCCGGGTGCGGGTGGCCGCCGGCCTGATCACCGCCGCCCAGGCCAAGGTAGTCGCGGCGGCGGCGCGGCAGTTCGGCAGCGGCCGCCTGCACGTCACCACGCGCCAGGACATCCAGATCCACGACGTCAAGATCGAGCAGATCCTGCCGGCGCTCTCGGCGCTGTTCGAGGGCGGCCTGACGACCAAGGGCGGCGGCGGCAACACGGTGCGCAACGTCACCGCCTGCGACGAGTCGGGGATCTGCGCCGAGGAGCTCTTCGACGTCGCGCCCTACGCGCTGGCGTTGACCGAGTTTCTCATCGCCCAGCCGACGAGCTTCAAGCTGCCGCGCAAATTCAAGGTCGCGGTGTCGGGCTGCGCCGAGGACTGCACCCACGGCGCGGTCAACGACGTCGGCCTGATCGCCAAGCGCCGCGGTGACACCAACGGCTTCGCGGTCTACTGCGGCGGCGGCATGGGCGCGAAGAGCCGGATCGCCGACCTGCTCGAGGAGTTCGTCCCCGGCACCGAGGTGCACCTCACCGTGGCCGCGATCAAGAACGTCTTCGACGTCCGCGGCAACCGCCGCAACCGGCGCCACGCGCGGCTGCGCTTCCTGGTCGAGGACCTGGGGCTCGAAGCCTTCCGGGCCGCGTATCGCGCCGAGCTCGAAGCGCTCAAGCGCGAGGGCGTCGCGCCGCTGTCGCTGCCCGAGCCGGTCGCGGCGCGCGCGTTGACGGCCGGGGCGACGGCGAAGGCGCCCGCCGAAGGCGCAGCCAAGACCGAGAAGCGCGGCAAGAACGGCGCGAACGAGAAGGTCGCGGGCGGCGCTGCCGATCTCTGGCGCGAGCTGAACGTCGCCGGCCAGCGGCAGCCGGGGTTGTTCACGGTCCACGTCCCCCTCGAGCTCGGTGACCTCAGCGCCGCGGCGCTCTCGGGCTTGGCGGAGGTGGCGGCGCACCACGGCGACGGTCTGATCCGCCTGATGCCGACGCAGAACGCCGCGTTGTTCTCGGTCCCCGAGGCCGAGCTCGGCGAGGTCGAGCGCGGCCTCGCGCCACACGGGCTCGCGAAGCCGACGCCGGCGTCGCTGCGGCAGATGATCTCCTGCGCCGGCGCCTCCACCTGCCGCCTGGGCATCACGCTGTCGCGCGGGCTCGCGAAGGCGATCTACGACGAGGTCGAGAACAGCGAGCTCGACCTCAAGACCGCCCGCGCCGCGACCCTGTGCATCAGCGGTTGCCCGAACGCCTGCGGGGGTCACCCGCTCGCCGCCCTCGGCTTCATGGGGGCCGCGCGGCGGGTCCAGGGCCAGCTGATCCCCCACTACGTGGTCCAGCTCAGCGGCCGCGTCGGCGCCGCCGGCGTCCACATCGCCAGCGGCAATCTCGCGATCCCGGCGCGCCGGGTGCCGGCGTTCGTCGTCGAGCTCCTCACCGAGTTCCGGGCCTCGAAGAGCTACCCCGACTTCAACGCGTTCTTGGACGCCGGCGGCCGGAAGAGCGCCGAGGCGATGCTCGACGACCTGCACCGCCCGGAGCTGGCGCTGGGCCCGGAGGCCACCGTCGACTGGGGCGCCGACAAGACCTTCAGCCTCGCGGAGCGCGGCCCCGGCGAGTGCGGCGCCGGCGTGTTCGACCTCATCGTCATGGATCTCGGCACCGCCGCCGAAGCGTTGGCGAGCGGCCAGCTCCTCAAGGCGGTGGTCCACGCGGCGCGGGCGCTCTTGGTGACACGCGGCCACGACGCGCGCGCGGAGCTCGAGGCGGTCGAGATCTTCGCGCGCGAGTTCGTCGACGCCGGCCTGGTGCCGGAGCGCTTCCGGCCGCTCGTCGACGCGGCGAAGCACGCCCTCAAGGACAAGACCGCGTTCGCCGGCAGCGGCGCCGAGTCGGCAGAGCTCGTACAGACGGTCAAGGCGCTGTACGACGGCATGGACGACTCGCTGCAGTTCCACACCGAGAAGCGGCAGGACACCGCCGCGGCACCGAGCGCCGAGCCGGCGCCGAGCCCGGCGGCAGCCGCGACCACGGCGACGGTGGTCATCAAGGTGGATCGCGAAGCCGACCTGCGCGGCGTCCTTTGCCCGCTCAACTACGTGAAGACCAAGATGCTCCTCGACCGCCTGAAGAGCGGCCAGGTGCTGTCGGTGCTCCTGAGCCAAGAGGGCGCGAACAACGTCCAGGAGAGCGTGACCCGAGACGGTCATCAGATCTTGGCTCTGGGCAACGAGCAAAACGCGCTGCGCCTGACCATCCGGCGGGCGTGAGCGTTCGGGAGGTGCTATGGCGAGCGAGGCACCGCTCATGGATGACTTGAGGGATCTGGACCCGATCCCGGGGATCGACTTGTTTCGTCTGGAACAGCTCTCGGCGGTCGAGCTGTTGCGCTTCGCCGTGGAGCGCTTTGGCGACCGGGCCGCCATCGGCACCAGCTTCCAACATTCGGGGATCGTCCTCATCGACCTGGCCAAAGAGGCCGGGCTGGCGCTGCGGGTCTTCACGATCGACACCCTGCGGCTGCACCCCGAGACCTACCGCCACATCGAAGAGGTCGAGCGGCACTTCGGCCTCAGGGTAGAGCGGGTCACCCCGGAGCCCGACGAGGTGGCGCGGATGGTGGAGCAGCACGGCGAGTTCCTGTTCTTCGACTCGCCGGAGAAGCGCCTCTATTGCTGCAAGGTCCGCAAGGACAAGCCCAATGCCAAGTACATGCAGCAACTCGATTGTTGGATCACCGGGGTGCGGCGCGACCAGTCCGAGGAGCGGGCGTCGACCGCGCAGGTGCAGATCAGCTCGAAGTACGGCCACGCCATCCTCAAGCTCAACCCGATGGCGAATTGGACCAACGCCGACGTCCAGGCGCGGATTCAAGAGCGCGGCCTGCCGCAGAACGCCCTCTACGCCAAGGGCTACCCCTCGATCGGCTGCGCCATTTGCACCACGCCGGTGCGGCCGTGGGAGCCGCCGCGGGCCGGGCGGTGGCGCTGGGAGCTGCAGGGCGAGACCAAGGAGTGCGGCCTGCACCTGGAGCCGGGCGCCGGGATCTGAGACCTCGCGGGCCCGTCAACGGCGTTCGCGCGCTCGCGCCCGTGGACGCTCGGCGCCGGCCTTTCGGGTATGATGGCGAGGATCCGGGCGTGAGGTCCAACGCGTGGCGCTTCGCCACACGAGGTCGGTTGCGGTGAGTCGGTTTCCGGTAACGCTCGACCTGTCCGGGGTCGCCTGCCTCGTCGTCGGTGGCGGCAGCGTGGCGCTGCGCAAGCTCGAGGCGCTGCTCGCCGCCGGCGCGGTGGTGACCGTGGTGGCCGAGGACCCCCTCGCCGAGGTCGTGCGGCTCGCCGCCGCCGGCCGCATCACGCTCGAAATCCGGCCGTACCAGGACCAGGAAGCCCGCGACTATCGCCTGGTGTTCGCGACCACCGACGACCGGCCGGTCAACGCCGCGGTCTTCGCCGATGCGGCGGCCGCCGGTGCGTGGGTCAACGTCGCCGACGATCCGCAGCGCTGCACGATGGAGCTGCCGGCGCGAGTCGAGCGCGGTAGCCTGCAGCTCGCGATCTCGACGCAGGGTCGCGCGCCCTTCGTCGCCCGCCGCCTGCGGCAGCTGTGGGACAATACGCTTCAAGGAGAATGGGGCGCCTGGCTGGACGCCGCGGCGACCTTTCGCGCCGCGGTGCGCGACCGAGCCGTGTCCCGCGCGGCCGCGAACGCCTGCTACGATCGCTTCTTTGCCGCCACCGTCGACGACGTCCGCCGCCGCGTCCGGGTGCCGGGCGCGGCGGAGCTCGCGTCGTGGCTGCCGTCGCCGGACGAGCCCGGCTCGAGCCCGGTCGCGAAGGGCGCCGCCGACACCGGCACGCGGACGCCGGCGCTGGTGTCGCTCATCGGCGCCGGGCCCGGAGATCCGGGGCTGTTGACCGTGCGCGGCCGGGAGCGCCTGCTCGCGGCCCATGCCGTGGTCTACGATCGCCTCGCGGCGACGGCGCTGCCCACCGACTTGCCGGCAGCCGTCGAGCTGCACTCGGTCGGCAAGGAGCGCGACCATCACCCGGTGCCGCAGGCCGAGATCAACGCCCTGCTGATCCGCCTCGCGACCGAAGGCAAGCGCACCGCGCGCTTAAAGGGCGGGGACCCGTACGTGTTCGGCCGCGGCGCCGAGGAGGCCGAGGCGTTGGCCAACGCCGGGATCCCCTTCGAGGTCATCCCGGCCGCGACCGCCGCCGTCGCCGTGCCCGCGTACGCCGGGCTCGCGGGGACCAAGCGCGCCCAGGCGGCCCGGGGCACCTTCCTCGCCGCCCATCGGGGCGGCGACGCGGAGCAGGCGCCGATCCGCTGGGACCTGTTGGCCGCCGATCCCCACATGACCCTGGTCGGCTACATGGGCGTCACCACGTTGCCGGAGACCGTCGATGCCCTGCTGCGCGCCGGCATGGCCCCAGAGACCCCGGCGGCGATGATCGAGCGCGGCACGACCGCGGCGCAGCGCACCGTGCGCTGCACCGTCCGGACGCTCGCCGCGAGCGCCACGACGGCCAAGATCGCGCCGCCGGCCCTGTTCGTGATCGGCCCGACCGTCGCCACCCTGTCGGCGCTGGAGTGGTACACCCGCCGACCGCTGTTCGGACGCCGGCTGGCCATGGCTGCCGACACCCACGAGCTCGCGGCCGCGCTTCGCGACGCCGGTGCCGACGTCGTCGAGGTGCCGACACCGGTCACCCCGGCGGCGCGCGTCGTCTTGAATGCCCAGCCGCTCTCCGGCTTCGTCTTCTGGTGCGCTGACGAGGTCGCGGCGCTCGCGCCCGAACGGCCACGGCTCACCCCCGCCCCCATCGCCTGGTGCCGGGGCCCGGTCGTCGCCGCGGCCGCGGCCGCACAGGGTTTCGCCCCAGTGGTCGAGGTCTCGCCCGACACCGACCTCGCCGGCTGGGTCGCCGTTCTCGGCGCCCAGGCGACTGAGGACGCCGAATGACCTTGCACGCGCTCACCGTGTTGCTGTCGGCCTTCCTGCTGTTCCAGGTGCAGCCGATCGCCGGCAAAATGACGCTCACCTGGTTCGGCGGCTCGGCGTCGGTGTGGAGCGTGTGTATGGTCTTCTTCCAGACCACGCTGCTGTTGGGCTACCTCTACGCCCACTTCCTGCACGAGCGCTTGGCCCCCAGGAGGCAGGCGCTGCTGCACACCCTGCTGCTGCTCGCGAGCCTCAGCGTGTTGCCGCTCGCGGCGGACAGCGCCTGGAAGAGCGCGATCCCCGACCAGCCCGGGGGCAACGTCCTCGCGGCGCTCGCGGCGACCGTCGGCCTGCCGTACTTCTTGCTGTCGACCACCGGGCCGCTGGTGCAAACCTGGTACGCCCGTTCGACCGGCGGCAAGACCCCGTACCGGCTGTACGCGTTGTCCAACCTCGGCTCGATGGTGGCGCTGCTCTCCTACCCGGTCGTCGTCGAGCCGTTCTTCACCCTCGGCGCCCAGCGCCTGGCCTGGTCCGCCGGCTACGCGCTGTTCGTGACCGTCTGCGTCCTCACCGGATGGAGGTCCTGCAAGACCACCGAAGCCGCGCCGCCGCCTCGGGAGCGCGAGGCCGCGCCCGTCCGACCGCGGCTCGCGGAGATCTTCTTGTGGACGGCGCTCGCCGCGTGCGCCTCGACGTTGCTCTCCGCCAGCACCCGCCACATCACCCAGGACGTCGCGCCGACGACGTTCTTGTGGATCTTGCCGCTCGCCCTCTACCTGTTGAGCTTCATCATCTGTTTCGAGACCCCACGCGGCTACCACCGGCCGACCTTCTTGACGCTGCTGGTGCTGGCGCTCGTGGGCGCGGCGCTCGCCCTCGACGAGCGCTTCCACACCGTGACCACCGTCGCGGTGCTCTTGTCGTCGACCTTCGTGTGCGCGATGGTCTGTCACGGCGAGCTCGCCCGCCGCAAGCCGCACCCGCGCTACCTCACCACCTTCTATGTCTCGCTGTCGGTGGGCGGCGCCCTCGGTGGCGCGTTCGTCGGTCTCGCGGCGCCGGCGCTGTTCAACGCCTACTTCGAGTACCCGCTCGGCCTAGCGCTGTGCGCGGTGCTCGCCGGGGTCGCGGCGTGGGGGAGCGCCGGCCCGGCCATCCGCCGCCTCGTGGTGGTCGCCGCGCCGTGCTATTGCCTCTGGCTCGCCTGGATCTCGCGCGACTACGTCGATGGCTACCGCAAGGTGGTGCGCAACTTCTACGCCCAGCTCCGCGTCGACGACGTCGACGTCGACGGCCTCGGGACGAAGCGCAAGCTGTTTCACGGCCGGATCACCCACGGCGAGCAGTTCGTCGCCGCCGGCCTGCGCGGCGTGCCGACGGCCTACTACTGCCGCGACGGCGGCGTCGGTCAGGTGCTGCTCGGCCTCGACGCCTCGGTGTCGCATCGGATCGGCATCGTCGGCCTGGGCGTCGGCACGCTGGCGGCCTACGGTAAGGACGGCGACACGCTTCGAATCTACGAGATCAACGACAGCGTCCTCGACCTGGCGCGCACCGAGTTCACCTACCTCGACGACAGCGCCGCGCACCTGGACACCGTGCTCGGCGACGCGCGCCGCAGCCTCGAAGAAGAGCCGGACCAGCGCTTCGACGTCCTGGTGGTAGATGCGTTCTCCGGGGACTCGATCCCGACACACCTGCTGACGCTGGAGGCGTTCGCCTCCTACCTCCGGCATCTGCGGGCGGACGGCGTCCTGGCGATCCACATCACCAACCGATCGTTGGACCTCCGGCCGGTGGTGGCGGCCGCGGCGGCGCGCTACAACCGCCTGGCGGTCGTCGATCGCTTCTCCCCCGATGACGACGACCCGTTCTGCCGCGCCGCGGACTGGGCGTTCGTCTCCACCCCGGCGCGCGTCGCCTCCCTCCCCGCCCGGGAGCTCTTGGCGCCGACCCCGGGCTTTGCGCCGTGGACCGACGACTACTCCAACCTGCTGCAGATCTTGAGATGAGCCGTGCGGCAGCACGTGTTTGCTAGAGATCGATCGCGGCGATCGCCGTGACGATGTCCTTCTTGCGCTCGTTGAGCTTCAGCACCTCACCGGCCGCCTCGGCGATCACGAGGTGCCGGCCGTCGACGAACACCGCGGTCAGATACGAGTAGTCGAAGGTCCCCTGCGGCGCGGCCAGGTCCAACAGACAGCCGGGAGCACCGCCGGCCTTGATCTGGCTCTCGGCGACGAAGGTGTAGCCGGCGTCCTGCATCCGCTTCTTCAGCGCCTCGCACCAGAACGGCAGGTCGGCCCGCGGCTCGTTTCGCGCCTGCCGCACCCGATACACCACGCCCTCGGGACTGACCGCCTTCAGCGCCCGCCAGCCGTCGAAGGCCGCGAACCCCGCCGGCGCCCGGGCCGCGAAGGTCGGCCAGGTCCAAACCAACACCGCGCCGACACCGGCGAGCACCGCGACGACCACCGCGAGAATGACGACGCGAATCTTAGTCATGGCCAAAGCTCCACAGCAAATCGGCGAGGTTCATCGTGTTCAGCCACTCGAACGACGAGCTGCCGTCTCTGACCGGCGGCCGGCGATCGCGAAACTGGAAGCTGACGCCGACCTCGGCGAGCCGGAGCTGGTGCTCGCACATCTGCAGCTGGCCCTTGAGCCCCTCGATCTCCTGCACCAGCTGCGTCATCTGCGATTCCACCTCGACCACGGCGTTGGCGCCGGCGATCCCCAGCACCGCGAAGTAGCGCTGCAGCACCTCCTGCTTCGAATTCAGACGCGTCCGCTGTTCGTCCATCCGCTCGCCGAGGTCCTGGGCCTCGACGTTGCGCTGGATGACGACGCCGAGGGGCTCGAGCTGGTGCAGCAGCTCTTTGACCCGCGCCACCGGGACCTTGAACCGCACGTAGTCGTCGGTCCGCTCGACGAAGTAGCCGTCGAGCTTCTCGGCGAGCGCCACCGCGGCGTCCGCCGCCTGATCCCGATTGCCGACCTTCAACACCAGCGCATGGCGCACCGCCACCCGCGGCTTGGCGTCCTCTTCGGCGATCGGCGCGCCGAGCAGCAGCGCCACCACCCAGGCCAAGGCGCTCATGATTCGCCTCGCTCGATCACGCCGCGCACCGCGTCGCCGTAGCGTTTCTCTTGCGCGGCGTCGGGGAAGTAGGTCTCGACCACCTGGAGCTTCTCGCCGTCGGCGCGCACCGCGACCAGGTAGCGGTAACCGCTGTCGCCCTTGTCGTCGACCAGCCGCAAGACCCTGAACTTCCCGACCTGAGTGACCGCGGCGCTGGCGTACTCCGGCCCCAGCCGGGTCTTGATGGCGGCGATCCAGAAGTCGGTGGTCGCCGCCGGCCCGGCGTCGTTCTGACTGGCCCAGATGCGGGCGCCGTCGGCGCTCTCGGCCATCCAGCAGTCCCGGCGATCGAGCGCCACCATCCCTTTGGGGGCGTCGAGCTCGAGCCAGTGGTTGGCGCCCGCGACCCCCTGCGAAAACGGCGACAGATGGTGGATCCAACGAAAGGCGGCGATGGGCTCGGCCGCCCGGCTCTCGACCTGGACGTTCTTCACCTCGACCGCGAGCGCGATGCGCGAGAACTGCGCCAGCGACTGGAACTGCGTCATCGCCCGCTCCAGCTGGTCCACCTCCTCGGTGAGGCGTTGAATCTCCGCGAGCAGCTCGAGCTTGGCCCGCGCCGTCGTCGCCTTCGCCAACAACGCCACCAGGCGATCGCGGCTGGCGCGCAGGATCTTCACCCGCAGCTCCATCGCAGTGAAGGCGTCGGTCACGTCCTGGGCGCTGATCGAGCGCGCCAGGACCTCGCCGAGACCGACGAGCTTGGCGAACAACGGCCGAAACTGGGCCACCGGCACCCGCAGGACGACGGTGTCGACCGTCAGGCTCTCGATGAAGCCGCCGACCTCCTCGCAGAGCTCTGCCGCGTGGTTGAGCACCTCACCCGGGTTCGTGACCTTCAAGCGCAAGTTGCCGTTGTAGTGCACCATCCGCTTGGGCTTCGGCGCGCCGGTGGCGCCGGGGCCGGCAACGCCCCCCTTGTCGTCGCCCTCACCGTCGCCCCGACCGCGGTCCTTGCGCGCCAGGCGTGGCGAAGGTTTGCCCGGGGCGCGCGCGCCGAACGTTCCCTCGGCGTCGCCGATAGCGCCGCTACTGCCGCCGAGGGCTTGACCGCTCAGGGCCGCGGACAGCGAGCCGGTGGGCGGCGCCATCGCCGGGGGCAAAGCAGGCTCCGCCGGCATGGCCTTCGCGAAGCGCTCCTCCATCGCCGGTGCCGCCGCCGTCTGCTCCGAGCTCGGTGCGCTCCCCGACATCGAACAGGCGCCGAGCGCCGCAGCCATCGCTCCCCACGGCAGGACGAAAGTGATCCGCATGTGCCTCCCTCGGTGTTCGCCTTCCGAAAGACGGCGGCAGTGTACTCGCACCCGCCCCGCAACAAAACCACCGCGACCGGCGCGTCGCGGGAATCAAAGGAAGGCGCCGCCCCCGTCGTTGACAGCGCCGGAGCGGGTCGTTATGCCGGGAGCCGAGGGAGTCGCGGGTGCACACCCTGGGTCGCCACTTGATCGCCGAGCTCTACGGCTGCGACCCGGGTCGCAGCGACGACCTGGCGTGGGTCCGCAGGACGATGCTGACCGCGACCCGTAAGATCGGTGCCACCATCGTCGGCGAGGTGTTCCATCACTTCGCGCCCCAAGGGGTCACCGGCTCGGTGGTGATCGCCGAGTCGCACCTGTCGGTGCACACTTGGCCCGAGAGCGGCTACGTGTCGATCGACATCTTCACCTGCGGCGCCCTCGATCCGCAGCCCGGCTTCGTCTACCTCGCGGCGCGGTTCGAGGCGGCGCGCTATCGGATCCAGGAGATCGCCCGGGGCACCGACGCCGATCTCGACGCCGGGGCGCGCCTGCTGCCGCGCCACGTGCGCCTGATTTCCCACATCACCGGCGTCCGCCGCGTGCCGCGCGTCAGGCGACGCGGATCTTGAGAACCTCGCCCAGCGCCCGGAAGCGCTCCACCCACCGGCGCGAGCGGTCGTCGCCGTGGTCGGCGGCCTTGGCGAAATCGGGGTAGGCGCGCTGTGACAGGTCCCAGTACAGCGTCTGCACCCGCCACAGATCGACGTCGAACGCCGCCGCCCGCGCCAACCCGACCGCGTCGCACAGCTGCTGCAACAGCGCCAGATCCGCCGGCCGCAGGCGCAACAGCGCAATGGCGCGCTCGATGGCCTTGCCGAGCGCGTAGCTCAGGCCCGCCTTGTCGAGCGGTACCGCCTCGTCCTTGGCCTGGTCCAAGAGGTGCGAGATCTTCTCCAGATCCAACTCGCCCGCCGCCATCGCCGCCTTCAGCGTCGTGTCGAGCACGTACTCGCCCGCCATCTTGATCGCTTGCGGCACCGGCAGCCCGACGCGCCGCAGGTAGCGCGCCAGCGGCCCGTACTGGTCGTGCAGCTGCCGATAGGCGTCCTCGGCGCTCGCCAAGGTCGCCGCGAGGAGCGAGTCGAGGATCCAGCGCTGCTGGTCGGCGAACAGCGAGCCCAGCGAGTAGGCCAGACCGTCGTAGTGCCGGTCGAGGTGGCGGATCACCGCCGCCAGATCGCCCTGGTCAAAGGCCAGCCGCGCCGCCTGCCACATCTCGTCGAACTCGCGCTCGCTCTTGAACAGGTGCACGCCGCAGCTCAGGTTGTGGTCGCCGAAGTGCAACACCCCGAAACAGAGCTTGGTCTTCTCTTCGGTGACCTCGGAGGTCACCGTCACCTGCCCGACCTGCAGTCGCGTCCGCCCGGACTCCAACAGGTGATGGGCGTTGCGGTCGACGTGGTAGCAGTAGACGCGGTCGTGCTCGCGGTACGGCTCGAAGAGCGAGCGGATCGCGTAGTGCGCACCCACCTGCTCCGCCCGCACGACGTGCGGCTTGATGCTGCGCTCCCAGATCGCCTGACCATTGCCCTGCTCTGGACGGTTGCTCTCCGCCGGCGCCAAACGGCTGACGAAGTCCGCCTCCAGGCTGGTCCCGGTGAGCGCGGTCGAGAGCTGCAGCGCCCGGGCCGCGTAGCTCAACAGCTGCAGGGTCTCGATGCCGGCCAGGTCGTCGAAGAACCAGCCACAGCTGGTGAACATCAACAGCGCCTGCCGCTGCATCTCCAACAGCGCCAGCGCCTCAGTCCGATCGGCCGTCGCGCCGTCCTTCGCCTCGGCGGTGAGCAGCTTGGTGACCGCCGCCGGGCTACGGTCGAGGATCACGTCGATGTACGCGTCCCGGGCCCGCCACGGATCGACGAACACGGCTCTTGCCCGGGCCTCGAAGACCGACGCCAGCTCTTGCTGCAGCCAGGTAAGCGCCTCGCGCAACGGCTTGCGCCACGCCTGGTTCCACTTGGCGTCGGCGCCGGCTCGACAGCCACAGTCGGCGCGCCAACGCTCGACGCCGTGGCTGCAGCTCCACGAGGTGCGCTCCCTGATCCGCGCTTCGCGCCTTGGTGGGTGCTTGGCCAGAAACGCGGCGTAGTTGGTCACCCGCGCCTGCCGGCCGCGGTCGACGTGGTGCAAGGCATACGACAGCGCCATTTCGCCGAAGCGATGATGATGGCCGTAGGTCTCGCCGTCGGTGGCGATGTGGACCAACTGCGCCTGAGCACGCCCGGCGTCGAAGCAGCCGAGCAACCGGTCGGCAAAGCGCTCACCGTTCTGCAGCAGACCTTCGAACGCCACGGCGCGCGCCGTGGCGCCGTCGTAGAAGAACACGGTGATCGTCCTGCCGCTCGGCAACACCACGAGGTAGGGTTCGCGGCTGTCGAGGCTGGCCTCGTTGACCTCTTGCCACGCACCGCCGGCGATCAGGCGCACGTGCGACGCCTGATGCGGCGCGAGGATCGTGAAGCGGATGCCGTGCGCCGCCATGATCTCGAGCGACTCGAGATCGACCGCGGTCTCGGCGAGCCACATGCCCTCCGGGGCGCGCCCGAAGCGGTGCGTAAAGTCGGTGACCCCCCAGCGCACCTGGGTCACTTTGTCGCGGTGGTTCGCGAGCGGCATGATGACGTGGTTGTAGACCTGGGCGATCGCCGAGCCGTGACCGTCGAAGTGCGCCTGCGACTCGCGGTCGGCGGCGAGGATCGCGGCGTAGGTCTCGGGGGCCTTGACCGCCAGCCACGACAACAGCGTCGGGCCGAAGTTGAAGCTCAGGCGGGCGTAGTTGTTGTTGATCCGGGTGATGTGGCCGGTTTGATCCAGGATCCGCGCCGCGGCGTTCGGGGCGTAGCACTCCGCGGTCACGCGCTCGTTCCAATCGTGGTACGGGTACGCCGACTCCTGCTGCTCGAGGTGCTCGAGCCACGGGTTCTCCCGCGGCGGCTGATAGAAGTGACCGTGGATGCAGACGTACCGCTCAGACACCGCAATTACCTCCACTCGCGAACCGCGGCCGGCCGCCAGCCATCGCCGATCCTAGGCCGCGGCGCCTACTCCCCCGGGTGGCGCAGGAACACCGCCGCGAGCGGTGGCAACGTCAGCCGGACCGAGAACGGCCGGTTGTGCCAGCTGACCACCTCCGCGTTCACCCCGCCGGCGTTGCCCAAACCGCTGCCACCGTACTCTCTGGCGTCGGTGTTCAGCACCTCGCGCCACAGCCCGGGGTGCGGCACTCCGATCCGGTAGTCGGCGCGCGGCACCGGCGTCATGTTGAGGGCCACCAGAACCTTGGCGGTGGTCGTGTGACCCTTGCGGATCAGGGTGTAGACGCTGGTGTCGGCGTCGTTGCAGTCCACCCACTCGAAGCCCTCGGGGCGGGCGTCGTGCTCGTAGAGCGCGCGCTCGTCGCGGTACAGCCGGTTCAGATCGCTGACCAGCTGCTTGACCCCGCGGTGCGGCTCCGCCTGCAACAAGTGCCAGTCCAAGCTCGCGTCATGGTACCACTCGTTCCACTGCCCGAGCTCCGCGCCCATGAACAACAGCTTCTTCCCCGCCTGCGCGAACAGGGTCGCGAACAACAACCGCAGGTTCGCAAACTTCTGCCAGACGTCGCCCGGCATCTTCGACAGCAGCGAGCCTTTGCCGTGCACCACCTCGTCGTGGGACAGCGGCAGCACGAAGTTTTCGGTGAAGGCGTAGAGCATCCGGAAGGTGATGCCGTTGTGGTGGTAGCGCCGGTGGATCGGATCCCGGCTCATGTACGCCAGGGTGTCGTGCATCCAGCCCATGTCCCACTTGAAGCCGAACCCCAGGCCGCCGACATAGGTCGGCTTCGACACCATCGGCCACGCGGTCGACTCCTCGGCGATGTTCTGAATGTCGGGGAACTGCTTGTAGGTGACCTCGTTGAGCTGCCGCAGCAGGCTCATCGCCTCGAGGTTCTCGCGGCCGCCGAACTGGTTCGGGATCCACTCGCCCTCCTTGCGGGAATAGTCGAGGTAGAGCATCGACGCCACGCCGTCGACCCGCAGACCGTCGGCGTGAAACAGGTCGAGCCAGAACATCGCGCTCGACAGCAGGAAGCTGCGCACCTCGTTGCGGCCGTAATTGAAGATGTAGCTCTGCCAATCGGGGTGGAAGCCCTTGCGGCTGTCGGCGTGCTCGAAGAGGTGGGTGCCGTCGAAGTAGCCCAGGCCGTGCTGGTCGCTCGGGAAGTGCGCCGGCACCCAGTCGAGCAGCACGCCGATGCCGTTTTGGTGCAGGGTGTCGATGAGGAACATCAAGTCTTCGGGCGTGCCGTAGCGACTCGTGGGCGCGAAATACCCGGTCACCTGGTACCCCCACGAGGCGTAGAACGGGTGCTCCATGACCGGCAACAGCTCGACGTGGGTGAAGCCCATCTCGCGGACGTGGGCCGCGAGCCTTGGCGCGAGCTCGCGGTACGACAGCCAGCGGTTGTCGGCCTCCGGCACCCGCATCCACGAGCCGAGGTGGACCTCGTAGATCGACATCGGCTTGTCGAGGCCCTGGCGCCCGCCGCGCTCCTTCATCCAGGCGTCGTCCTTCCACTGGTAGCTGTGTCGCCAGACGCGCGACGCGGTCTTCGGCGGCGTCTCGTGGAAGCGGGCGAAGGGATCGGCCTTCTCCACCTGGTAGCCGTTGTAACGCGAGCCGATGTGGTACTTGTACACCTCGCCGTGCCCGACCCCGGGGATGAAGCCCTCCCAAATGCCGGACGACGCCCGCGGCTTCAGCGGGTGGCTGCTGGTGCTCCAGCCGTTGAAGTCGCCGACGACGCTGACGTAGTTGGCGTCCGGCGCCCAGACCGCGAACGCCGTGCCGTCGACGCCGTCCGAGGTCGCGACGTGGGAGCCGAGGCGCTCGTAGAGTCGGTAATGGGTCCCTTCGTTGAACAGGAACAGGTCGTTGTCGGTGATCACCGAGAACGGCAGCACCGCCTGCACCCCGGCCTTGGCCCCCTTGCCCTTGCCTCTGCCTCTCGAACCCTGCGGCGCCGTCAGCTCCCGGCGGCTCTCGCCCTTCGGTGACTTGGTCTTGCGGGCGGTGTCGATCGCCTGCAGCGCCGCCATGATCTCCGGTCTCTCTCGGATCGCCTCGAGCGCCAGCCGCGCCCGCCGGCTCCAGTTGGGGCGCTCGTGCAACGTGCCCGGGACGTTCTGCGGCTCGGCCTCGAGCCACAGATCTTCGAGAGTGACCATCAAGCCGGCGGCGTCGCTCGCCGCCAGCTCCACCAAACACGCGCTGAGCAACGCGTGCAGCTCCGGCTCTTCGTCCACGAGGCGGTCGTGGCGGCGCAAGAACCGCGTCAAGGTCGCCTTGAGCTTGGCGCGCCGCGTCTTCTCGCGCTCTGCGGTCGCGGCGTCGGTGCCGCCGAGCTCCACCTGATCGTCCAGATCGCGCCCCTGAAAGTAACCGGCAAAGGTCGCGGTGTCGTGGGTGTCGAAGCTCGCGAAGCTCGAAGGGGGCGGCGGCGTCAACGCCGCGAACGGCTCGTCGCGGAGCTCGAACTGGCCGACGTACATCCGTTGAATGCCGTGGCGCGCCATCGTCGGCCGCACCGCCGGCGGCACCGTCCCCAGATCTTCACCGACGATCAGACAGCGGCCGCGGTTCGACTCCAGGCTGAGCACCGCGTAGAGCTCGTCGGCGGGGTAGCGCACGTAGGCCCCGTCCTTGGCGTCCATTCCGGTCGGGATCAAGAACAGGCGGTGCAGCCCCATCACGTGGTCGATGCGCAACGCCGCCGCGACCTGGGCGTGTTGGCGGATACAGCTCGCGACGTAACGATAGCCCTGCTGCCGGCATTGCTCCGGATGCAGGCCGGGGAACCCCCAGTTCTGTCCGGTCATCGACAACGCGTCCGGGGGCGCGCCGGCCGCGAGGTCGCGGAAGAACACCGCGCGCTCCCGCCAGACGTCGTAGCCGTCGGGGTGCACGCCGAGCGGCAGATCGAGGTAGAGCCCGACGCCCTGATCGCGGCGCTTGTGGATCAAGGTCTCGAGCTGCTGGTGCATCAGCCACTGCACGAAGAGGTGGTAGCGATAACCGCCGGCGTCGTAGTCGCGCTCCGTGAGCTCGCCGTCGCGCTGCTTCGTGGTCCAGGCGTGCCAGGTCTTGCGGGTCAGCTCGACCGCGGCGCGAAACTTGGCGTAGTCGTGCACCTGCGGCCGCGCCACACAGAAGGCGTCGAAGGCCTCACGCCTCTTGGCGCCGGCAGCGAAGAAGGCCGGCGCGAGGATCTCGAGCACCCGGCGCTTCGCGGCCATCACCCCTTTGTAGTCGACCGCGCGCGCGTCGCCGCCGGCCTCGATCTTCTCGTAGAGCTCCTTCGCCCTCGCCGACCCTTCGAGCTCCGGGATCAGATCGAGCGCCAGGTAGAGCTCGTTCCAGAACAGCCGGCTCATGGGCGTATACGGGCTCGGGGCGCAGGGCTCGTCGAGATACGAGGCGAGGATCGGCAGGGTGCCGACCAGCTCGCCGCCGGCCGCGCGGGTGAAGTCCAAGAGCGCCCCGAGATCTTCGAGGTCGGCGATGCCGCGGCTGCGCGCGGTGTGCAGTGAATAGAGGGGCATGAACGTACCCCAGGCCCGGCCGTCGTGGACGCTCTGGGGCACGAAGGCGCGCGACGCCGCCGCGATCACGTGGGCATCGAAGGTGCCGTGCGGCAGCTCCAGCCGCAGGCGGTGATAGCCGTGCGGGATCTCGCCGGCGAGCGACAACGTCCGCGCCACGTACTTGGTGCCCTCGACCTCGGCGCTCGCGGTCACCGGCAGACTGGCGATGGTCCCGGCGGCACGGCGCTTCTCGCCGCCCTCGGTCTCCAGGGTCGCGACCCACCGCCCGGTGCTGACCGACGCCGGCAGGCGCACCGAGATCTCCGGCGCCTGACCGTCCCAGGCGACCGCGACCGGCTCGATCACCCGCCGCCAGAGCTCCTCGCGGCGCTCGCGGATCGCCTTCGGCACGTCGTCGAGGCTCGCGACCGCGGCCCCCAGGCTCCGGAGCACGGCGAGCAGCGACTCCACCTTCACCTGGCGGTTGCCGCGGATCACATCTTCATAGGACGTTTGCACGCCGTACAGCTCGGCGAGCTCGGCCAACATCGGCTGCGCGTCAGACATGCGGCCTTGTACCCCAAAAACCCGGCCGCACCAAAACGTGCCCGACCAGAGCAATCGGCTTCTCGCCTTCTTGATTCCCGCGCGGCCGCAGCGGCCGCGCTCCCCACCCCCACCCCGGAGCGTCGCGCGGCAGGCGCCGCTCTCGGCCCGCCCCCGGGTGGGGCGGGCAATATCGGTCCAGCCCGAACTCGATCGCCCTGCGTGCCCGACCGGTGCCCCTCGCGTTGGCGCGGGCTCTCGCGTAGGCTCGGCGTGCAACCCGCGGGTGAATCATGCACAAGCTCCTTGGCTCCGGGTATCGGGCTGACGTCGACGCGGCGCTCGACCTGCTCGGCAAACGCAAGCTCGTGCTCGCGATCCACGACCAGAGCTTTCCGAGCCTGCCGGGCGAGGACCTCGGCCGCGGCTCGCCGTACCAGCGGGGGGGCGCGGAGTTCCTCGAGACCGTCGCGGCGCTGGGCTTCACCGGGGTCTTGCTCGGCCCCCAGGGCCAGACGAGCAGGATCAACCCCTCTCCCTATGACGGCACGCTGTTCTCGCGCAGCACCTTGGCCGTTGCCTGCCACGAGCTGACGACCCCAACCTGGCTCGGGCTCATCAGTCCGCAGCGCTTCCAGGCGGCGGTCGACGCCAAGCCGCCGGCGCCGAAGAACCGCGCCACCTACGACTACGCCTTCGGCGCGGCGCGCGACCTGTTGCTCGACGCCTTCGACGCGCTCTGCGGTCGCCGCCGGCAGAACGACCCGGACGCCACCCGCCTGATGGCCGAGCTCGACCTGTTCTCGGTGAGCGAGCGCGCCTGGCTCGCCGCCGACACGCTGTTCTATGCGCTCTGCCTCGAGCACGGCACCGACGCCGTCGGCGAGTGGCCGCAGGAGGGCGAGGCGAGCATCGATCGCCACCTCGCCGCGCCCCCCGAGAGCCTCGCCGCCGCGGCCGCGGCACGAGCTCGGCACCTGCGCGAGCGCCACGCGAGCGCCATCGAGTTCTACACCTTCGGTCAGCTGATCGCGCATCGCCAGCACGCGGCGCTGCGGCGTCGCGCCGGCGCCCTCGGCCTCAAGCTCTACGGTGATCTCCAGATCGGCATCGGCGCCCCGGACCGCTTCGCCGCCGGCGAGATCTTTCTCGACGGCTACTTGATGGGCGCACCACCGTCACGCACCAACCCCGAAGGCCAGCCGTGGAGCTACGCGGTGCTCGACCCGCGAAAGTACCGTGGCCAAGGAGGGGCGCCGGGCCCGGCGCTCGGCTTCGTGTTGCGTCGCTTCCACAAGATGCTCGCCGAGTACGACGGCATCCGCCTCGACCATCCGCACGGCCTGGTCTGTCCGTGGGTCTACGACGCCCTCCAGGCCGACCCGCTGTACGCGGTGCAGCACGGCGCTCGGCTCTTCGAATCGCCGGGCCTCGCCGACCATCCGCGGCTGGCGCCTTTGGCGATCGCGCGGGCCGCGCAACTGAACCCCGATCCACACACGCCGCGCTACGCCGACCAATGGGTCACGAGCCTCGACGACACCCAGGTCGAGCGCTACGCCGTCCTCGTCGATGCGATCATGGGGGCGGCGAGCGCATGCGGCCGGGCGCCCGACGACATCATCTGCGAGGTGCTCAGCACTCGCCCCTATCCCCTCGAGCGGGTGATGGCGCGGCACCACCTCGGCCGCTTCCGAGTGACGCAGAAGGCCAACCTCGACGATCCGAGCGACGTCTACCGCACCGAGAACGCCGCGGCCGAAGACTGGGTCATGGTCGGCACCCACGACACCGCGCCGTTGTGGGCCCTCCTCGAGACCTGGGCGAAGAACGGCAACCTCAGGCGTCAGGCGGACTACCTGGCCTGGCGTCTGGTGCCGGGACCGGATCGGCAGGGGACCGCGGCGCGCTGGGCCGCGACGCCGGCGGCGCTCGCCAACGCCAAGCTCGCCGACCTGTTCGCCTGCGCCGCCCGACAGGTGATGGTCTTCATGTCGGATCTGCTGGGCTATGACGAGATCTACAACGCCCCCGGCACGGTCTCCGCCGCCAACTGGTCACTGCGGATCCCGCCCGACTATTGGAACGACTACACCGCGAAGCTTAGCGCCGGCATGGCCTTCGACATCCCGCGGGCGCTGGCCCTGGCGCTCACGAGCCGGGGAGCCGAGATCGCCTCGACGCACCGCGAGCTGATCTCTCGCCTGGAGCGCGGGATGCTGGCATACCGTGCGTGACGGCGGCCACAAATCGCCGCAGGCCGCGAGCGGTCGGCGCCGGTCGAGGAGAGATCACGGATGACCATCAAAGCGGTGAGCTTCGATCTCTGGGACACGTTGGTGATCGACGACTCCGACGAGATCGAGCGCGGCAAGCGCGGCCTACGCACCAAGAAGGAGGAGCGCCGCCACCTGGTGTGGGAGGCCTTATCCCGCCACGGCGAGATCGAGCTCGACAGCGTGCGCTTGGCGTACAACGTCGCCGACGCCGCCTTCAACAAGGTCTGGCACGATCAACACGTCACCTGGCCGATCGAGGACCGGCTCCGGGTGCTGCTCGCCGGGCTCGGCCAGACCCTGCCCGCCGACGAGCTCGCGGCCGTGGTGCGCGCCCACCAGGTGATGGAGGTCGAGATCCCGCCGGCGCCGATGCCGGCGGTCGCGGCGACCCTCGCGACCTTGCGGCAACGCTACAAGCTCTGCGTGACCTCGGACGCGGTGGTGACGCCGGGCACCGAGCTGCGCCGCCTGCTCGCCAAGCACCAGCTCGACCGCCACTTCGACGCCTTCGTGTTCTCCGACGAGGTCGGTCACTCCAAGCCCCATCCGTCGGTGTTCGAGGCGGTCGCCAAGGCGCTGAACGTCGCCCTGCCCGAGATCGTCCACGTCGGTGACCGGCAGCACAACGACGTCGCCGGACCGCAGCGACTGGGGATGAAGACCGTGCTCTTCGTCGGCTCGCGCGCCGTCGACCGCGACCAGAGCACCGCCGACGCCATCTGCGCCCATCTGTCCGAGCTGCCGGCCGCGATCCGTCGCATCGCCGAACAACCAACCGTGTGAGAGGAGAGTCTGCCGATGGCCAATCCGGTTCGTTTTCTCATCATCGACGGCTACGCCAAGGAAGGCCGCGACGAGCTCATCGTCAACAAGGCCGGCTGCGCCGGCGAGCTCTACGCCGACATGTTCCGCTACAACCTGCCGGGCTGCGAGTGTGACATCCTGTTCCCCTCCGATCCGGGCGCGACGCTAGAGCCCGGCGTCAGCCTCGAGCAGTACGACGGCATCGGCTGGACCGGCTGCTCGCTCACGGTCTACGACGACAAGGACGAGCGCGTAACGCGGCAGCTCGAGCTCGCGCGCCAAGCCTACGAGAAGGGGGTGCCGAGCTTCGGCACCTGCTGGGGCGCGCAAGTGGCCATCGTCGCCGCCGGCGGCATCGTCCGCGCCAATCCCCGCGGCCGCGAGATGGGCCTGGCGCGCAAGATCATGCTGACCCCCGAAGGTCGCGCCCACCCGTTCTACGTCGGGCGGTCGTCGGTGTTCGACGGCTTCACCAGTCACCTGGACGAAGTCACCCACCTGCCTCCCGGGGCGCTGCGCCTGTCGACCAACGCCTTCACCAACGTCCAGTCGGTGGCGGTCGACCACAAGCGCGGGAGCTTCTGGGCGCTGCAGTACCACCCGGAGTATTCGCTCTACAACATGGCGCGCCTGGTGTTCTGCCGCATCGACAAGCTCATCACCGGCGGCTTCTTCAAGACCCGCGACGACGCCCTCGACTACGTCGCCAAGCTCGAGACCCTGCACGCCCATCCGGAGCGCAAGGACCTCGCGTGGCTCTTGGGCATCGACCAGGACATCCTCGATCAGAACGTGCGTCAGACCGAGGTGAAGAACTGGATCGAGCGCCTGGTGCTGCCGCACATCCGCCGCTGAGGCGAGCTACTCGCGGCTCGCGGCCACGAGCTTACGATACTGCTCGTCGATGTAGGCGCTGACGTAACGGTCGAGGTCGTCGTCGCTCATCGTCGAGGACGGCTCGAAGGCGACGGGCGCGGCGGTGGCGAACGCCACGATTCCGCTCGTCACCAGCATCGACACGCAGGCGGCCAGGATTGCGATCACGGTGCTTTTCATTGCAATTCCTCCGAGTGAGTCGTATGTCGCGCAATCGACTCCCCTCGAAGCTTAGGGGCGTCGATCAACGGCGTCAAAATTCTGGCCGGCTGGAGACCAGGGCGCGTCGCGGCGCTGAGCCGAAGCACGTGAGCGGCGCGGCGCGCCTCGACGACAAGGAGCAGCGATGATCTCTCTGTTCACGATGATGTTGGCGTTGACCCCGGTCTCGGACCCGGAAGGCGCTCCGGCCGGCGCGACGCCGAGCGCTCCTGACGCCGCGGCTACGAGCAGCGACACGCCGGCCCCGAGCGCCGCTCCGGCCGAGACCAAGCCGCAGCCGACGCCGGCCGAGACGACGCCGGCCGTGCCGACCACCGGCACCGCGCCGGTCGTGAGCTGGGGCGCCCAGATCCGACCTCGGGTCGAGAAGTCATTCGGCGGCAACCTCGGCGTGCCGCGCTCCACCGAGACCCTCGACGAGCTCGGCAACTACCGCGTCAGCCAGCGCAGCCGCGCCACCCTCGCGATCACGGCCGACCTGTTGCGCGCTCGCCTCACGCTCCAAGACGTTCGCGTCTGGGCGACCGAGCGCAGCACCCAGGGCGACTACACCGCCGACGGCCTCGACCTGCACGAGGGCTACGTGCAGCTCGGCGTCGACGACGCGCTGCGCGTCGGGCGCCAGGAGATCGTGTTCGGCCGCGGCCGACTCCTCGGCAACAGCGACTGGATCCAACAGGCGCGCACCTTCGACGCTCTGGTGCTGTGGCACCAGACGCCGAACGCCAAGCTGACCTTCGTCGCCACCCGGGTGAAAGAGAGCGCGGGCGCGCATCCGTTCTTCGACGTGCTCGCGGGCGAATTGCAGACGACGCGCGCCGGGCTGCGGCTCAGCGTGCCGGTGATCTGCATGACCAACCAGTGGCTGAAGTCGACCGACCGCGGCCCGTCGACCGAGGGCTGGTCGCTCGCCACCGGCGGCGCCGACTTGAGCTTCGACGGCCCGTGGTTCGGGCGCGCCGAGGTCTACGGCCAGACGGGCACCAACCACTTCGCGTACCTGTTCGCCGCGAGCGCCGGCTACACCCTCTCCGAGCTCTGGGCGCCGATGCTGGGCATCGAATACCTGAGCGGCGACAAGGACCACACCAACCGCCAGAGCGGCACCTTCGACACCTTGTTCCAGTCGAGCCGGGCGTTCTACGGGCTGATGGACCGGTTCGCCAACATCGCCGCCGACACCAACGACGGCGGCCTCGTCGACATCCTGGCGCAGAACCATGCCCGCCTCGGCGCCGGCACCCTCGACGTCGCGGTGCACCACTTCCGCCTGGCGCGGCCCGACCGCCTCGGCAACGACGGTGCGCTCGGGATCGAGGCCGACGCGGTCTACAGCGTTCCGGTCGTCGACCACGTCACCTTGAGCATCGGCGGCGGTCTGTTCGTCGACCAGGGCGACATCGCCAGCGCCCGCAAGACGGCGAGCATCAGGACCTGGCACGACTGGGTCTACGCCGGCCTCGACCTCAGCCTGTAATCGACCGGCGTCGCCGGACGAACACCCACCCCACCGGGGCCGCGAGCCCGGCGACGACGGCGAGCGGCCAAAGCCAGAAGCCGAGCCAGACGTCCAGCGGCCGGGCGGCGTAGCGCAGCCGCGTCAGCACCCGCGGCAACGCGGAGACCTCTTCTCGCATCGCTGCCTCGAGCTCGGCGCCGCTCTGGTCGAAGTGTCGCAGCGCCAGCACCCCGGCCAGCGCCCGCGCCTCGAGACCGCTCGGCAGCTCGCGCCAGCCGTCCTCGAGGAAGGCCCGTTGCTCGACCGCGGAGCGCTGTTGCCAGTCGGGCCAGCGAATGGCCAACTGCTCGTCCGCCGGCAGGGTCGACAGCCACTCGCTCGCCGCCTCGCGCCGCGCCGCCTCCGGGATGGCCTGCCACCATTCGTCGAGCCGCAGGCGCTCGTTCGGGTCCCGCGACGCGAGCCACGCCGCGAGCCGCGCCGGTCGCAGGCTAGACCACTCGAGCCCGGCCTCACCGCGCGCCCGCGCCGCCTCCAGGCTTTCACGCGCCCGGGTGTTCATGCGCCGTTCGTAGGCCGCGATCTGGGTGGCGCGCGCGACGCTGTCGAGCAGCGCCCACCAGCGGTCGACCTCTTCCTGCACCTCGGGGGGTTGGGTGCTCAACCACAGCTCCGCCGCGATGCGGGGCAGGTCGCGGCTGCCGGGGGCGGTCGCCGCCTGCAGCAACCATCCGGCGCGCTCGGCCTCGGAGACCAAGGTCGGCCACTGCCGCGCCCAGCCGATCCGCCTCGCCGCCGGCTGGGCGTGCCACCACGTCGCGAGCCGACGCTGCCGCTCCGGTTCGGACCAGCCGGCCACGGTCTCTTTGGCCTCGGCGAGGGCGGCCGCGGCGCTCAGACCCGCCAGGGTTTCGGCCTCGAACGCGGTCGGGCTCGACAACCACCCGACCCCGGCGGTGGCGAGCTCCAGGCGACGGCCGACGTCGAGGGTCACCGGCTTCGTCAGGGCGCAGGCGGACGGCGGCCGGGCGACGCCCTCGGCGCCGCTCTGCGCTTCGACGGCGTAGCGCACCCCGACCGTGCTCAAGATCCGCGACGGCACCCGATCGACGAAGCGTGAGACGCCGGCCGCCACCCGCCCGACCACCTTCGGCACCCCTTCGCTGAACCGCAGGATGCGGTAGCCGGTGACCAACGGTCGCCTGAGCTCCGCGGCCCGCGCCCGGAGAGGCGCGGCGGCGTGGGTCACGTCGCTCTCGGGCAGCTCCCAGCTCACCTCCACCTGGTCGTGGTCGTAATAGAAGTCGGAGCTCTGCGGCTCCGACCCGAGCGCGCGCGCCCGGGACAAGGGTGGTCCCTCGAGGCCGGCGGGCACGAGCAGCGCGGTGGCCTCGGCCGCACCGCTCTTGGCGCCGAGCGCCGACAGCGCCGTCACCTGATAGATGGGGGCGACGAGCGGCGCCTCGGCGAGCACGTCGGTGTAGCTGCCACGCCCCGGGGCGAGCTCGGCCACCACCACCGGCTTCGGATCGATCCCCTCGGTCGCGGTCCGCACCAGCGCCTCGATGCTGTCGGCGCTCTTGCCGTCGCAGACAAACGCCAGGCGCAAGCGCGCTTGCAGCGCCGCGACGTCGGGGCGTCGTTCGATGCGGACCACCGCCGGCCCGGGCACGCCGAGCGGTGGATCCCAGACGAGACGCGCCTCGGCGCTCTTGCCGGGCTCGGGCAGGGCGAGCACCGCGGTCAAGTGCGCCGGCGCGCCGGCGCTCGGGGTCTCGATGCCGCGCAGCACGCCGCTGAGCAGCTCGAGCTCGATTCGCACCCGGTCGCGAAGCGCAGCGAAGGCCTCGGTGGCGCGCGACGCCTCGAAGCCGATGTGCAACCCGGCCTCGTCGGCGGCGGCGATCAGGTCGAGCGCGTGCGCGAGCGCCACCTCGAGGCGGAGGAAAGCGTCGAGCTGGTCGCCGACGGCGGCGTCCTTGGCGCGGAGGCGGGCGATGTTGGTCTCGGCCGCGGCGACCTCGTCGAGGGCCTCGCCGATGTCTTGCAGCGCGGCGCTCGAGTCGATGACCCGCACCTGGATCGGCCGTTGGCGCGAGAACAGATCGACGATGTCGTCGGCGGCGTCGCAGATCTTGGCGATCGCGTGATGCAAGCGCCGCAGCGGCGCCCCGACCTCGGCGATGCGCGCCGCGGCGGCGAGCTCCTCGAGCGCTTCGGTGACCTCGGCGTGGTACGCTCGGCTGACGACCGGCAGCGCGGTGGCAGACACCCGGCTCGGGACGCTCAACGACAGGCGGCGAAACACCTCGAGGGCGGGCTCGGGGATCGGCGTCGCGGTCGTGGCCTCCGGCGCTTGCCCGGCGGCAAACACCTTGGTCGCCGCGGGCACGAGCTCGACCAACGCCAGGCGATAGACGTCGAGCACGATCTCGAGGCTCGCGGCGGCCCGATGCAGCCCACCGGTCTCCGCGGGCGGGCGCTCGTCGTGCGCCGCCGACGCAGCTCCCGGCCAGGAGCTGATCGCGACCAACACCGCGACCAAAGCCACGCGGGTCTTCGTCCCCGGCCTAGGTCGCGAACGAGCTGCCGCAGCCGCAGGCGCGCACGATGTTCGGGTTGTTGAACTTGAAGCCGGAGCCGTTCAGATCGTCGATGTAGTCGATCACCGTGCCCTCGAGGTGCGCGGCGCTGAACGGGTCGACGAACACCTTGACGCCGTGCTGCTCCGACACGAAGTCATCCTCGGTCGACTCTTTCGCGAAGTCGAGAAGATACTGCAGGCCCGAGCACCCGCCCCCCATCACCCCGACCCTGAGGCCGTGACCGGTCAGGTTCTCCTGCTTCATCGCTTCCTTGACCATCATCGCGGCCTTGTCGGTCAGCGTCACCGGCGTCGGCGTCTCGGGCACCACGGCCTCGGCACCGCTCGCTTGGGGTCCGGTCTGCATCTCGCTCACTCCTGTCGCACGCCCGAAACCAGGCATCCTCCTCAACTCAGGGCGGCGTACCCACCACCTTGGCCAATATAAGGATACCGCCTCTGAGGCGCAATGGGAGTTTTCGGTCGCTTTCCCAAGATGTTGCGCCGAGTTGGCGGGATTCGTCGTCGACGCGGCGAAAGGACCGACTCGCCTCGAAGCGCGCGTCAGGCCGAGATGATGCAACACCCGGTGATACAAACGTAGGCGAAGTCGGTCGGACAGTCGGACCAGACCTGACACGGCGTCACCCCGCCCGGGCAGGTCGCGAAGCAACAGCCGTTCGTGCACTGCTCGTTCGCCGCCGCGTCGCAGTCGCTGTTCCCGTTCGGGCACGCCGTGGCGCCGCTCGGGCACGACGGCGTCACTCCGCCGCCCCCACAGACGCTCGCCGGCTGCTCGAAGCCGCCGAAGCAGGTCTCGCCGCAGCCGCAGGGGTTCTCGCAAGCGGCGCTCGGCGTGCACCCCTCGCAGGTCGAGCAGAAGCCGGCGCCGCTGTCGTCGTCGGGCACGCAGAACTGCCCCGGGTCGCACTCGCCCGGCGCCCCGCAGGGACACCCGTCGGTGCCGGCGGCGCCGCAGGGAGGCGCGAAGCTGCAGCTGCCGCCGATGATCGCGTGCTCGCCGGTGCCGTTGCCGTTCAGGTCGACCTCGCAGCAGCCGACGTTGTCGCAGCCGTTCGGGGTCACGTTCTGAGTCGGATCCGCGGGGTTGCAGCACACCCAGTCGTTGCCGACGCCGCTGTTGCCGTCGAACGGGCACTCGGTCGAGCCCTTCGAGCCCTTGTTGTCGCCGGGGATCCCGGTCGCGTAGTCGGACTCGTCGTCATCGAAGGGGCCGAAACACTTGAGGTCCAGCGCGTCGGCCAAGCCGTCGGCGTCATTGTCGCCGCCGTCGGCGCACTGACAGACGTGCGGCGTCACCCCGCCATACGCGCACATCGTGCCGTCGGGACCGACGCCGCCACCGCACGGCGGGATCACCGCGAAGCAGTCCGAATCCTGACAATCGAAGACGCCGTCCTGGTCGTTGTCCAGACCGTCGCCGCAGACCTCGCCACAACGCGGGTCGATCCCCTTGCAGACCGGATCGGCACAGTCGACGAGCGTGTCACCGTTGTCGTCGAGCCCGTTGCCGCAGTCCTCGCTGCACAGCGGGTTCACGGCACAATCGGGGTCGGCGCAGTCGGGAAGACCGTCGAGGTCATTGTCGAGACCGTCGCTGCAGTCCTCGACCACACCCTGGCAGAGGACCAGGTCCCGGCAGTCGACGTCGACGCAGTCGACGACGCCGTCACTGTCATCGTCGATGTGGTTGTCGCAGATCTCGGTCAGGCCTGCGGGAACCGACGAGGCCACCGTCGACCCACCACATGCGAACGCCACGACGATCACGAGCACCGAGCCAAGACCCCCAGCCACACCCACCCCGAGCCGCGTCCGCATCGAAACCCTCCAGGCTCACCAAGGATACCATACCGCTGAACGGCTTTTGTGCCCCGCGGCCGCGTGATACGCACGGCGGGCGATGTGGCACAGCGTCCTCCTGATCACCCGGCACGAGCTCGCGGTCGCGGTCCGCACCCGGCGCGCCCTGTTCGTCAGCGCCCTCTACCTCGGCGCCGCGATCCTGGGCGGCCTGGCGTTCGTCGTGCTGGTGCGCTTCTTCGAGCACGAGGTCGTGGCGCGCCTGAGCGCCCAAGGCATGGGCGGCCCCGCGGCCAACCTCGACGTGCTCGGCGCCGAGGCCTACCAGAAGCTGGCGGCGTTCTTCGCCGGCGTCGAGCCGGAGGCGGTCGCGGCGTCGTTCAAGAACGCCGTCGTCGTCCCGTTCTTCTTCTGGGGCTCGTTGGTCTTCCTGCCGTTCTTGATCGTGCTGTCGAGCTTCGACCAGGTCGCCGGCGACCTGCAGTCGCGCGCCATCCTCTACCCGACGCTGCGCGCCCGCCGCCTCGCGATCCTCCTCGGCAAGGTCGCGGCCCAGCTCGTGCTGCTGGTCGCGGTCAGCATCGCCGGTGCGGTGGCGCTGGTCGCGATCGCGGCCCTGATGTTGCGGGGCTTCTCGGTGGTCCAGGCGTTGCCCGCGGTGGCGCGGATGGTCGTGCTCCTCGTGCCCTTCGGGCTCAGCTACCTCGCGATCACCGCGTTCGCCTCGGTCAGCACCAAGCAACCGTTCGCGGCGCTCTTCGGCGCGTTCGCGATCATGGTGGCGCTCCGGGTCCTGGGGTTCATGAGCGTGATCCCCGAGGACCACCCGGCGGCGTGGCTGCGCCCTCTCACCTGGCTGAGCCCGTCCACCTACCAGAGCGGCCTCTGGCTCGACGACCTCTCCGGGCCGCTGTCGAGCGTCGCCGCCTACCTCGGCTTCGCCGCGGTGTTCCTCACCCTCGCGGCGCTGGTGCTCGAGAGGCGGGACCTATGACGGCCGCGGTGGTGCAGGTTCGAGCGCTCTGCAAGACATACGGCGCCAAGGTCGCGCTCGACGCCGTCGATCTGCAAGTCGAGCGCGGCGCAGTCTTCGGCCTGCTCGGCCCGAACGGCGCCGGCAAGAGCACGACCTTCGGCGTCCTGACGGGCTGGCTGGGCGCCGACGCCGGGGTCGCGACCGTCCTCGACGTGCCGTGCCGTCATCTCTATCGCCTCGCGGGCAAGGTGGGCGCGATGCCGCAAGACGCGGCGTTCCCGCGCATGATGCCGGTCGAGGAGACCCTCGTCCACCTCGCGCGCCTGGGCGGTTGCAGCGCCGCCGCGAGCCGCACCGAGGCGGCGCGCGTCCTCGAGCTCGTGGGGCTCGGCGACGTCGCCCGCTCGCGGGGCTTCGAGCTGTCGCACGGCATGCTGAAGCGGGTGGCGTTGGCGCAGGCGCTGCTCGGCGCTCCGGAGCTGGTGTTCCTGGACGAGCCCACCGCCGGTCTCGATCCGGCCGCCGCCAAGCGAGTCAAGGACATCGTCCGCG
This sequence comes from Deltaproteobacteria bacterium, assembly GCA_016218825.1. Taxonomy (GTDB): domain Bacteria; phylum Myxococcota; class XYA12-FULL-58-9; order XYA12-FULL-58-9; family XYA12-FULL-58-9; genus JACRCV01. The sequence continues at coordinate 54,064 of JACRCV010000025.1, forward strand.
CCCTCGCGCCCCGGACCACCGTGGTGATCTCGAGCCACAACCTGGCCGAGATCCAGGAGGTCTGCACCCACGGCGCCATCCTCGACCACGGCCGCCTGGTGACCGCGGGGAGCATCGAGACCCTGACGCGGCGAGGCGCCGAGGTCCGGCTGGAAGTACGCGAGGGCCTGCCGCTGCCGACCGCGGCGCTCGAGGCGGCGGTGCCCGGCGCAAAGCTACGGGTGGAGCGCGGCGTGATCGAGGTGAGCTTCCCGAGCACCACGGACCCGGCAGAGATCATCGCGGCGTTACTGCGGGTGCTCCTCGAGCACCGCGTCCCGATCCTCGGGGTGCAGCGCGGCAAGAGCCTGGAGAGCGCGTTTCTCGAAGCGACGAAGCGTTAGAACGCGATGCCCGCGGTCGCCCAGCCGCCGAAGTACCGGTCCTCGAGGGTGACGTCGCTGTACTGGGTCTGCGAGGCGAGCGTCGTGCCGCCCTTGAACTTGGACGTCAGCTGCTCGAAGCGCCCGAAGACCATCACCTCGACCGGATCGATATAGAGCCGCAGGCCGCCGTCGGCGCGGAACCCCATCTGGCTCGACACCGTGCCGAGCTCGGTGTCCTTCTTGAGCCCGGCGGCGAGGCGCTGCTCGAAGGCGCCGCCCAGGACCAAGGCGAACTGCTTGACGAACGGGATCGTGAACGCGCCGCCGGCGGTCAGGTTGCCGTAGCGCGTGGTCGGAAACGCCCCCGCCTTGAGCGGGAAGGCGAACGAGCCGTAGCCGACCTTCAAGGTGAAGTCGGGCGCGACGTCCGAGTCCCAGAACACCAGGCGAAACGCCAGGCCGCCGTTCATGCCGACGACGTCGCTCGACACCGTCTGCTTGGTGACATCGTCGACCACGGTCTCCACCCGCATGAAGTGACCCTCGGCGAATACGCCGATGCCTTCGTGCATCCCGCCGTTGCCGCCGATCGCCAGCGGGAAGAACGACAGCTGCATGAACGCCCCCGGCAGCGGCCCCTCGTAGCCCGGGGGCTTGGCGCCCTCCGCCTTGATCGCCGCCTTGCGCTGCAGCCCGATGCCGCCGATGCCGACGTGGAGCGCCGGACGCCAGCGCTTGCCGCGCGTCGCCGTATCGCTCACCGTGATCGCCGGTGGCTCGCCCGACATCGGCTGCGACAGCGCCGCCAGCACCGGGGCGCTCTCGGTCGCGGGGGTCTCGGCGGCGGGGGGGGGGGTGCTCGGCGCCGGCTCAGCCGGCACCTCGGTCGGCGCGGCCGCGAGCGTGGCACCTTCCGGGGGCGGCGGCGGCGCGTCCGGCGGCGGCAGCGCGCCGGCGTCGGCGACCGGCGTGCCCTCGGGTGGGGGCGGCGGTGCGACCGGCGGTTCGGGGGTAGCCTCGGCCTCCGGGGCGGGGGGCGGGGCGGCCGCCGGCTTGGTGAGCGCGCCGCCGATCTCGGTGACCATGGTGGCGGCGACCTTGGCGTCGATCTTCTTGCCCTTGAGCTCGTAGCGCGTCTTCAGGATCTGGTCGCCGGTCGCGACGTCGACGAGGATGACGCCGGCGAAGAACGTCTGCTTGGTCTTCTTGCCGACCTTCTCCTTCTCGACCTGGCCTTCGACGAAGAGAACGTGGGTCGCCCCGGCGCCGCCGCCGACGCTGACCGCCGACGCCGGCGTCAGTGCGTCCTTCGGTTTGACCCCGGCCTTCTTGGCCGCCTTTTGATAGGCGGGGAGCGGCAGCACCTTGAACTGCTTGCCGAGCGGCTTCTCGACCAGGGTCTTGACCTGCGGCGCGAGCGCCGGCCCGCCTTTGCCCTTGGTGGCGATCACCACGACCGTCGCTTGACCGCCGGCCTCTGCGGCCCGCGACAAGGCGGGCGTGACCAACGCGGCGATAAACACCGAACGCAGTGCCAGGGATGCCATGTCTTCCCTCCAGGGAGCTCAGCTCTGATGCCACTATACCGACCCGGGCGCCAGAGGTGCAAAGAACCGGCGCACTTTTCCCGAGCCGCGGTCGGACCCTTCACGGCGGTGCCGCGAGCTCCCGGCCCGGGCGGCCTCATGAAAAGTTGCCAACGTGTGGTCCGTGTGCTACACCGCGCGATCCCGTCACCAGGTTGAGGCGGATCTTCGACCTGGCCGGGAAATTCACACGCCCCACCGGCTCGTCTGGGCGGTGCCTACCATAGGGGTAGGTAGACAGACGACTAGAAGGTGAGGCGGCGGGCTGTGTTCGTCAGCGAACCGCAAGGAGAGGGAGTCATGAGCGAGATCACGATGCGAGAGATGCTCGAAGCCGGCGTGCACTTCGGGCACCAGACCAACCGCTGGAACCCGAAGATGAAGCCGTACATCTTCGGCGCGCGCAACGGCATCTACATCATCGACCTGCAGAAGACCGTGCCGCTGTTCAACCGCGCGTTCCATTTCCTCGTCGACGCGGTGGGGAACGGCGAGAAGATCCTCTTCGTCGGCACCAAGAAGCAGGCCGCCGAGGTCATCCAGGAGCAGGCGAGCCGCGCCAGCCAATACTTCGTCAACAACCGCTGGCTGGGCGGCACGCTGACCAACTACCGCACCATCAAGGCCTCGATCGACCGGCTGCGCACCATCGAGAAGATGGCGACCGACGGCACCTTCGAGAAGCTGCCGAAGAAGGAAGTGCTGCAGCTGACCCGCGAGAAGGCGAAGCTCGAGAAGAACCTGGGCGGCATCAAGGACATGAACAAGCTGCCCGGCGCGATCTTCGTGATCGACACCAAGAAGGAGCACATCGCGGTGGCCGAAGCCCAGAAGCTCGGCATCCCGGTGGTCGCGATCGTCGACACCAACTGTGACCCCGACGAGATCGACTTCTTGATCCCCGGCAACGACGACGCCATCCGCTCGATCCGCATCTTCGTCACCAAGGCGGCCGACGCCTGCGCCGAGGGCAACTCCATCTGGGAGAAGAAGCTCGCCAGCCAGAAGGACGACGACAAGTCGCGGCGCGACAGCGGCCCGGCCCCCGGCACGCCGAGAGAGTCGCCGGCCGGCGGCCCCGGCCCGAAGGTCGAGATCGTGCGCGCCCCGGGCAAGGACGACGGCGACAAGTCGGCGGTCCCGGTTGCGCCGTAGCCGCGGATCCACGTGATTGTTCGGCCGGCATCGTGACGGTGCCCGGCCGCCGAATTCATTCTCAAAGTAGAGGGTAGGGTCATGGAAGTGAATGCTCAGATGGTGCAGGAGCTGCGCGCCAAAACCGGCGCCGGGATCATGGACTGCAAGAAGGCGCTCGCCGAGGGCGGCGGCGACATGGACAAGGCCATCGACTGGTTGCGCAAGAAGGGCCTGTCGGCGGCGGCGAAGAAGGCCAGCCGCATCGCCAGCGAAGGCACGGTGGCGAGCTACATCCACATGGGCGGCAAGATCGGCGTCCTCCTCGAGGTCAACGCCGAGACCGACTTCGTGGCCCGCAACGACGAGTTCCAGCGCTTCGTCAAGGACGTCGCGATGCACATCGCGGCGTCGGCGCCGTCCTACGTCGGCCGCGACGAGGTGCCGAAGAGCGTGGTCGAGCACGAGATGGAGATCGGCCGCGCCCAGGCGCTGGAGCAGAAGAAGCCGGCGGCGGTGGTCGAGAAGATCGCGACCGGCAAGCTCGAGAAGTACTACAAAGAGTTCTGCCTCCTGGAGCAGCCCTTCGTCAAAGACCAGGAGAAGTCGGTGGAGCAGGTGCTGAACGAGCTCGTCGCCAAGATCGGCGAGAAGATCGTCATCCGCCGCTTCGCCCGCTACCAGCTCGGCGAAGGCCTGCAGAAGCGCAACGAAGACTTCGCCGCCGAGGTCGCCAAGACCGCGAAGAGCAACTAGAGCCTTTTCGCCTCGATTCGACCACACGGTCGCGCCCGCCGGTGCTGCAGCGGAGGCGAAGCCGCGAGCGCGAGGAACGCAAGAAAGGGCGCGGAACGATCGGCCCAAGGCGAAACCGGTCTAGCAGCTCGATTTGGACAGAGGCGCGCTACGCTCGCTCTGATGCGGGCGCCGGCGTTGCGGCCGTGAGGGTCGCCTTCTTGCCGACGATCACCCGGTCGAGCCGCTCGCCGGCCTCGACCTTGGCGCCTTCGAGCAGCACCGCGCTCGAGACCCGGGCCTCTTTGCCGATCTGCGCCCGCGCCGCGAGCACGCAGTACGGCCCGACCACCGCCCGATCTCCGACCTTGCAGTCGTCGCCCATCAGCACCGGCGCCACGATCTCCACCGCGTCGCCGAGGTGAACGTCGGTGCCCATCCGCACCACGTCCGCCACCGCCCGCTTCGGCCCGACCGCGTAGCCGGCCAAGGGATCGGCGTGCTTGAGCTTCATCTTCTGCGACAGCGCGTCGCGGTTCGCCTCCAGGTAGCGCTCCGGGGTGCCGGCGTCGTTCCAGTAGCCGTCGGCCACCACCCCGTAGATCGGCTCGCCGTTGTCTAGCGCCTTGGTGTAGCCGTAGCGCATGATGCAGGTGTTGACGTCCGGCGGCACGTACTCGAGGAGGCGCGGCTCGGCCACGTGCACCCCGGCGAACATGTACGGCGTCAGTCGCCCGCGCGCCTCGCCGTGCCCCAAGATCCGCCGCACCCGGCCGCCGGCGTCGACCTCGATCTGGCCGAACTCCCCCTGGCGGGCGTCGGCGCGCAACACCAGGGTCGCGAGCGCCCGCCGCTTGCGGTGCGAGGCGATGACCGCCTTCAGGTCGAGGTCGATGATGGTATCGGAGTTGAGGACGACGAAGGTCTCGCCGGCGAGCGCCGCGTCCATCTTCTTCAGGCCGCCGCCGGTGCCCAAGATCTCTTCCTCTTCACTGTAGGTGAGCGTCACCCCGAACTCGTGCCCGTCCCCGAGGCGCTCTTTGATGACCTTGCCCAGGTAGTGCAGGTTCACGATGACGTCGGTGATGCCGTGCTTCTGGCAGAGCTTCAGGGCGTAGCCGATGAGCGGCAGGTTGCCGACCGGCAGCAGGGGCTTGGGGACCGACTCGGTGATCGGTCGCAACCGCTCGCCGAACCCCGCCGCTAGGACAAAGGCTTTCACGCCGGCGATACGTAGCACCAGGATCTCACGCAGGTCAAAGGGCGGCGACGCTCCCTCGGGCTACGGCTCACAAACCATCGCGGCCCGCGGCTCCTGGCGGCAGACGCACGGCGCCGCGGCGCCGAGACGCTCGAGACAGGCGCGATAGCCGATCGGCTCGCGCCCCGGCGGGTCCGGCGGGTACCAGGGGTCGCCGAACAGCCGCCCGAAGGGCGCCCGAAACCAGTACAGCGCGATCGAGCCCGGTCGATCCGGCCCGCCCCGACGGCGGCGCTCCGCCTCGAACGCGTCGACCCGGAGCCACACCGCCTCCGGCAGCGGCGGCACCTTCACCGCGTCCAGCCGGGCGCGGACCTGCGGGTCGTCCAAACGCCCGGAGACCAGCGCCGTGTCCATCCCGGCCTGCAGGCAGGGTTGGCCCCAGCCGCTGAGGAAGGAGCAGCCGCCCGCGGCCTGACCGCCGTCGGAGGCGACCGCGATGCTCGTCGCCCCGAGCCGCAGCGCCAGGAGCAGCGCGTAGAACACGTTCTCGTCGGTGTGGCGGGCGTCGGGCTCCAACCAGATCCGCTCCGGCGGCACCCCCAGGGCAACGAGCCCGGCCGCCAGCGCCTCGGCCTCAAAGTAGCGGTTGTAGGTCGCGGCGCCCGAGGTGATGATCTCTTTGGCGAGACCCTCGTGAAACAGGAGCTCGGCCCACACGATCCGCCGCCGCAGACACCCCGACAGGCTGCCGTCCGCCTCGGTGGGACAGCCCGGCACGATGATCACGTCCGCCGGCCGCGCCCGGGAACGGGCGCGCCCGAGCTCGTTCGTGGCACAGCCGACCACGGCCGGCGCCAACACCACGAGGCAGCGAAGGGCGGCGCGACTCACGTGCCGTGGCTGCCGCCGCCGGGACCCAGGATCTCCGGGTAGAGGGTTCGGGCGCAGTCCGGGCACAGGCCGTGGCTGAACTCCGCCTGGCTGTGGTCGCGGATGTAGGACTCGATCTGCTGCCAGTAACCCTGGTCGCTGCGGATCTTCTTGCAGCTGGAGCAGATCGGCAAGAAGCCGCGCAAGGTCTTCACCTCGCCGAGCGTCCGGCGCAGCTCCTCGATCAACACCTCGCGCTCCTCCTCGACGCTCAGCCGACTCGCCACCATCGCGTTGAACACGCCGGCGAGCTTGCCGACCTCGTCCTGCGAATCGATCACCACCGGCTGGCTGGTGTCGCCGCGCCCGAAGGCCTCCGCCGCTCGGGTGAGGCTCAACAGCGGCCGGGTGATGACGCGCGCGAAGCCGACCGCCGCCGCGACGCCGACCGCGAAAGTCGCCGCCGCGAACAGCACGATCAACAGCACGATGCCGTTGACTTGGTGGCGGATGCGCGCCGTCGACAGCCCGAGGCGGAGCCAGCCTATCTGGCCGTGCAACAACGGCACGCTGATGTCGAGCACCGGCCCGCGGTCGGTCTGGAGCTCGATCGTCCTGGTGCCGTTCGCCGCGCGCCTCGGCTGCGCCCCCTTGAGCTCCGTCGACAGACCGCCGGCGAAGGTGTGCACCAGCTCGCGGCCGTTCTCGTCCAAGACGAAGGCGTACAGCACGTCTTCCTCGGCCTCGCGCAGGTCATGAAACGCCATCGCCACCTCGAAGTAGTGCTCGGTGATGATCGGGTTCACCGAGTCGGCGGCCACGGTGCGGGCGATGGCCAGGCCCTTCTCCTGCAGGTGGGTGACGAGCATGCGGCGGATGACGGTCTCGGCGAACACGATCATCGCCAACGCGAAGAACGAGGTCGCGGCCACGAGGCTGACGAGGAACTTCCTGCGGATGCTACGAAAGGGCATCGGCCGGCCTCACCCTCACCGTGGTTGCTTGGCGATCCAGGCCTGCATCTCGCGCACCGAGTCGTAGGCCCGGTCGTCGATGCTGACGAAGCGGTCGATCTTCATCTTCGCGAGCACCGCGCGGCCCTTCGGATCGAGGTGCGCCCCGAGGACGACCTCGCGGACCTTGGTCTTGAGCTCTGCGGCCAGGCCGGGCGCGACCACGATCGGCGGGATGGCGTAGGGCGGCGACTTCTCCAGGATCCGGGTCTTCGCGGTGCGCTCCGGATCCACCGCGTTCAGGTATTCCCAGATCAGGCTGTCGACCGCGGCGCCGTCGACCACCTCCTGCGCCACCGCCTTGATCGATCGGTCGTGGGCCCGGGTGAAGACGAACTCCTTGAAGAACGACTCCGGCGTCTCGCCCATCTTCGCCAACATGTAGGTGGGGACCAGCTTGCCGCTGTTGGAGAGCGGATCGGCGAAGGCGAAGCGCTTGCCCCGCAAGTCGGCGAAGGTCACGGCCGGGCTCGCCTTCGGGACGATGATGTAGGAGTGGTAGACGGTCACCCCATAGGCCTGCGGCGCCGCCAACAGCTCGAGGCCGAACTCCCGGTGGCCGTCGACGTACGGGCCGCTGCAGACGAACGCCACCTCCAGCTGGCCGGTGCGCAACATCTCGTTGATCTCCGCGTAGCCTTCGCGGTCCACGTAGGCGACCTTGACCCCCGTCTTCTCCTGGATGTAACGCAAGAAGTCACGGTAGTAGGCCATCCCCTCCTTCGGCGTGATCATCCCACCGACCGCGAACCGCAACACCCCCGTCTCCGGGGCCGCCTCCCCGGACGACGCCGCGTCGGTCTCGAGCGTGATCGTCGCCTCCGGCCGCGCGCATCCGGCCGAGAAGAGGATCAGAGCGACCCACCACCCAAGATGACGCCTGGAAGCCATGACGCCCCCCTCGCCAAAACACGCCCCCCCCGAATAGCCCAACAACTCGCCCCATAGGCCGCGCGCCTCCCCTTTGGCAAGCCCCCACGACCGCGAGACGGAGACCACGCGCGCGGAAGAAACCAGCGCCCGCCCCAGATCGCGCCCCCCCGCCGCCGCGCTTGACAACCCGGCCCAATCCCGGATAATGCAATTCATATGCAACAAGCGCCGCTGAAGACCTGCCGGGAAACCTGCCGCGAGGTGGGGTGGTGCACAGAAACACTGGAGAAATACCTGATGAATGAGGGCGGACGCCTAACAGGCGACCGGGAGGCTTTGCTGCAAGTGAGTTGCATGCTTGGGGCACATTTCACGCCGGAGGACATGCGGCGGACGTTGGCGGCGGGTGGATCGCAGATGGCGATGACGACGATCTATCGCAATCTGCCGGCGCTCACCGGGGCGGGGATCATTCGGCGGACGACGTTTTGCGAAGAGGACGACAACGGCGCGGCGACCTACGAGCACGTGTGGGGTCGCCCGCACCACGACCACCTGTTGTGTCAGCGCTGCGGCAAGAAGGTCGAGTTCAGCTACGACGCGCTCGAGGTGTTGCAGGAGGAGGTGGCGCGGCGGCACGGCTTCCGGCTGCTCTCCCACCACCTCGAGCTGATCGGGGTGTGTCTGGACTGCGCTCGCGGCGGGCCGGCGGGCGAGACCGGAGGAGCGCCGACGTGACGCTGCTCGATCTGAGTGAGGACGAGGTCGTCGAGATCAGGAGCCTGCCCGCCGACGCCAACATGGCCAGGCGCATGTCGTCTTTGGGGCTGTTCGCCGGCCGGCGGATCCGGTTCGTGAAGGCGGCGCCGTTCGCCGGGCCGCTGCTCGTCGAAGACCAGGCGACCGGCGCGCGGCTGATGATCGCGCGCGCCATGGCGGGTGAGGTCGAGGTCACACGTGGCCGCACGCCGAAGCCCTGACGAGCTGGTCGTCGCGCTCACCGGCCAGCCGAACTGCGGCAAGTCGACGCTGTTCAACGCCGTCGCCGGGTTCAGGGTCGACACCGGCAACTTCGCCGGCACCACGGTGAGCTACGCCGAGACCGCGCTGCGCTTCGAAGGCCGAGACATCCGCCTGATCGACCTGCCGGGGATCTACTCGATCTCGTCCTTCGACCCGGCGGAGCGGGTCGCCCGCGACTTCTTGCTGTCGGGCGAGGTCGACGTGGTCGTCAACGTCGTCGACGCGTCGATCTTGTCGCGGTCGCTGGAGCTGACGCTGCAGCTCATCGAGATGAAGATCCCGATGGTGCTCTGCCTCAACATGATGGACGAGGCGCAGCACAAGGGCGTCCTGATCGACCTCGAGCGCCTGGCGACGCTCGCCGGGGTCCCCGCCCGGTCGACGGTGGCGGTGCTCGGCACCGGGATCGACGCGGTGTTCGCGGCGGCCACGAAGATGAGCCGCACCGCCTATCAACCCCGCGACCCGTGCTACGACCGCGACGTCGAGGACTGCATCGCCGGCATCCTCGCCCGCTACCCGGAGGCGTTGCGGCAGGCGTTGCCGGTGCCGGAGCGCTTCGTCACCCTCCGCCTCCTCGAGATGGACCAGGAGTTCGAGCGCCGCGCCTCGCAGGTGGACGCCGAGTTCGTGCGCAGCGTGCAACAGGACCGGCGCCGTCTCGCGACGCTGCACGGCTGGCCGGAGTCGGGGGTGCTCGCCTCGCATCGCCACGCGCTGGTGCTCGATCTCTACGAACAGGTCGCGACCCATCACCGCGGCGCGATCGCCGGGATGCGGGAGAAGATCGATCGGATCATCACCAACCCGGTGGGCGGCCTCTTGACCGTCGTCCTGTCGCTGCTCTTGACCTTCTCGCTGGCGTTCTTCCTCGGCGACCTGGTCGCCAAGCTCGTCGACCAGCCGTTCGCGGCGCTGCGCACCGCGATCCAGGCCCTGCCGCCCTCCCTGGCGGTGGCATTGTTGTCGGGGCTCGTCGAAGGGGTGGTCGCCGGCGCCGGCATCGTGCTGCCCTACCTGGTGCCGCTGTTGCTGTTGCTCGCGGTCTACGAGGACGCCGGGCTGTTGCCGCGGATCGCCTTCATGGTGGACGGGCTGTTGCACCGCGTCGGCCTGCACGGCAAGTCGGTGGTGCCCTTGAGCCTCGGCTTCGGCTGCAACGTCCCGGCGATCATGGCGACCCGCAACCTCGAGAACCCGCGCGATCGCCTGATCACGATGCTGGTGATCCCGTTCGTGACCTGCTCGGCGCGCAGCGTCGTGATCCTGGCGCTCGCCGGCAAGTACCTCGGCGGCATGACCGCGGCGGCGCTGTATCTCTTCGGCCTCGGCGTGGCGATGGCGGTGTCGTTCGCGGTGTCGCGCTCGAAGCAGCACAAGGCGTTGGGCCTGATCATGGAGGTGCCGCCGCTCCGCCGCCCCTACCCGACGATCGTCATGAAGAAGGTCTGGCTGCGGCTGCGGGAGTTCATCGTCGTCGCCTGGCCGGTGATCCTGGTGTCGAGCGTGCTGCTGTCGGCGGCGTCCTACGTCGGCATCGACCGACCGGTGAACGCGGCCTTGTCGCCTTTGACCACCACGGTCTTGCGGCTCCCGGAGGTGACCGGGATCGCGCTGTTTTTGGGCGTGTTCCGCAAGGAGCTGGCGCTCGTGATGCTCGCGACCGCGCTCGGGACCACCGAGTTCGACCTGGTGCTCAGCCAGTCGCAGATCTTGGTGCTGGTCATCTTCACGATGCTCTACATCCCCTGCATCGCGACGCTCGCGGCGCTGTTCAAGGAAGGCGGCCTGAAGACCTGCTTCACCTCCGCGGCGCTCAACTTCGGGGTCGCGGTGCTGCTGGCGGGGGCTGTGGCGCAGGTGGCGCGCTTCTTCGCCTGAGACTCACTCCGCGGCAGGTCGCTCTGGGGTCGAGCGCTCCGCCAACGCCGACGGCCGTGAGCCACAAACACCGCCAAGACTACCGCCAACGGGCACCCGGCAGGCGGGCGACTTCCAGCAGCGCTGCACCCGCCTCCATCCCCGGCGGCGGACGCCTGGTCGGGCTGCGATTCGACGAATGACACCTCGTAGTGCAATGGGCTCGGCCGCCATTCCGGTCCGTCGCCGACATACTGCCCGTCGCCCAGGTTTGCGAAGACCAGCACGAGGGTATCAGAGGCGCCTCTCTTCAGATCGGCCTGGCCCTGCCCCTGCTCGTTGAGGATGATTTCGTGTTGCCGAGGCGGCTCGCCTTCTTGCAGAAGCAGCGCCTGAGCTCGCCACCGGGTCGCGATGTCCCCCGTGAACCTCAGGCCGATGGTTTGCTCTGGGTCGAGGCCGGTGAGCGCCAAGCGAACGTAGGCGGCGCCATAGGGCATTGGACCGGCCTCCACGACGGTCTCGCTCGCGGGCAGATCTTTCGCCGCCAGATCGGCCAGCAGCGCCACCGACGTCAGCTTCTCGTCGGCGTACGATCCCTCCCAGTTGGCGAGATCCGCGAAGTGGCGCCCGTCGTCCTCGGCGCCGACGAAGTAGCGCCAGACACTGAACTCGGCGTACGCCGCATCGAGGTCCACGAGCTCGGAGAGCGCGCTGAGATAGGTCGCATCCGGCCCTTGAGCCAACAGGTCCCACATCGCCTTGTAGAGCGCGAGGGTCGCGGCTTCACCGTATACCTCGTCGAGGAAGATGAAATACAAGGCACCGCCGTAGGGATAGAAATCGCCGAGCTCGTCCTGCCAGTCCAGCGATCGCTCGGGATGCGCCTGAAACTCGTTGAAGCCCAGGAAGTAGCTCAAGATTGATTCGCCCGTAAAAACCCCTCCCGCTCCCGCCTCAAAAAGATCCATCGCCGCCAAGTTGGTGTATGGCGTGCATGTTCCGACCCACCTCTCCCCAGCGTCCCCTGTTCGGTGTTGAGCATCGTGTCGACGACG
>JACRCV010000026.1 GCA_016218825.1 Deltaproteobacteria bacterium
GAACTGCATGCCCTCGACCACCTCGAGCTCGGTCTCCATGCTCTTGGCTTCCTCGACCGTGATCACGCCCTCTTTGCCGACCTTCTCCATGGCCTCGGAGAGGATGGTGCCGATGGTGGTGTCGCCGTTCGCGGAGATGGTGCCGACCTGAGCGATCTCCTTGGGATCCTTGGTGGCCTTCGACTGCTTCTTGAGCTCGTCGATCACGACCTCGACGGCCTTGTCGATGCCGCGCTTCAGATCCATCGCGTTGGCGCCGGCCGCGAGGAGCTTGACGCCTTCGCGGTAGATGGCCTGGGCGAGGACGGTCGCGGTGGTGGTGCCGTCGCCGGCGACGTCGGAGGTCTTCGAGGCGACCTCCTTCACCCTCTGGGCGCCCATGTTCTGGAAGCGGTCCTCGAGCTCGATTTCCTTGGCGACCGTGACGCCGTCCTTGGTGACGTTCGGCGAGCCGAAGCTCTTCTCGAGGATGACGTTGCGGCCCTTCGGGCCGAGGGTGACCTTGACCGCGTCGGCCAGGGTGTTGATGCCGGCGAGGATCTGCTCGCGGGCGCGCTGACTGAAGATGATTTCCTTAGCTGCCATTGTCTTCTTGCTCCTATAAAGGTTGTCGGACCGACCTGCGGCCGGCCAGGAAACGTGGAGTTACTTCTCGAGGATGCCGAGGATCTCGTCCTCGCGCAGGATCAGGTGCTCCTCGCCGTCGAGCTTGATCTCGGAGCCCGAGTACTTGCCGAAGAGGATGCGATCACCCTTCTTGACGTCCAGCGGCTGAACCTTGCCGTCCTCGAGACGCTTGCCGTTCCCCACGGCCACGACCTCGCCCTGTTGCGGCTTCTCTTTGGCGGTGTCGGGGATGATGATGCCGCCCGAGGTCTTGTTCTCGGTGTCGATGCGGCGAATGAGGATCCGGTCCTGCAACGGTCTGAACTTCATTGTTTCCTCCAGAGCTATCGCGCCCCCCACATCGAGGGGCGGTTTGGGTTTCCGTCGCCACCCCCCCGATGTAGGTGGGTGTGGCACATGCGGACGGGCTGCAATATAGGGCTGACCCCTCCGTTGTCAAGGATCATTGTGCAGATCGTTGCCCGTGTAACCACATGATTAAGTGTCACATTTTCAACATGCCTGGCAGTCGCCGCGTGAGAGTGCCAATCGAAATAAGTGCCTGGCACCCTGATCGGGCACCCTGATCGGGGCCTCCCCCCCGGATCCTCAAACACCCGGAACGCCTGCGGCAACTCGGTCGGCTCGGCAGCTTCATCCTGTAGCAACCGCGTCTGTTTGCTTGCGAGACGCGCGGGCTGAAGGGTAAGATGCCAGGCCTTACGCACCAAGGAGTGCCCATGCGTCGCCTCGGGATGCTCGTGCTGCTCACCGCCGCCCTCACCGCCGGCTGTCCCGGAAAGCGGAGCCCGCTCACCTGCGGCGACAGCGCCGAGTGCTTCGAGGGCTACCTCTGCGACCTCCAGGTCTCCCACGTCTGCCTCAAGAAGTGCACCGCCGAGCTCCTCGACGTGAGCGGCAAGCTCAAGCTCGAGGGCTGCCTCTCCGCCCAGCACTGCGACGCCACCGCCCCGGCCAACGTCGGCGACGTCAACGAAGGCATGTGCCGCGACGGCTCCAGCAGCCACGACGGCGGCGACAGCGACAACGGCGACGGCGGCGACGCGACGCCGGGTGACAGCAGCGCCGACTGACCGCCGGCAAACGCGCTCCGAACCCTATCGACGGCGACGAAGCGCCTGGCGACCGCGAGTCTTCTCGATCTCCGAGATGGTCTCGACCCCGGCCTTCCCGCGCGGGTCGTGTTTCGGCGCGTCGAGCCAGGCGGCGAGGATCTCGCGGGCGCGCTCGACCGTCAGCAGCCGGTTCGAGAGCGCCAAGACGTTGGCGTGGTTCCAAATCCGCGCGAGCGCCGCGGTCTCGGGATCCGCGCACAACGCCGCCCGCACCCCGGGGATCTTGTTCGCGGCGATGCTGATCCCGGTGCCGGTGAAACAGAAGAACACCCCCTCGTCACAGGCGCCGCTCGCGACCGCGCGGCCGGCGGCGCACGCCACCTCGGCCCACGGCGCCTCGACGTTGGTCTTCAAGCTGCCGAAGCGGACCACCGAGTGGCCGCGCTTCTCGAGCTCCGCGACCACCGCCTCGTTCACCGGGTAGGCTCGTCGCTGCACACCGCGATCCGCATCAGACCCTCGCCACCCGCGACCAGCTCAGCGGCGCGCCCGACCGCGCCGGCGCGCGACGACGAGCAGGAGCACGGCCAGGCCGCCCTGAACCGAGGGCGCGGCCGCGCAACCCGACGGCGCCTCGTTCTCGGCGGTCGCCACCGCCGCCGCAGCGTCGAGCTTGCCGGCGCCGCGCGCCCTGTCCGGGAGGCTCGCGACATCGACGTCGAGCCGCGCCGTCCGCCGCAGCTGGTCCCGCGCCTGGCTCACCGAAAGCTCGGGGTCGGCCTCGAGCATCAGCGCGATGGTGCCGGTCACGTGCGGCGCCGACATGCTGGTGCCCTGCATCATCACCCGCGCCGCGTCGATCACCATCGGCCCACCGGCAATGCTCACCGCCCGCGCCGAGGCGATGACGCTCCCCGGCGCCACCAGATCCGGCTTGCCTCCGGTGTGAGAAGGATCGGTCGTCGGCCCACGGCTGCTGTAGGCGGCGAGCGCTCCGAGGCTCGCGCCGGCGATGCTCTGCCGCTCCAACCCCTCGGGCTGCCAAGCGGTGCGCACGGTGTAGGCGCCGACCGTGATCACGTCCCTCGCGGTGGCGGGCACGACGATGGAGCGCTCGCCGTCTCCCGACAGCCAGCCGCCACCTTGTGCAAGGCCGAAGCGCGGCGCGCCGCGGCGGTAGTCGTTCACCGAGATCCAGGCGTCCACCGCGCCTCGACCCCACAGACGGAGCGCCAAGGACTCGCCGGTGTCGAGGCCGACGCCGCCCTCGGCGTCCAGCACCACGGTGTGATGGACGCGGTTGTGATCCGGATCGAGCTCGGCGCCGGCGCTCACCGCGAACAACATCCCGCGCCCGGTGTCGACGCGGGCCTCGAGCAAGTCGGTGTCGGCGCCGGAGAGCGGCACGCTCAGCTCGACCTGGCCGTCGTGCCACAGCTCGAGCGCCAGCTCGACCACGGCGCTCGGCTCGGACCACAGGTCGAGCAGGGTCTCGATCGGCGCGGCGCTCGGCACGCCGTCCAAAGCCACGCGCACCGGCACCTCGGAGAGCTCGGCGCCGGCGTGGATCCGACCGGCGCCGTCGTTGCCTGCCGCCGCGACCAAGATCCGGCCGTCGCCCGCGAGCTCCCCGAGGTACGCCTCGAGCGGCGTCTTGCCGTCGTGGGGGCCGTATTGGCCGCCGACGCTCATGTTGACCACCAAGGGCTCGTCGCGGTCGTCGGCGAGCTCGACCAGGTACAACACCGCGTCGGCGATGCGGGTGAAGCGATCGGAGCGCACCACCGCGATCGACGCCTCCGGGGCGACGCCGTGGACGACACCCGAGCCCGCGGCGATGCCGGCGACGTGGGTGCCGTGGCCGTTCTGATCGCCTACCGGACAACCGCCGCCGGCGATCTCTTTCGCCTGGCACTCGCGCCCGTACCCGAACTTCTTCGGCGCCGGCCCGGCGCCGGCGTCCTGATCCCAGACCGCGACCACCCGCGACTTGCCGCTGCCGTCGAAGAACGCCGGGTGCGTCAGATCGATGCCGGTGTCGACGATGCCGACCAGCACCCCTTTGCCGCGGTGGCTGTCCTGCACGCCGACCCCGGCCTGAACCCGGTCGGCGCCGATCTCCGCGAGGCTGACGTCGAGCAACGGTTGATGCGCGGCGGCGCTCTTGAGCTCGACGCCGTGGGTCGCGAACGCCCACGACAACTGCACGGCGTTGAAGGTCAGCGGCTGCCAGCGACCGAGGCCGACGTCGAACCCGGCGGCGCCGAGCGTCGCCACCGCTGCGGGATCGCTCACCCGCACGAACAACGGCGTGAGCGCCCGCGGCGACAGCGCCCGCTCCGGCGCCATCGCCCGCCACAGCTGCACGTCGGCTTTTCCGGGGAGACGCGGCACACGCAGGGCGGTGACCACCCGCGGCGAATTGCCGGCGGCGACGAGCGCGACCATCAGGAGAACCCCGCTTGGAACCACGATGCTTCAGAGTAGCGCAACGAAGCGAATCCGTCGATGGGTCAGTCGTCGCGGCCGGACGCCGCCGTCGCGCACGATCTCGGACGTCGCGAATCGCGCCGCGGAGATCGGAACTGGCGGGTTCCGAGCTCCGACCTCGCTCTGCGGTTCGCGCGTCGGTCTCAACGAAAATCGAGGGTTCGCCGCCGTGGCTCGCGGGCATGGATTCTGCATTCTTCAACGGCTGGTAGAGACGCGGCGCCGGCCGGACTTGTGACAACGCCTCCGGCCTGGCATGGTCCACGACGACTGTTCACCGGTCGATCGACCGCGAGGTTGTTGCATGACGTGGACCGAGCTCTTGAAGCGAGACCATGAGGTCACCGAGCGGGTGCTCGCCGCCGGCGAGAAGGCGTTCGCCGCCAAGGGCGGGCCGACCAACGCCTTCATCGGCATGCTCGTCGACTACGTGACCCACTACGTCGACCGCTGCCACAACCAAAAGGAAGAGCAGCACCTGTTCCCCCTCATCGAGAAGCGCGGCATCCCCAGCATCGGCGGGCCGCTGGCGGTGATGCTCGCCGAGCACCGGCAGGCCAAGGAGTACGTGGCTGCGATGCAGCCGCTCACAACCGCGGTGCTCGGGGGCGACCGCGCGCGGCTGGCCGAGCTCGGCAAGATCTTCGCCGACTACACCGAGCTGGTCAAAGGCCACTTCTGGAAGGAGAACGACATCCTCTACCCGATGGCGCTGCAGGTGATGCAGCCCGAGGACGGCGACGCCGTGGTGCGCGGCATCGAGAAGCTCGAGGCCTCGCTCGGTCCCGGCATTCGCGCCCGGTACTACAAGCTCGCCGACGACATCGTCGCGGCCGTCGACCTCGAAGATCTCGCCTACGGCCTGGATCGCAAGACCCTCGCGGCGATGCTGAACGCGTTGCCGCTGGAGCTGTCGTTCATCGACGCCGACGACACGGTGCGCTACTTCAGCCACGAGCACGGCGACAAGATCTTCGGCCGCACCCGAGGTGCGATCGGCACCAAGGTGCAGAACTGCCACCCGCAGAAGAGCGTGCACCTGGTGAACCAGATCTTGGCGGAGTTCAAAGCCGGCAAGCGGAGCGTCGCCGAGTTCTGGATCGACATGGGGCCGCGCAAGATCCACATCCGCTACTGGCCGGTGCGCGATCCCGACGGCCGCTACCTCGGCTGCATGGAGACGGTGCAGGACGTGAGCGGCATCCAGAAGCTCTCCGGCCAGCGGCGCTTGCTCGACGCCTAGAGCGCTCTGCCTGCTTTGATTCCCGCGCCGCCGCTGCGGCGTCGCTCCCCACCCCCACCCCCTGAATCCCCCGCCCCCGAGTGGGGCGGGGGCCGGATCACGTCCACCTGAAGACGGTCTAGAGCGCTCTGCCTGCTTTGATTCCCGCGCCGCCGCTGCGGTCGCGAGCCCTCACGGACAGCTGTGCTGCTCCTCGCCCCCGAGCGTGACGGTGGGCTCCGCGGCGAGGCGGCGGCGCAGCATCACGTAGCGCACCGCTCGATGCGCGGCAGAGTCGGCGGCGAAGGTCCAGCTCAAGAACCGCATCCGGCTGAGCGAGGTCACCGCGGTGCTGAAGGGCATCGACTGGAGCACCAGCACCCCGTCCAATGACACGTCATAGGTCGCGCTGCCCACGTCCATTGCGACCGCGACGTCAGAGAGCCCCGCGAGCGCGACGCCGGCGGCGGGCGACAGCATCCCGCCCGCCTCACACCACAGGCGCTCCACGTAGGACAGCGAGTCGGAGCCGCCCCACTCGAGGCTGACTCCCACCCCCCGCGTGTAGGCCGAATCGATCAGCGCACCCGGCGGGTTGTCCATCAGGCTCGCGCTCCCGAGCTGCATGTTGAAGGCGTAGAGCGCGTCGGCCGGCGGCCGGGTCCAGTCGAAGCCGAAGCGCCATTCGAGCTTGCCGCTTGCGGTCGCGAAGTCGTGGTCCACGACCGGCCGGTTGTAGAGGCTGTCGCCGGTCATCGTGAACGCCAGCGCGTGGTCGACGATGCCGACCTTGCCCTCGTAGCCGGTCGCGGTGTCGAACGCGTACCAGCCCCGGTCGACGTCGGTGGCGTCGGCGCGCCCGAAGAAGTCGGCGAACGCGAAGATCCGGGCCTCGTCGGCCGGCGGCATACCGGCGGTGGGCGCACCATAATAGAGGTAGAAGCTCTCGTCGGTGCCCCCGGCCGCGATCGCGTCCCCGGCCGCGAACCAGATCCAGGTGGCGCCGGCGGCGCGGTTCATCGGCGTCGTCGGGTCGGCGACCCGATCGGTCTCGGCCCACAGGGGTGCGGCAAACCGCACGACGCGCAGATCATCGCCGCTTTGCACCGACACGCCGCGGGTCACCCACGCCCCGTGGTTGACCGCGACCCGGAGTGAATGGCCGGCGGCCACGCGGTCGGCGCCGGCCGCGATGGTGATCTTGCGGCGATGACCATAGGCGCAGGACCACCACCAACCACACACCCCAAAGACCCCACCACCGCCGCAGCTCTCGGGAGACACGCAGGCGTCGACACACTCGCCACCACAGCCGTTGGGCCCGGCGCAGCGCCCGCCGCAGTCCGAGACGCAGCCATCGCCTCCCGGAGGGTCGGTGGGCGTAACCGGATCGGTCGGGTCGAGGTCCGACACCGGCCCGGGCCCGAGATCCGAGGCGTCGCTCGCCACGCAGACGTTCTCGAGAGGGTCACAGACGAAACCGGCGATACACCTGCCGGCCTCGCACGGTCGCCCGTCGCGCGCCACCTGCAGCCGCGGACAACCCACGAGGACCGCGGCGGGCGCCGCGACCCCGAGGAGAAATGCCGCGCGGTGCAGAGACGCCATCACCCAAGCCTACCAGACGGCGACGAGGTCGACGCCGGCCGGCGTCACGCCCACGGCCGCGGCCTCCCCGCCCGGCCGCCGGCTGTCCCAAATCACCAGACCGAGGCCGACGCCCGCCACGACCCCGGCGGCCACGAACCCCAGACGCGCGAAGGTCCGCGCCCGATTGGCCCGGGCCTCCAAGCGTACCGCCTCGGGGAGCGAGGTGGTCCGCGGGCCCTCGAGGTCGATCAGGTCGCGGGCCCGTTGGTAGCGCAGCGCATAGACCCCGCCGGCGCTCGCCAGGCCCACCGCCACCACCAGGCCACCGAGGCCCACAAAACGCAGCGGTCGCCACGGAGGCGCGGGCGCGGTGCCACGCGCCGACTCGGGGCGCGCGCTGACGGCGGCACCCTCCCAAACGTCGCGGGCCACCGGCGGCGCCGCTTGGGGCGAGACCGGCACCAGTGGCGGGCTCGCCGCCCCCGAGAAGATCGCGCCTTCGCGCCCGGCGAGGGCGGCGTCGATGTCGGCGACCCCGGTGAACGGCACGGTGACGCGACGCTGCTCCTCGGCGGTCGCGGCGTCGAGGGCAAGGACGTGGAGCTCGAACCCGGCGCCAAAGCGAACCACGCGGGGCAAGAGCACCGCCTCGGCGTCGACGCTCCTCCCGATCTTCGCGACGCACCGCTCGTCGATGCCGCACTCGGTGATCAGGGCCCGCGGATCGCGCTTGAGACGCGCGCGCAGCGCGTCCTCGCCGATGGTCTCGACCCCCACCGCCAGGAGCGCCAGACTCTCGAGGGCCACGTCCACCGCGTCCTGCACCGCCGCCGGCACCTGCTCGCCGGTGGTCGGCAACAGCAGAACCGCGCGCGGGGCCGGGGACGCGGCGGCGACGATGCCTGCAGCCAAGAGCAGCGTGCCGCCGACGACGACGGCGAGCCCGACCTGCAGCAGCGGCGCGGCGCTAGCCGCCTCGAGGCTCGTGGTCACGGTTCGGCTCACCGGGCGTCATCCTGATGAGAACAGCGCGCATCGTCAATGGCTTTGACCGGCGGCGAAGCTCCGTGCCATACCGGTCCTTCGATGACCGCCCCCGAAGAAGCCGCACCGATCGGCCAATGGTTGCCGGCGTGGAGCATCGCGCCCTTCGTAATGATGCTGCTCGCGATCGCGGTGCTGCCGCTTGTCGCCCCGCGCTGGTGGGAGAAGGACCGTCACAAGGGCCTGGTCGCGCTCGGCCTCGGGCTGCCGACCGGCGTGGCGTTGGCGTTGTTCGACCACGGCGCGGTGCTGCACGCGGCGCACGAGTACGTGGCCTTCATCGTGCTCCTGATGACCCTCTTCGTGATCTCGGGCGGCATCGTGGTGCGGGGCAAGCTCGCCGGCTCCCCCGAGGTCAACGTCCTGCTGCTCGCGATCGGCGCGGTGCTCGCGTCGCTCATCGGCACCACCGGCGCGTCGATGGTGCTCATCCGGCCGCTCTTGCGCGCCAACCGGGCACGACAACGCCAGGCGCACGTCGTCGTGTTCTTCATCTTCGTGGTCAGCAACATCGGCGGCCTGTTGACGCCGGTCGGCGATCCGCCGCTGTTCTTGGGCTTCTTGCGCGGCGTGCCGTTCTTCTGGACCCTGCACCTGCTCCCGGAGTGGGCGGCGGTGGTGCTCCTGCTCCTCGCGGTCTTCTACGTCGTCGACACCGTGATCTTTCGCCGCGAGGACGTCCGGACTCCGGGGGACCTCGACGAGCAGGTTCGTGTGGACCGCGAGCCCTTGAGCGTCGCCGGCAAGCGCAACCTCGCCTACCTGTTCGGCGTCGTCGGGGTGGTGGTGGTGTGTGGCCACTTCAAGCCGGCCGCGGGGGTCCAAGAGGCCGGGATGCTGTTGTTCCTGGGCCTGTCGCTCGCCACCACGCCGCGGGCGCTGCACGACGAGAACGGCTTCGGCTGGGGCCCGATCATCGAGGTCGCGGTGATCTTCGCCGGCATCTTCGTGACGATGATCCCGGCGCTGGCGATCTTGGGCGCCCGAGGCGCGACGCTCGGCCTCGCCGAGCCGTGGCAGTTCTTCTGGGCCGCCGGCGCGCTGTCGTCGTTCTTGGACAACGCCCCGACCTACCTGGTGTTCACGGCCATCGCCTCGGGGCTCTGCGGCACCGACGCCAACACCCTCGCCGAGCTCGTCGGCCACGAGCGCGGCGCGCTCCTGCTCAGCGCCATCTCTCTCGGCTCGGTGATGATGGGCGCCAACACCTACATCGGCAACGGCCCGAACTTCATGGTCAAGGCGGTGGCCGAGAGCGCCGGCGTCAAGATGCCGAGCTTCTTCGGCTACATGGCGTACAGCGGCGCCATCCTCGTTCCGACCTTCGTCGCGGTGACCTGGCTGTTCTTGCTCTGAGGCGCCCGGGCGCGGCGCTAGAACGGCGCGAACCCGGCCTCGGCCCAGTATTGTTCTTGCAGCTCTTGTTGTTGCCGCAAGAACGCCTCGTAGTGGCCGATCTCCCAGCGCACCAGCTGCTCGTAGAACCGCTTGAGGTCGGGATCGCGGGCCCGATTGGCCTCGGCGCGGTAGTGGTTGATGCCGTTCAGCTCGAGCTGCACCGCGACCGCGAGAGCGCTCATCTCGAAGTGCGCGTCCTTCAGCCGCTTCTTGAACGCCGGCGAGAAGATCGGATGGCCGCGGTCGAGCGGCATCGGCTTGCCCAGCTTGACCTTGGGGTCGAGGTGACCGGCCTCGAGGAACGAATCGTACTGCCGCGCGAGAAAGCTGAAGTGCTCGGCCTCCTCGCGCGCCAGCTCCTCGAAGACCTGTCTGCCCATCGGATCCTTCGTGCTCTTCGCCGCCATCTTGTAGAACTCGTGGCCGGTCCGCTCGCCCTGCATCGCCTTCTTCATGCCTTCGAGGATCTGCCGCGTGGTCTTGTTCATTCGCCACCTCACCGTCAGCGGCTGAGCCGCAAGAGCCCCACCTGCTTGCCAATCTCGTACTGTTGCTCCACCGAGGCGAACACGAACCGCAGACCCATGGTCGTCGTGGAGCCGGCGCGCTGGATGTGTACCACGCGCGCGTCGACGACGACCTTCTTCTTGTTCCCCGGGAGCCGGACCGTGAGGCGCATCGTCGCCTCGACGGTGAGCGCCCGGCCCTCGACGTCTTCGGTCGCCATCCGCAGCTTGAGGCCGCCCTCGCTGATGTCCATCGTCCGGGCGTGGATCGCGGCCCCCGAAGGCGGGGCCAGGATCACCTCCAGGTCACACGGGATGCGCTCGTAGTAGCGCCGGAACATCGGCACTTCGCCGCCGCGGGCGACCGCGAGCAGCAGCCGTTCGCGCACGTCCTCGGAGGGTAGAAACTCGACCTCGAGGCCGCGCTCGCCGTCTCGACGCCAAGAACCGACGACGCGGGCGCGCACGTGAAAGTCGAGGATCGGGTCCTTGAACCGGAGCACGACGACGACGAGGTCATCGACCTCGCTCTGCTTCGGGCGCTCTTCTCCGGGAGGCTGTGGCCACAGGAAGTGCCCCGGACAATCGGGATCGGTGGCGACGTAGTGGCGCAAGAACGCTTCACCTGAGTCCCAGGTGCTTACGAGCTCGGCTTCGTAGTTCCGGCGTGCCATCGAAACCTTCGCTGAGCTTACCACCCGACGGCGAGGCACTCCCCCTCGCGAACCAGTGCACCACGACCATACTGCAAAACGATGACCCGGGGGAACCCACCGCCCGGGTCGTTCACCGCCTGGACCGAACCGCCGACAATGGCATAGAGCTAGCCTGACGATGACTGGTCCCGACTATCGCAAGCTCCCGGCGGTGCAGAAGCTCGCGGAAGATCCCGACCTCGCGCCGCACGTCGCGCGATACGGCCGCGAGGCCGTCGTCAAAGCAGCCGCCGCGGTGATCGATCGCGCCCGGGTCGCCTTGAAGGCCGGCGCGCCGCCGCCGCTCTATGCCGACCTCGTCGCCGGCGTCCAGCACACCCTCGAGCGGCGCCCGGCGCTGTACCAGCAGGTCATCAACGCCACCGGCGTGATCCTGCACACCAACCTCGGCCGCGCGCCGCTGCCGGCCGCGGCGTGGGACGCGATGCGCGCCGCCGGCGATGCCTGCGACCTCGAGCTCGACCTCGCGACCGGGAAGCGGGCGTCCCGGCTGCGGGGCGTCGCGGCGCCGCTGGTCGCGGTGACCGGCGCCGAGGCCGGCTTCACGGTCAACAACAACGCCGCCGCGGTGCTCTTGGGCCTCGCCGCGCTCGCCGGTCGGAAGCCCACCGCGATCTCCCGCGGCCACCTGGTCGAGATCGGCGGCGGCTTCCGCCTGCCGACAATCATGGAGGCGTCCGGAAGCCCCCTGTTGGAGATCGGCACCACCAACCGCACCCACCTGGCGGACTATCGCCAGGCGATCGAGGCCGGCGCGGCGCTGATCCTCCTCGTGCACCGCTCCAACTTCGTGATGAGCGGCTACGTGACCGAGCCGCAACCCGCGGAGGTGATAGGGTTGGCGCACGAGCACCACGTCCCGGTGATGCTGGACCTCGGCAGCGGCGCGCTGTTCGACACCGTGCCCTTCGGCCTGCCGCGCGAGCTGACCGTGACCCAGGCGGTCTTGGCGGGCTTCGACGTCGTCTGCTTCTCGGGGGACAAGCTCGTCGGCGGCCCGCAGGCCGGCCACATCGTCGGCAGACGCGCTGCGGTGGAGCGGCTCCGCAAGCACCCGCTGGCGCGCGCGGTGCGCTGCGACAAGCTCCAGCTCGCCGCGGCGGTGGCCACCCTCGACCTGTACGCCCGGGGTGAGGCCGTGCGCCAGGTGCCCATCTGGCGCATGCTCGAGACGCCGACCGAGGCGCTCGTGGCCCGGGCCGAGAGTTGGGCGGCTGCCGTCGGCCAGGGCGAGGTCGTGACCGCCTTCGACGCGGTCGGCGGCGGCTCGCTGCCCGAGGGCCAAATCGCCGGCTGCGCGCTGGCGCTCACGACAGACGACCCGGACGCGCTCTTGGCGAGCCTGCGGCGCCTGCGCCCCCCGATCATCGGCCACATCGACGACGACCGGGTGCTGTTGCACCCGCGCACCGTGCTCACCGAGGATGACCCCCGAGTGGTGGCCGGCCTGGTCGCGGCGCTGGCGGCAAGATGAGCGCCGGCCACATCGTCGTCGGCACCGCCGGCCACATCGACCACGGCAAGACCTCGCTCGTCAAAGCCTTGACCGGCGTCGACACCGACCGCTTGCCCGAGGAGAAGCGCCGCGGCATCACCATCGAGCTCGGCTTCGCCTCGTGGCCGCTGTCCCCGTCGCTCACCGCGAGCGTCGTCGACGTCCCCGGCCACGAGCGCCTGGTCCGGACGATGGTCGCCGGCGCCGCCGGCATCGACATCGCGCTCCTCGTCATCGCCGCCGACGACGGCGTGATGCCGCAGACCCGGGAGCACCTCGACATCCTGCGGCTGCTCCGGGTGCCCGCCGGCGTCTGTGTGCTCACCAAGGCGGACCTGGTCGACGCCGAGCTCTTGGAGCTCGTGATGGCCGACATCCGTCAGACGGTCGGCGGCACGTTGTTCGAGCACGCGCCGCTGGTTTGCACCTCGGCGAAGACCGGCCTGGGGCTTGCCGAGCTCACGCAGACGGTCGCGGCCCTGGCGACCAAGCACCGGGCACGCGCCCAGGAAGGTCCGGTGTTCCTGCCGCTCGACCGCCTGTTCACCAAGGCCGGCTACGGCACCGTCGGCACCGGCACCGTGTTGCGCGGCCGCCTCGCGGTCGGGGACGGGGTCGAGGCGCACGGCGACACCGCGGCGCCGGTGACCGAGCTGAAGGTCCGCGGCCTGCAATCTCAAGGGGCGGCGGTCGACGTGGTCACCGGGGGCATGCGCGCCGCGGTCAACCTCACCGGCCGCGACGTCGCCGGCCTGTCGCGCGGTATGGTGCTCGCCCACCCCGGGGTCTTTCCGGCGACCGGCGCCGCCGTGGCCTCGGTCGAGGTCCTGAAGCACGCGACGCCGCTCGGCGAGGAGACGCTGATCGCCCACCTCGGCACCACCGAACGCGAGGCCGCGGTGATCCCGCTCAACGTGGCCGAGATCGAGCCGGGCCAAGCGGGCGGCGTGCTGTTGCGCTTCGCGCAGCCGGTGGCGGCGTTCGCCGGCGAGCGGCTGGTGTTGCGCCGGCCGGGGCTGAGCTCGGAGGCGACGGTCGCGGGCGGCGAGATCCTCGATCCGGAGCCGCCGCGCGGCCGTGGCAGGGTGGCGCTCGCCGCCTCACAGCTCGAGGCCCTGTGCGGGCCGGTCGAGGACCGCCTGCTCGCCATCGCCCGCGAGTCGCGCTCGCTCGGGGTGACGCGCGCCGCGATCGAGCGCCGCTTGCCGCCGCCGTTTCCGGGGAGCGTGCTCTTGCGGCTGTTGAAGCGCGAGCAGCTGATCAAGGTCCCGGGCGCGGTCGAGACCTTCGTCGACGCCGTTGTGGTCAGCGACCTGATAGCGGCGATCTTGGCCCTGGTGGCCAAGCACCACGAGAGCGCGCCGATGTCGGCCGGCGTCCCCGAGGCCGAGGTCCAGAGCCAGCTGCCGCGACCCGAGCAGCCGCTCGCCGCCCTCGCGGTCGAGCGCGCGGTGGCCGGCAAGAAGCTGGTCCGCGACGGGGCCCTGCTCGCGATCCCGGGTCGGGGCGCGACCTTGAGCGCCGAAGGCCAGCGGGAGCTCAGCGCGCTGTGCGACCTGCATCGCCAGAACCCCTATCAGCCGCCCTCGGACACCGAGCTCGCGGCGGCGCTCGGGCTCGACCGCAAGCGGGTGCACGAGCTGTTGTCGCTCGCAAGGCGGCAAGGGGCGCTGGTTCGGATCTCGGAGGCGCTGCACTACGACGCCGCGACGCTCGGCGTCATGAGAGAGAAGCTGGTGCAGGCCCTGGAAGGCAAGACCGGGATGACCGCTTCGGAGCTGAAGGGCGCGTTGAACGGCCTGTCGCGCAAGTGGATGATCCCGGTCTTGGAGTACTTCGACCGCAGCAAGGTGACCCTGCGGACCGGCGATCTGCGCCAGCTGCACCCGTCGCAGCGCAAGGGCTGAAGGTCGGCGGCGCCCCGTCAGAGCAGCCGGGGCTGCTGCGGCGGCTCTTCGCCGACCTTGTGACAGCGGCGGCACCGGGCCTCGTAGGCCTCCTCTGCGCCCAGGACCACCTGGCCGCCGTCCCTGACGATGCGCTGGCTCCTCCCTGCCGGGTTGCCGCAGACCATGCAGATCGCCAGGGCCTTGGTGACGAACTCGGCGACCGCCAAGAGCTCAGGCATCGGGCCGAAGGGCAGGCCGCGGTAGTCCTGGTCGAGGCCGGCGACGATGACCCGCAGGCCGCGGTCAGCGAGCTGCTGGCAGACCGGCACCACGCGGTGGTCGAAGAACTGCGCCTCGTCGACGCCGACCACCGCGGTCCGGGGGTCGAGCTGTTCCAGGATCTCGTCGGCGTTGCCGACCGGCCGCGCTGCCAGGCGCTCTTTGTTGTGGCTGACGATCTCGATGTCGGCGTAGCGGGTGTCGATCTTGGGCTTGAAGATCTGGACCTGCTGTCTTGCGTAGGCTGCCCGCCGCAGGCGGCGGATCAGCTCCTCGGTCTTGCCCGAGAACATCGGCCCACACACGACCTCGATCCAGCCGATGTCCCGCGGCAGCGCTTGCACGGCCACTTGCTAGCGTAGGCCTCTCCAAAACTCAACCGGATTGTAGGGTCACAGCGCGGTTTCGGCCGAGCCCGGAATGGCGCTTGACTCGCAGGGGGGCCCTCACTAGGATGCCCGCGTTCGCGCCGGAGAACCGGGTGATTTCTAGGCTTTCTTGGCAAGCTCGAAGAGTGGGAGATTGGATCATGGTACGCCGCTTCGGTTGTGTCGTGGCTTCGTTCGTGGTGTGCGGGACGGTCGCGCTGTCGGGCTGCAAGCCCACCTATCCAGCGTGCCAGGACGACGAGCACTGCAAGGAGAAGGGCGAGGTGTGCCTGAACCAACAGTGCCAGGAGTGCCGTGACGACGCCCAGTGCAAGGCGAAGTACAACGACGACAAGCACGAGTGCGTCACCGGCCGCTGCCAGGTGCGGCCCGAGTGCCGCCGCGATCCGGACTGCGCCAAGGTCGGCGAGGGCCTGGTGTGCCGGGGCAACAAGTGCGTACCCGAGTGCACGGTCGACACCGACTGCGCCGAGGGCAGCAAGTGCCAGAACCAGAAGTGCGTCGCCGAGTGCACCATCGACACCGACTGCGGCGCCGGCACCAGCTGCGTCGCCGGGCGCTGCCAGACGGGCGCGGTCACCAAGATCTCGGGGAGCTGCCAGCCGGCGAACCCGACCTCGGGTGACGTCATCGCCACCGAGACCGTCAACTTCGACTTCGACCAGTACGACCTCACGGTCTCGGCGCGCAGCATCCTGGACCAGAACGCCCAGTGTCTGCAGCAGGCACCAGAGGTTACGGTCGTCCTCGAGGGCCACTGCGACGAGCGCGGCACCCAGGAGTACAACCTGGCGCTCGGCGAGAAGCGCGCCAACACCGTCAAGTCCTACCTCAAGAACCTCGGCATCGACGTCCGCCGGATGCAGACCCGCTCCAAGGGCGAGAACGAGCCGGTCTGCCGCAAGGCGACCGATGACTGCTGGTCGAAGAACCGCCGCGTCGAGTTCCTACAGCAGCGCGGCACGCGGTAGTCGCGAAGCCTCATGACCTCGTGGGGTGACCGGCGCGCGGGGGCGGTGCTCTGCCTCTGCGGGAGCGTCGTCGCCTGCTTTGTCCCGGCCGAGACCGGCAAGAAGATGCAGGACGACATCGTCGCGCTGCAGAACGAGACCCGGGCCGCCAAGGCCGGCATCGAGGCCCAGCGCGCCGAGCTCCAGGAGCAGATGCGCCGCGCCGACCTGCAGATCGAGCAGGTGGCCGCGACCCTGACCGAGCTGCAGCGCGCCGCCCACAACACCGACGCCGACTTCGGCGTGCAGATGGAGCGGCTGATCAAGGAGCTGCAGGAGCTGCGCGGCACGATCGAGCTCACCGAGTATCGGCTGCAGAAGCTCGAGGGCAAGGTCGACGGCGACGGCTCGCTCCTCGCCCGGATCGCGGCGTTGGAGAAGCGCGCCGGCATCAACAGCGACAGCGGCAGGCCTCCGGAGGGGGCCGTGGTCATCCCGCCGGCGGAGCCCAAGGACAAGAAGGAGCTGCTCGAGTACGCAAAGAGGCTCGCGAACGACGGCAAGACCGCCGACGCACGCGGCGTGTACCGCGACGTCGTCAAACGCTGGCCGGACGAGCCCGGCACCACCGACGAGGCGTACTACGCGCTCGGTGAGCTGTACTACACCGAGAAGAAGTACAAGAACGCGCTCGCCGAATACATAAAGGTGGCGGAGAAGTTCGGCAGCGGCAAGCTCGGCGACGACGCGCTCTACAAGATCGGGCTGTGCTCGATGGAGCTCGGCAACCTCGAGGACGCGCAGGTGTTCTTCAGCGAGATCATCAAGAACCGCAAGAAGTCCTCGCTCTACAAGAACGCCCAAGCCAAGCTCGAAGAGGTCAACCACCGCCTCGAGCAGGAGAAGAAGGGCAAGAAGGGCGACAAGGACAAGGGCGACAAGAAGGGCGACGACAAGAAGCCCGACGCCAAGGCCAAGTCGAAGTCCAAGTAGCTCCCGCTGCCGCGCCGAAGCCGCCCACAGAGGCGAGGGGTGCCCCCCGAGCAGCGCAGCGCGGCCGAATCGAGCGAGACCAAATCGAGCGCGGCCGCGCGAGCAGCGCAGAGGGGGGCCGCGAAGCCGACGGTGGCGCGTCGGCCGAAGGCTCAGGCCGACGGCCGGAACTTGACGTCCATCGAGGCTCAACCAAGTCGAAGCCGCCCACGGAGGCGAGGGGTGCCCCCCGAGCAGCGCAGTGCGGCCGTATCGAGCGAGACCAACTCGAGCGCGGCCGCGCGAGCAGCGCAGCGGGGGGCCGCGAAGCCGACGGTGGCGCGTCAGTCGAAGGCGCCAAGATCGCATACCGCACTCAACGTCGACCGAGGCACCGCAAGGTCGAAGCCCCCCACGGAGGCGAGGGGTGCCCCCCGAGCAGCGCAGTGCGGCCGACTCGAGCGAGACCAAATCGA
>JACRCV010000023.1 GCA_016218825.1 Deltaproteobacteria bacterium
CGTCGTCGACACGATGCTCAACACCGAACAGGGGACGCTGGGGAGAGGTGGGTCGGAACATGCACGCCATACACCAACTTGGCGGCGATGGATCTTTTTGAGGCGGGAGCGGGAGGGGTTTTTACGGGCGAATCAATCATGAACCGCTCGCCGTCGACCAGATCGGTGACTACACGAACATCGAGACCTGGACGCCCAACCCGAACAAGCCGTTCTGGCGCAAACAAGCCTTCGTGCTCAGCAACCTGGGCGCCAACACGATGATCTTCTCATTGAACTTCAGCCGGATCGCCACGAATGACGAGCGGCCGGCGGCGCGCGATTATCCGGGCTGTGCGAGCTTCTTCGAGATCCCCGCCATGGATCAGGTCCTCGATGCCGCGAGCAGCACGACCGGTCCCTTCTTCGACCTGTCGAGCTCGATGCCGAGCGACAAGGACTGGCACGTCCACATCGAGGCCCTCACGGATTCGACCTGGGATCAGGGTGCGATGTGGAGCAACGGCGTCTTCGTCTATCGCCCGCCGGCCGCCACCACGCGGCAGGTGTTCACGTTGTATGAGGCCTGGGGCGCCGAGCTGGTGCAGCCAAATGAGACGCGCTACGCGATGTACGCGGGCAGCCTGCGTCTGTGGGCTCTGGGCGAGAGCGCCGACTTGAGCTGCCACCAGCGTTGTGGCGATCGCAAGTCCCAGGGCGAGAAGTGCCTGTCGGCGTCGATCTATGGTCCGGGCAGCGCCTGGCACGGCGCCGACATGCCGCACGAGATGTCACTCGCGGCCTTCGTCGCCGCAAAAGGCAACGATCCGCTGATCGAGCGCGCCCTCTACGTGTGCAGCGACATGGGGACGATGAGCGCGAGCGATGGAACCTTCGATCAGAGCCGCTCGGATATCGCTCCGATCGAGATCTCTGTTTCGACCATCTCCGGCGGGGTCAAGCTCCACGGCGACCAGGGCTGCACCGCGCGGGGGTACGCCGGCTTCGTCTGGGCCGAGCACCAGGGAGACACCCTGGTGAACCAAGGGGAGATCCCGACCGGCCAGCCGTTCACCGTCTACTGCTCGTCGCGATACCCGACCTCCCGATTCTCGAACGCGCTGCGGGTCGCTGACCGGCAGACCTCCTGCGACAGTCACTGCCAGACCTTGGGCGCAGGACCAGACGGCATCGGCTTCCGTCCGTACCACGTCGAGGCACGCCTACCCCAGGGCGCCCTCGATTCCGTCAATATGGACCCCGACTTCGTCCTGGACCTGGCGAACACTTGGACGGCGAGCTTCCCGTACGTGCAGGACGCTGCCGACGAGATCGTCTGCGTCTGCGGTCCGGGTCGCAACCTGCGCGCCGTGATGGCGGCCCGCAGGGCAACGGTCGATCCGTGGTGACGCGGTCGGGTCTTGGCGCGGCAAAGCGCCGAGGCCTAGATCTGCGAAGCGCGCGCGCTACGGCAACAGATAGACTTCGGTGCGGAACTGCAGCTCTTCGCCGCGGTGGTCGGTGCCGTTGTTCGGCCGGACGTGCACGAAGTAGCGGTCGACCTCGGGGTCGGGGTTCGGCGGCGTCGCCGGGAACTCCGTCATCGTCAGGTCGACGTCGGTGGACTTCACAGTGACCGACAGCGGGCTCTCGGTGCCGCCTTGCTCGGGGCCGTACTGCCGGCCGCGCTCCGGGCAATAGCCCTTGCCGATCGACAGACCGACGTTCCACGTCGCCTGGTAGGGACCGGGCTGGAAGTAGAGCAGCGCGACGATGGTGTGGATGCCGGCGGGGTTGTCCCAGTACTTGCGGATGTCCACCTCTTGGGTGCCGTCGTAGGTCGTCGGGATCCGGACCTCGCCGGCCGGGTTGCCGCCGAGGATCGACGCCGCGGCGCCGACGTTCAACACCACGAGCTTGATGACCGGACTCTCGACGGTGTTGCCTTCCTGGTCGGTCGCCCGCGCCCAGATCACCTCGAGGCCGTCTTGCGCCGCGGTGGTGTCCCAGCTCAAGCTGTAGGGCGCGGCGGTCGCGGTCGCCACGACTTCACCGTCCATGCCTCGGAGCAGCTCGACCTTGTCGACCGTTACCTCCATCATCGGCGTGACCGGGACGGTGACCGTGCCCTTCACCACCGAGTAGGCGGTGAGGCCGTCGATGCTCACCCGCTCGGTGCCGTCGAAATCGGGATTCAGGCTCTTGCTGCCGCACGCGGTGCAAGCGAGCGCCGCGCAGGCGAGAACTAGGGTCTTCGACCAGAGTTTCATCGGGAAACCTCCAACGGTTTGCTTCCTGTCCGTTAATTGTGCGGCCAACCCCTTGGTCGCGAAGCGGCCTCATACGCAGTCGGGCGGCGGTTGTCAATCCGCGACGCGCGATCCGCGCCCCTGTCCCCGGCCTTGTCCGGCCGCCATCCAAGTGGCAACCTCAACGCGCCAACGTGAGACCGACCTCCGTGACCGGGGTCGGGGTCCGCGTTCCGGTGGGGTGCAAGGTATGATCAGGTGGATGCTCGTGCCCTTGGCGGTGCTGACTGCCGTACCGGCGATGGCGCAGGACCGAACCGGGTTGGGCGAAGGCGAGGTCGATCGCGTCAAGCTCGGAATGGTCTCCGACCTGTCGGAGCTGTCGCTCGACGAGGCGCTGGGCGTCGATGCCCCCTTGCATTTCTCTCTCTACCTGTTCGGCGACGCCGGCGTGACTGATGAGCTGCGCGGTCCGACCCGGGTCCTGCCGTCGTTCGCGCTCGGACCCATCGGCCTGCTCGCGAGCGGCGCCGTCGGCAGCGGCGTCAAAGCGCTCTCGGAGCTGGTGCTCGAGAGCGACGACGCCGGTGTCATCCACCTGGAGGTCGAGCGCCTGCACCTGCGTTGGAGCGGCGAGTATCTGTCGGTCACCGCCGGCCGGGTGCACACGCCGATCGGCTACTGGAACCCGGCGTTTCACCACGGCAACTTCATCCAACCGACGATCCTGCGACCCCGCTTCGTCGCGTTCGAAGACGAAGGCGGTCTGATTCCGGCGCACGCGGTCGGCGTGTTCGGCGGCGCGATGCTACCGGTCGCGACCGGGAGTCTGCAATTGGACCTCGGGGTCGCGAACGGACGCGGTGGCACTGCCGACGATGTCCGCATCCTCGAGGACACCAACGACGCCAAGTCGATCGTCGTGCGGGTCGCCGCCGCCGATCTCGGCGTGACCGATCTCCAGGCCGGGGCGGGGGCACTGGTCGACCGCATCGCCGCGGAGCCTGCCGCGATCCGGCCGGCGCTGCCCGACGTCGCGATTGACGAGGCCGTCGTCAACCTGTTTGCGGCGTACACCGGCCCGAGCCTCACCGTGATCGCCGAGGCCTATTACCTGTTGCATCGAGCCCAGAGCCGGCGTTGGATCCACCTGGACGCCTTCGCGCTGGTCGCCTACCGCTTCGAACGGCTGACGCCCTACCTGCGCGTCGAGTGGTCCGAGGATCGGGGTGGGCCCGACCCGTTCTTCTCCCCCGCCGTCGCGACCGTCGCCGACGCGCCCGCGGACCGCCGCGGCGAAGGGGTCGTCGGCCTGCGCTTCGAGACCGGCGCATGGAACGCCATCAAGCTCGAGTACCGGCCGCGGGCGGCGTTGCCGCGGGGTCGCGTCATCCACGCGCTCGAAGCGACGTGGGCGTTCGAGATCTAGAGGTTGGCCGTCAGCGCCAGAACGCGAGGATGGCGCCCATGATCTGCAACGCCACGAAGTAGTATGCCGCGTTGATCGCGAACAACTTCCAAGACTTGCCCTCCCAGGCGACGCTGCCCGAGAGCACCGGGAGATAGAAGCCGACCCAGGTGAACCCGGCCGACATCACGCCGTAGGTCCAGGCCGGGGCGTCGCCCTGGAGGCCCCAGGACGAAGGTCGCCAGACCTCGGCGCTGTGCGCCAGGACGTAGGCGGTGAGGAACGCGCCGACGACCATCATGACGTAGCCGCGCACCATCGCGCTCGCCGGCGGCTTCTTGCTGATGTCCATGCCGACGAGCTTCGCCCAGGTGCCGCCAAACATCGGCCCGTACCACAGGCCGCCCAACACCAGGTTCGAGAGCACGGCGACGAGGATCGCGGCGAAGTCGAGATGAATCGTGGGTTGCATGGGATCACCCCTCGGCGAAGCGCAACAGCGCGCACTATGGAAGCCGTAACATAGGTCGACCAAACCTCGGGTGCCAGCGCTCAGCGCCACGCGCGCAGCACCCCGGTCACCGCGCCGGTGTTGTCGTGGTACGAGGAGGGCGGGCCGCCGATGGTCGTGCTGTCGAGGAAGCCGAAGAACAGCCGGGTGGCCGCGGCGGGGATGAAGAATCGCTGGAGCTCGCCGTCGCCGGTGCCGGTGCGGCCAACCCGCGGCCAGGCACTGGCTCTCCCCGGCCGATTCAAAGTACACCGGGAGGCGCAAGGCGCGGCGATGAGCCGCTCATTCGAGCGGTCGCCTGGAGGGTCATCGATGAACCTGGAGCTCTTGACGCGGACCGATACTTACGTGAGCCTGCTGACGCTGACGGCGATGGAGATCGTCCTCGGCATCGACAACGTCGTCTTCATCTCGATCCTCACCGCCAAGCTGCCCGCGGCACAGCAGCCGCTCGCGCGCCGGCTCGGTCTGTCCCTGGCGCTCATCCTCCGCCTCGGTTTGCTGTTCGCGATCTCCTGGTTGATGGGGCTGACGGCGCCGCTGTTCGCGGTGTTTGGCCGGGGCTTCTCGGGGCGCGACCTCATCCTGCTCGGCGGCGGGCTGTTCCTGGTCGCCAAGGCGACCCACGAGATCTACGACAGGCTGGAGGCCGCGCATCCGGCGGAGCCGCAGCCTGGGGGCGCCGGCGCCTTTGGGCTCGTCCTGGTTCAGATCCTGGCCCTCGACGTGGTGTTCTCGCTCGACTCGGTGATCACCGCCGTCGGCATGGCGCAGCAGATCGCGGTGATGGTGGTCGCGATGGTCGCCGCCGTCGGCGTGATGCTGCTCTCGGCAGCGCGCATCAGCGACTTCGTCAATCGCCACCCGAGCATGAAGGTCCTGGCGTTGAGCTTCCTGTTGCTCATCGGCGTGATGCTGGTGGCCGAGAGTCTGGGCCAGCACATCGCCAAGGGCACCATCTACTTCGCGATGGCGTTCGCGCTCGGCGTCGAGCTCGTCAACATGCGGCTGCGCAAGAAGGCCGCGCCCGTCGTGCTGCATCACCGCTTCGAGAACGACCCGCCGGCGTCGGGAGCCGCGACCTGACCTCGGCGTTCCCCGCGTCCCTCGTGCCCCGGGTCACGATCGCCCGCCGGTGACGCCGAGGGTCGCGGGCGTCAGTGGCGTCGCAGCTGCTCCTCGAGGTCGCTGACGGTGCTGGTGAACAGGACCCGGAACTGCTCGAAGAGGGCCTCGAGCTTGCCGACCTCGTCGTCACGGGCGATGGCCACTGCCTGGTCGGTGGCGCCGCCGGCGAGGCGGGTGGCGGCGTCGATGACTCGGTTCAGGCGTGCGAAGATCAGGCGTCGCAACAGGATGAGCGTCACCGCGATCAGCCCGAGCGCGAGCACCAACGAGGCTCCCATGACGCGCAGCCGCGCCCCGACCATGCCGACGTATACCTCGGTGATGTCGCCGAGCATGTACACCGCCCCGACCTGTTCGCCGTCGCGCTGTCGGATCGGCACCGCGCCGCGCACCAGGACCCTGCCGTCCGCCTCCAGTCGATCGAGCACCCGGCCGGTCTCCGGCAGCGGCGTCAGCGCCTCGTCGATCGCGAAGGGCCGCATCCCCTTGCTCGCCGCGGCCAGCACCGCGGTGGTGCCTTGCGGCCAGCCGGCGGGCGGCGGCGGCGGCGCGCCGGCGTCCGGGCGGTGCCGGAAGACGATGGCGGTGTCGTAGCCGGTGGTCTCCTGGATGCTCGTCGCCAGCCCCGCGACCGTCTCCGCCAGCATCACGTAGCCGGCGATCTCGCCACTCGCGCCGCGCATCGGGTGTATCGCCCGCAGCGTGCTGCGCCCGTCGTCGATTCCGCTCAGGCCCGGCGCGCCGGTCCGCCGCGCCTCGGCCAACAGCGGATCGTCCACGAGGTCGCCGGTGCACGTGGGGTCCGGGGCGCAGGCGAGCACCGCGCCGTCAGGCCTGATGAGCCACAGCGCGGCCACCGGGCTGCGCTCGCGCAGGGTCACGAGGAGCGCCGGCAGCCGGCGCGCGAGCTGCTCCCGATCGGTGGTGGTCGCGGCGCTGACGAGGTCCGGGGTCGTGGCGACGGTGGCGGCGACGGTCGCCAACAGCCGCAGGTCGGCGCGCTCGACGCTGCCGAGGGCGGCGCGGGTCGCGGTCAGGGCTTGCCGGGAGACGCGCTCGACGTTGCCTTGCCAGGCGCGCTGGATGGTGGCGAACATCAGCCCGAGCCCGAGCGCCAGCACCACCAGCAGCGCGATCACGAACTTCGTCTGGATGAGCCGGACCATCGCGCCTCACACCGGTTACAGGTTCATGCCCAGGATCTCCCGGGCCGCGCTGCGGAGCTTGTCGAGCTTCTTGTCGTCGTCGGGGGTGCGCTCGTTCACCAGGCCGATCAGGAACCCGGCCCGCAGGCCGATGGCCCCCTTGGTCTTGAACGGATCCAAGCCGAGCTCGGCGATAGCCCGATCGATGCGCTGCTTGGCCTCAAACAACTTTGACACCGGCGCCGTCCTGGTCCCGAGGTCGAGCTGCCTGCTCGCATAGAGCCGACGGGCCCAAAGAAAGGTGCAAACGGGCCACGCCGACGCCACCTTCGACGCCGCCCATCGAACACCGCGCCGCATAACATGTCAATACGATTGATGTTGGATGCGATTGATGTTGTATCGCCATGTCGACGCAGAGCTGGTGGGCGGCGGCCCAGGGTCCGGGCCAGGCCTTGCGTGGGCTGGGTGGCGCCGGCGTTGCCGCTCGTCTCCGCGGCTGGTGACTGGAGCCCACACCTCTCGCCGACGACTGTCGTCCCCAGTGACGGGCGGGAACGACCCCGGCTCCTGGGGAAACTTGGGCTTCCGTTTGGCACAGATCTGGCTCGGTAGCCCTTGGGTCACCGACGCCAGGTCAGGTGTGTTCGCGCCGTGGCGGGAGGAGCGAGACATGCAACCCACCGTTCGAATGGCCCTCCCGGTCGTCTCGCTCCTGATCGATTTCGGCTGCGGCCCGGCCGCGCTCGTCCCGGCGGACGACGCCCGGCCGACGGACGCGCCCACGGACACCGGGAACGATGCCGGGGGCGACCCGGGGAGCGATGCCGGAAACGATGTTGCCGGCGATGCTGGGAGCGATGTCGGGGGCGATGCCGGGAGCGACGTCGACGCCGTTTCGCCGGGGGCGCCGTCCGTGTTCTTCGCGTCGTCGGCTCGGACCGTGAGGGAGGATGTCGGCCGGTTGTCCATCCTCGTGAAGCTCTCCGCGCCGAGCGCGGTGGCCGTCACCGTGCCTTACACCGTGTCGGGGACCGCGTTGGCCGGCGCCGACTTTCACGTCGCGGCCGGGTCTCTGACCATTGATGCGGGATCGACCTCCGGAAAGATCTCGGTGTCGGTGACCGACGACACGGTCGGCGAGACCGACGAGACCGTGGTGCTCACGCTCGGCGCGCCGACGCACGCCCGGTTTGGCGCGCGGACGACGCACACGCTGACGATCATCGACAATGAGGTCGATTTCCCCGGGTATCAGGCGGGCAAGATCTATCTGGGCTACAACGTGGAGGACGTCCCCGGCGAGCTGTACGCCGATTGGCACACCGGGTGTCCGAACGGCACCACGTTGGCCGAGGAACAGACGTACACCGGCCCCAACCCGACCCGCCTCGCGCGGAAGTTCGAGGGGAAGATCGACTTCACCGCCGATGAGGTGCTCGAATTCGAGACGGCGCTGGCGGCGGATCGGCTGGGGTGGGTTTCCTTCAAAGGACGCAAGGCGGGGAGTGCGCCGGATGACCCCACGTACACCTGGACGCAGATCGCCGACGGTGAGGCCGACTCAATCCTCCAGGACAAGGCGACGATGTACCAGACGGTCTCCGGTCCGGGCCTCGTCACCTTCCACCACGAGCCGTACCAGGATGGGGTCGTGTCGGAGTACGTCCGGGCGTGGCACCGCATCCTCGACGTGTGGGAGGCGGCGGGGGGCACGGGCATGATCACACCCTGTCCGGTGCTGAACGGGAACTTCCTGTCGACGCTGGAGTCCGAGGACCTGCTGGCCGAGTGGATGCCCAACAGCCTCCTCGCCCGTTTCCGGGTCATCGGTTTCGATGCGTTCGACACCGGCACCTACGCGAAGCCCGGGATCCCGGTAGACCGCACTATTCGCAAGTGGCGGCAATGGCTGGCGGCGCGGCAGCAGCAAATCGACGACGGTCACCAACGGTACCTGGCGGTCGGCGCGACCGGCGTCTTCTACGGTTCGACCCGGACCTCTCCCAGATCATCGGCGTTTCCGGACGGCTATCCAGGTTGGGACACGGTATGGGGCACCCTGGTCGCGAACAGCTCCGGCGATGCGTCGTACGTTGCGGTCAACTACTACAACGCGATCATCAACACGCGGACCGGCGTCGACTGGTCGCTGCGCGCCCGCCGGCCTACCTGCCTCGGTTGCTTTGACGACGGCGGTCCGAGCACCTGCACCTGCGCGAAGGATCTGAGCTGCGATTCGAGCAACGGCCAGCCGCCACCGGCCCGCGGCGCTGCCGATCCGAGCCGCGTCGACGCCTTCAAGAGCTCGCTCGGCTCCGCGAGCGTCGCCAAGATCTCAGCCTTGCTCCCCCGATAAGCGCCCTCCGGCTCATCGGCGTGATGCCGGTGGTCGTGCCGATGCGAGGCCGCACGGGTGCTCGCGACCGCCGTCGCTGCTGTCGCCAGATCGCCATGTCCACCAAGACCTCGTCCGCGCCCGGTGGCCGTGACCGACAAGGGCAGGTGTCGCCGTCGCGCGCCAGGACCGGCGTTGAAGCGAGCGGACGTCTGTGCGATGGGTGGTGCCTGCGGCGCGCGGGGTTCGGGCGCCGAGGAGGAGAGCATGCTCGCCGCCGTCAAGCGCTACGCGATCTTCGCTTTTGCGGGTGGGCTCTGCGGCGCCCTGGTCGCGAGCCTCGTCGCCCCCCGCCTCATCACCTGGTACGTGACACCCGGCGGGCCGAGCCAGGCGCTGTGCAACTGTCCGGAGCTCGCCCACCTCGTCGTCACCGAGCTGCTGCAGGCCCAGGGCATCGGCGCCGGGGTCGGTGCCTTGCTTGCGATCGTCCTCGCCGCGGTGCTCGGGCGACGCCGCGACCGTTCGGGCGCGCCGCCGCCAACCGCGCCGTAGCTCAGCGCCCGCGAAGGTGCTGGCGAAGGTGCCATCAGGCACTTATTCGGGGCGAGCACTTATTCGGGGCCGTTGTTCGGGGCTGCGCCTCGGGGTTCCGCCGCAACTCCCGGGTGACTGCTGGCGATAATCCTTGAACATGGCCACCACGGACGGTCCCACTCCGCTCGCCCTTCCGCTGACGCAGACGGCACCCGAGCCCCTCGAGTTGCCCGCGGCCGCGGTCGCGTCGAACGACGTCGGCGCACAGAGCGCCACGCGGGTGGCCGGTCGCCTCAAGGCGACATCGAACAGCACGAACGGGACTGCGGCGAGCGCCTCGATCGGAGACAACCTCACCCTCGGCGACGTCAACGACGCCCTGTCGCGCGTTCTCGGCACGGCAGACAAACCCGTGGCGAGGCCGCGAACGGCCGCTACGCCGGCCGGACAACAGCCAAGACCCATCGCCAAGCCGGTCGCCAAGCCGGTCGCCAAGCCGGTCGCCAAGCCGGTCGCCAAGCCGGTTGCCAAGCCGGTCGCCGAGCCGGTCGCCAAGCCGGTTACCAAGCCGGTTGCCAAGCCGGTTGCCAAGCCGGTTGCCAAGCCGGTCGCCAAGCCGGTTGCCGAGCGACGTGCGCGCCGCGCTCCCGAACCGGTCGCGAGCCGCAGGTCGCAGGCCGTGTTTGGGTCTCGGGCCGAGGCGCAAGAACCGCCGCCCGAGCCCACTCGCCGTTCGAGCGTGGATGTCGTGACGATGGTGAACGACCTCCGGCGGGCGCTCCTCGGGGCTGGGGCCGAGCGCCGCCGGGCCGTCTCAGAGCCGCAGCAAGACGCGCTCTCGCTTTATCTCGACACGCGGCGTGGTGGCGCGGCGCCACCGGCTCGGGGCGACCTGGCGAGCGAGATCGATCGGATCGTGGGGCGGGTGAAGGCCGCCGGCGCGGGCAAAGCCGCCGAGACGCTGGATCAGGAGATCCTGAGCTTCTACCGCCGTCGCGGCGACCCGCGCGGCGACATGCCGTCGAACGACTGGGGCTGGTGGCAGAAGAACACCGTGCTCGGTCGCTTGCCGCGCATTCAAGACGAGGGCCAAGCCGGCCTGCTGTTGCCGCAGTACGGCATGCGGCTCACCCGCGGTCCGCGCGGCCAGCGTTGGGAGCACCCGGACGGCAGCTGGGTGGAGGCGCGGGGCACCTCGGTCAGCGTCGGCTGGCGCCAGCACGCGCTCGGCGCCCTGCCGTATTCGCACTAGCGTCGAAACTCGATCCCCCGCCTCGACGTCACCGTCGCGCCCCTATGCCCGACAAGCGTCAACGCATGCCGGTGTTGCGTCGCTTGCGCTTCTTGTCCCCTTCGGTTGTCGGCGTTGCCGCCGCCGGCTCGTTCTTGACCGACTCGGCGCGCGCCAGCTGCGCCGCGCGCGTATCCAGAGCGTCCCGCTGGGCCTCGAGTTGCGCTTCTTTGGCCTCGAGCTTTTGGCGCAGGCGGTTGAGCTCCGCGACCTCGAGCCCCATCGCACGGGCGCTCCCCTCGTTCTCCCGTTGGGTCGCCTCGCGCTCTTTCGCCAGCTCCGCGGTCTCCAGGGCCAGGGCGCGGTTGCCCGCCTCGGCGCTCGCTCGCACCGCCGCCCGTTCCTCTTCGATTCGCGCGCGCTCGGTGGCGAGTCCGTCGCGCTCCGCCAGAAGCCGCGCCTCTTCCTGCGCGAGCGCCGCCCGCGCTGCGCCCAGCGAGGTCTCGCGCTCGCCGAGCTCAGCGGCACGTGCCGCCAAGGCCTGCTCGCGCTCCTGGAGCACGCGGTCGTGGTCTTGTTCCCTCGACTCCAGCCGCGCCCGATGTTCTTTGAGGCCGTCCTGCAAGTGCGTCAACCCGTCCCACTCGCCCTGCAACGCGTCCTTGCGCGCCGCCAGCTCGGCCTCTCCGACTTCGAGCTCAGCCGTCGCCTTCGCGATCGCGGCCTCCCGGGCGTCGAGCTGCCCGTGCGCCTCTTCGCGGCGCTCGAGCTCCAGAGCCCGCTGCTCACTGGTGCGCGTCTGCTCGTCGATGGCGCGCTCGCGCTCGCTGAGCCGCGCCGCCAGAGTCGCGAGGCGCGCCTGCTCTTTGTCGCTTTCGTCCGCGCGGCGACCACAGTCACGCTCGCGCGTCGCAATCTCCTCGTCCTTCCGGACGAGCTCGGCAGAGCGTTGCTGCAGCGCGGCGCGTGCCTCTTCCAACCGCGCCTCGCGGCTCTGCAGATCCTGGTCGGCGCGGCCGAGCTCCTCCTGCTTGCGCTCCAGTCGGCCACGCTCGGCGTCGAGCTCGACGGTACCGCGCTCGAGCTCCGCCTCCCGACTGTCGAGGCTCGCGCGATCCTCGTGGCTGCTTCGGTCGCGCAGGTCGAGCTCGATGGCGCGCGACGCCGCCTCCCGCTCAGCGCGCTCGAGTTGCCCGGCTCGCAGGGTGAGTCCGGCTTCGCGCTCCGTCAGGGCGGCCTCCCTCGTCTCGAGCGACGCCGCCCACTCGGCGTTTCGCCGCCGATCGGTCTCGGTGCGCTCGACGTCGTGCTGCTCTTGCGTGGCGATTCGCTCGGCGTCGAGCTGGAGTCGGTGCGCACGATCGTCCTGCTCGCGCGCGCGCTGCGCGAGCTCGAGGCCTTTCACTTCGAGAGCGGCTTGCCGTCCCTGGCATTCGAGCTGACGCCGGTCGACGTCTCGGGCGCGCTCGTCGACCTCGGCGCTCTTGGCCTCTAGACGTTGAGCGGCCGCCTCGTGGGCACGCTCGCGCTCGGCGATGGCCTGCGCCTGGGCGCGCAGCTCGACGCTGCGGTCCTCGAGCGCCAGCGCCTCCTTGGCGAGCGTCGCCGCGCCTCGATCGATCTCGACTCGGCGCGCGCTGAGCTCTCTGTCGAAGGTGCTCAGTGCATCGGCCCGCGCCGCGAGCTCTTGGTCACGGGTGTCTTGCGCCGCCCCCTGTGCGTCGAGGTCGAGGCGCTCTTTGGCGATGCGCGCGTCACGCGACGCCACCTCTTCCTTTTCCCGAACGACGAGCT
Source organism: Deltaproteobacteria bacterium (assembly GCA_016218825.1). GTDB lineage: Bacteria > Myxococcota > XYA12-FULL-58-9 > XYA12-FULL-58-9 > XYA12-FULL-58-9 > JACRCV01. The sequence continues at coordinate 12,321 of JACRCV010000023.1, forward strand.
TGGTCCGCTCGTCGAGGGCCACCTCCCGCCCGCGGAGCCCATCCGCGACGACCTCCAGGTCCCGTCGCCGGATGTCGAGGGTCCGAAGCTGGGCGGCGATAGCAGCCTCGCGCTCATCTTGGATCACCCCTTGATGGGCCAGCTCCCGTTCTCGGGTCTCGAGCAGCCGCTCTGCCTCCTCCTGCTGTGCGCGCCGAGCCTTGAGGTCGGCTTCCTCCTTCTCCAGCTCGGCCCGCCGTGCTGCGCGAGCGGCCGCTGCTGAGGCGAGCTCGGTCGCCTCACGACGCTGCTCATCACCGCGGGCGTTCAGCTCGTCGAGCTCGGCGCGCTGGAGCTCGCGTATCCCCAGGACGGCCTGCCGTGCGCCCTCGACCTCTGCCGCCTCGCGCGTCAAGGCGTCGCGCTGCGCCTGGACCTCTTGCCGCCGGTCGTCCAACGAAGCTTGAGCGTCTCGGCGCGCGACCGCGAGTGCGGCCTGGTCGTGCTCGACGAGGCGTCGGAGCTCGTCTAGGTGGCGGGTCTCCTCCTCGGTCGACCGGCGCGCGCTCTCGAGCTCGCGCCGCGCCACCTCGAGGCTCTCCTTGTCGCGCTCGAGATCGAGACGCGCCGTGGCCTGTTCCGCTTCGAGCGCGTGCCGGGCTTGCTGATGCTGAAGGCGAAGCTCCAGGGTCCGCGTCTCCACCGCCCAGCCGACGTGCTCCCGAAGGCGGGTGTCTTCGTCGCACAGCCGCGCGCTCATCGCCTCATGACGGCGGCGCTCGGCCGCCGCAGCCTCCAGCTCGCGCGCCAATTCCTCGCGCGCTCTGAGGATGCCGTCCCGCTCGCTCTCCAAGGCCGCGCGCGCCTGATCGCGCTCGGCGCTGATTGCCTCGAGCTCGCCGCGGTGGTGCTCACGGAGCTCCTTTGCACGAGCTCGGACGGTCTCGTCGATTCGTGCCTGGATCCGCTCCTCGTCGCGCTGCCGGCGAGTCTCGACCTCGCGCCGGTCGAGCTCGCAGGCGAGCTCTTGAACGTCGGCGGCCACGGTCTGCAAGAAGTCAGTTTGGCTGATGGCCAGCCCGGCCGCGACGACCTCTCTGAGCTCGGGGATGAGCGGCCCGGCGCTGGCTCCCTCATCATAGGCCCGACGCATGAGGCAGCGAGCGAAGCCCTCGTGCAGCTCGAGGCTGCGCGGCTGGGCGGCGATGGCGCGTCGGTACAGGTCGAGCGCCTCGGCGAAGCGCTCGAAGTTGACATAGAGGGCGGCCAAGTCGATGACCTGCCGAACATTCGGATGCGGCGTCGTGACGAGCTTCTCCAGCTCGGGGATGACGTACCCCTCTACATGCTCCCGCAGCCGAGCCGCCGCCTCGGGTTGATTCGGTAGGAAGGCGACCCGGGTCCCTGCCCGGGAGACCTCGCCGGCGGGCTCCTGCACCTGACCTTGAATGGCAAGAGCGACACGCCCGCTGGCAAAGACCAGCCTGAACTCCACGATGTCGCCCGGCTGCAGGTAGTTGGCGCGGCGCAGAAGCATGCCGCCCAAGGAGAGGTTGATGAGAAACGAGAACGACCGGCGCCCGTCGCGCGTGTACTCCACCCGGTCGTTGGCGCCGAACCGGTGCGAGCGCCGCCGGCCGGCGTATTTCTGCTTATGCCCGACACGCCCGCCGGGCTCGCTCTGCTCTGGCTTTCCGCTCTTCGATCGCTGCGTTCCAGCGGACATGCCCTCTCCTCGCGCCAGGATGCCAGGGCACGGCATGCCAAACAAGGTGGTCGAATTCGGACCCCGGGTTCGCCAGCTCGTGCCCGAGCTCGCGCGTGCCCACACGCTGCGCGGCGCCGACCTGGTGCAGGTGGCCTCGGCGGTCTCCATGCGTGCGAGCGACGCGATGGACTTGTTCGTCGCCTGCGATATCGCTCTCGCGAACGCGGCGTCATTGGTCAACCTGCCGGTGTTCAACCCGGAGGTCGGCTGAGCGGTGGCGCTCGTTGTCGGGTCTCCAGAGACGCCGTCTTGGGTCTCGACATCCTCCGCGCCGCCCCTATGCTTGACCCTTCTGTGCCAAGCGGGCATAGCTTGGCGCGTTTAATTGCCGCAGACCCGCGGTGGAGTGTCTCATGGCTTCCTGGTGGCGACGGTTCATCCCGACTAAAAACGACCGCGAGATCAGGCGGTTGACCGCGAAGCTGCAGTCCATCAACTCGCTCGAGACCAAGCTGCGGGCGCTCCCCGACCAGCAGCTGCAAGCCAAGACCAACGAGCTCCGAGAGAAGTACGAGCGCGCCTACGCCGCGCTCGGCGGCGACGTGAAGGTGCGGTTCACCGAAGGGAGCAAGGACGAGATCAAGAAGGAGCGCAAGCGCATCGACGAGGCGCTCGAAGTGATCCTCCCCGAGGCGTTCGCCACCTGTCGCGAGGCCGGCCGCCGCGTCCTCAACATGCGCCACTTCGACGTCCAGCTCGTCGGCGGCATGAGCCTGCACGAGGGCAAGATCGCCGAGATGAAGACCGGCGAAGGCAAGACCCTGGTCGCGACCCTGCCGGTGTACCTGAACGCCATCGCCGGGCGCGGCGCGCACCTGATCACCGTCAACGAGTACCTGGCGCAGCGCGACGCCGAGTGGATGGGCCGGCTCTACAACTTCCTCGGCATGGGGGTCGGCGTCATCGTCCACAGCCTCTCCGACCGCCAGCGCCAGGAGGCCTACAACCAGCCGATCACCTACGGCACCAACTCCGAGTTCGGCTTCGATTACCTGCGCGACAACATGAAGCTGTTCTTGAACGACTACGTGCAGCGCGGCCTGCACTTCGCGATCGTCGACGAGGTCGACTCGATCCTGGTCGACGAGGCCCGCACGCCGCTCATCATCTCCGGGCCGTCCGAAGAGTCCACCGACAAGTACGCCCGCATCAACGCCGTCATCCCCAGCCTGAAGCGCGAGCTCGACTACACCATCGACGAGAAGGCGCGCACCGTGGCGCTCACCGAGGCCGGAGTCCACTCGGTGGAGCAAAAGCTCAAGGTCACCAACCTCTACGAGCCCGAGAACATCGAGATCTTGCACCACGTGAACCAGGGCCTGCGCGCCCACACCCTGTTCCGCCGCGACGTCGACTACATGGTCGAAGACGGCAAGGTGAAGATCATCGACGAGTTCACCGGCCGCGTCCTCGAAGGGCGGCGGTGGTCGGACGGCCTGCACCAGGCGGTCGAGGCCAAGGAGGGGGTCAAGGTCGAGAACGAGAACCAGACGCTCGCGACCATCACCTACCAGAACTACTTCCGCATGTACCTGAAGCTCGCCGGCATGACCGGGACCGCGGAGACCGAGGCCGAGGAGTTCGCCAAGATCTACAACCTCGACGTCGTCGTCATCCCCACCAACATGCCGATGATCCGCGCCGATCACCACGACGTGATCTTCAAGACCGAGCGCGAGAAGTTCGGCGCCATCATCGACGAGATCGTCGAGTCTCACAAGAAGGGCCAGCCGGTGCTGGTCGGCACCACCAGCGTCGAGAAGAGCGAGGTGCTCTCGAAGCTCTTGAAGAAGACCGGCGTGCCGCACAACGTCCTGAACGCCAAGTACCACCGCCAAGAGGCCGAGATCGTGTCGCAGGCCGGCCGCAAGGGCTGGGTCACGATCGCCACCAACATGGCCGGTCGCGGCACCGACATCATGCTCGGCGGCAACCCCGAGGCGATGGCCAAGGCCGAGACCGCGGCGATCGAAGATCCCGACGAGCGCCAAAAGAGCTACACCGCCGCGCTCGAGAAGCACAAGGCGACGAGCGCGGCCGAGAAGAAGGACGTGATCGCCGCCGGCGGCCTGCACATCATCGGCTCCGAGCGCCACGAGGCGCGGCGCATCGACAACCAGCTCCGCGGCCGCTCCGGCCGGCAGGGCGACCCCGGCAGCTCGCGCTTCTTCTTGGCCCTCGAGGACGACCTGATGCGGATCTTCGGCGGCGAGCGGATCATGGGGCTGATGGAGCGCCTCGGCATGAAGGAGGGCGAGGTCATCGAGCACCCGTGGGTCAACAAGTCGGTCGAGAACGCCCAGAAGCGGGTCGAGGGCCACAACTTCGACATCCGCAAGCACCTCCTCGACTACGACGACGTCATGAACGACCAGCGCAGCGCGGTCTACAAGCTGCGCCGCCGGGTGATCGGCGCCGACCAAGCCACCACCAAGGAGATGATGCTCGACCTCACCGAGGACGCGATCATCGACGCCGTAGGACGCACCTGTCCGGAGAAGGAGCACATCGAGAATTGGGACCTGAACGGCCTCACCGAGATCGTCCGCGACGAGTTCGCGGTCAACGTCACCCTCACCGGCTTGACCGAGGTGACGCGCGAGGCGCTGCAGCGCATGGTGTACGACGAGGTCGAGAAGATGATCCTCGCCAAAGAAGCGCAGTACTCGGCGGTGGCGTTCTACGGGGTCGCGAGGGTCATCTACCTCCAGACCATCGACGCGCTCTGGAAGGACCACCTGCGGGAGATGGACCAGCTGCGCGAGGGCGTGAGCCTCAGAGGTTACGCGCAGAAGGACCCGAAGCAGGAGTACAAGAAAGAGGGCTTCAACCTCTTCGCCAGCATGATGGCGACCATCGGCGCCGACGTGCTGCAGAAGGTCGCGCGGGTGGTGATCACCCAGCAGACCGAAGAGGACTATGAAGAACGGCTGCAGCGGCAGCGCGAGCGCCAGAAGCAGCTGATGCGCTTGGGGCCGGCGAAGGGCCCGGAAGGCAGCGCCCAAAAGCCGCAGACCGTGAAGCGCGAGGGCGACAAGGTCCGGCCGAACGATCCCTGTCCGTGCGGCTCGGGCAAGAAGTTCAAGAAGTGCCACGGCGTCAACGCCGGCTTGAGCTCGGCGCAGTAGGCGCCCGAGGCCCACGCCCGGTGCGGCGGCCCGACGGCGGCGGACCTCAGGCCGAGACCTTTCGCGCCCGCAGCGCCGACACCTTCATGAGGCTGTCGTAGTCGCGATCGTGGTGTAGCAGGTGTCGACGAGGATCACGCCGGTGGCCGTCCAGCGCGACGTCTTCTTTGCGCCGCGAGCCGTTTGTCGTCGCGCATCCGGGCGAGGTCGCCCGCCCACAAGCCCGTGCCCGCCAAGGCCAGGATCTGCCGGGCCTCGATCCGGCGGACATAGTCCTCGAGCGCCCGCTGCACCGTTCGCGAGTAGGTCTTGTCTCCCCCGAGCCTGGTGGCGCGCTCCAGTAGTTGTGCATCGAGCATAAGAGTCGTACGTTTCATGTGGAAAGTATGATTTCGGCGGAGGCCGGCGTCAAGCGGTCGGCTGGACGCCGACACCGAGGTCGGCCCGGACCGCGGGCGAAGCGGGTCTCCGGAGGCTTGTCTTGGCTGGGGTTGGCGCGTAGGTAGCGGGCGATGATCTCGATCCACGATCCGATCCACGGCACCATCGAGGTGAGCGAGCGCGAGATCAAGCTCGTCGACTCGCGCGCCTTCCAGCGCCTGCGCCACATCAAGCAGCTCGGGTTCTCGGAGCTGGCGTTCCCCGGCGCCACCCACAGCCGCTACGCCCACTCGCTCGGGGCGATGCACGTGGCGACGCGGATGCACGAGCGCCTGTTCGCCGACGTCGAGCTCGCGGCCGCCGACCGCGAGCGCCTGCGGCAAACGCTGCGCCTCGCGATGCTGTTCCACGACCTCGGCCACCCGCCGATGAGCCACGTCTCCGAACGGGTGATGCCGAAGGTCGCCGAGCTCGGGTTGTCGGCGTGGGTGGACAAGCCCGAGCGCCAGGCGACGCACGAGGACTACACCGTGAAGCTCCTCGTCGACTCGGAGCTGACGCCGGTGATCGAGGCGCAGCTCGGAGACGTCGGTGTCAGCGGCAGCAGGATCGCGGCGCTGGTGGCGGGCAGAGCGCCGCCCGGAGATCCCAAGGCCTTCGTCATCGGCGACGTCGACTACCTGCCGCTGTTGTCACAGGTGGTCTCGAGCGAGCTCGACGCCGACCGCATGGACTACCTGCTGCGCGACTCGTACTACTGCGGCGTCTCTTACGGCCAGTTCGATCACGCCTGGCTCATCGGCAACCTGCGCGCCGTCACCTTCGAGGGCCGGCTGCTGATGGCGCTGCAACACAAAGGCGTCTGGGCCTTCGAGAACTTCCTCCTCGCCCGCTTCCACATGTTCCTCGCGGTCTACTACCACCACACCTCCGAGTGCTTCGACCACCTGCTCGGCAGGTACTACGACAGCAGCGACTACCGCTTGCCGCCCGACTCCGAGCGCTACCTGCAGACCGACGACGTGCAGCTCCTCCACGCGCTGCGCCAGTCGCAAAGCCCGTGGGCCGAGCGCGTCATCCGCCGCCGCGCCTACCGCCTGCTTCTCGAGACCCACTCGTTCGGCGAAGGCGCCGAAGACCGCGCCTTGGACGAGAAGCTCCAGGCCGCCGGTGTCGACTTCTTCCGCGTCCGCAGCCGCGGCATCCTCTCCAAGTATTTCAAGAAGCGGGACAAGACCTTCCCGCTTCTCGTCCTCGAGCCCGAGCTCAACCGCGTCCGCCGCATCGAGGAGTACACACCCCTCTACCGCCGCTTCGAAGACGCCGTCGCCCTCTCCCGCGTGTTCTGCAAACCCGAGCAACTCCCGCAGGCTCGATCCCTCCTCGGCCCACATCCCGCTTGACCCGGATCTCAACATATTGTAGCGCAACGTATTGTATGGGTAATGGAATGATGGAGGGTCGAGTGGTGAAAGAGTACGTCGAGGGGGATCGATTGCGGCACCGGGCGGCGATGTTGCGGTTGGCGGCGGCGCTGAAGCGGAACCCCGGAGTGTCGTTCGAGGCGGCGGCGGCGCGGGTGGCGGAGGAGACCGGCATCGAGCTGGGGGCGTTTGGTCGCTTCCTCGACGGTCACGCCGAGTTCATGAGCCGGGTGCTGCCGAGGCACCTGTTCGCGGGAGGCGGAAAATGATGCGCCAAGTGTGCAAGATCACCGGCTGTGGGGCAGCCGCGTGGTCGCAGGAGATGTGCAACTTCCACGCGTTCATCGAGCTGCAGCGCACCGGCGCCGCCCACAGCGAGCGGCCGCAGGCGCGGCACGAGGGGCGCACGCAGTTGCAGGCCAACGCCCGCTCGCTCGGCATCAAGCTCGCAGAGCCGGCGCGGGTGCTGGCGCGGGCGGTGTCCGCGGCGCGCCGACCGCGCTCGCCGGTGGCCTGAGCGCCGCCCGGTAGAAGCGGCGCGACCCGACGCCCCCGTTCGGAGTATGGCCGGCCCGATCGGGGACCAGGAACCGGCGCTCGTGGACGGCAGCGTGCCTGGGCGCCGTCTCAACACCACCGGCTGGCGCTGTTCGTGGCACGCCTCGCCGAGTCCTGCTAGACTGCGCTGATTGGCCCCGCCACCAGACCTCCATTACCAGGGGAGATCTATGTTCCGAAGCAGCCTTGCCTCGCTGTCCCTGTCCGTGTGGGTGATCGCGTCGTGCAGCAGCGGTACGGTGACCTACGATCGGGAGCTCACGGCCGGCCCCGATCTGGTCCAGACCCAGGAAGACCTCCCGGTCGAGACCGCGGTGGCCGCGCTCCTGGCGAATGACACGGCGAATGACGCCGCGCCGGTCGCGCTGGCGGCCGTGGGGCCGGCGAGCTTGGCCGGCGGGACGGTCGTCCTCGAAAACGATCGGGTGACCTACTCGCCGCCCGCCGATTTTCACGGCACCGACACCTTCTTCTATACGCTCGCGGCCGACGGCGCCGACAGCGTCGAGGGCGAGGTCGCGGTCGAGGTCGCGCCGGTCAACGATGATCCGCTGCCGGCCGATGATCTGGTGACCGCGCGCGAAGACACCGCGACGACGCTCGACGCCGCCGCCCTCGTCGCCAACGACCTCGATCTCGACGGCGACACGCTCATCGTCAGCGACGTCGATGCGACGAGCGCCGAAGGCGGCACGGTCGCGCTGAGCGCCGCGGCGCCGGACGGCACGGTGACCTACACCCCGGCGCGCGACTTCTTCGGCCTCGATTCGTTCTCCTACACCCTCGGCGACGCCCAAGGCGGCGCGAATGTCGCGACCGTCAACGTCTACGTCGCGCCGCTGAACGACTCCCCGGCCGGGGCGGCGGACGCCGTCGCCGCCGACGAAGACGCCGTGGTGACGCTGTCGGCGGCCGCGCTCGTCGCCAACGACGCCGACATCGACGGCGACCCGTTGACTCTCACCGCGGTCGACGCGGCCAGCGCCGGGAGCGGTCAGGTGGTGTTGAGCGCCGGCCTCGTGATCTACACCCCGCCGGCCAACGGCAGCGGCCAGGACACCTTCAGCTACACGGTGTCGGATCCGGACGGCGCGACCTCGACCGCGGTCGTGACCGTGACCTTGACCCCGGTGAACGACGGGCCGGTGGCGGCCGGTGACTCGGTCGCGGGCGCCGAGGACACCCCGCTCGCGATCGCCGAGGCGACGCTCTTGGCGAACGACACCGACGTCGATCTGGACACCCCCGCGGTGACCGGCGTGGCCGCGACCAGCGCCCGGGGCGCAGCGGTGACGCGCGCCGGCGCCACCATCACCTACACGCCGCCGCCCGAGCTCTTCGGGGCGGACACCTTCGAGTACACGATCAGCGACGGCGTGCTGAGCGCGACCGCGACCGTGACTGTGACCGTGGCCCCGCAAGACGACGTCCCGGCCGCCGACGACGAGAATGCGACCGTCGACGAGGACGGCGTGGTGGTGATCGACGTCCTCGCCGGCGACACCGGCCTCGGCGACGGCTTGGGCGCGGTCGTCATCGCCACCCCGCCGGCGAGCGGTAGCGCAGTGGTGCAGGCCGACCACCAGATCCGCTACACCCCGAGCGCCGACTTCAACGGCAGCGACGCCTTCACTTACACGGTGAGCGACGCCGACAGCCCGCCCGACACCGACGTCGGCGCGGTGAACATCACCGTCAGCGAGGTGAACGACGTGCCGCTGGCGGCGAACGACGCCGCGAGCACCACCGAAGACGCCTTCGTCGACGTCGACGTGCTCGCGAACGACACCGGCTTCGGGGACGAAGGCCTATCGGCGGCCACGGTGACCATCGACCTCGCGCCCCGGCGCGGCAGCGCGCTGGTCCAGTCCGATCTGCAGACGGTGCGCTACACGCCGGCGGCGGACTTCAACGGCACCGACAGCTTCAGCTACCACGCCACCGACGGCAACGGCGACGACTCGAGCGGCGTGCTGGTGACGGTGACGGTCGCGGCCCAAGACGACGTCCCGGCCGCCGACGACGAGAACGCGATCGTCGACGAGGACGGCGTGGTGGTGATCGACGTCCTCGCCGGCGACACCGGCCTCGGCGACGGCTTGGGCGCGGTCGTCATCGCCACCCCGCCGGCGAGCGGCAGCGCGGTGGTGCAGGCCGACCACCAGATCCGCTACACCCCGAGCGCCGACTTCAACGGCAGCGACGCCTTCACTTAC
>JACRCV010000003.1 GCA_016218825.1 Deltaproteobacteria bacterium
AGTTTCAACCCATCGGTAACCTGCTTCGTCCACGATGTACCCGGTTTTCGCATCTGCGCTCCCGCCAGCCACATCGCGGCCGGCCAACGGAGACAGATCACAAACGGACGATGTGTAGAAGAGTCAGGGTGGGGCGAGGGGTGCCGACCCACGCGAGTGCACCGTGCCATGGACGCGTTGCGCTGTGAGTTGACTGACACGCTAGTCGCAGATGTGCTGCCGATCACATTTTCTTTCGCCCCCCGACCGGCGCGGTGTCTATCGAGGTGAGAACGGAGAGCGCCATGCTAGAGCAAGCCCATCTGTCCCGCTTCACCCTCGAGCGCCTCGTCGCCGGCGAGCTCGAACCGCAGACAAATACACATGTTTTCAGCCATCTAGAGACATGCGCCGAGTGCCGCGCCGCCCGGGATGCCCTGGTGCAGGACGTCCTGGCCTTCAAGGCCGAGGTGCCGTACGCGGCGTTTCGCATCGAGCACGAGCGCCGCGACGCCGCGCGCGCGCGCCGTCCGTGGACCTGGCAGCTCGCAGCGTCCCTGGCGACGGGCGCGGCCGCCGCTCTGGTGCTCGTGGCGGTGGTCACGCTCCCAGAAGCGCCGGTTGCGGACGGCATTCGTTCGAAGGGCGACGGGGTCGCGCTGACGTTCAGCGTCGTCGCCCCGGACGGGGTGCGCCCCGGCACGAACGGCGAGGTGCTCGACGCCGGTGCGACGCTGCAGCTCAGCTACGACGCCGGCGACTTCACGCACATGGCGGTCTTCGGGGTCGACGCCGCGAAGACCGTGAGCGTCTACTTCCCGGAAGGTGAAGAGAACCTGGCGCCGCCGCCCGCCGGCCCGGAGGGCGCCCTCCCCTTCAGCCTGACGTTGGACCGGACCGTGGGGCCGGAGCGCTTCGTCGCGGTGTTTTCGAAGAGCGCGCTGCCGCTTTCGGGACTGCTCGAACGGCTGCGGCAGGCCGGGACCGGCGCGGCGCTCGTGCTCCCCGAGGGGGTGGCAGGGTCGACGATCGGGATCGAAAAGCGGTAGGCTCGCGGTACCTGCGGCGAGAGGGTCTGATGACGCGGTGGCTCTTGGGATCGATGCTTCTGGCGCTCGTCGTCGCGGGCGCGTCCCCGGCGCGGGGCGCGCAACGCCGCGTCGCGCTGCTCGTCGCCCACCCGAAGGGCGGCGACGACCTGGTGCCGCTGCGCTACACCGCGAACGATCTGGAGCGGATGCGCGAGGTGCTGACCTCGCTCGGCGACTTCGCCAAAGAAGACGTCCTCGTCAGCTACGCCGAGAGCGCCGACGCCGTGGCGCGCCGCTTCGACGCCGCCGCCAAGAAGCTCGAGAACGGGAGCCCCGAGGCGCCGAGCCTGTTTCTGTTCTACTACTCAGGGCATACGAAAGACGGCGAGCTCCGCCTCGGCAGCAGCCGCCTGGGGCTCGGCGAGCTGAAGCGGCTGATCGAGGGCACGAAAGCCTCGCTGCGGGTGGCGCTCGTCGACTCCTGCCGCGCCGGCGCCATCACCCGTCTCAAGGGCGCGGTGAAGGGCGAGCCGGTGGCGCTCGCGATCGAGGACACCGCGGCGCAGCTGGGGCAGGTGGTGATCACCGCGTCGTCCGACAACGAGGACGCCCAGGAGTCCGACGACATCCAGGGGAGCTACTTCACCCACTTCCTGACCTCGGCGTTGCGCGGCGCCGGCGACGACGACCACGACGGCGCGGTGACCCTCTCGGAGGCGTACAGCTTCGCGTACGCCAACACCGTCTCGAACACCGTCGGCACCAAGGGTGGCATCCAACACCCCACCTACCGCTTCGACCTGCGCGGCGCCGGCGATGTCGTGGTGACGCGACCGGGCCAGCCGACCGCCGCGATCATCTTGCCGAAGGCGCTCGCCGGCCGCTTCGTGCTCTTCGACCTGGGCCGCAAAGTGGTGGTGGCCGAATTGGAGAAGGAGGACGACGCGCCGGTGCGGGTGGCGTTGGCCCCCGGCAAGTACGTGGTGAAGAAGCGCGAGCGCGACTCGCTGCGGGTGCAGAGAGTGACCCTCGGTGCCAAGCAGGAGGTCACCGTCGACCCGACCAAGATGGAGAAGCTCGCGTTCGCCGACGACTACGCCAAGGGCGCGGTGGTCACCACCGAGGAGATCCGCTACGGCCGGCTCGGGGTGCGGCTGTCGCTGTCGGCCGGCGCGCAGGCGTTCTTGTCCGCCCCGGTCCGCGACGCCTACTTCCCGGCGCTCGGGCTCTTCGAGCTGACGCTCGATCTCGACAACGCGCTGCGCCGGCACCTCGGCGTGCGCCTCGATCTGGGCTTGGGGGGCGCGAGCGATCGGCCGCTCGTGGTCAGCGACCCCTATCTGGGCGAGCAGCGCTATACCGTCAACGTCTCCGAGGTGACGCTGGGCTCGGCGCTCGTCTACCGCTTCGTGCTGACCGAGTGGCTGAACGTCGGGCTCTCCAGTCGGATGGGCCTGATCTCGGTGTCGCGCGCGTTCAAGGGCGTCGACCTGCCCAAGCAGTCGTTCTCGACCATCACCCCGGGGCTCGGCGCCGAGATGGACCTGCGTTTGACGAGCTGGCTGCAACTGGGCGTAAGAACCCGCATTCATTACATCTTCTTCAACGTCGACGAGCCGATGTCCCTCGCCTACATCGACGGCGGGCTCGTGATGACGGCGGTGCTGCGATGAAACCCTTGTACCACCTGCGCATCGGCCTGGTGCTGCCGGCGCTGTGCGCCTGCGGCAACCTCTCCAACGAAGACCTGCTGTTCATCGCCGCGGTGCCGAAGAAGGCGGAGGTGGAGCTGAAGGTGGCGGCCGGCGGTTCCCAGACCCGCGCCGCGCTGACGTCGGCGGACGCGGTGGGCGACGACGCCGAGCTCTACAAGACGGCGGCCAAGATCGCGACCGACGTCAACGCCGGGGTCGGCGCGATCCTCGACCTGGTCGACAGCCTCGGGAAGGGTCATCCGCCGACTCGGCGCACCGACAACGCCCGCATCTGGGGGCCGGTGAGTAACGTCGACGGCAAGGGCACCACCTTCCGCCTCGAGATCCGCCGCGACGCGCTCGAAGGCGGCGCGCCGCGCTTCGTGTTCTGCTTCGCGGTGGCGCGTGACGCCGAGGTGAAAGGCGACGCGCCGACCTGCCTGACGCCGGATGAAAACGGCTTCCACACCTTCTTGTCGGGCCACTACGACCCGCAGGGCGAACAGGGCGGCGCCCGCTCCGGGAGCGGCTCGATCACGTTGAACTTCGAGGCGGCGTGGGCCGCCGGCATCGGCAAGCCGGAGGACCGGGGTGTGCTGACGCTGGTCTATGACTTCTCGCAGGGCGGCGAGAGCAAGCAGATCCACGTCGACGTCAGCAAGCCGGCGACGCTCGGGACGCTGCCCGGCGCCCTTGGCTACGACTACGGCCGCGACGCGGACGCCCACGTCGACTTCATGTTCACGGTGGAGAACTACCTCGATCCGAACAAGCCCGGCACGCCGCCGCAGACCTTCACCATCGACGCCGCGTGGCAGGAAGGGGTCGCCGGGCGCGCCGACGCGGTGGGTCGGGGGGGCGACCTGCAGCCGGATCAATACGCGGTGTACGTCGAGTGCTGGGACGGCGCCGCCAAGCGCACCTACCTGTGGGGCGCGGTCTACAAGGGCACGCTGCAGCAGGCGATCACGGTCAACGAGGGCTCGGCGGCGAGCTGCCCTCAATAGCCGACACCGCTCGAGGTTCGACAGACGCTGGAACCGCCGCTCGACGACCGCACCGCCGTCCACCTCGCAGCTCCGGGCTCTAGACCCCAGGGCGACGGTCTGGAAGTGGCCGGTCTGGAAGTGGCCGGCACCTTTCCCTGGGCACTTTCCCTGGCGCCGGCGAGGACGCGTGCCTAACGTACTCTCTGTTCATCGACCCCATGGGCTGGACAAAGAAGAGGGGGACACCATGAAAGCTCGCGAGCTGATGCCGGCCGACGCCTCACCGCCCCGCAGGCGCGCATCGAGCGCCATGGCGGCCGCGGTGGCGCTCCCCGGATGATCCGGCATGTGGCGCCCGAATCGGAACGTCGCGCTGGCGGCGGCGCTCGTCGCTGTCGTCTCGGTCGTGACCCCCAAGGCCGTCGCTGACGAGACGATCGGGCGGGCCGGCCCGGCTCTGGCGCGCGGGTTCACGACCCTGCGCGATCCAGCGGAGTTCATCGCCGGCCTGGTGGTGACCCTGCCGCGGCCGACGGTGGTGCTGACCCGAGAGGACGCCGTCGCCTGGGAGCTCCTCGAGACCAGCCGCTCGCTCTCGGAGGGTGACGCGCTGCAGGTGGCGCGCGCCTTGTGCGACGAGGCGTGGCACCTCGACCGGGATCCCTTGCTGCTCTTGGCGGTCATCCACGTGGAGAGCTTCTACGATCACCTCGCGGTGTCGCCGCGCGGCGCCGAGGGGTTGATGCAGCTGATGCCGCCGACGGCAAAGTGGACGGCCGCGCAGTCGGATCTGGATTGGACCGAGCACGCGAGCTTCGACCCGGTGCTGAACGTCAGACTCGGAGCGCGCTACCTCGATCACCTGCTGCGCCAGTTCGGACGCCTCGACTGGGCGCTGACCGCCTACAACCGCGGCCCGACGGCGACCTGGAGCTTGTTGCGAAACAACGGCGAGCTACCGCCGGCGATCGTCGACTTCTACGCGGCCAAGGTCATCGGCCGCTACCGCCGGCTCGAGGACCGGTACGGCAGCCGGCCGCGCTCCTGAGATGCGGGCGCGGCACGGCCGCAGGGAGGTAGCCGCGTCGCCTGCGGCCGGCGCGAGACTCTTCTGGACTGCCACCCCGAGGTGATCGATTCTCGCCGCCCGGGCCCGGTGGCGATGTCACCACCGACGGAGGTGTCAATCGCATGCAGCGTCTTCCACAGGGCAATCGACTTCTCGCGTTCTTGATTCCCGGCGGGCGCTTCGCGCCCGTCCTCCCCACCCCCACCCCGGAGCGTCGCCTTCGGCGCCGCTCTCGGCCCGCCCCCGGGTGGGGCGGGCAACATCGGCAGAGCCCGAGAGCTCGATCGCCCTGGCGTCTTCCGACCACCGCCGCATTGATGTTGAGCGCCAGCCTCGTCGTCGCACCGCTTCACGCCCAAGAGCCGAGCCCGGCGGCCGAGGCGCCGACGCCGCCGGCCACGCCGGTCGCGGCGACCGACACCGCCCCGCCCGCCGACGTTGCCGCGGACCAAGCGCCGATCGCCGCGCCCATGCCTGTTGCCGCTCTTCCCGTGCCGGCCGCGCCGACGACGCCTGCGGACGGCGCCGCGGCCCCGCCGGCGCGCTTGAGCGTCGGCAGCGGCGGAGTGTTCCAACCCGGCTTGCTCCTCCAGGGCTGGTTGTTGGCGGAGCGCACCGCCGCGACCACGTCGACCTTCAGGCTGCGGCGCGCCGAGATCCACGCCAAGGGCGAGATCATCAGCGGCCTCATCAGCTACGCCCTGATGATCGACGTCGCCAAGGTGTTGGAGCCGAAAGACACCACGGTCACGGTTGAGAACCAAGATCCGGCGCCCGCCGACGGCACGAAGCCGGAGACGGTCACCGCCAAGCTCCCGGTGGGCTCGATGTCGGTGTTGCAGGACTTCGTGATCACGTTGACCACGGCGTTTGCCGACGTGTCGTTGGGGCAGTTCAAGATCCCGGTCAGTTGGGAGGGCTACAACGCGTCGGCGAAGCTCCTGTTCCCCGAGCGCGCCCCGGCGGCGACGGAGTTCGGCGACAAGCGCGACCTCGGTCTCCGAGTCGCCAAGCGCTTCAAATACCTCGGTTACACGGCCGCGGTGTTCAACGGCGCGGGGTTGAACGCCCTCGACAACAACAACGACAAAGATCTGGCGCTGCGCGTCGAGGCCTATCCAATCGACGGCCTGGTGCTCGCCGGGGTCGCCTATGCCTCGGTCGGCGAGCGCCGGACCTACGTCAAGGACCGCTACGAGGCCGACGTCCGCTACGAGTCAGGCTCGTTCCTGGCGCAAGGCGAGTACATCCGCGGCCGCGAGGTCGGCAAGGCCGGGCCCCCGGTTCACGGCCAGGGCGCCTATCTCGCCCTGGGGTGGACGTTCTTCGACGCCCTGCAGACCTGCCTCCGGGTCGGCTACCTCGATCCCGACATCCGCAAGGACCTGGCGCCGAAGAAGAGCGCCGACCGCGACGAGCTCTTCCACGGCGAGGTCGGGCTCAGCTACTTCGTTCGCAAGCACGAGGCCAAGGTCGCGCTGACATACGGCCGCTACGAGTACGACGACCGCGCGGTGCTCGAGGCCAAGAACCAGCTGTTGTTGGCCACCCAGATCTCGTACTGATCTTGCGCGCGCCGGCAGGCGCTACTTCACCGACGACACCTTGTCGCTTTGCCCCGGCTCGCCGAACGGCAGCAGGACGAGCTCGTTCTTGGTGAACAGCGGCACCAGGATCCGCCTGTGCTTGGCGTCGAAGCCGATGTCGGCCGGCGCCTCCAGGTCGCTCGCGACCACGTCGTAGCCGTCCGTCTTGCTCTTGTAGATCTTCTGGCCGCCCCAGCTCGACACCAGGAAGCCGCCCGCGGCGAGGGGCACGATGCCGTCGAGGCCGCCGGTCGGCGGTTTCGGCATGTCGGTGCGCTTGCCCGCCTGGTCGAGCGCGAACACCTCGCCGCTGGTGAGCGTGTTGACGACGAGCGCGTCGCCGACGAACGCCAGGCCGTTCGGCCCGCCGAGGTCCTTCTTGGCGATCAGCGCCTCCGCCTTCAGCTTCTTGCCCGGCTTCACGACGTAGACCGCGTCGCTGCCGGTCGGCACGAAGCCGTCCTTGCCGGTCTTGACGCCGGTGTCGCTGACGTAGACCGCGCCGTCCTTGCCGGCGACCACGTCGTTCAGGAACGTCGCCTTGGGGATCTTGACCTCGCCCTTCGGCGCGCCGGTCTTGGCGTCGAACATCCGCAGGGTCTTGATATCCGCGACCCAGAGGACGTCGCCGACGATCGCGGTGCCCTTGGGGGCGTCCAGCTTCACGCCCTTCTCACCGCCCGCGATCCACTTGAGCTCGAGGACCTTGCCCTCGGGCGACACCTTGGAGATGAAGCCGTTGTTGTCCACGGCGTCCGGCGCACCATTGATATTGCTGACCAGGTAGACGTCGGCGGTCTCGTCATAAAGGACCGACTCCGGGGTCGCGAGTCCGGCGTCACGGACGTTGATCGGGGCCGGCACCGGCATCGCCACCGGCGCCGCTGCCGCGGGCGCGGCCGCCGGTTGAGCCTCCTTGGCGGCGGGCGCTGCCGGCTCGGTGGCGGCAGGCTCGGTCTTGCAGGCGCTGAGCAACAACAGGACGGCGAGAGCGGATTGGAGTCGAAGCATGGTGAAGTCCCTCCTCTTAGGCACGACAGGTTGCACGATCCAGGTGGTCGTGATCGGCTGTCTGTACACCCGCTTTAGATGCTGGTCGAGGGGAGATTGTGGCGCTTGAGGCGAGCTTCGGTGGCCTAACCCACGACGCGGAAACCGGCAGCGGTGAAATGGGTGTCGAACGCGAAGCCGACTCGGATCCGATGCTTGCGCATCAACACGAAGCTGGTGGCGTCGACCAGGCTCAAGCCGTGGAGAGACGAGCCGTCGAGGAGGCGAAACGCCGCCGACAGGTCGCTCGCCTGGCAATCGAGGATCTCGAACCAGCGAATCGCCGCGAGGCTCTGCTGCCAGCGCCGCGCCAGCGCCGGCGAGCCCTTGCGCTCCAAGAAGGTGAAGGTCTCGATGACGACGGGCACCGACGTCCGCAGCCGTGCTCCGCCTCGAGCGAGCGCCTCCCATTGGGCGCGCGCCCGCGGGTGCAGAGGGTCGCGCTGCTCAGCGAGGGCGATCCACGCCCCGGTGTCCACGAACACCGGGGTGGCGGCAGCGATCACGGCTCGTCAAACGCGGCGTCGTGCTCCGCCGAAGTCGCACTCAGCTCCCCGTCCGCCAGGGCCACAGGGCCGGCGGGCGGCGGGTTCAACCACACGGTGCGGACGGCCTCGCGGACCATGTCGGCCATCCGGCGCTTCTTCTTGCGAGCCAGACGATGCAACGCGGCCAGCTCGTCCTTGGGCAGATAGACCTGCGTCTTGCTCATGCTCATGGGTGTCATCATACCTGGACGGATGACACATATCAACGAGGCCCGGCTCGCCCGCTGCCGCCTTCCCGGGTTTGACAACGGCCGCCCGGTGCCCAATCTATTTTGGTCACCGCGGCAATGCGCTGCAGGTCAGCGAGCGCGTCCGTTGGTTGCGGGAGGAGAACCATGAACGCCCAGCTCGCCGCGATCCTCAAAGAGAAGGGCCGGGAGGTGATCAGCATCGACCCCGGCGCGACCATCCGCAGGGCGGCCGAGCTCCTCGACCGGTCCGGGATCGGCGCCCTGCTGGTCAAAGACGGCGAGCGCCCGGTGGGCATCCTCTCGGAGCGCGACATCGTCCGCCGGGTGGTGGCGAAGGGCCGCGATTCGGAGACGGTCCTGGTCAGCGAGATCATGACCCGCGAGATCGTCGTCTTGAAGCACACCGCCTCGGTCGACCAGGCGATGGCCGTGGTGACCGCGAAGCGCTGCCGCCACCTGCCGGTGGTCGACCAGGGCAAGGTCGCCGGCATGGTGTCGAGCGGCGACTTGATGCGCTTCGTGACCCGGGAGCGCGACTACGAGATCGAGCAGCTGGTGAACTTCATCACCGGGAAGTACCCCGGCTGACGCGGCCTCAGATCTTGGGGTCGAACACCGGATCCAAGTCGTCGTCGGGGCGCTCGCGCACGTAAGTCGGCACGAACAGGTAGCGCAGGTCCGCGAGCCGGTCGTGGGTCGAGCGCGACACGCCGTGGGTGAACAAGTCGAGGCGGACCAGGGCGTTGGCGGTCGCGTCCTTTGCGGCGGCGGCCCGCACCCTTTTCGCGATGGTCCGGTTCACCTGGTGCACGTCCCGATAGATGCGGTCGAGCCCGTCGAGGGTCCAGTCCGGGGTGTCGCCGTCCTGGGAGCGCATGAACTGCGCCACCAGGTACATCGCAGCGGCGCGGAACACGGTCTCGTGCTCGGTGGCGAGCGGCAGGTGAAAGCGCACCATCGGCCGCAGCTTGTCCATCACCGGACAGCCGGCGGTGACCATGTAGATCCCGGTCAGCGAGCCCAAGGCCGCCTGCAGCGTCGTCGCCGCCACGTAGGTGCGCTCGGCGGTCACCACCTGCAGGCGCACCAGATCGTAGGAGTAGCGCTCCGAGAACCGACTCACGAGCTCCGCGGTGCACAGCGCCACCGGACACCGGGGGTGCGTCTTCGGCGTCAGCGGACAGACCGGGCAGCCGACCGCGTCGAGCTTGGTCCACTCCGGCGCGTCGCCGGGCATCGGGTCCAGGCGGGCCAGGGTCTTGCCGTCGAGGCGGACCTTGATGGCGACCAGCGCGCCGTCGTCGAAGGCGAGGTGATAATCGAACTGGAGGCTCTCTTCGTCGCTCATCGGAGGCTGCTCTCGAAAGGCCGACCAAAAACGGTCACGCCGCACCCACTACCTACCTAGAAACGCCGCCGTCGTCCACCGCGCCTGCATTTGATTCCCGCGCGGCCGCAGCGGCCGCGCTCCCGGGCACTTCGTCCACGGACCACTCTGAGGATGGAGCGCCGGCTCTGCGTCGCCCCCGCCCCACCCCGGGGGCGGGGGACGGGGGGTGGGGGTGGGGAGCGCCGCGGCAACCGCGGCGCGGGAATCAAAAGAAGTGCCGAGAGTTCTAGCGACCGGTCGCCAACGGATCGATGACCCAGGCGTCCGCCACCTGCACCGGCCGCGGCTGCTTGCCGTCGACGTCGGCGAAGCCGTACTCGCGCGCGAGGTCGGCGACGGCGAAGGCGCGCCCGGTCTTGTCGAGGATCTTCGGATCGGTCGCCATCCCGACCACCGCGCGCCCGGAGAACTGCGGCGACTCGGAGCTCGACAGGTCGACCTTGTCGGCGAAGCGCAGCATCGCCTCGGTGCGCGCGAGCCCGGGGTAGAGCGCGACCACCGCGACGTTGAAGTCGCGCAGCTCGTGCGCGGTGTACGCGGTCAGGCGGTCGGTGGCCGCCATCGCGACGCCATAGGCGGTGTTGCCCATGTACTTCTGCCCGGCCCAGTACGAGATGTTGACGATCAGGCCGGTCTTGCGCGCCACCATGAAGCGCGCCGCGATCGCCGACGACACGTAGTGCGCCCGGACCCCGGCGGCGAACATCGAGTCCCAGCGCCAGTAGGGCTGGTGCCAGAACGGCCGGTTCCAGGTGTAGGCGCCGCCCTCGACCATCCGCTCGTAGCCGCCCCAGACCGCGTTCACCAGGACGTCGATCTTGCTGCACTCCCCGAGGATGCGGCTGAAGACCACCTCGGTCTCCTGGTCGTTGCGGTGGTCGCAGTAGAACGGCACGCCGCGGCCGCCGAGGGCGGTCACCGCCGCCGCGGTCTCGGTGATCGAGCCCGGCAGGCCGTCCGGGCCGCTGTTCGGCTCGACGGTGCGCCCGGTGACGTACACCGTGGCCCCGGCCTCGCCGAGCCCCAACGC
Organism: Deltaproteobacteria bacterium; assembly: GCA_016218825.1. Taxonomy (GTDB): domain Bacteria; phylum Myxococcota; class XYA12-FULL-58-9; order XYA12-FULL-58-9; family XYA12-FULL-58-9; genus JACRCV01. The sequence goes on from JACRCV010000003.1 coordinate 10,558, forward strand.
CACGCCCTTGCCGATGCCACGGCTGGCGCCGGTGACCACCGCGACCTGACCCCGAAGCGACTGCATCGAACCCTCCCCGCTCAGCAACAGCGGTGCCGACCGTTGATGGCCGGCACCTCGCCCAACACGTGGCCGCTCGCTCCGCCGCCGTGCGCCTCGTCGGGCTCGATCGGCACGTCGCCGTTGTACACCCGCCACCACTGGCGCGCCGCCGAGGCCACCACCGTGGCCACCAGAATCAAGAACACCGCCGCCACCACCGCGTCCAAGCGGGCGTTGAACGCCTCGATCGGCGTGGTCGCCGGCAACGCCGCCTGGGCCAGGAAGCCGACCGCGGGATCCTCTGAGAACAGCTTCAACAACCCGGCTACCATGGTGACCGCGAGAAGAAACGTCAAGGGAATCAACGTAATCCAGACGTAGCGCGCCCGGCCGGTGCGAACGAAGATCGTCGTCGCGATCACGAGCGCGGTCGCCGCGAGCAGTTGGTTGGAGATGCCGAACAGGGGCCAGAGGGCGCGCACCCCGCCGTGGGGGTCGATGACGCCGCCCCACAGGAAGTAGCCCCAGGCGCCGACGAACAGGCTGCTGGTCACGAGGTTGGCGCCGTAGCCCGAGGTCTGGAGGCGGGGGAACGCCCGGGCGAGCGCGTCCTGGAGGATGTAACGGCCGACGCGGGTGCCGGCGTCGAGGGTCGTCAAGATGAACAACGCCTCGAACATGATCGCGAAGTGGTACCAGACGGCGGTGAACATCTCGCCGCCGATGAAGCGGCGGAAGATCTCGGCCATGCCGACCGCGAGGCACGGGGCGCCGCCGGTGCGCGCCATCACGCTCGCCTCCCCCACCCGCGCCGCCAGGGTCTGCATGGCCTCGAGGGTGACCGGGAAGCCCTGGGCGTTGATCCACTCCAAAGACCTCGTGGAGTTGATCGCGAAGAACTCGCCGGGCGGCAGCGACGCCGCGGCGATCATCGCCATGATCGCGACGAAGCTCTCGAGGAGCATGCTGCCGTAGCCGACGACGCGGGCGTCGGTCTCGACCGCGAGCAGCTTCGGCGTGGTGCCGGAGGCGACGAGAGCGTGAAACCCGGAGATCGCGCCGCAGGCGATGGTGATGAAGCAGAACGGGAAGACGGCGCCGCCGAAGATCGGGCCGCCGCCGCTCGTGAACTGGGTGAACGGCGGCAGCTGCAGCTCGGGGCGCACCACCAGGATCCCGGCCGCGAGCATGAAGACGGTGCCGAGCTTGACGAAGGTCGACAGGTAGTCGCGCGGTGCGAGCAGCAGCCACACCGGCAACACCGACGCCGCGAAGCCGTAGGCGATGATGATGAACGCGAGCTCTTTCTTGCCGAGGGTGAACGCCGGTCCGAGCACCGGATCCGCGGCGACCAGGTGCCCGCCCCACAGGGCGACGACGAGCAGCAGCACCCCGACGCTGGTGGCGATGACCACCGCCTTGCCGTGGTTGCCGCGCATGATGAGGCCCATGAGCAGCGCGATCGGGATGGTGGCGCCGACGGTGGCGAGCCCCCAGGGGCTCTCGGCCAGGGCGTTCACGACCACGAGCCCCAAGACCGCGATCAGGATGACCATGATCAGCAGGATACCGAGGGTGCCGGCGAGCGCCCCGTAGGGGCCGAGGTAGTCGCGGGCGAGCTTGGCGAGCGACCGGCCGTCGCGCCGCAGGCTGGCGGCGAGGATCACCAGATCCTGCACCGCGCCGCCGAGCGCCACGCCGATCAGGATCCACAAGGTCCCCGGCAGATAGCCGAACTGCGCCGCGAGGATGGGGCCGACGAGCGGCCCGGGCCCGGCGATCGCCGCGAAGTGGTGTCCGAAGACCACGTAGCGGTTGGTCGGCACGAAGTCGCGGCCGTCGTTCAGCCGCACCGCGGGCGTCAGCCGGGTCGCCGACAAGGTCAGCACCTTGAGGGCGATGAACTTGGAGTAGAAACGGTAGGCGATGAGGTAGGTGCACACCGCGGCGATGAGCAGGTAGGCGGCCGAGATCGGCTCGCCCTGCGACAGCGCCACCACCCCGAACGCGCCGGCGCCGACCACGCCGACCACGCCCCAGACGACCCAGTTGAGTGCTTTCATCCCGGCCCCTATAGCAAGAGCAGGCCGACGGGCGCCAGACAGTGCAATGGGAAGTGCGCTTGGGGGCAGCCTCGAGAGCCGATGGCGTTCTGGTTCGGGCGGGCTGAGCCTCGATAGGCCGCCCGCTTCACCCGGCGACGGGAGATGCGGGAGACCACGATTGAAGCGCGTGCCGGTCGACCTTGCCGGTCGAGGTGCGTGGAAGCTGGGCAACGAGCTCGACGCACCGCGGCACCATGTGCGATGCGAGTCGCCGACGACATTCGGTCAGCAGAATACTCGCGGTAACGGTGCTCCGTGGCTCGAGCACCACGAAGGCCTTCACGGCCATCCCGAGAACCTCGTCGGGGAAGCCGACGACGGCCGCTTCGCGCACGCCGTCGATGTGCGCGAGCACGGCCTCGATCTCACTCGGCGCAACCTTTTCGCCCCGGGACTTGAACACGTCGTCCCTCCGACCGACGAAGGTGAGGTACCCCGCTTCGTCCAGCTGGCACAGATCACCAGTGTACAGCACCTGCTCGTTGGGCAACGGCCCGGGCTTGAGCCGCGCGGCGGTGGCTTCGGGGTCTGCCCAATAGCCGCGCATCACCGTGGCACCGCGGACGACCAACTCCCCGACCTCGTTCGCGCCGAGGCGTCGGCCGTCCGCGCCGACGACCCAGAGCTCGGTGTTGGGAATCGCGATGCCCACGCTGCGCGGCTTGCGTGCGAGATCTTCCGGCGGGAGATACGTGCAGCGTTTGCACTCTGTGAGGCCGTACATCGAGAACAGGCGGGCATTGGGGAATAGCCTCTGGACCGTCTCAATGTGCCTGAGCGATAGCGCTGCGCCGGTGCTGGTGACGTACCGAACCCGGGACAGGTCGTAGGCGCCCGGCGGGACCACGGCAAGCAACGCGAAGAACGTGGGCACCCCGGGGAACGCCGTGATCCCTTCGGTCACCATTCGACGAAGAACCGGGGCCGGGAGCGCGAACGAGCGTTCGAGCACCAGCCGCGCGCCGGAACGAGCCGCGAGGAACAACTGGTACAGACCGTAGTCGAAGGACAGGGGCAAGGCGCCGAGGATGACATCGTCCTCGGCGCTGCCGAGGTAGCTGCTGATCGAGTCCGCCGCCGCGAGCATGTTCCGGTGAGTGAGCATCACTCCTTTGGGTTCTCCGGTGCTGCCGGAGGTGTAGATGATCGACGCCAGGTCGATGTCGATGCCGCGGCGCGGCGGTTCTTCGGTTGGAACACCAATGGCCTCGGCGAAGTCCACCAGGTTCGGGATCGCGGCGCGATCGTCGATCTGCCCATCGACGACAACGGTCTTCAGGTGTCGTGACTGCAGGATGACGGACCGGATTCGGTGTTCGAGGTTTCCCTCGGTGATCAGCGCCGTCGCCCGCGTGTGTTCGAGATACCAGGCAAGCCGATCGGCACGCGTCGTCGGGTGGATCACCGCGAACACCGCGTTGGCCTTCAGCACCGCCCAGATGGCCGTCGCGGCCGCAACACCGTTCTCCGCGAGCACCAACACACGGTCGGCTCGCGCGACACCGCACTTGGTGAGCGCCGACGCCAGCGCTGCGGCGCGCTGCTCGAGCTCGGCGTAGCTCAGCCGCTCGGAGCCGCAAACCAGGGCGGTCTTGCCGGGCAGCCGCGCTGCAGCGTCACTCAAGAAATCCTGTACGAGGCGAAACCCCGCTGGCACCAGGACCTCATCCCAGCAGACGTCGCGGCTGGCAAGTGACGCGTAGTAGGCAGTCGTGCTATAGCCGCCTTGCCGGCCGCGGGGGAACGAGACATGATTCGACGAGAAGCGAGCGTCGTGGCCCAGCTCAGGGGCTGGTCCGGCCTCGGTCGCCTCAACCCGGCGCCGATTGACCTGGGTCGCATTTCCCTGCTGCGCGAGGCGCCGATCGCCAGCCTGCGGGATCAGACACAGGTCGAAGCACTGCTGGCGCGATTGGGCCTCAATGACGAGCGGTCCGACGAGTGGCCGCCTGAGCTCGCCGCCTTCCTTGGACGAGGCCTTAGCACTACTGCGTCAGCTTTGTGATTGTGAGAAATGCCAGTGAGTTCGACCATTTGAGTGATCCCGCACATTTTGGTGTTGCGGTCGAGATCTTTGGGTGATCTGTAGACGGGTCATGAACGACATGACCACTGGGGCG
>JACRCV010000027.1 GCA_016218825.1 Deltaproteobacteria bacterium
CCGCGCCCGCGCTCCCCCCCCCCCCCCCGGCGCGTCGCCTTCGGCGCCGCACTCGGCCCGCCCCCGAGTGGGGCGGGCGACATCGGTCCACCTCGAGAACTCGATCGCTTGATTGGCGCGCGGCCGTTGTCAGGTCGGGAGCCGCCTGTTATGAGCCGGCCTCGCTCTGATGGAGGTTCGGCAGATGATCCGCTCGCGCTCCTGTCTCTGGCTCGCGATCCTTGCTCTGGCGGTGGTGGGGTGCTCCAAGGCCGATGACGCCGGCTCGGGTCTTGCTGCCGGCGACGGCGACGGCGACGGCGGCGGCGACGTCGGCGGACCGCAGACCGGCGAGGCGTGCAGCACCGCGTTCGCGCCGGCGTGGACCGGGTCGCCGCTGGTGCTGACCGGCGACACCTCCGGGATGGCGAACGACCACCACTTCTCGGGTTGCGCCGACGCGACCTGGTCCTACCAAGCGGCGGACCTGGTCTATCGCCTGAGCCTTCCGGCCGGCAGCTACATGGCGACGTTGAAGCCGGGGCACGACTACACCTACTTCAGCTTGCTGTTGGTGCGGGCCACCGGCTGCGGCGGCTTCGACGCCGCATGCGCCGATCGGGACGACGCCGATCTCGCGCACCTCTATCCACGGGTGCCGTTCGCGGTCGCGAGCGGCGAGAGCGTCTACCTGGTGGTGGACTCGGCGTTGGATCCGATCCAGAACGAGCTCGGCACCTACGACGGGCCCTTTACCCTGACGCTCGAGTCGTTCGTCTTGGGCGGCCTGGGCACGACCTGCTCCGGGTCCTACTCTTGCGCCGACGACATGGTGTGCTTCAGCAAGCAGGATCAGCCGCCGGGCTACTGCACCGATCTGTGCAGCCTCGTCGACTGCGGCACCGGGGCGGTGCCGATGACCTGCCGGGACATCAGCGACCATCCGCACTACTCCGCCGACTCGCTCGCCTGCATCGCCACGAGCGAGATCGGCACCCTCGCCCTCGGGGCCGAGTGTCACTACAGCTTCCAGTGCGATCCGGCGAGCTGCGTGATCCCGTTCGCGGGCGACTTCTTCGGCGAGTGTCGCACCCGGTGCACGACGACCTGCGGCGCCAACGAGACCTGCGTCGACGTCAGCGACGACCTGCTCGACCCGTTGCCGGCCGGTACCGTGAAGGTCTGCGCCGCCGACAGCGCCACGGGTGTCGTGCTGCAGGGCGACGCCTGCATCTACACCTACGAGTGCGAAGGCGCGAACGTCTGCTCCGGCGGCTACTGTCTGCCGTAGCGACCGCGGGCGGGCGGTGACGCCGGCCCGCAGGCCTCCGTCGGTGCTCGCCTTGGACCGGGAACCAATCGCGTGCTATTGCCTTGAGGGAACGCCATGCTGCGGTGCTCGGTGAGGGATCCATGGAGTTGGAGATCCGGGACGTCCAGTCGCAAGCCTCGCACCTGATCAGCGAGAAGGGCGCGGTCCTCGGACGCCAGGGCGGCGGCGGCGACGTGCCGGTCCCGGAGCGCACCGTCTCCGGCAAGCACTGCCGCATCTTCATCAAAGACGGCAAGTGGTTCATCGAAGATCTGCGCTCGTCCAACGGCACCTTCGTCAACGGCACCCGGATCAACGCGCCGACGCCGCTCGCGGTGGGAGCGAAGTTCACCCTGTGCCGCTACGCCTACGAGGTGACGCGGCTCTTGGGCGAGGAGAAGACCGGCGCCACCGCGATGCTCGAGGACGCGGCGCTGGTGGCCGGCGGCGAGGTGCTCTCCGACACCCGGACCCGACCGATCGATCGTTCCGGGTCCGGACGGTCGGCCCCGGAGTTTGCCGGTCCGACGTTGAGATCGCCGGCGTCGGCGCTGCGCGACGCCAACCGCGGCAGCGGGCCGAAGGAGATCTCCGGACCGACGAACGTCCGGGAGATCTCGGGCCCGGCCGGCGCGGCGCGCGAGCTGTCGGGCCCGGTGGGTCTCGGACGCGAGGCCTCGGGGCCGAAGAGCTCGCCGCGCGAAACCTCCGGTCGGGGTTCGGCGCCGCGTGAGGTGTCCGGGAGCGGCTCGGCGCCGCGGGATCCCGCGGTGAAGTCGCAGCCGCCGGCGCGCTATTCGGTCCCCACCGGTGACGGCATGTTGATCCCGGAGCCGTCGGCGTCGGGGGTCGACGAGGCGGCGACGGCGTTGGCGGGGCTCACCGGGACCTCGGGGAGCTGGCTCGAGGGGCTGTCGACCGCGCTGCCGCGGGCCGCCGCCTACTACCTCACCGCCATCCCCGGTCTGCTCGCGAACCCGATCGCGGCGGTGCAGGGCGGGATCGGCGCGCCGCGCTTCGGGGCGTTCGCCGCCGGCGAGCTCATCGGCTACGCGCTGCCACCCTATCTCGTGGCGCTGGTGTTGCCGGCGTTGGCCGCGATCGTCTCGGCCGCGATCCGCGGCGGTATGGCGAGCGCTCTGGTCGTGGCGCTGCTCATCAACCTCGGGGTGGCCGTGGTCGCGGCGCTGCTCGTCGGGGTCTTGTGGCACCCGCTGCTCACCTGGTGGGTGGCGCTGCTCAAGGGCCAGTCCGATCAGGTGTCGCGCACCAACATGGCGGTGATGGTGTTCGCCGCGGTCGGCATCATGGGGATCGCCGGCGCCGCCGGCGTCGCGCTCAGCGCCATCCCGGTGCCCTTCGTCGGCATCCTGGCGCCGATCGTCTCGGCGGTGGGGTTGCTGATCGTCTTCTACGTCCAATACAGCTGGTTCCGGCACTTCGAGGTCATGAAGTGGTTTCCCCTCGTGCTCCTGGTTCTCGGGGCGCTGGCGTGCGTCCCGCCGATCCTCGCCGCGGTGGCGATCGTGCGCGCCGACATCGCGACCATGCGGGGCCACGGCGGCACCTCGACCGTGGCGCTCGCCGATGCGGCGGCGGCGGCCCGGGCGTTGGACGAGCAGGCCCGAGAGGCCGACAAGGGCGCGGCGGGCGAGATCGCGGAGCTGGCGCGCAAAGCGGAGCAGGCGGCGGCAGCGACCGCGGCGACCGGTACCCCCGGCGGCGGGGCCGCCTCGTCGCCTGCCGGCGGCAGCGTTGGCGCAGCGCCCGGCGCGACGCCGGCGCCGAGCCCGAGCGGCACGCTGGGCTCGACCACCGCCGTGCCGTCGGCCGGCGGATCGTCGCCGGCGGCGACCGGCACCGGGAGCACGCCGCGGACACCGCCGACGGCGTATCAGGAGTTCGTGCGCAAGCGCGACGCGATCGAGGCCGCGATCGACGCCGATCCGACCCTGTTGAAGCAGAAGGGCGTGCTGCCGGTGTATCAGGAGCTGCTGAAGATCACCGCGAAGATCAAGAGCCGGTGCGGCGGCAAGGCCAAGTCCGGCAAGCGGGGCGGGGCGGACAAGATGGACAAGCGCATCGCCGACAAGCTCTGCGACGCCGAGGTCTTCGAGGCCACCGGCACCGTCGTCGACCACCTCTACCGGCTGGTGGTCGAGAGGCAATAGACCGTCTTCAGGGGGACGTGATACACTCGGGGGCGGGGGATTCAGGGGGTGGGGGTGGGGAGCGACGCCGCATCGGCGGCGCGGGCATCAGATGAAGGCGAAAACGGTCTAGCGCTCGGGCTAGGACCTGTTGAGCCAGCGCTCGGGTGCACGCGCGGCTCAGTGCTTGATCGCGACGCCGCCCAAGACCACGCTGCCGGTGAGGACCAGGCGCTTGCCGTCGCCCTCGGTCTCCGCGAGCGGCGGGGTGCGGTCCTCGATGCCGCCCAACACCGGCGTGATCTCGGTCACCACGTGCCAATCGGCGGGGACCCGCAGCTCGATGCCGCTCATCACGCAGTCGAGGTCGAGCTTGACCTCGCCAAGGGCGAGCTTCGCCTGGCGCAGGTCGACCTCGACGCCGGCCATCACCGCCGAGATGTCGCCGCCTTTGAACTGCTGCGACTCGACCTTGATCTGCGCGCCGCCCATCGTGACCGAGCGGTGCAGCTCGTCGGTCGAGACCGATTCGAGGCGCGCCAGGTGGCGGCGCTTGTGGGTCGAGCCGTGCACCGCGACCGCGATCCCGAGCGCGATGAGGACCAGCGGCCAGAGGTGGCTGACCCCGAAGACCATCACCCCGAGGTTCTCGAGCAGCAGGCCGAGGCCGAAGAGGGCGGCGACCAGCGCCACGCCGATGCCGACCGGGCCGCGGGCGTGGAACAGGTGCGACAGGCCGAAGACCACGAGGACCAGCGGCCAGAGCTCCCAGAGGTGGACGCCGGGCGCCAGCACCCCGAGCTCTCGGAGCAAGAGCAGCGCGCCGACGCTGACCAGGAGCAGCCCGGGGAAGATCCCGGGGGGCGAGTGTCGGCGGCGGCAGTGGGGCGCGGCTGGAGTGGTCGAGCTTTGCGTCGCGGTGGTCATGATGGTGTCCTCCATGCGCCGTGTTTGGCGCTATCTACGACGAAACCTACGCCGTGGCGAGCCGCGCCGCCGCAAGGATTCGGTGAACGGACCGCGGGCGCCGGTGAACGGCGGTGCTTGGTCGGTGGGCGCCGCCGGGGCGTGTCGCCGCCATGTGCGGCGGCGCAAGTTGTTGCGAGATTGCCAGATCTTCCCTAGAATCCCCTATGTCGCGACGACCCCCGACGGGGACGCCGGCATTTGCTGGAGGACACGATGGTAGAAGGAACGAGCGGACCAACCGCGATGGGTGGTCGAACAGTCAGCCACCGGGAAGACCCCAACTCCTTCGACGTCAAGCCCAAGAGCGGCGGAACGCTCGTCTGCTGGCGCGACGACGCGGACGAGCCGCTTCGTTTTTGGCTCGGCCCCGCCGGCAGCAGGGACATCCGGGTCGAAGGCGAGGTCTATGACGCCGAGGGCGCCATCGCCAGGCTCGTCCACGCGTACCGCAACGCGCCGTGGGACTACGGGACGACCGACGCCGCCGACAAGTACCAGGAGGTGCTGGAGCGCGTCGCCAAGACCATGGGTCAGAGCGTCGCCCACCTGCTGGCGACGTACGCGGCCGAGCGCTAGCCGGCGCCCCTCCGGGAGCGCCACCTTCAATCTCGCCGGGCCGGGGCGCACCGGGGTGACGCCGTCGGCCACAGGGTTGCGCCATGAGCACGCACGAAGACGATCTCCTCAAGGGCAGTGAAGCCCGGCTCTGGCGGCTGGTGGCCGCGCGCACCCAACCCGGCGCTGACACCAAGGCTATCGACGAGCGGATCTGGGATCTGTTCGGGGACGACTGGGCGGTGATGTTCACCGACCTGTCGGGCTTCTCGCGGCAGGTCGCGAGGTTCGGCATCATCCACTTCCTGCAGGTGATCTACGAGCAGAAGCGCCTGCTCTTGCCGATCGTCGCCGATCATGACGGCATCCTCATCAAGACCGAGGCCGACAGCTTCTTGATCCTGTTCAAGCGGGCCAAGGGCGCTCTCGAATGCGCGGTCGTGTTGCAGCGTGCCTGTCGACAGATGAACGAGCGCCGCCTGCCGGAGGAGCAGGTCCTCCTCTGTCTCGGTATCGGCTACGGCCGGATCCTGCGCATCGGCGACGTCGACGTCTTCGGCGCCGAGGTGAACGCCGCGAGCAAGCTCGGCGAAGACACCGCCAAGGCCAACGAGATCCTCATGACCGGCGCCGCGATGAGCGCCGCCGGCAATATCCCGGGGCTGCGCTACGAAGACCTCGGCCTCGCGGTGCCCGGCTCCGACCACAACTACCGGGTCTTGTACTAGGCCGTTTTCGCCTTCATCTGATTCCCGCGCCGCTGATGCGGCGTCGCTCCCCACCCCCACCCCCTGACGGTCCAGGCCGCGTTCGACAGGTTCTCGAGTCGGGGTGTGGCGGCGCCGCCGGGGCGCGAGGCGCTCAGCGCCCGTCGTCTACCGCTGCCGAGAACAGGCTGCGCTCGAGGCGGTACCAGTTGGCCGCCGCTCCGATCCGGGCGAGCACCGACATCAGGCCGAAGCGGATGCGCAGCAAGAAGGGAAACTCGCCCGGCAGGTCGATGCTGAGCAAGCGGCGCTTGCTCTCGAGGAGCTCGCGCATGCTGCTCAGGACCCGGGGCTGCATCGGCTGCACCCGGTCCACGAGCATCGGCCCATAGAACGCGGTGAACAGCGCCCGCAGGCTCGCGAGGCCGTCCTTGCCGCGCGGGTAGATGCCGAGCTCGGCGAGCACCGCCGCGAGGGCCCGGTCATCCGCGCTCGCCAACGCCCCGGACAGGCGGGCGAGGGTGGCGACGAACGCCGGGGCGAACTCGCGGACGCACCCGTGGTCGAGGATCGCCACCCGGCCGTCCTTCAAGAACAGGTAGTTGCCGGGATGCGGGTCGGCGTTGAAGAGCCCGAGGCGATACAGCGAGCCGATGTAGAACTCGAAGAGCGCGGTCCCAACCCGATGGCGCTCCGCCGCCGTGGGCGCGGCCGCGAGCCAAGCATCGAAGTACAGGCCGTCGACGAAGGTGGTCGTCAGCACCCGCCGGGCAGAGAGCTCGGGATGCACGGCCGGGATCAGCAAGGTCGGGTGGCCGGCGAAGGCGGCGGCGAAGCGCTGCTGCATCCGGGCCTCGCGGCGGTAGTCACACTCCGCGAGGATGAGGCTCGACACCTCGCGCGCGAACGCCGCCGGCGTCTTGTTGCCGGCGATCGCGGTGATGAGCCGCGTCGTGGCACGGGCGACGCTGAAGTCGTTGCCGAGGGCCTGCTCGATCTCGGGATACTGGACCTTGACCGCGACCCGGGTGCCGTCGGCGAGGCGGGCGCGGTGCACCTGGCCGATGGAGGCGGCGGCGAGCGGCTCGGGCTCGAGGGTCTCTATCAGGCGCGCACCTCGCGGGCCGAGCTCGGCGCCGATGATCTCTCGCACCCGGGCGGCGGCCATCGGCGGCGCGTGGGTCTGCAGCACCGAGAACGCGGTCTTCAATGCCGGCGGCAGCTCCAGATCGACGTAGCTCAGGATCTGACCGGCCTTCATCGCGATGCCCTTGAGCTGACCGAGCTCGGCGACGAGCTCGGCGAGGGCGTCCAGATCCCCGTCCGGCGCCGTATCCGGCGGCGTTTGCGCCCCGCCGCGGCCTGCGAGCCGGCCCACCTTCAGCGCGGCGCGGGCGGCGCGCGCGAGCCGCGCCAGGCGCGAGGTGGGCAGATCCGCCGTCCGGCGCAGCAGCCGGCTCACGAGGGCGGCGCGGAGCTCGTCGGCGTTCATGGGTTCGCCGCCCCGATCGAGGCGGCGGCGCGCCGCGGCGCAAGATGTCTCATCTTCGCGGACGTGCGGGTCGACCGTCGCGGCCGGTCCGACGCCCGGAAGTGCGGCGCAGGGCCCGGAGCCCGAGCTCGGAGACCTGGCGCAGCTCGAGCACGTCCCCGTCGCCGGCGGGACAGCGCGACGCCCAGTCGACGGCCTCCTGCTTCGAATTCACCTGCCACAGCCAATAGGTGGTCGCGATCGGGTCGGCGGCGGCGAACGGGCCGTCGCTGACCGTGGCCCGGCCGCCCGCGAATCGGATGCGGGCGCCCTTGGCGCTCGGCTGCAGGCCGTCGGTGCCCAGGAGCACGCCGGCGTTGGCGAGCGCCTGGTTGTACTTCATCATCGCCGCGACGCCTCGCGGGTCCGGCAGCTTGCCGCTCTCGACCTGCGGGTCGCCGGGGATCAAGAAGACCAGGAAGCGCATCGTCGGGCAGCCTGCCAGCCGGGACAACGTCGGTCAAATCGGGCGGCGGCCGTTCAGCGACTATCAACACCGGCGCCGCCATGATTAGATTAGTTGTCCGCATGGCGATGACCACGAAGCGCGTCACGCTCACGACCGCAGCCGACCGCGCCGATCTCGTCGTGCGGGATCTGACCGGTCGATCGCGCTCCGGGGTGCGCGGGCTCTTCGATCACGGCTGCGTCACCCGCGACGGCGCGGCGCTCGACGCCGGCGACCGACTCGCCGCGGGCGCGACCGTGGTCGTCACGTTCGATGCGGCGCGCCACTACAAGGAGAAGCCGCGGCTCCCCGTCAACCGGGCGCTCGCGATCGTCTTCGAAGATCCGCACCTCATTGTCGTGGACAAGCCCGCCGGGCTCCTCAGCGTGCCGACGCCGCGAGGCGAGACTGACACCCTGTTCGATGCGGTCTGTCGCCACGTGAACCGCGGGCCGCGGCTGCGCAAGCAGGTCACCGTGGTCCAGCGGCTGGACCGCGACACCTCGGGGCTCTTGGTGTTCGCCAAGAACCGGGTGGTCGGGGCGAAGCTGCAGGCGCAGCTCAAGGCGCGCAAGCCGGAGCGCGAGTACGTCGCCTTCGTCGCCGGGCATCTGGCGCTCGCCAAGGCGACCTTTCGCTCCTACTTGCGTACCGCCGAGGGGTTGCACGAGGAGTCCACCGCCGACCCATCGCTCGGCAAGGAAGCCGTCACCCACTACGAGGTCGTGGAGCGGTTGCGGCAGGCGACGCAGGTCCGCGTCCACCTGGAGACCGGGCGCCGCAATCAGATCCGGGCGCACTTCGCCGAAGCCGGCCACCCGGTGCTCGGGGACACCCACTACGAGCCGCAGCGGGCCGCGCATCCGGCGTGGACGGCCAAACGCCTGGCGCTGCATGCCGCCGGGCTCGGGTTCGTGCACCCGATGACCGGCGCGCGCCTGCGCTTCGCTTCCCCGCTGCCGGACTGCTTCGCGCGTTTTCTCGTGGACGCCGCACAGCGGTAGCGCGGCCCTCGGGGTGCGCGCTTCGGCTTCGGGGGTCGCCAATCTTCGTGCTCCCTCACGGCTGGCGTGAGAGCTTACTGCCCGGTGACCGAGACCGAGCCAAAGTCGAGGACGTCCACGAGCAGCAGCGCCGCCAAACCGAACAACCCGGTGGCTCCGAACAAGGGTGCGCCGCCCACGTGAGGCTCGCGGTCGGACGTGGCGCCGGCCGAGATCAGGGCCATGCCCCCTGCCGCGAGCTCTGCCACGAACAACAGCGTCGACTCGCGGTTCTGTTCGTTGACCCAGGTGGACAGCGGCACGTCCCGTCCCGAGGTGCTCCGATCGCTCTGATAGCGCTGCCAGTCACTGTCGGTGATGAGAGCCCGAAGCATGTCTTGAGATTCCGGCATCTTGGAAGGACCAGGCGCCGGAGCCTTGACGCCGAAGAGCTGCAGGACCGCGTCTTCGACGGCCTCGTCGTAGGTGTTCTCGTCGTTGGCGGCTTTGTGTTTGGCGCTACCGAGGACTTTCTGCTGCTTGGTGTCGATGAGCTTCAGGACGATGATGATGCTGTCGCCGAGGTGCGCGACCTGCCCGGCCAGCAGCAACTCCGCCCCGAGCGCGCCACCAATCTCCGCGGCGCACGTCACGTCGTCGCAGCCGAGCTGGTCCTTGAGGTTCTCCAGCCCCAACATCGCGTCGATATCAGATCGACCAATCACCTCGTACTTGCCGAGGCGCCGCACGGAGTTGGCGAGCAGCTCGTTCAGCGTGCCAACCGCGGCCTCGGGCAGCTCCGAGAAGCGCAGCGGCATCACCACGAGCTTCGCGGCAGCTGCCGCAGCGGCGCCTTTCGCCGGAACTGCCGGCGGGCTCGGGTCCGAGGACAGGACGAGGGTCAGCGAGATCGCGAGAGCCACCATGTCATCTGCCCTTGCCGTTGCAGGCCCGGTGCGCCCGGCGCATGCAGCAGAGGTTATTCATCAGCCACCTCGACACCGCCGACGTTGACGAAGTCGATTCCGAGCAAGGTTCCAAGGGCCACCGTGGAAATCGCCAAGACCACGCTCGGCTTCTTGTCGTCGGGGTGATTCTGACGCTCGAGGATGAAGAGGGGCACGGCGAGGGCGAATATCGTGCCCGCGACCAGCTCCCCGACGAGAAGGACTGTCGACTCGTGGTTCTTCGCGCGCACCCAATCCGACAGCGTAACGTCTCGTCCTGTCGTCGAGACGTAATACTGATATCTCGCCCAGTCTCGATGCTTGATGCGCGCGCGCAAGGGGTCATCAGGGACCGACGCCGGCTGGGCCCCATCCGGCGCCCGGCGTCCAAAGAGCGTCTGCACCGCCTCCCCCAGCGCCCGATCGTATCCGTCCGGCGAATCGCTCGCCTTGTGCTTGACGCTGTTGAGGACCCGGCGCTCCTGGGCGTTGATCAGCTTGAGGACGATGACGAGGTTGTTGCCGAGCTTCGCGATCCGGCCCGCGACCAAGAACTCGGCTCCCAGAGCGCCGCCGATCTCAGCCGCACAGGCCACGTCGTCACACCCGGCGGACGTCGCTGCATTCTGGGCCCCGAGCAGGGCGTCGAGGTCGGACTTGCCCAACACTTGGTGCTCGCCGAGGCCTCGAATCGCCTCGGTGACCAGCTCGCCGAATACGGCGTGCAACCCGTCTGGCAGCGAAGAAAGCTGCAGCGGCATCACGACGAGCTTGGGCTTGGCGACCTCGGCGTCGGCAGCGCCGGCGCCGAGCAGCACCCCAAGGATGACGACGATGCTCTGCATCACGATAGGAATATTTCGTGCCCCGGAGAGGGAGGCAAGAAGAAAGGTGGCGGAGGCCGGCGGCGCGGTGCGGAGCCGTCGGCAATTGACAGCCCGACAACCCATGTCCAGCTCAACGCGGAGGAGGACAGGCTATGCCGGTCTTCGATCTCGCGGCGGCGCGGCGCCTGGTGCCGCAGCTGCGCGCGATCACCGAAGCAGCGTTGCGCGAGTGGGCGGCGTGCGAGGCTCGAATCGAGGCGGCCGTCGACGGCGGCGCTCCGCGCCCCGACGCCGAGCGGGCGCTCGAGAGGATCGTGTTGGAGTGGACCCGCCGGGTGACGGACCTAGGGGCGGTGGCCAAGGGGTTGTGGTTGGTGGACTTCGACAACGGCGACGGTTACTACTGCTGGCGATATCCGGAGACGACCGTCGAGTATTGCCACGGCCATCACGAGGGCTTCGCCGGCCGGCGCCCCATCGCGCCCGAGAGCCTGAACTAGGGCCGGGACGGGTCCCCTGAACTGTCACCCCCTCGCCGTAGCCTATTCGTGACGGCACCCAGGTCTCGTGATCTGGGCAAACGGTCGGAGCTCCGGGACGAGTGCGGCATTCCCGCCGGACCGGGGCCCGACCGGCCGCCACTGTGGGCGCAGCCTGCGGCCGCCCGTGAGGAGTGGCCGGCACCGTGGGCCCGGCTCGACACCGACCTCAACCGAGACAGGGTGGAGAGGCTGCTCGAGCCCTGGACGGTGGGGCTGTCGTCACTCCGGCTGGCAGCTCTTCTCGCTGCTGCCGCTCACGCCGTTGCATGCCTCCGTCGCCGAGCAGTCGGTCTGCGCGGCGCACACCTTGCGACAGAAGCTCCCGCTCGTCCCGTTGGTGCAGATAGCGCCATCAACGCACTCATCCCTGCTCCCGGACTGATCGCACTTCTCGCCGATCTCGGCGGCACCGCCGCATCCCGGAGCGCACAGAGACAGCACGGCGAACGAAACCAATAGGATCCCTCGCATGGCCCACTCCTCTTTCTTGATGCCGGCGAGCGTATTCGTGCGTGACGGTCGGGGCAAGATGCGAGCGTCCGCATCGCTCGAAGTCCACGATCGGCCGCGATATGGGCACGCATGACCGGCGCGCGCGCTTCGCGCCCGAGAACAGGTGAGGCATGAGACGAGGCTTGAAGGTTGGCGGTGGTGTCATCCTGGCACTGGCGGTGCTCGCGGCCTTGCGGGTCGCCTTGGAGCCCCAGCCAAGGCCAGCCATCGACGCTTCGATGCTTCCGCTCTGCATGAAGGTGATCGCGGGCGACAGCAGCGCCGCCCGCGAGCTCGAGGCGCATCCGGTGGTGCGCAAGATGTCCGAAGGGATGCGCGAGGAGGTCCAGTTCACGGCCGAGGAGCTCGCTCGCGCTGCCTTCTTGGCCGCCGACGACCAGCGATTCTCGTGGCGCCGACTCCGCGACAACGCTCGGTTCGTGACTCCGTTCGCCGCGAAAGCACCCACGCTCCTGGAGGGGCTGATAGGGCGCAACGCCGCCAGGGCGAGCGAGTTCCTCGCGACGCCGATGCGCGCCGACAACGTGCCGGTACACCTCGTTTGCGGCGGGCCGTGGGACGGCTATGTGCTCTACTTCGACCGGGGCGCCGAGCTGTTCTTGGACATCGGCTGGCACGCCGACGGCGAGATTGACGCGATCCTGCCTGGCTTCGAGGCCGTGCTGACGCACGAGCTGTGGCACATCGCCTTCGGCGAGCACGTTCGGATGCGCTTCGCCGTGGACTACAAGCACGCCGTTGATCCCGCCACTCTGTTCATCTACGAGATGATCAACGAAGGTGTCGGGCACTACTACTCCATGCGCCCTCGCTTGTACCCGACAATCAGCGTCGCGCAATTCGAGGAGAAGCAAGCGGCGGTGTTCGCGCTACTCGAGACCAGCTATCCCCAATTGCTGGCCGAGAAGGACGCGGACAGACGCAGAGAGATGCTGTGGCGCTCGCACGCCGGCGTCCCGTTCTGGCAGAAGTGGGGCGCTGTGCCCGGCGCGCTCGTCGTCTATCGCCTCGTCGAAGCGATTGGCGCCGAAGGTGTGCGCGCGCTGTTGGCGCACGAGCCCTTCTCGCTGCTGATCGCCTATCAAGATCAACGTGCTGCACATCCAGCTTGGCCGCCGCTCCCGATGTCGCTGGTCGAGGACGCGCGCCGCCTACGGAGGCGGCAAGTTCCCGGTGGCGGCACGGCGTCGCCGCAATGACCGCGCGGGGGTCACGTCCGGCCAAGTGGTTTGCAGGCGCCACGAGTCGTGTAGCGCGAGTGCCGACGGGCGCGCGGGCTACATCGTGCCTTCGCGCACGAACAGCTCGAGGAACTCGCCGGTCTTGACGTTGGCAAACAGGCAGGCCGAGAACGCGATGTTGCCGTCCACCGTTTCATCGTGCGTCTTCACCCGGGCGGTCACAGCCTTGACGTCACCGGGCTTGCCCAGCAGCCGCACGAGCTTGGCCACTTCCTTCTGGAGCGGCGCGAGATTCTCGGCGTTCGGAGAATAGGCAAAACCATCGCGCACGATCTTCGCACCATCGACTACCGCCGCATCGAGAGAGCGGCCTTCCGTGGCGGCGATCTTCGACGACGCTGGCAGCTCGACCTCTTGCCGGTCGGCGTAGCCGCGCCGCAACATCTCGATGGCGAGCCCCTTTAGTTGGTCTGCGCTCGGGGTCTTGCTGCGCGCGATCCTGCCGGTCGCGACTCCCACGGAGCCTGTCGATATCTGCTCGTCGAGCCATTGCTGGCCGATGGCCGAACCCGCGCGCGCGAGCGGATGACTCCCAGGCAGCTTTACGGTGGCCAGCCCACCGGCGGTGGTAGGTTTGCCCGTCTTCGGGACGTCGTTCGCCTTGCTCCGGTCGGGCGTCTTCTTCCGCGCGCGCTCTGCGGCCTGCTGACGTGCAAGACGCGTCTGCAAGCTGTTCGGCCCAAAACAACTCTGGTCACCGTTCGGTCCGGCCCAAATCCCGAGTGGCATCATGTCCTCCTATTCGACCTTCGTGAACAGCACGATCTCATTGCCAATCGTCAAGAAGACGCCCTCATGCTCCCAGACCGGCAAAGCTACAGCAACACTCTCGCGATCACAACGAGGGCTCTCGTCCGAAGTTCTCGAACAGGGCTTCTTGGCAATCCCAGCGTAGGTCGCCGACGAACAGCTCCATGCAGGCGCGTTCGAGGGCGTTCTCGGTGAAGGCTTGCGTGCTCATTTGAGGACGTACCTGCCGTTCTTCTGGGTGCCGATGCGCTTGATGAGCCCGGCCTTGATGAGGGGCTTCAACGTGTCGAGGGCGCCTTGCTTGGACACTCCCAGGGCATCCCAAATCTGGCGCGGGGTCATGGAGCCGTTGGCCTTGAGGAGAAACAGCACTTGCTCTTGCTTGGGTCGGAGCACGAGCCTGGTCTTGCCCGTGGTCGCCGAGAATTGCTGCACGCGGCGCCAGACCCGCTCCAGGGTCTGGTGCAGGCCTTCGGCGGAGTATTCCAGGAAGCCCGTCAGATCCTCGCCGGCCTCACGAACGGCCTGCAGCTCGCGGTAGTAGCGCGGTCGGTCCTCCCAGTAGTGCTCGTCCACCGAGAAGACGTGGTGGGAGTCGAAGCCCCGGCGATACAGCTCCCAGATGGCCAGGGCACGACCCGTGCGGCCGTTGCCATCGGCGAAGGGATGGATGGCCTCGAAGCGGTAGTGCAGGATTCCTTGCGAGAGCACGGGCGAAAGCTCGGCGCTCCGGGTGTTCCACCAGTCGAGCAGCTCGGTCATGAGGCCCTTCACCTCGCGGGTCTTGGGCGGCAAGTACTGGCCGACGCGGACCTCAACGTTGCGGTACACGCCGGCCTCACCCTGGTCCATCACGTCGCCCGCGATGAGCAGGTGCAGGCGGCACACCTCGGCGTGGGTGACGGCCTTCTTGGTCGCGAACTTCTCGATGTACCTGAGGCCCGCAAAGTAGCCGATTACCTCGCGTTGGGGCTTGGATGGCATCGGCAGGAGCGTGCCTTGCTCCTCGACGGCCCGGACCTGCTCCAGCGTCAGCGGGTTGCCTTCGATGGCGGTCGAGGAGTGGGCGTTGCGGGCGCGGCTGTCCTTTTGGAGGGCTGGAATCCAGGCCACCTCCACGGCTGCGGCCTGGATGCGCTCGCGCACGGCGGCGATGGCCTCGACGAGCCCGAGGAGCTTGGGCGTGATGGTGAACTTCGGCTCGTAGCCCATGAGCTCCACGCTATTCGTGGGTCAAGTATGGGTCAAGAGATTGGTCAAGCAGTTGCGGCGACCTGGGCGTCGGCCTGGGACACGTCCAGTTCACCCGAGACGAGCTCGGCCAAGACGCTCGGCCGTGGCGGGTGCGCACTGTCGTCAGCTTCGATGACGCGGCACGGGCTCGGGCGTTCGAGGCCTATCTCAAGTCGGGGTCGGGTAGGGCGTTTGCCAAGAAACGGCTGTAGGGCCCGCCTACGCCCCGACTTCGCGGCACACAGCTTCGTCGCGGCTTCGGCGTGGCAGCCTTCGCGCCGGACATTGCTGCACGGAGCTTCGTCGCGGAAGCCCGGGCGTGCCGAGCCGAAGCGCCCGACGGGCGCGAAGGCTGGTGGAGGCGCCGGGAATCGAACCCGGGTCCGAGAACCTTTAGTGGCCGGCGCTACGTGCGTAGCCTGCGATCAATGTCCCGGCCGAGATGCCCGCAGACCGGCTCCCCGGCAAGCTAGCTGCGGTGTGTCTCGACGGCCGCCGCCGAAGCTCCAGCGGCCATCCAACCCGTTTTGTTACGCCGGATTCATCGCCCACGGGTGGGGGCGACGACCGACGGCTGTCGACTGCTGTTTAGGCAGCGAGAGCGAGCTCAACGTTGTCGTTGGCTTTTTAGTTTTGCCATACCGTTTTTGCGTGGCGGCCTGGCACCCACGGCACGCTCCGAACCACCTCCGAATCCCCGTCGAAACCTGTCGCCCCCACCGAGCGCCTACTCTAGTCCCTCGGCCGCCCGATGTCACCTGGGCGCCGGCACCGACTCGGCGGGCGCGAGGTCGCGGCGCACTTCGGCGATCGCGGCGCGCGCTTCGGCGGCCGCGCCCGGGGTCACGATCAAGCGGCTGAAGCCCAGGCGCGCCAACATCCCGGCGTGCTCGGGGCTCCCCGCCACCTCGCCGCCGATGAAGATGTCCCGCAACCGCCCGAGCGCCGCGGCGCGCTTCGCCATCCACGCGAGCAACGTAAACAACCCGGAGGCGTCCGGCGACAGATAGGCGGCGACGTCGGCGTTGTTGCGGTCCGCGGCCGCCAGATACTGCGTCAGGTCGTTGGTGCCCACCGTCACGTAGTCCATCCGCGCCAAGAACCCCTCGATCGCCAGCGCCGCCGACGGGATCTCCACCATCGCCGCGAGCTGCACCCGCTGGTTGTGGGGCACGTCCGCGGCCATGAGCTCGGCTTGCACTGCGCGCAAGTGGGTCCGCGCCGCGTCGAGGTCGGCGACGTTGGTGACCATCGGCAACAAGATGATCGCGTCGCTGTCGGCCGTGGCCCGCAAGATCGCGCGCAGCTGCGTGCACAGCTCGCCGGGGTGGCGATGCAGATGGCGGCGTAGACCCCGGAGCCCCAACGCCGGGTTGCCGCCACCCTCCTCGTCGAGCGCCACGCTCACCTTCTCGGCGCCGATGTCGAAGGTGCGCAACACCAGCGGTCGACCCTTGAGCCCCTCGACACACGCCCGGTAGACGTTGAGCTGCTCCTCCTCCAGCGGCGCGCCGCCGCGCGACAACATCATGAACTCGGTGCGGAACAGGCCGACGCCGAACAGCCGGGCCTCGAAACACTCGTGCATCCGATCCGGCGCGTCGATGTTGGCCCAGAGCTCCACCTGGTGCCCATCGCGGGTGAGCGCGGCCTCGGGCGGCACCACCCCGTCGTGACGCTTGGCCGCACGGTGCGCCTTGGTCGCCGCGTGGCGGGTCAGAGGGCTCGGGTTCACGATCGTCTCGCCGCGCTCGCCGTCGACGAGCAGCGGTGTGCCGTCGGCGATGAGCTCGGGCGGGATGTCGCTGCCGGCGATGCTCGGGATGCCGCTGGCGCGCAACAACAACGCCGCGTGCGACGCGAACGCCTTGCTGCTCGTGAGCACCGCGACCACCTGGGAGCGAAGCGCCCGCAACACCCCGGAGACCTGCAGGTGGTGGGTCACGAACACCGTGTCACGGCCGGAGGTGACGAGCGGCCGCAGCGCGTCCTCGCCATGAATCAACGCGGTGCGGATCGACTGGCAGACGTCGCGGATGTCCTCGGCCCGAGCGCGCAGATAGGAGTCGCGGCTGCCCGCCAAACGGTCGGCGGCGGCGCAAAACGCCTTCTCCACCGCGTGCTCGGCGCGGATCCGCTCGTTCTGGATCAACTCGACGATGCCGCGGATGAACTGCCGGTCGTCGAGGATCAGCTGGTGCGCGCCGACGATCTGGTCCAGGTCCTCGTCGGTCGGGGCGTGGAAGTGACGCACGTGATCGGTCAGGTGCCGGCGCACGTGCCCGATGGCGTCCGCCAGCCGCGTGACCTCCGCCTCGACCTCGCCGACCGCTACCTCGATGCGCACGCCGCCGCCGGGCGGCGACAGGTCGAGGTGGGCATAGCCGAACGCCACCCCGCGGCCGAGGACATGACCCGCCAGCCGAAGCTCCTGCGCCGGCCGACTCCGCTGTTCAGTGTCGCGCGTCACCAAGGCCGCACCGCGGTCAAAATATCACGCCGGACCTCTTGACTCAATGCGACAAGATCCGCGCCAACGCTCGCGCGCCCGGCGCTCCTTGCCTCGGGCGCAGCGCTCGGGCATATGGGCCGCCATGAAAGTCGGACTCGTAGGCTTCGCCGGATCGGGCAAGACCACCCTCTTCAACGCCCTCACCGGCCTGAAGGCCGACACCGGCTTCGGCGGCAAAGAGGCCGCGAACCTCGGCATGATCAAAGTGCCCGACGCCCGCGTCGACTTCTTGGCCGAGATCTTCAAGCCCAAGAAGAAGACCCTGGCCGAGATCGGCTTCGTCGACGTCGCCGGCCCCGACGCCAAGAAGAGCGAGAAGGGCCTCGACGCCAAGCTGGTCGCCGACATGCGCCTCTCGGACGCGCTGGTGCACGTGGTGCGCGGCTTCGACAACCCGGCGCTCACCCGGCCGCCGGATCTGCTGCGCGACCTCGAGGAGTTCGAGGCCGAGATGGTGTTCTCCGATCTGGTGCAGGTCGAGAGCCGCCTCGACCGCATCCGCAAAGAGGGCAAGAAGGGCGCGGAGAAGACCTTCTTCGAGACCCTCGCCGCGCACATGGAGGCCGGCAACCCGCTGCGCACCCTGGCCCTCTCGGAGGCTGACCTCGCGAGCGTCTCCGGCTTTGCGTTCTTGTCGCAGAAGCCGTGCATGGTGCTTTGCAGCGTCGCCGACGACGCCGCCGGCCGCGAGCTCGGTGACGATCTGAAGGCCGCCGCCAAGAAGCGCCAGCTCACCCTGGTCCACATGGCGGGGCGCGCCGAGGCCGAGATCAGCGAGCTCGGCCCCGAGGAGCAGGCCGCGTTCTTGGCCGACCTCGGCGTGACCGCGCCGGCGCGCGCTCGCTTCATCGCCGCGGCCTACGCCCAGCTCGAGCTGATCTCGTTCTTGACCACCGGCGAGGACGAGTGCCGCGCCTGGACCATCAAGCGCGGCACCGTGGCGCGCCGCGCCGCCGGCAAGATCCACAGCGACATCGAGCGTGGCTTCATCCGCGCCGAGGTCATCCCGTTCGCCGACTTCAAGGCCCTCGGCACCGAGGCCAAGTGCCGCGAGGCCGGCAAGCTCCGCCTCGAGGGCAAGGAGTACGTGGTCCAGGACGGCGACATCGTGCACTTCCGCTTCAACGTCTGACCGCGTCCCACAGGGTAGCCGAGCTCTTGCCTGCCTTTGATTCCCGGCGGGCGCTTCGCGCCCGTCCTCCCCACCCCCACCCCGGAGCGTCGCCTGCGGCGCCGCTCTCGGCCCGCCCCCGGGTGGGCCCGGGTGGGGCGGGCGACATCTTTGATTCCCGGCGGGCGCTTCGCGCCCGTCCATCGGTCCAGCCCGAGAACGCGATCGGCGTGCCGACGCCTGAGAGTCCTGTTGAGAGCGACGGGCACGTGTGCTACTCGCAACGCGATGGATCTCGGGCTCTTAGCTGACAACACCGTGTGGAAAGTCCTGGCGGCGGTCGCCGACATCCTGGTGGTCAGCTACCTCATCTACCGGGTCCTGCTCCTCATCCGCGGCACCCGCGCGCAGCAGGTGCTGGTCGGCCTGGCGCTCGTCGGCATCGCGTTCTTCGCCTCGAAGTTCCTGCAGCTGCACACCCTGTCGTGGATCTTCGACAACTTCATCGGCTCGTTTCTGCTCCTCGTCATTGTCGTCTTTCAACACGACATTCGCCGCGGTCTATCGCGCGTCGGCCGGCGGCCGTTCTTCGGCGGCGTCGCCTATGGCCAGGGCGCGTACCTGGTCGACGAGCTGACCCGCGCCGCGGAGGCGATGAGCCGGGACAAGATCGGCGCCATCATCCTCTTGGAGCGCGAGGCCGATCTGAGCGAGCTCGCGGAGACCGGGATCCGCATCGACGGCCGGGTGTCGACCGGCCTCATCGTCCAGACCTTCATGCCGCCGGGGCCGCTGCACGACGGCGCCGCCATCATCCAACAGGGGCGGCTCACCGCCGGCGCGGTGTTCTTGCCGCTCACCCAGAACCCGCGCCTCGATCCGTCGCTCGGCACCCGCCATCGGGCGGCGGTCGGCGCCACCGAGGAGGTCGACGCGGTCGCCATCGTCGTCAGCGAAGAGCGCGGTCAGATCTCGATCGCCGAGGGCGGCGCCCTCACCCGCGACCTGGACCCGGCGATGCTGCGCAAGGTGCTGACCCGCTACTTCGGGCCACGCACCGTGCGGGTCGCGAAAGAGCGCCGCACCGACGACAAGCGCCGCGACAGCGGCCGGCAGACCGGGGTCTAACGGATGCGCCTGACCTTCATCACCCGCAACCTGACCCTGAAGATCTTCTCGCTGGTGCTCGCGAGTCTGCTCTACGTCTTCGTCGGCCTCGAGAGCGCGACGCCGGTGGACGTCGAGTTCCGCCTCGAGTACCACACCGCCGACGACATGATGGTGACCGGCGACCCGCCGGCGATCGTGCTCACCACGCTGCAGGGGCCGTGGGCCAACCTGCGCTCCTTCGACATCGCGACCTTGCCGCCGGTCGTGGTCGATCTCGCCGGCGCCGAGCCCGGGACCCTGCGGCATCGCATCGACACCGGTGACATCCAGGTGCCCGGCGGCATGAAGGTCGTCGCCATTCGGCCGTCGGAGGTCGAGCTCACCCTCGATCGCCGCGTCGAGCGGCTGGTCGTCGTCGAGCCCGACGTCACCGAGCGGCCGGCGTTCGGCTACGAGATCGTCGAGATTCGAGTCGAGCCGAAGCAGGTGCGCGTCGTCGGGCCGATGGCGCGGATGCGCGCCCTCGACTTCGTCGCCACCCGGCCGATCGACATCGGCGGCCGCGAGGACGACGTCAACATGGAGGTCGACCTGCGGCCCCCGGCGCCCGGCATGCGGCTGTTGGACAAGCGGGTGCGGGTGTTGATCGAGATCGGCGAGGAGCTCGTGACCCGGACCTTCGCGAGCCAGAAGGTGGTGATCGACAACGCCCCGCGCGGGACGCGCGTCGCCCCCGACAGCGTCAGCGTCGCGCTCAAGGGCCCGCGGCGCTTCCTGGACGTCGCCGGGGGCAAGGTGAGCTTCGAGGTCTTCGTCGACGCGATGCCCGAGCTCGAGGAGGGCCAACAGATCTTCGAGAAGAACGTCTCGATCCGCAACGCGCCGGAGCGCTCGCTGCTCGTGATCCCGGTCCCGAAGGTGACGCTGCAGATCCCCAAGGTCGCGGTCCGCAAGAAGAGGAAGTGACGATGGCGAACAAACGGTCCGCGGCCGGGGCCGAGGACGGCAAGACCCGCGAGCGGCGCCTGTTCGGCACCGACGGCGTGCGCGGCGTCGCCAACCAACACCCGATGACCTGCGAGGTGGCTTTGGCGCTCGGGCGCGCCGTGGCCTACGAGGTCCGGCAGAAGGCCGGGCGGCACCGGATCATCGTCGGCAAGGACCCGCGGCTGTCGGGCTACATGCTGGAGATGGCGCTGGCGAGCGGCGTCTGCTCGATGGGGGTCGACGTGCTGCTGGTCGGGCCGCTGCCGACGCCGGCGATCGCCTTCTTGACCCAGGACATGCGGGCCGAGGCCGGGGTGATGATCAGCGCCAGCCACAACCCCTACGAGGACAACGGCATCAAGATCTTCGCCAGCGACGGCTTCAAGCTCCCCGACGAGCGCGAGAGCCGACTGGAGCAGCTCCTCGCCGACGAGAAGGTCGGCAAGGTGCGGCCGGTCAGGAGCGCGGTCGGCAAGGCCTACCGCATCGACGACGCCTCGGGTCGCTACGTCGTCGCGCTGAAGTCGGTGTTCCCGACCGATCTGGATCTCGAGGGGCTGACCGTGGTCGTCGACTGCGGCAACGGCGCCGCCTACAAGGTAGCGCCGACCGTGCTCCGCGAGCTCGGGGCCACGACCCACGCGCTCGGCGTCGCCCCCGACGGCCGCAACATCAATCGCCGCTGCGGCGCGCTGCACCCGCACGGGTTGAAGGCCGCCGTCCGCCGCACCCGCGCCGACCTCGGCATCGCGTTGGACGGCGACGCCGATCGCCTGGTGGTCGTCGACGACCAGGGCGAGGTCGTGGACGGCGACTTGTTGCTCGCCCTCGGCGCCGAGCAGCTGCTCACCGCCGGCGCCCTGAAGCACAAGACCCTGGTCGCGACGGTGATGTCGAACCTGGCGCTCGACAAGCGGGTGCGGGCGCTCGGCGGCAAGGTGGTGCGCACCCAGGTCGGCGACCGTTACGTCGTCGAGGCGATGCGCAAAGGCGACCACAACTTCGGCGGCGAGCAGTCGGGGCATTTGATCTACCTCGACCACGCGACCACCGGCGACGGGATGTTGGCGGCCTTGAAGCTGCTCGCGGTGCTGCAGAAGAGCGGCGTCAAGCTCTCGGAGCTGAAGCGCAGCCTGATCTTGTTCCCGCAGGCCCTGGTGAACGTCGCCATCCGGCAGAAGAAGCCGCTCGAGGAGCTGCCGGCGGTGCAGACGCTCATCCGCCGCATCGAGAGCCGCCTCGGCGCGGACGGCCGGATCCTGGTGCGGTTCTCGGGCACCGAGGCCAAGGCGCGGGTGCTCGTCGAGGGGCCGGACAAGAAGACCGTGAACAAGATGGCGTCCGAGATCGCCGCGGCCATCGAGCGCGCGCTCGGTTGAGGAGAGGACCATGGGCATTCGCCGGCTGGGTGTGAACATCGATCACGTCGCGACGTTGCGGCAGACGCGCCGCAAGCTCTACCCCGATCCGGTCGCGGCGGCGTCGGTCTGCGAGCGGGCGGGGGCCGATCAGATCACCTGCCATCTGCGCGAGGACCGGCGCCACATCCAGGACCGCGATCTGCGCCTGCTGCGGTCCACGGTCGCCACCCGCCTGAACCTCGAGATGGCGGCGACCCAGGAGATGCTGAAGACCGCGTACGACGTCAAGCCCGACATGGTGACCCTGGTCCCGGAGCGACGCGAGGAGCTGACCACCGAGGGCGGCCTCGACGTCACCCACCACAAAGACGGCCTGAAGAAGTTCCTCCAGAGCCTCAAGGACGCCGACATCGAGACCAGCCTGTTCATCGATCCGGATCTGGACCAGGTGCGCGCGGCGCATCGGATCGAGGCGCAAGCGGTCGAGCTGCACACCGGCAAGTTCTGTGACGCCCGCGGCGACGCCGAGCGGCGCGCCGAGCTCCAACGCCTGGCGGACGCGGCGATGGCGGCCGCGAAGCTCGGGCTGAAGGTCGCCGCCGGCCACGGGCTCAACTACCACAACATCGGCGCGCTCTTACCGATCCCCGAGATCGAGGAGTACAACATCGGTCACGGCATCGTCGCGCACGCGGTCTTCGTCGGCCTCGAGCGCGCGGTGCGCGACATGGTGGCGTTGCTCTGCGCCTGAGCGGGCGCGGGAGGGGTTTCGTGGACTATCTGGTCAGTGCGGTGGAGATGCGCGAGCTCGATCGCCTGGCCATCGAGGGCCGGCGGATCCCGGGCCGGGTGTTGATGGAGACCGCCGGTCTCGCGGTCGCCGATCACTCTGCCCGCATGCTCCCGCAGCCGGGTCGGGTGGCCGTGGTCTGCGGCACCGGCAACAACGGCGGTGACGGCTTCGTGGCGGCGCGCTCGCTCCAGGCGCGCGGCTACGAGGTGCGGGTGTTCATCATCGGCGACCGGGAGCGGGTCAAGGGCGACGCCCGCCTGGCGCTCGACGCGTTGGTGCTCGCGGCGCCGCAGACGATCCAGGCGGTCAACGACGCCAAAGGGATGTGGAGCTTCGCCGAGTACCTGCGCGGCGCAAGGCTCGCGGTCGACGCGTTGTTCGGCACCGGCCTGAGCTCCGACGTCAAAGGCCTCGCCGCCGAGGTCATCGACGTGTTGAACGAGAGCGACACCCCGGTGTTGGCGGTCGACATCCCGTCGGGGGTGGACGCCGACACCGGCCTGATCCTCGGGCGGGCGGTGACCGCCACCGCCACCGTGACCTTCGCGTTCCCGAAGCGGGGCCACTATCAGTGTCCGGGCGCGATGCAGCGCGGCACGCTCGAGGTCGTCGACATCGGGATCGCGAAGGCCTTGGCCGAGAAGCTGCCGGTCGCGGCGCGGCTCCTCGGCGCAGCGGACGGGCCGCGGCTGCTCCCGCCGCGGCCTTTGGACGCCCACAAGGGCCACTTCGGCCACGCGCTGGTGCTCGCCGGCTCGCGGACGACGCCGGGGGCCGCGGTGTTGGCGCTCCAGGGCGCGCTGCGGGCCGGGGCCGGTCTCGTGAGCTTCGCCGCCGACGCCGCGACCTTGGCGGCCGCGCCGGCGCGGCCGCCCGAGGTGATGCTGCGCTTGCGCGACGAGGGCGAGGCGGTCGACGCGTGGCTGGCGCGGGCGCTCGCCGGGGTGACCGCGGTCGTCGCCGGCCCGGGGATCAGGACCGACGCGGAGGCGAAGACGCGGCTGCAGACGTTGATGTGCAGCTGCAAGGTGCCGCTGGTCCTGGACGCCGACGCCTTGAACCTGCTCGCGGCGACCCCGGATCTGTTCGCGACGGCGCAGGCGCCGCTGGTCTTGACCCCGCACCCCAAGGAGATGGCGCGCCTGACGGGGACGTCGGTGGCGGTGGTGCAACGGGATCGGATCGCGGCGGCGCTGCAGCTGTCGAGCAGTCGGCGTGCGGTCGTGGTGTTGAAGGGCGCGGGCACGGTGGTCGCGAGCCCCGAGGGGGAGGTGGCGGTGATCGACGCCGGCAACCCGGGGATGGCGAGCGGCGGCACCGGCGACGTCCTCGCCGGGATCATCGGCGGCTTCTTGGCGCAAGGTCTCGGCGCGACGGTGGCGGCGGAGCTCGGCGCCCTGGTGCACGGGGTCGCCGGGGATCACGCGGCGAAGCGCTCGGGGCAGACCGGGCTCATCGCCACCGACATCGTCTCGAGCATGGGCGCGGTGTTCGCGGCCTGGCAGCGCTGAGGCGCTGCGGCTCGGACCGCCGGGTTGGCGATGGCAGCGCGACCAACGATAAGCGCCGGGTTCGACGCCGTCCTCGGCGATCGGCGGGCGACCATGAGCCTGGCGCGCGCCTTCGGGCAGAGCGTCGGTCCGGGGACGGTGTTGGCGCTCGTCGGTGAGCTCGGCGCCGGCAAGACCACGTTCGTGCAGGGGCTCGCCGCGGGCCTGCGGATCCCCGATCTGCGGCAGGTGTTGAGCCCGACGTTCACGCTGGTCAACGAGTACGGCGGCGGGCGTTTGCCGCTCGTGCACCTCGACTTCTATCGCCTCGCGGGCGTCGAGGCCGGCATCGCCCTCGGGCTCGAGGAGCAGACCGCGCGGCAGGACGCGGTGGTCGCGGTCGAGTGGGCGGACCGGGCGCCGGCCCTGATCCCCAACGACGCGGTGTGGCTGCGCTTTGCGTGGCAGGGGAGGGCGGGGCGCAGCGTCAGCGTCACCGGCACGTCGCGGCCGTCATCACGGCGTCGCGGGCCCACCTGAGGGGGCGCGGCGCGGCCGGGGGACGCGGAGTATCGACTCCGGGGGAGCCTTGAGGCTACATTCGCCGCCGATGGAGGCTCCCATGCTCACCGCGGTGACCGAAGTCCCCCCGTGCAAGAACGAACCGGTGCTGTCGTACGCCCCCGGCACCCCCGAGCGCGCCCACCTCAAGGAGGCGCTGGCGCAAATGGGGCGCGAGGGGCGCGAGCTGTGCTCGGTCGTCGACGGCGAGGCGCTCTCGACCGCGAAGAAGCTCGAGGTCCGGCCGCCGCACGACCACCGCCGGGTGATCGCCACCGTCTGTCAAGGCGGCGCCCCCGAGGTCCAGAAGGCGATCGCGGCCGCGGGGCGCGCCCGCGACGCCTGGGGTGCGATGCCCTTCGACGAGCGCGCCGGGGTGTTCTTACGCGCCGCCGAGCTCTTGGCCGGCCGCTACCGTTACAAGGTGAACGCGGCGACGATGCTCGGCCAGAGCAAGACGATGCACCAGGCGGAGATCGACTCGGCGTGCGAGCTCGTCGACTTCTGGCGCTTCAACGTCGCCTTCGCCCGGCGCATCCTCACCGACCAACCGCTCTCCGGTCCCGGCACCTGGAACCGGATGGACTACCGGCCGCTCGACGGCTTCGTCCTCGCGGTGACGCCGTTCAACTTCACCTCGATCGCCGGCAACCTGCCGACCGCCCCGGCGTTGATGGGCAACACCGTGGTCTGGAAGCCGGCGACCACCGCGGCGCTCTCGGCGCAGGTGATCATGGACGTCCTCGTCGAGGCCGGCCTGCCGCCGGGGGTCGTGAACCTGGTGCACGCGCCCGGCCGCGTGATCGGCGAGGTGGCGCTCACCCACCCCGAGCTCGCCGGGGTGCACTTCACCGGCTCCACCGGCACCTTCCAGACGATGTGGCAGACGGTGGCGGCGAGCCTCAACAAGTACCGCTGTTACCCGCGCATGGTCGGCGAGACCGGCGGCAAGGACTTCATCTTCGTGCACGCCTCGGCGGACGTCGCCGCGGTGGTGACCGCGGTGGTGCGCGGTGGCTTCGAGTACCAAGGGCAGAAGTGCTCGGCGGCGTCGCGGATCTACGTGCCGAAGAGCCTGTGGAAAGACTTCGCGGCGCGCCTCGAGGCCGAGGTCAAGGCCATCAAGATGGGCGACGTCGAGGACCCCGAGACCTTCATGGGCGCGGTGATCGACGCCGCGGCCTTCGCCGACCACGAGCGCTACATCGGCTACGCCAAGGAGAACAACGGCGCGACGCTGTGGCTCGGCGGCAAGTGCGACGACAAGGTGGGCTACTTCGTCCAGCCGACCGTGGTCGTCGCTGACGACCCGCAGCACCGGCTGATGGCGGAGGAGATCTTCGGGCCGGTGGTGACGATCCATCCCTACGAGGACGGCGCCGTCGACGCGACGCTCACGCTCTGCGACCGCACGAGCCCCTACGCGCTCACCGGCGCGGTGTTCGCCCGGGATCGGCACTTCGTGCTGCAGGCGATGCAGGCGCTGCGGTTCGCGGCCGGCAACTTCTATATCAATGACAAGCCGACCGGCGCCGTCGTCGGCCAGCAGCCGTTCGGTGGGGCGCGGGCCTCCGGGACCAACGACAAGGCCGGCAGTCTGTTGAACCTCATCCGCTGGACCAGCCCGCGGGCGATCAAGGAGACCTTCGATCCGCCGCGCGACTGGCGCTACCCGTTCATGCGGCGGGATTAGGCGAAGCACGCCCGGCGACGTCGCAGGCTGTTCCCTCTGGACTCGCGGCCCACCACTGTGCGATGGCTCGTGTCCTCAAAAGGAGTACATCACAATGCCAAGCACCAAGTCCGCGAATCCCTTTCTGAAGATGGCGCACGTCGACCTCGCGTATGCCGTACAGCGGCTCACCCGTCTCGGCATGACCACCGTGGCGCAGGTGCAGGCGCTCGGCGCCGAGCGGCAGGCGGAGATCGCCCAGCTCCAGGCTCGCGTCACCGCGCTCAAAGCCGCGGTCGACGTCGGGGTCGCGACGTTCGCCAAGCGCGCCGTGGGCCGCCCCAAGGGCTCGAAGAACAAGATCAAGATCGCGAAGGCCGCGGCCAAGGTGCAACGCCAGGCGAAGCCGTCGTCGAAGGTCGCCGCCGCCCAGCGGATCCAGGGCCGCTACATGGGGCTGCGCCGCCACCTGAGCCCGCAGCTGCAGGCGAGAGCCACGAAGATCGCGCAGGCCCGCGGCGTCGCGGCGGCGTTGAAGTTCGTCGAGTCGAAGCGCGTCAAGCGAGTGGCGCCCGCAAAGCCGAAGATGAAGATGACGCCGAAGATGCGGGCGGCGCGGAAGATCCAGGGCCGCTACCTCGGGCTGCGGCGCCGGTTGAGCCGCGAGCTGCAGACCGAGGCCACGAGGATTGCCCAGACCGAGGGCGTCGCCGCGGCGCTGCGTTTTGCCGAGGCCAAGGCGGCCAGCCAGGCGGCTTGAGCGGCCAACCGGGGACCTGCGCCGATTTTTTTGGCGAGGGTCGGTCCGGTCTTATCATTGCCTTCGATGTCGGCTCTGCCACTTAGGGCGTATGCTCCGTCGGACGACGCGCCGCGGCCGTTCTTGAAGTGGGCCGGCGGCAAGGCCAAGCTGGTCCCCGAGATCCTCGCCCGCTTCCCGCGGCGCTTCGGCACCTACCACGAGCCGTTCTTGGGCGGCGGCGCGGTGTTCTTCGCTCTCGGGCCGAGGCGCGCCGTGCTCTCGGATTTGAACGCCGAGCTGATCGCGACCTACAGCGCCATCCGCGACGACGTCGAAGCGGTGATCCGGGCGCTGGCGGTGCACGCGGTGTCCGAAGAGCACTTCTACTCGGTGCGCGCCGCCTCGGTCGCCGGGCTCGGCAACACCGCGGTCGCCGCCCGGACGATCTTCCTCAATCGCACCTGCTTCAACGGCCTGTACCGGGTGAACTCGAAGGGCCAGTTCAACGTGCCCTTCGGGCGTTACGCCAACCCGAAGATCTGCAACGCCGACAACCTGCGCGCCGTGTCCCGGGCGCTCCAGGGCGTCCCGATCCGCCACGAGAGCGTCTTCACCATCACCCCTCGGGTGGCCGCGGGCGACCTGGTCTACTTCGATCCGCCCTACGACCCGGTGTCGGCGACGTCGTCGTTCACCGCGTACGCCAAGACCGCCTTCGGCAAGGACGAGCAGGTCGCGCTCGCGGCGTTGTGTCGTGAGCTCAGCGAGCGCGGCGCGCACGTGCTGTTGTCCAACTCCGACACCCCGTTCATCCGCGAGCTCTACCGCGACTGCGAGGTCGACACCGTGCACTGCCGGCGGCCGATCAACGCGCGCGCCGATCGGCGCGGCCCGGTCACCGAGGTGCTGGTGCGGCTGCCGGCCGGGCCCCGCGGCTGAGCGCCGGAGTCAGGAGCGAACCGAGCGGTTCTTCATGGCGCCGGCCGACTGGCGGGCGTCGATCAGATCGAGCACCAGCTTCGCGACGTCGTTGCGCTGCTGGTCGACCTCTTTCCAGGCCTCGTGCAGGCGGCGCTGGTCGGGGCGCTGCCCGGCCAAGAGCGCGGTGATGTTGTTCGCGATCTCCACCTGGGCTTCTTCGTTCTTGAGCAGCGCCTGCAGGCCGATGGTGCCGGCGCGGATCGCGTTGGTGGTGCCGAGCCCGGTCGCGTAGCTCGACTCGAGCGCGGCGGCCCGCGAGTAGAGGTTGTCGGCCTGCTCGGCGAGGGGCGCGGCCTCGGTGAGGGCGGCGGCTTCGCGCTCCACCTGCGCCTCGTTCTCGGCCTTCTTGTCGGGATCGTCGCCGAGCGCCTTCAAGCGCTCCTCCTTGTACATCGCGAGCGCTTGCGCGTCGGTCTTGCCCGCGGCCTTGGCCCGGTCGTAGCAGCTCTCGGCCAGATCCTTGTCGACGCCGGCGTCGTCGAGGATCT
Organism: Deltaproteobacteria bacterium; assembly: GCA_016218825.1. Taxonomy (GTDB): domain Bacteria; phylum Myxococcota; class XYA12-FULL-58-9; order XYA12-FULL-58-9; family XYA12-FULL-58-9; genus JACRCV01. Next base: position 28,496 of record JACRCV010000027.1, read on the forward strand.
GGTTGGCCTGGTTCTCGTACTGGCCGGCCTGGCTGCGCAGCGCCGCGGCCTCGTCCAGCTTGCTGGTCTTGGTGTCGGCGGCGGCGTCCGCCATCATGTTCTGCCGCATCCACGTGGACATCAGCTCGTTGACGGTGTTCATGCTCTGCCCTTCCATCTGCAGCTTCAGATACTGGGCGAGCATGTTCTCGGTGGTGGTGGGGGTGTCGCCGATGTGCAACAGGTTGGCCGCGAAGGACTCGGCGCCGCGCTGCTCGTTCTCGCCGAGCGTCGGCGACGGCGCCGCCGGGGCGCCCAGCACCGTCTGCGGATCGAAGGCCCGGTTCTCTTGGCCGCGAACGCGCGTCGTGGTGTCCTGCGGAGCCGTGGCGGTCGTTCCGGTCGTGCGCGCCGTGGTCGCGGTTTGTCCGACCTCGGTGCGCGTCGACGTGCCGGTGCTCGGCGTCGGGTCGGTGGTCTGCTGTTCTAGGACTCTCGAGGATCCTACATCGCGAACGTTCGACATCGTGGTCTCCTCACCGTAGGGCAGCAGCAGTAAGTAGCTAACCTACACGGATACGCCTCGGCCAGGCTAGCCATGCGCGATGACGCCACCCCGCAACCGCCAAAGCCGCAACCCCGCGACACAAAACTCTTATTGTTCGTGCAGTTGCGGCAGGAGCCCGGCTGCCGGCTGCCCGGAGCCGGCGACGATGGTCTCCGCCCGCCGGTCTCTCAGGTGCGCAACAGCACGTCGCAGTAGTAGCGCACCTTCTTGACGGCATCGCCGAGCGCGTTCTGGTGGATGTTCTTGCGCAGGTGCAAGAGCACAGAGCGCTTCAGGCGGTAGGTGTTGACGCTCGCGGTCCTCGTGGTCTTGGCGTTCTTGCCGGCGAGGGCGTCGAACAGGCGCTCTTTGGGGTAGCCCCAGGCGGAGAGCCACGCCGGGTCGACCTCGTCCAGGATCTGGCGCGCCATGGCCAACGCCTCGGGGCGGGCGAGCAGGTCGTTCGCCCAAGTCTCGACCGAGTCGGTGACCGGCCGGTCGTGGCGCTCGACCGCCATCGGGTCGCCGTACGACTTGCTGATGTGCTTCTGCTTGCCGTACTCGACGCAGCCGTCCTCGAACGGCAGCCCGAGGTGCGTGAGGACGCGCTGCATCTCGGCCTTGGGGTCCTGCACCAGATCTTCGTAGCGCACCCGCACGTGCGGCACCGGCGCCTCGGCGAGGAAGGCGCCGATGGCCTGCAGGTAGGGCTTGAGGAGCGGGTTGGTCTCGTGCGCCGCGCGGTAGTCGCCGCCGAAGAACGAGTGCGCCTGCGAGTGCAGGATCGCCATCGGGTGGCGGGTGAGCACGACGTACTTGGCCTCGGGGTAGAGCTTGGTCACGAACGGCAGCACCAGCGCGTAGGCCGGGGTCTTGTCGAGGAAGTAGGTCTTGCCGGTCTTCGCGAGCACCCGCTCGTAGATGGTGCTGGCGTATGCCCGGCAGGCGTCGAGGTAGTCGGCCTCGCCGTTCGGGAGCTCGTCGCACAGCTCCCGCATCGCTTGGGCGGCGTTGATGTGGTCGTAGGGCGCCTTGTCGACGGTGTCGAAGTAGCCCAGGTAGTTGAGCGGCGTCAGCAGGTGCGGCTCCGGGTGGGTGTACACCGCGGAGTGCGAGCCGATCATCCGCTGCAACAGGGTCGAGCCGGAGCGCGGCGCGCAGACGACGAAGATCAGGTTCTCGTGGATCATGGAGCTACGACTTACGCCAGCCGACTGAGGACGCGCAAGCCGGGGAGGTGGGCGGCGTCGCCGCTGATACCGTCGATGATCGGGGCGACCTCGGGGAAGTCCTTGAGGGCCGCCGCCAGCTCGGCGCGGCTCCTGATGACGAGCTCGCGGCGCTCGCCGCGGTCGATGACGCACAGGCTGAAGCTGGTGTCGCGCTCGGCGAAGGTCAGCTCGTAGAGCCGGTCGAAGCGCGGCCGGCCGTAGGCGTCGTAGATCCGGTATTGGTAGCGGACCCCGGGAAACGGTTGGTCGACGGGCACCGGGGGGCGTTCCGGGAAGTACTGGTGCAGCTGGCCCTGGCCGCTCTTCCTCGCCAGCTCCGTCTGCCGCTCGGCCTGCGTCGCCTGCTTCTTCCACTTCCGCACCGCGTCGAGCACGTCGCTGTCGCCGATCTCCTGCTTGATGCGCCACAGGTGGCGCTCGAGCTTGCCGGCGGTCGCGAGCCGGTCGAGGTTCACCAGGATCTCACCGCCCTTGCGGGAGAAGATCACCTCTTCCGGGAAGTGGTTGCCGCCCTCGGGCTCGGGGGGCGGCGGCACCCGGGCGTCGAACTGTGCGCCGCGCAGGAACACGAAGCTCGAGACGTTGCTCTCCAACAGGTCCTCGCGCGCCAGAAGGTCGAACAGCGCCGCGGCCCGCTCTTGCTCCTTGTCGCTGGCGTCCTCGGGCAGCGTCAGATCGGCGGGCTTGAGCTCGACGTCGGCGAGCTTGGCGAGCAGGCGCCGGCTGATGGAGATCGTGGCGCCGGCCTGAGTGTCCTTCTGCAGGCTGAGCAGGCCCAGCGCCTCGCCGATGCTCTGGAAGAACGAGCCCTCGCGGATGGTCACCTGCTTGTTGACGAAGCGCGCCGGGTCGACGTGACTGTCGACGAACGCCAAGAGCTTCTCGAGGCCGCGGGCTTCCGTGGCGTCGAGCTTCTCCTCGCCGATGATGCGCATCCCGGCGCGAATCGGGGTGCCGTCGGCGAGCTTGGTCTCCTGCTTGCGGCGCCAGAGGGCCTCCGCGGTGTCGAGGTGGTCGTCGGTCGGCGTCGTCACCGGCGGCAACTCGGCGTCGAGGCTCGCGAGGTGCAGGTCCCCTTCGAGCGCCCGGAAGTCGTTCTTGGCGTCGGCGCTGAGCTCGTCGACGACGAGCGCGTCACAGGGGAACGGCGTCCCGGCCCGCGCCGCCTCCTTGGCGTCGTAAAGGAGCTTGGTGACCTTGTCGCCGCTCAAGAATTCGGCGAAGCGGGTGAGCTGCTCGGGGTCCGCGAGCTCGCCCAAGGCCTTCTTCGAGAAGAAGCTGCCGATGCCGGCGTCCGCGAGCTCGCCTACCCGGGAGACGATGCGGCGGATCTGCTGCTTCTGCGCCTCGGGCTTGGAGACGTACTGGAAGAGATCGAGGAAGCCGCCGGCGGTGCGCGCCCGCTTGTAGGCGAAGACCTCGCCGCTCTTGCTGTCGACCACGTTGTCGCCCGGGTTGCGATAGCTCCAGGTCGTCAGGCCGGCGAGGCCGACGCTGCGCCCGTAGTTGTAGTCGCCGAACACGATCGAGCCGTCGGCGATGCTCAGCTGCAGGTTGGTGCCGACGGTGACGGTCTTCTTGCGGCCGTCTTCCTTCAGGCCCTCCCAACCGACGTGCGCCGCGAGCCCCACCGGCCCGTGCTGGTGCAGGCCGACGCCGACCTCGACGCCGACCACCAGGCGGTTCTTGGTGCCGATCTTCGCCGAGGCGCGCAGCCGGGTCATCGTCTGGATGACCTGGAAGCCCCAGGTGCCGAACTCACCGTCGATGGCGAAGAGCGGCCCGAAGTCGAGCTTCTTGAAGTCGTCGAGCGACACCCGGGCGTTGGCGGCGACGTTCAAGTGGCCGTAGCTCGTGGGCGACACCCAGCCCGGCAGCACCACGGTCTTGTCGACCAGATCGACGTTGATGCCGAGCTCGGCGTAGACGTCGGCGGGGATGCTCTCGCCGCGCTGCAAGGCCAACAGCGCCGCGTACTGCACTCCCCGCATCAGGCCCTCGCGCGGCAGGCGCACCTTGGCGGGGTCGATGCCGGCGGCGTCGAGCGCCTCCTTCACCCCGGGGGGCAGCGTCTGGTCCTGGGGGATCTGAATGGTCCCGGTCTTCTGGATCGCGAGCATGCCGGCGTCGCCGCGGAGCCGGTCGGACACCGCGCTCGCAGTCACCGCGACGCCGTCGCCGAGGTCCTTGCCGACGCCCACCGAGCCGCGCAGGTCCTTGGTGCTCATCCAACTCTTCGGCTCGACGGCGGCGACGTCGCCGGTCACGAAGCCGCGGTCGGTGCCGTAGGTGGCGCCGACGCCGAGCGTCTGATCGATGGCGGTGTTGGTGAAGCGCGTTCGGAGCTCGAGGAGTTGGTCCTCCGAGAGATTGAGCTTCACCCCCGAGGCCAGCTCCAGTTGGTGGTTCTCGAACGTCAGGGTCGACAGGCCGCTCTGCAGCGCCCGCGGCCCGGTGTCGATGTCCTGCACCGGGGTCGCCGGCAGACCCACGAGGGCGCCGTCCACGAAGAAGCCGCCCTGCTCCGCCGCGAGGGGCTTCTCGTAGCGGCCGCCGAGCCGAGCTTCGCTGGACCCGCCGACTGAGGCGCCGGCGTTCAGGTTCCGGGCCTGGTGCGTCGTCACGGTGCCGGTGGCCCGAAACTGCAGGCCGTAGCTGAGCTTGCCGTCACCCACCCGGGCGCTGTCCTTCACCCCGAGGTGGGTGGCGCCGACCACGAGCGAATCGGTGCGGCCGTTGGCGAAGCGAACGTCGTACTTGCCGACCGAGGACTCGACGACCAGGTGCTCGCTCTCGAAGCCCAACCCGGCGACGGTGTAGGCGACCTGGTGGCCGTCGACGATCTTGTCGCCGGCCGCGAGGCGGCCTTTGAGAGCGCCGAAGAACTGACCCACGGCTTCGGCGTCGCCGGTCAGCTGCCCGCGGTCGTTCACCACGTCGACCCGGGTGCCCGCCGGTAGGGTCTCGCCGTTGAGGAATCGCTCCATCACCTTGCGCGGCGACACGCTGTTGTCCAGCACCTCGCCGAGGGGTGTCTGCACCCGGCCGCGGATCCGGCCGTTGGCGTCCGTCAGGTAGTACCAGAGGCTCACCTTGCCCTTGTAGGTCTCGTATTGGCGCAAGACCTCTTCCATGCTCCTGCCGGTGTAGAGGGTGCCGTAGTCGTTGATGACGACGGTGCCGCTGTCGAGCCGAAAGATGTTGATCACGTGGCCGGCGACGGTCGCGGCGCCCGAGTGGATGCCGAGGCTCTCGAGCACCTGGGCGACCGCGAGGTGAATGTCGGAGCAGATCCCTTCCGGGGTCTTTTGGCCGGTGCGGATCGACTGCCGCAGCGCCGCGAGCATCTCGGCGGTCGACGAGTCCACCACGACGCCGTCGTAGAAGGCTCCGTCGTAGTTGTAGTCGCTCATCAGGCTCGCGAGCGTCGTCGCGATGATGACCTTCTCGAGATCCGAGGCGCGGCCGAACTGGGCCACGAGGTTCGCCTGGATCGCGGCCGGGTCCGAGTGTTGGAGGATGAAGCCCAGCTTGTACTGCGTGGCCGCGATCTGACAGGCGATCTGCTCCTGGGAAAGGCCGGAGCTCGGGAACAGCTGCTGGTAGCCGGCGGCGAGGGCGTCCAGGCGCAGCCGGGCCTTGGGCTCGTTGTAGCTCTGATAGGACGTGAGCGCCCAGAGCGGGTTGTGGTCCTGCCGCGACGGCGCGCGGTTCTCGAAGCTGCGCCTGGCATCGAGCCCGCGCGTGCTCGCCGCGACTCCGGCCGGCGAGGGGTCGAGCCCGCCCGCCGCCAACGCCGGCGTGTTGTGCGGCGCGGCGTCGGGCGTCGGCGGCGCTAGCGTGGCGACGTCGGTCTCGGACACGGCGGCCGCCTTGGCTTTCAAGGGGGGCGCGCCTTGCGGCGTCTTCACCTCGGCGCCGGGTCTCTCGAGGCCGGCCACGAGATCGTCGATGGCGAACATCGGCAGCGACACGCTGCCGAAGCTGCCCCGGGCCGCCTCGACCGAGCCAGGCCGTGGGAGCTTGTCTTGCAGGCCCTTGGGCAGGCCGGCGAACAGCGCCTGGTAGGCGTTGGTGTCGGCGGTGAGAAACTTCCAAAGCGCGGCGCGGGTCCGCTCGCCCATGCGGCCGTCGACGTTGGAGCGGCCGGCGTGGGTCGGTGGCAGCAAGCCCTTCGTGACCAGATGGGCCTGCAGGCGCGCCACCATCCCCGAGGCGGCGCGGCTGCCGGACGGGGCGCCGAGCTCGGGTGCCGCGAGGCCGGCCTGGAGCTGCGCGGCGCTGTTGCTCTCGGCGGCGTAGATTTGGCCGCCTTCGAGCCAGCCCAAGCTCTCGACGGCGCGCAGGTCCACCGCGCGTTGCCATTGCTCGAGCAGCGCCCGCCGCGCCGGATCCGATTCGATGGCGGCGGCCGCCAGCCGATCGTTCAAGAACGCGCGCAGCTGGCGTTGATCGGCGAAGGTGAAGCGGTGTGTGGCGCCGGCGCTGTCGGTCAGGCTCGCGAACACCGGGTCGCCCGCGCTGCGACCGAACGACACGTCGACCTGCACGGCGCGCGCCTTCTGCGGCGCGGCCGGGTCTTTGGCGCTGCCGGCGTCGTCGTCGCGATAGCGGAGGTGCAACGTCGTCGCGTCGTACCGATCAACTCTATTGGCCACGGCCCATTCTACCGCGCGCCGAGGAAAAGTCGACGGGGTGTGCGTCTGGCATCACCGACCGGGATGTGGTGTAGGTCGGTTGGGGACTGGGTCTTGTCGCCGAAGCGGAGGTGCAGATGCGACCGAAGATGGCGCTGTTGTTCGTGGTGGGCTTGGGCGCGGCGGGCTCGTGCTCGTCGGAGCCGGTGTGTGGCAACGACGTCGTCGAGGACGGCGAGCGTTGTGACGGCAACTGCCCGACAGCGTGCGTCGCCGCCGCGGCTTGCATGACCGCGGCGGTGGTCGGCGACAGCGCCGGCTGCAGCGCCCACTGTGAGGAGACGCCGCTCGCCACCTGCGTCGACGGCGACGGCTGCTGTCCCGCCGGGTGCGGGGCCACGGGTGACACCGACTGCGTGGTCTGCAGCGCCGGGCCCCCGGCCGGCGTCCGAGTCAGCCTGCCCGCCGACGACGCCCCCCATTTCTCCGACATCGAGTGGTGGTACTGGACCGGCCACTTGCAGACCGAGACCGGCCGGCAGTTCGGTTTCCAGCTGGTGTACTTCTTGGCGCAGTACGGGGGGTTCTGGGCGCACGCGGTGCACCAGGCGTTGACCGACGTGCAGGCTGGCGCCTTCCATTTCGCAGACGACGCTGGCGCGAATCGGCCGCAGACGGTGAGCACCGGCTACTTGTTGGCGATGCCGCTGGCTTCGGCGCAGGGCGGCGACGGCTTCGACGTGTTGCACAGCTCGGTGGACGGGCTGGTGCTGGATCTGGAGCTCGGCGCGGTCAAGGCGCCGGTGTACCAGTACGGCGTCGGCTACGTCGACTACCCGTTCGGCGGCAATACCTACTACTACTCGCGCGAGCGGATGGACGCGACCGGCACGCTGACGATCGGACAGGACAAGCTGAAGGTCACCGGCGATGCGTGGTTCGACCACCAATGGGGCCAACTGTCGGACGCGAGGGCGATGGGCTGGGACTGGTTCGCGCTCAGCCTCGACGACGACCGGGAGATCATGGTGTTCATCATCCGCTCGACCCCGGTGATGGTCGGGGGCTCGTACACCGACGCCGGCTGCCAGACCCAACCGATCCAGGAGGGTGACGTGTCGATCACCGCGACCGGCGCGTGGGTGAGCCCGCACACCGGGCGGACCTACCCGTCCGGATGGGACATCCAGGTCCTCGGAATGCAGTTTCACGTCGAGCCGCTCCTCGACGATCAAGAGCTCAACGTGAGCGTGCCGCCGCCCGGCGTGGCCTACTGGGAGGGCGCGTGCGCCGTCACCGGCGACGCCACCGGCAAGGCCTACGTCGAGCTGACCGGCTACTGAGGACCCGACGGTCTCGGCGTCGGGCCGTGACCGAGGCCTCGAAGACAGGCCGATCTACGGCTAAGCTTTGACGCGCAGCTCAGCAATCACGGGTCTTCTTGCGGGCGCGGGCGCGGCCATGATCGGCCGCCCCCTTCTTCGAGAGCTCCGGGCCTCCGACTGAGAGGTGAAGGTATGTGGTGTGCGTTGATGCGGCGACAGCTCGCGATGCAGTCATCCCTGCTCATGAGGGCGGCCCTGTTCGGTTCGTTGCTGCTGGCGTCCGGGTGCAGCGACGTCTTCGCGTCGTTGTTCGCGCGCACGGTGTCGTTCGCGGCCGGCGCCCAGAGCGTCGACGAGGCGGCCGGGGGCGCCGAGGTCGTCGTCCTGCTCAGTGACCCGGCCGCGGCCGAGATGTCGGCGCCGCTCGTGGTCTCGGGGACCGCGACCCCGGGCAGCGACTTCGACGCGGTCGGGACCGCGGTGTTCTTCCACGCCGGTGAGGTGCGGGCGGTGCTTCGCCTGGCGCTCGTCGACGACACGGTCAGCGAGTCGGACGAGACCGTGGTGCTGACGCTCGGCGACGACACCGGCGCCGACGTTCATCCCGGCTCCCTCGCCATCCACACCCTGACGATTCGCAACGACGACGCGGTGCCGACGCTCGCGGCCTTCGGGGTGACGGTGTCGGAGACCGACGGCAGCGCGGTGCTGCCGGTGCGGCTCTCGGCCGCGGCCGGCCAACCGGTGACCGTGGGCTACACCGCGGTGTCCGGGACCGCGGTGGCCGGCGCCGACTTCGCGCAGACCAGCGGGACCTTGATGTTCGCGTCCGGGCTGACCGAGACCAGCGTCACGCTCCAGATCGCGAACGACAACGAGGTCGAAGGCACCGAGAGCTTCGTGGTCCGCCTGGAGGGCGCCGTCGGCGCGAGCGTCGGGGTGCCGGAGGCGACGATCAACATCCTCGACGACGACACCGTGCCGGCGCTGACCGCCGCCGCCGTCGTCGCCGGCGAGAACCAGGGTCGAGCCACCTTCACCTTGTCGTTGTCGGCGGCGACCGGGGCGTCGGTGACCGTGTCGTGGTCCACCGCGGACCAGACCGCGATCGCCGGCCTCGACTACACCGCCGGCGCCGGCAGCGTGACCTTCGATCCCGGGGTGACCGAACAGACGTTCGTCGTAGAGCTCGCGGACGACAGCCTCGTCGAGGGCAGCGAGAGCTTCGCGGTGGCGTTGTTCAACCCGCGGCACGCGACGTTGGCGACTGCGCAGGTGCCGGCGACCATCCTCGACGACGACCTCGTGCCCGTGGTGTCGGTGGCCGATGCGCAGGTGTCTGAGCTGGGCGGCAGCGTGGCGGTGATCGTGAGCCTGTCGGCGGCGACCGGGCTGCCGGTGACCGTCGCGGTCGCGACCGCGGACGGCAGCGCCCAGGCGGGCGCCGACTACGTCGCCTACGCCGGGACGATCACCTTCGAGCCCGGGGCGACCAGCAAGGTCACGACGCTGGCTATCGTCGACGACGCCGTCCTCGAAGGCAGCGAGACCTTCTTCGTCGATCTGAGCGCCCCCACGCACGCGGTGTTGGGCACGGCGCATGCCGCGGTGACGATCTTCGACGACGAGGTCGTGCCGGCGGTGTCGATTGTCGACGCGCAGACGCCGGAGAACGGCGGCGCGATGACCTTCACCCTGACCGTCGACCAGCCGTCGGGGGCCCTGGTGAGCGTCTCTGCGACCACCGCCGACCAGACCGCGTTTGCGGGGACCGACTATCAAGCGACCGCGACCTCGGTGCTCTTCGCCCCGGGCACGGTTGTCCAGACGCTGAGCGTGCCCCTCTTCGACGACGGCGTCGTCACCGGGAGTCAGAGCTTCACGGTGAGCATCGCCAACCCGGTGCACGCGACGCTCGGCCGGAGCACGGCGGTCGGCACGATCTTGGACGACGAGGTCGTGCCGGTGTTGAGCATCGCCGACGCCACCTTGCCCGAGAGCGCGCTGATCCTCGATCTGGTGGTGACGCTCGACGCCCCGTCCGGCAGCCCGGTGAGCGTGCAGTACGCGACCAGCGACTTCACCGCGCAGGGCGGCGACGACTATCTGTCGACCGCGGGGACCCTGAGCTTCGCGCCCGGGGTCACGGCGCTCGCGATCCCGGTGCCGCTCCTCGATGACGCCGTCCTCGAGGGCACCGAGACGTTCTTCGTCGACGTCAGCGCGCCGCTGCATGCGATCCTGGGCCGGGCGCACGCGGTCGCCACCGTGCTCGACGACGAGGTGGTGCCGGATCTCAGCATCGCCGCCGCGCAGGTCCCCGAGGTCGCCTTGCTCATGGCGTTCACCGTCACACTGAGCGCCGCCACCGGGATGCCGGTCACCGCGACCTACGGCACCACGAGCGGCACCGCCGCCGCCGACGTCGATTACACCACGACCTCCGGGCCCCTGACCTTTGCGGCCGGCGAGCTCACGAAGACCGTGACGGTGCCGATCCTCGACGACAGCGACCCCGAAGGGAGCGAGACCTTCTCGGTGACCCTCGCCGATGTTTCGGGCGCCAACCTCACGGGTGCGGCCGCGACCGGCACGATCCTCGACGACGACTTCTTGCCGGCGCTGAGCATCGGCGACGCCACCGGCATCGAGAACGCCGGGTTCATGGACTTCACGGTCGCGCTCGCCGCGGCGAGCGGCGCCGTGGTCACGGTGGATTGGGCGACCGGCGGCGGCAGCGCTATCGCCGGCGCCGACTACCAGGCGACGAACGGCGTCGTGACCTTCGACCCCGGCGTCACGACCCAGACGGCGCAGGTCACGCTCTACGACAACGGCGTCGCGACCGGGTCGCGGACCTTCTTCGTGACGCTCACGAACCCGGTGAACGCCGCGCTCGGGCGGACGCCGGCGCTCGGCACCATTCTGGACGACGACGTCATCCCCGCGGTCAGCATCGCCGACGCCTCGGCGTCCGAGCTCGCGGCGACGCTGGACGTCGCGGTGACCTTGTCAGCGCCGACCGGGTCGTCGGTGAGCGTGGCCTACACCACCGTCGACGGCAGCGCCCTGCAACCGGACGACTATCTGCAGACCGCCGGAACCTTGACCTTCGCGCCCGGGATCACGAGCGCCGTCGTCAGCGTGCCGCTCGTCGATGACATTCTGACCCAGGGGACGCTGAGCTTCGACGTCCAGCTGTCATCCCCGTCGCAGGCGACCTTGGGCCGGACCCCCGCCGTCGGCACGATCTTCGACGACGAGGTGATCCCCGATCTCGGCATCGCCGACGCGCAGGGCATCGAGAGCGCCGGCGGCATGGACTACGTCGTGACCTTGAGCGCCGCCACCGGGGCGCCGGTCAGCTTGACCTTCGCCACCACCGGCGGCAGCGCCGCCGCCGACGTCGATTACACCACGACCTCCGGGCCCCTGACCTTTGCGGCCGGCGAGCTCACGAAGACCGTGACGGTGCCGATCCTCGACGACAGCGACCCCGAAGGGAGCGAGACCTTCTCGGTGACCGTGGCGAACGTATCGGGCGCGAACGTGGTGCGCCCGACCGCGACCGGCACCATCCTCGACGACGACTTCTTGCCGGCGCTGAGCATCGGCGACGCCTCGGCGTCGGAGGGGAGCGCCCGGATCACCTTCACGGTGTCGCTGTCGGACCTGAGCGGGCGGGTGACCAGCGTCGATTTCAGCACCATCGGCGGCACCGCGGCGCCGGGTACCGACTACGTCGACCAGAGCGGCACGCTTTCGATCGCGGCCGGCGCGGCCTCGACGACGGTGTCGTTTGATCTGATCGCCAACGCGAAGGACGAGCCGGATCGGAGCTTCACCGTCGGCCTCGCGAATCCGACGGCCGCCACGATCACCGACGGCGCCGGCGCCGGCACCGTCCTCGACGACGACGATCCGCCGAGCGTCGAGCTCGAAAGCGTCGCGCAGAGCAACGCCGAGAGCGTCACCACCGTGACCTTGACCCTGCAGCTGTCGGCGGCGTCGGGTCTCCTGGTCTCCGCGCCCTTCACCGTCAACGCGGCGTCGACCGCGCTCGACCCCGACGACTACAGCATCGTGGCGAGCCCGGCGCTGATCGCGGCCGGCGACACGACCCAGACGATCACCATCACCGTGGTGGACGACGCGCTCGCCGAGCCGGCGGAGACTGTCGTGGTCGACCTCGGCGCTCCGAGCAACGCGACCCTGGGCGCCAACCAGACGCACACGGTGACGATCACCGACAACGACGTGCTGCCGACGCTCGAGTTTGCCGCCGCGGCGCAGAGCAACCTCGAGAACGTGACCAGCGTGACGATCACCGTGCGGCTGTCGGCGATCGCCGGGCTCCCGGTCACCGTGCCCTTCGGCGTCAACCCGGCGTCGACCGCGGCCGACCCCGCCGACTACGGCATCGCGGCGAGCCCGGTCGTCATCGGCGCCGGGAGCCTGACCCAGACCATCGCCGTCACCGTGGTGGGCGACGGCAGCGACGAGGCCTCCGAGGCCATCGTCGTGGATCTCGGCGCGCCGACCAACGCCACCCTCGGCGCGCTGCAGACGCACACCGTGACCATCCTCGACGACGACCCGTGTGACGGTCCGAAGATCAACGCCGCCGAGTACCTCGACACCGACGGCAACGGTCGCCTCGACCACGTCCGTCTGGTCTTCGACGAGACCGTGGACGACAGCACCTTCGACGCCTTCAACGCTGCGGGGACGCCGAACGACCAGCTTCACGACGTCACGACGGTGTGGGGCGTCGCCGGCTACAGCGGTGTTCGTCTCGACACCCGCGACGTCATCGGCGGCTACGACCCCGCCGACACCGGCATCGACGACGACGAGCTCTGGCTGGCGTTCGACGAGCTCAGCGTCGGCTTCGATACCGGCAGAGCGCCGGAGCTCACCGCGACTCAGAGCGCCTTGAGGGACGTGGACACCGGCACCTGCTACGTGCAGACCAGCGTCGCCAACTGCCTGGTGGCGGCCGCCGCCAACATCGTCGCCGCCGACGTCGTCGAGGCGGATCGGGCGGCGCCGATCATCGCCAAGGCGAGCGGCGACACCGGCTCGACCACGTTGAACCTCTTCTTCAGCGAGCCGGTCGACGCCAGCGGCGTGCTCGGCTGTCTCGGGGTGCTCGCCGGCGGTGACTTCTTCTACGACGACCAGAGCGGCTCGGACGCGCACGCCATCCTGAGCATCGGCGCCGACGCCGACGCCTGTGACGATCGGCGCGCGAGCGCGACCTTGGACGTGGCGCTCGCGGTCGCCGACATGGACACCGACCAGGTGCGCGCCGCTGCCGGTCTCGCGATCTTCGACGCCAGCAACAACGCCATGGGGCTCGCGACCCGCTTGGTCCAGATCGCCGACGCGCCCTCCGTCTTCTCGGTGGGCTCCGCCGGCTCCCAGAAGATCCAGATCCGCTTCTCGGAGCCGGTGGACCTGACGGCGGCGATGGCGCTCGGCAACTACACTCTGAGCGAGTCGCCGGTGGAGGCCGGCTGCAGCGGCTCGGGCTCGGACAGCGTCGCGCTCAGCGGCGCGGTGCTGGCGCTCTCGGCTACCACCTTCGAGCTGTCGACCGACAACCCGCAGTGCTCGAGCACCACCTATCAGCTCGCGGCGTCCGCGGCGATCACCGACCAAGACGAAGGGCTGGCGCTCGTCGACCCGAAGTTCGGCACCTTCATCGGCGACGCGCAGCTCTACATCACGAACGTCACCTGCATCGACACCACCAACGTCGCGGTCACCTTCAGCAAGAACGTGCAGGCCGGGTCGGGCGTCGGCGGCGCCGAGAACACCGCCCGCTACCAGCTCTCGGGGCCGGTGGCGCTCGGCGCCATCAGCACCGCGGTGTTGATAGCAGCGAACCAGGTGAAGCTGACCCACACGGCGCCGCAAACCGGCGGCACGTTCACGCTCGTCGGCTCGAACGGCACCAATGGCGACGGCTTCGACGACGCCGGGGTCGGCGCCATCCAGGTCAGCGGGACGGCGGAGACGCTGCAGGCGCCGCCCGGCGATCGGCTGCTCTGGTCCGGCTGTGGCACCACCGTCGACACCTTCGCGCAGGGGCCGGTCATCACCAATCCGTTCGCCGACGGCTCGTCGGTGGGCTTCCTGGCGTCCTACGCCGGCCAGGTCTACATCGGCCCGAACAACCTGGGCTACAGCGCCGCGCGCTTCAACCCGGACGGCAGCAACCCGCAGACCTTGAGCTTCTCGTTTGTGCGCGACGGCACCGCCACGCCGTGCAACGGCGGCGGGGCTTGCACCCACCAGAACACCGGCGCCCAGCCCTACCGGACCCTCGGCCACACCGGCTGCACCAACAACAACACCACGCTCGCGACCGGTTGCGGCCCCGACAACGAGAACGGCCGTGGTCTGTTCTCGACCGGCGTCCTGCGCGGCATGGAGCGGCTGTTCATCGGCGGCGCCCGCAGCGCCGCGGAGTTCGACTACGTCTACTATACGGCGGACACCGACGCGCAGCTCGACTTCAACTACGTCGACTTCGACAACATGACCGGCTCGAACTCCAACGGCTTGTCGAGCACCGCGGTGTTCAACGACCGCCTCTTCATCGGCATGGCGCGGCAGCCGAACAATCGGCCGGACTTCTCCAAGGTGAGCTTCAACGTCGCGGACACCGGTGCCTGCGATCCGGCCACGAGCTGCAACGCCACCGAGTCGGTGGCGGCGCACAGCGTGCGGCTGGACATCCACAACATGCCGTACTTCGGGGCGATGGCGCCGGTCGCGAATCGCAACTGGGCGTACTATGTCGGCGTGGACTCTCTGACGGTGTTCAACGGCCTGATCTACGCCGCCGCCGGCGGTCACGGTCGGGTGGATCACAACGGCGGTCTGATCCGCTCCAACAGCGCCGATCCCGCGGCCTGCACCGGATCGGGGACCTGTGCCGATTGGACCGAGATCGCGCCGCGCGCCGACGCCGCCTGGCACAACGGCAGCGGGCGCTTCTCCCTCGAGCTCAACAAGACCTACGATCTCATCCCCGGCGACAAGGCCTTCGCCCAGTTCGCCGAGTACAACGGGCGCCTCTTCGTGACCCGGACGACCTGCACGGTGCAGGGCGCGAACGGCGCCGACGCCGCGGTCCACACCGTCGCCGGCTGCAACGACGGCACGGTGACGAACCGCCAGGCGCAGCTCTGGAAGTGCGATCCGGCGCTCAACGCCCCGGCGACGTCCTGCGAGGCCGCGGACTGGGGCGTCGTCGCCGACGGCGGCACCGGCCTCACCAACTTCGCCGACGCCAACAACCGCACGCTGTCGATGGCGGTCGCGAACGGCAGCTACCTCTACGTCGGCTTCGACAACACCAGCGGCGTCGAGATCTGGCGCACCAACACCGCGAACCCCGGCGCCGCCACCGACGTCTGGACCCAGGTGGGCGCCGACGGCCTCGGCGACGCCGCCAACATCCAGCAGATCTACTCGGCGATCTCGATCCAGCTCGGTTCCCGCTACTACCTGTACGTCAGCGCCGGCAAGGGTGGGGTGCCGGTGCGGGTCTTCCGCCAGGTGAACGATTAGTGCTGCCGCCGGCCCGAGATCGCTAGGATTTCGTTACGAACGTTTCGGCGATAGGAGAGTCATCGATGACCGGTAGAGTCGCCTTCGTGCTTGTGCTCGCGCTGCCCGAGGTGGCCGCCGCCAACCCCGAGGTCGCGCCGGCGACGAGCGTCGCGGCCGCCCCTGCACCCTCCGAGCGGGCGTCGCAGTCGACCCCGGTCCCGGCGGCGCGTGGCCATCTGCTCGTCGGCGCGGACGCCGGCGGGCTGTGGACGATGGGGCGGCTCGGCCACGAGCTCGGCACCGGGCTGACGTTCGACGTGTTCGGGCAAATGGATCTGGGCACGCTCTCCTCGCTGAGAGGTGAGGTCAGCTTGGGCGCGTCGCGCGCCGGCCGCGCGGTGTCGGGGGCGTCGGGAACGTTGTGGCGGATGCCGCTCGTCGCGAGCGTCGTTGGGGTCGTGCCGATGGCGACCCTCTTCGATGGTGGCGACACGCTGCCGGCGCCCTACGTGAAGGTGGGCGTGGGCGCGGCGCTGACGTTGCTCGGCGAAGGGGCGCGCACCGACTCCACCGGGCCGGTCGTCGACCCCGAGCTCGTGTTCGGCGGCGGCGTGCAGTACGCGGTCGGCCGTCTGTGGGACAACGACAAGGTGCTGGCCCGCCTCGAGGTGGCCTACAACCTCCAGTTCGAAACGGTGATGGGCCATTTCCTCGGGGTGACGCTGGGTGTGGCGTATCGCCTGTCCTTCGACCGCGACGGCGACGGCGTCGCCGACCGCGTCGATCTCTGCCCGGACGAGCCCGAGGATCAAGACGGCTTCGAGGACCAGGACGGCTGTCCGGACCTCGACAACGACAAGGACGGCATCGCCGACGACGCCGACGGCTGCCCGGACGCCGCCGAAGATCGGGATCACTTCCAAGACGACGACGGCTGTCCGGACCCCGACAACGACAAGGACGGCATCGCCGACGCCGCCGAGCTCTGCCCGGACCTCGCGGAGGACGGCGACGGCTTCATGGACGGGGACGGCTGTCCGGATCTCGACAACGACGAGGACGGCATCCCCGACGCGCGCGACAAGTGCGCCAACGAGGCCGAGGACAAGGACGGCTTCGAGGACCAGGACGGCTGTCCTGACCTCGACAACGACAAGGACGGCATCCTGGACGGCGCCGACAAGTGTCCGAACCAGCCCGAGGACCTGAACGGCTTCGAAGACGCCGATGGTTGTCCCGACGCCAAGAACGACAACGACCACGACGGCATCCCCGATTCGTTCGACAAGTGTCCGAGCGCGGCCGAGGACCGTGACGGCTTCGAGGACGAGGACGGCTGCCCGGATCCCGACAACGACGCCGACCGCGTGCCGGACGCGACCGACCTGTGCCCGAGCGATGCCGGTCCCGCCGACAACAACGGCTGCCCGATCGCCGACCGGGACACGGACGGCGTCCCCGACAACATCGACGACTGCCCCGACATCGTCGGCGAGCCGCCGCGCGGCTGTCCCGCGAAGGTGTTGGTGGTCAAGACCGCGGAGAAGATCGAGATCAAGGAGCAGATCAACTTCAAGATCAACTCCGCCGAGATCGAGGGCGAAGGCTCGTTCGAGATCCTGAACCAGGTGGCGAGCGTGTTGCGCTCCTATCCGGAGATCGCGATCGCCATCGGCGGCCACACCGACGATCAGGGCGGCGAGGACTACAACCAGAGCCTGTCACAACAGCGCGCCGAGTCGGTGCTCGCCCACCTCGTGAAGCGCGGGGTCGACGCCGTGCGCCTGCAGGCGATCGGCTACGGCGAGACCAAGCCCGTCGCCAGCAACAAGACCTCGCGCGGCCGGGAGATGAACCGCCGCGTCGAGTTCAACATCGTGGAGGTAGCGCGCTAGGCGACAGCCCCTCGCGTCAACGACGATGCGCGCCCCGGACCGATTCGAGCAATATCACCGCTACAAGACGGCGGTGGCCGGAGAGCCGCTGCCGCTGGCGCTCATCGACCTCGACTACGTGGATCACAACCTCGGCGTCATCCTCGAGGCCGCCCGCGTCGGCCACAAGGCGCTGCGTCTGGCCACCAAGTCGGTGCGGGCGCCGGCGGTGATCGACCACCTGGTCGAGGCGAGCCGGGGGGCGATCGCGGGGGTGATGGCGTACGCGGTCACCGAGGCGGCGCTGCTCGTCGAGGGGGGCCACACCGACGTGCTCGTCGCCTACCCCTCGGTGCAGGCCTCGGACGTCGAGCTGCTCGTGGCGCTGAACGCCGGCGGGCGCGCCAAGGTCGGCATCGTCGTCGACTGTGCGGAGCACCTCGACTGTCTCGAGGCCGTGGCGGCAGCGAAGAACGTCGTCGTCCCGGTGATCATCGAGGTCGATCTGTCGCTGCGCTTGTTCGGCGGGCTGCTGCACCTCGGCGCCTACCGCAGCCCGCTGCGCAGCGCCGCCGGCGTCTTGGCGCTGGCCCGCGAGGTCCGGACGCGCTCGCACCTGCAGCTCGACGGGGTGATGGGCTACGAGGCGCAGATGGCCGGGGTGGGGGAGAACAACCCGTTCACGCGGGCGTTGAACCCGGTCAAGCGCCTGGTGAAGCGCTTGAGCCTGCCGATGATCCGCCGACGGCGTCACGAGGTCCGGGCGACGCTGGTGGCCGACGGCTTCGCGCTGCGGGTCGTGAACGGCGGCGGCACCGGCAGCCTGACGACGACGCGGCACGAAGACGCGGTCACCGAGGTCACCGTGGGCTCGGGGTTCCTCTGCAGTCATCTGTTCGACTACTACGCCAGCCTGCGGGGGCTGTTGCCCGCGGCGTGGTTCGCGCTCCAGGTGGTGCGGGTGTCCGATCCGGGGTTCGTCACCTGTCACGGCGGCGGCCTGATCGCGTCCGGTGAGCCGGGTCGGGATCGGCTGCCGCTGCCGCACCTGCCGCCCGGGCTGCGCCTGACGAGGTTCGAGGGCGCCGGCGAGGTGCAGACGCCGCTGTGCGGCCGGGGCGCGTACGAGCTCCGGCCCGGCGATCCGGTCTTCTTCCGCCACGCCAAGGCCGGCGAGCTCGCGGAGCACTTCACCGAGTATCTGCTGGTGCGCGGCGCCAAGGTGGTCGGGCGGGCGCCCACCTACCGCGGCCTCGGCAAGGACTTTCTCTAAGGGGGCCCCATGACTGCCATCATCGCGAGCGCCGATCTGGCGCGTGAGCTCGGCATCCCGACCGCGGCGGTCGAGCTGACGCGCGACGCCGATCTCATCGATCTGCACCTCGAGGCGTTCATCACCCACCGCCTGTTCGGCTACGACATCCTGGCCCGGCACCGTCCGGACGTCCTCGGTGGGCGTTTCTTCGGTCACCTCGACGTGCCGCGGTTGCGAGACGGTGGCGTCGCGGGCGGGATGTGGTCGATCACCACCAACCCTTTTCGGCCGCGGCCAGCGCGATGGCGGGTCTTCGAGGACAACGTCCGACGTCTCCAGGCCATCGTCGACCGGTCCGGGGGAAGTCTGCGCTTCGCGCGCTCGGTCGCCGAATATCGCGAGGTGCGGGCGGCCGGGGCGCACGCTTGCTTCCTCTCGATCCAGGGGGCCGACGCCTTGGCCGCGGCGCCGAGCGGTGTCGCCTCGGTGCCGGGCGGGCTGTTGGTCCGGGTGACGCTCGTACATCTGACGAGCTCGTTGTACGGCACCACGTCGAGCCCGCTGTCGCGGCTGCGGCGCGACCATCACCTGACCACCGCCGGCAAAGACCTGGTGCGGGATCTGAACGCCAACCGGGTGTTCGTCGATCTCGCGCACCTGCATCCCGCGGGCTTCTGGGACGCTGTCGCGGTGCACGACAAGAGCCAGCCGCTCGTCGTCACCCACACCGGGATCGCCGGGGTGTGCAAGAGTTGGCGCAACATCGACGATCGCCAGATCAAGGCGGTGGCAGACAGCGGCGGCACCATCGGCATCATCTTCCAGATGCCGTTCTTGGCCGCCGCCGGACATCCGACAGACGGCCGCATCGTGCTCGATCACATGGAGCACATCATCAAGGTGGCGGGGGAGGACTTCGTGTCCGTCGGCTCCGACTACGACGGCGTGGTCGTGCCGCCGCCGGGGCTCACGAGCGCGCATCAGTACCCGCGGCTCGTCGCCTGGATGCTCGAGCGACGTTGGTCGGAGGCTCGGATCAAGAAGATCTTGGGCGGCAACTTCCTGCGGGCGTTGGGGATGTTGCGGCCGTAGAGGGCTGCGCCTCACGGCGCCGTCGGGGTCGGATCCGGTGGCCGGCGGCGCTTCGCGATCGCCAGGAAGCGCGGGTCGGGCCGGATGAGCTCGAGATCGGGATCGCGCCGCGCCCAGGCCTTCAGGTGATCGCCGCCCAAGGCGACGGCGTGGGCGAGGTAGTTGAGCGCGGTGTCGGGGTGGCCGAGGCGGGCGTGGGCGCAGGCGAGGTTGTAGCTCAGATCGGCGTCCTCGGGGGTGAGGCTCTGCGCCTGGTACCAGAGGGCCAGCGCCAGCTCGTAGCTCGCGTCGGCGTGGGCGCGCGCGGCGCGCAGCGACAGGACCTGCGCCTCCATGCGGGTGAGGGTGACGACCCGGAGATCGCGGGCCGCCGGCGCGCTGTCGTAGGCGATGCTCAAGGCCACCTGCCGGCGGTCTCGGGCCACGAGCCAGACGCGCTCCAAGACCGGCACCCCGGCGGCAAACAGCGCCACCGGCAGCTCGGCATCCGCGGCCGCGAGCCGCAGCTCGCCGTCCTGCTCGTAGAGGTCGCCGTGCGCGGTCGTCAAGGTCGGCGTGGTCGCGACCTCCGGCCACGCGAACCCGAGCGCCGTGATCGCATTTGCGACCGGGCTCGACTGTATGGCGCGGATCGCGTCTTCGACGCCGAGCGCCGGTGTCAGCAGCGTCGCGGCCGGGAGCTCGGCCTCGAGCGCCGGTGACGTCCGCGTGTGCCGTTCGGAGTCGACGACGAAGAGGTCGAGGCGCGGCGCTCGGCCGAGGGTGCGCTCGAGCACCAGGTGCCGCGGCGGCTGGTCGGCGAACGCCAGCAGGAAGAGCTCGTGGGCGACCGGGTCCGGGAGCGGCGGGCGGCCGCCGCGCTGGAAGGGCACGGCGCAGCCCGCGAGGAGGAGCACGGCTGAGGGCGACAGACAGCGCATGGCAGCGCGCCTACCGTGACATACCTCGCCCGAGATTGAAACTCGGGTCGGCATCGCCTAATAATGAGAAAGTCGCCTCGGTGCGGGTAGGTGCCCATGGACTTCGAAGACAAGACATCGGTGATCAGCTCGAAGCTCGTCGAGGGTTTGGTCAAGGAGAAGGTGGACTCGCGGGCGGCGTGTTTCATCGTGCTCGCCGGCACCCAGGCCGGGCGGATGTACAAGCTCGAAGGCGACGAAATCGTCATTGGCCGCGTCGACGACGCGCTGATCCGCATCGACGACGACGGGGTGTCGCGGCGCCACGCCAAGATCGTCCGCACCCCCGACGGCGGCGTCACTATCCAGGACATGGGCAGCACCAACGGCACGTTCTGCAACGGCGAGAAGGTCGGCAGTCGCACGCTGCAAGACGGCGACAAGATCCAGATCGGCAGCACCACGATCTTGAAGTTCAGCTTCCAGGACTCGGTGGAGGAGGACTTCCAGCGCCGGCAGTACGAGTCGGCGACCCGCGACGCGCTCACCGGTTGCTTCAACAAGAAGTACCTCCTGGAGCGGCTGCCGAGCGAGCTCGCCTCCGCGAAGCGGCACGACAAGACGATGGCGCTGGCGATGATGGACATCGACCACTTCAAGCGGGTCAACGACACCTACGGCCACCCGGCGGGCGACTACGTGTTGCGGCACGTCGCCGACGTGATGTTGCAGACGGTGCGCGCCGACGACGTCCTCGCCCGGTTCGGCGGCGAGGAGTTCGCGATGATCATGCGCGAGACCTCGCCGGACAACGCGGTGATCGCGGCGGAGCGCATCCGGCGGCGCATCGAGGCCGCCGAGTTCGTGTTCGAGGGCACCAAGATCCCGGTGACGATCAGCGTCGGCGTCGCCAGCTGGGTGCCGGGGAAGTCCGACGATGCCCAGGAGCTGTTGGCGCTGGCCGACGAGTTCCTCTACAAAGCCAAGCGCAACGGCCGCAACCGCACCGAGAGCGCCGAGCTCGGCTGAACCAAGTCAATCTCGACCGATGCGGCCTCCGGTGTCTGCGAACCTGGACAGTGGGGACCCAGATTTTCCAGGTCTTTTCCCGGCCTGGGGCTTGCAGTGCTCAACATGGCTGATCGAGGCGAGTCGGGGTGTTTGATGCGGCGCGTTTCGTGGTGGTTCTTGGTGATGGCGCTGGCGGCGACGGCCCCGGCCTGCCTCATCGGCACCTGGCCCACCCCCGAAGACACCGACCCGACCTCGAAGGGCGCGACGCCGGGGCAGCCGCTGTCTCCGGAGGCCTGTGACGGCTTCGACAACGACGCCGACGGCAGCGTCGACGAAGGCTGCCCCTGCACCGAGGTCGCGCGGGGGTGCGCCGGCCACGACGACGCTCACTGCGGGCTCGGGGTGCAGTGGTGCACCGCGGGCATCTGGCAGGAGTGCACCGACCTCGGGCCGCCGTTCACGCCGGTCCGGAACGGCGTCGTCGCGCTGAGCAGCGTGTCGCCGGCGGCGCTCGTCCGCGGACAGGGCCAGGCGTTGACGGTGGTCGTGACCCCGGTGACTCGATGCGCCGGCACGGTCGCGACCGAGCTCGAGCTCCGGCTCGTGGCCGCCCTGCCCCAGATGAGTATCCGCGCGCGGCCGCACGACGACGGGCTCGAGGGCGATCTGGTCGCCGGTGACGGTGCCTACACCGCGACCCTCGTCGATCCCTTCGGCCCCGGCGTCGGCGCGCAGTCGCTGGCGCTCACCGCGACCGCGGTCATCGACGGCAGCCTCGTCGCCGCCCACGCCGCCGTGCCGCTGGAGGAGCCATGAGTCGCGTCTGGCCCTTGTGCCTGGTGCTCGCGACCGCGGCGTGCTCCGGCGGCGCGATGCTGGCGGATCGCGCCGAGGTGCCCGGCGCCGGCTGCCCCGGGGTTTCTTCGACCGTGCGGCTCACCGTGAGCCCGGCGAGCCTGGCTCGGGGCGCGGCGACCGAGCTCGTGGTGGAGTGGGCCCTCGACACCGCGCTGAACGCGACGGCGTTCGCGACCCTGGTGAGCGGCGCGCAAGACGAGATCGAGGTGGTGGTGGAGCTCCTCGAGGAGGGCATGCCGACCCACGATTGGACCTACCGCGGCCGGCAGCTCAACCCCTACGGGAACGGGGCGCCGGCGGGCGTGGTGGCGGTCGTTGCCACGTCCCAGAAGGCGACGGGGTGCAGCGTCGCCCCGAGCGCCACGACCAGCTTCACTCTCGAGTAGTCGCTATGGCGCGAAGCGCCCGCCGGGAATCAAAAGGATGAGGTTGAAGACCGGTGGCATGGCGGCAGGCGTCGCGTTAGGGTGGGGAAATGTCGTCTTTGCCCCCACCGCTTCGTGCCGGCGCCGCGATTCGGATCGTGGCGCCGAGCGGCGCGTTCGATCGCACCGTCTTTGACGCCGGCGTGCGGCTGATCGAGGCGGCCGGCTTCAAGCCGGTGTTCGATGACGGGCTGTTCGCGCGGCAGCGCTACCTCGCCGGCAGCGACGCGCGCCGCCGCCGGGAGCTCGTCGCCGCCCTCGAGGATCCCGGCGCCGAGGCGATCTGGACGGCGCGGGGCGGGTACGGCGCGACGCGGCTGTTGCCGGCCTTGGGTCTGGACTGGATCCGGAGGCGCCCCAAGTGGCTGATCGGGTTCTCCGACGCCACCGCGCTGCACGCTGTCTGGGCGCGCGCCGGGCTGGCGTCGGTGCACGGCGCCAACGTGACGACCCTGGCGCAGTGGACGGCGGCGGCCCAGGCCGAGCTCGTCGCGCTCCTTTGCGGCGGCGCGGTCCCGGCCCTGACCGGCACGACGGTGCACGACGGACCGACGGTGCGCGGGCCGCTCTTGGGCGGCAACCTCACGGTGCTCGCGGCGATGGCCGGCACCGATGCGCTGCCGAGCTTCGCCGGCTCGGTGGTGCTGCTCGAAGACATCGGCGAGCGCCCCTATCGCCTCGACCGCTCGCTGACGCAGCTGGTGCAGGCCGGCGCGTTCGCCGGGGTGAAGGGCTTCGCGGTCGGCCAGCTGACCGACTGCGTCGAGCCCGCCGGGGCTCCGGACGTCGGCTGCAGCGCCCTGGAGGTGGTGGTGGAGGTCCTGGCGCCGCTCGGCGTGCCGATCGTCGCCGAGTTGCCGGTGGGCCACGAGTCGAGCGCGAGGCCGGTCGTGCTCGGCCGCGACGTCGCGCTGGTCCCGAGCGCCGCGACCCTCGAGAGGTGCTGACCGGCGTTGGCGAACCGAAGCCCACAGGACTATCATCCCCCCGTGCCAGCCCCCCCCACCAAGAAGACGGCGAGCGCGCCGGCGGCGACAGCCGGCGCCGCGGCGGCGACCCCCGAGGCGCGTTCGGACGCGCGGATCCCGGACATCGACCGCTGCATCCAGACCGGGATCTTCGAGCAGACTTTCTCCGGCGCCGCTTGCATCGCCTCGGTCGGCGGCAAGATCTTCCATCGCGGCATCTACGGCTGCCCGACCTTGCCACCGCCGGTGAAGAAGCTCGGCTTCGACGCGCTCTTTGATCTGGCGTCGCTCACCAAACCGCTCGGCACCGGGCTCGCGACCCTGGTGCTCGCGAGTCAGAACCGCATCGATCTGAACGCCAGCGTCGCGAAGACCATCCCGGAGCTGAAGGACCCGCGCTTTCAGGCGATCACCATCGACATGCTGCTCGAGCACACCGCCGGTTTCCCGGCGTTTCGCAGCTTCTGGCAGGACCTGTTGCAGGAAGAGGAGAAGAAGGCGGAGAGCGAGCGGACCCTCGGCACCCGCAAGGCGGTGCCGTATTTTCGCAAGGCGCTCGCCGACTGCACCCTGGAGCACGCGCCCGGCACCAAGACGGTCTACTCCGACATCGGCTTCATGCTCCTGGCCCTCATCGTCGAGGGGATCTGCGGCAAGCCCCTCGACGTCTTCCTGGCGCGCGACGTCTACCGGCTGCTCGGGCTGCAAGACGACCTGTTCTTCGTTCGCCTCGACGACGAGCACACCCGCAGCCGCTTGCGCAAGCGCACCTTCGTCGCGACCGAGGAGTGCCAGTGGCGCAAGAAGGTGCTGCAGGGCGAGGTCCACGACCCGAACGCCTGGGGGATGGGCGGGGTCGCGGGCCACGCCGGCTTGTTCGGCACCGTCGACGCGGTGTGGACGCTGGTGAAGGCGCTGTGGGAGTCCTACAAAGGCGACAGCCGGGTGTTTCACAACGGCACCGTGCGCCGCTTCTGGACCCGCTCCAAGCGCCTGCGCGACACGACGCGGACCCTCGCCTGGGACACGCCCTCCGCTCACGACTCGCAGGCCGGCAAGCGCTTCTCGCTGACCTCGGTCGGCCATCTCGGCTTCACCGGCACCTCGATCTGGGTCGATCTGTCGACCGACATCATCGGCGTGGTGCTGACGAACAGCGTCCACCCGTCGGTCGAGGGCAAGAAGGAGAAGCTGGCGAAGTTCCGCCCTCGACTCTACGAGCTCATCGCCAAGCACGGCGAGTCGCTGCCCGCGGACCCCAGTCGGAAGACCGGCGCGGCGGCGTTCTACTCCGGCCCGATCATCGGGACCACCGTTCCCTTCAAGAACCCGCTCGGCGGGCCAAAGAAGTAGTGAATGCAGCGATTGGACATCTACCTCGTGGGCATCTGCGGCACCGGCGTCGGCTCGCTCGCCGGGCTGTTGCAGCAGCAGGGGCATCGGGTGCGCGGCAGCGACGAGCACGTCTATCCGCCGATGAGCGACAAGCTCGAGGAGTGGGGGATCGAGGCCCTCGAGGGCTACGACGCGGGCCACCTCGAGCCCGCCCCCGATCTGGTGATCATCGGCAACGTGATCCGCGCCACCAACCCGGAGGCGGTGGCGGCGCGGGAGCGCGGCCTGAAGACGATGTCGATGCCGGAGGCGGTGGGGGAGTTCGGCATCGGCGCCAAGCACGCGATCGTCATCGCCGGGACCCACGGCAAGACCACGACCACGGCGCTGCTGGCGCACGTGTTGATGGAGGCCGGCCGCGACCCGTCGTTCCTGATCGGCGGCGCCCCGGTGGGCTTCAAGGAGTCGTTCCGCCACGGCAGCGGCTCGCTCTTCGTCGTCGAGGGCGACGAGTACGACACCGCCTACTTCGACAAGGGGCCGAAGTTCCTGCACTACCGGCCGCAGATCGCGGTGATCACCAGCCTGGAGTTCGACCACGCCGACATCTACCCGACCCTGGCCGCGGTGGAGGCGGCCTTCCGGGCCCTGGTCGGCAAGGTGCCCGCGGACGGCCGCTTGGTGATCTGGCAGGGCGCGGAGCGCGCCTGGGCGCTGGCGCTGGCGCACGCCCGGACCTCGCGGGTGACGATCTACTCGACGCGGGCGACGCCGGACGCGCACCTCTACATGAAGCAGTTCACCAGCGGCCCGGAGGGCCTGGTCTTCGAGCCGGTGCTCCGCGGCCGCTCGCTCGGCGAGATGCGGGTGGCGCTGTGGGGCGAATTCAGCGCCATGAACGTGCTCGCGGCGATCGGCGCGCTCGAGGACTGTGATCTCTCGGCGGCGCAGATCCGCCGCGGCATGGAAACCTTCAAGGGCGTAAAGCGGCGCCTCGAGATCCGCGGCGTGCACCGCGGCGTGGCCGTGGTCGACGACTTCGGCCACCATCCGACCGCGGTGCGCGAGACTTTGGCGGCGTCGCGCAGCCGGTGGCCGGGGCGGCGCCTGTGGGCGGTCTTCGAGCCGCGCAGCGCCACGACGCGCCGCAACGTGTTCCAGCAGGAGCTGGTCGCCGCCTTCGATCAGGCGGACGAGATCGTGGTGGCGAGCCACGAGCGCTTGACCGAGATCCCGGTCGCGGATCGCTTCGATCCGGCGCAGTTGGTCGTGGACCTGGTGGCGCGCGGCCGGCGCGCTCGCTTCGTACCGACGATCAACGACATCGTGGCCCTGATCGGCCGCGAGGCGGCCGACGGCGACGTGGTGATCATCTTCTCCAACGGCTCCTTCGGCGGCCTGCACGGCAAGCTCGAGGCGCGGCTCGAGGTGCGGGCGTGAACGAGCTCGTCAGCGCCGCGACCGAGATCGCGACCCAGGCCGGGCGGCTCCTCAAAGACGCGCACCACCGGGGGGACGCCGCGATCTCGTCGAAGAGCACGGTGATCGATCTGGTCACCGACGCCGACCGCGAGAGCGAAGCCTATATTCTGGGGGCGATCCACGCCCGCTTTCCGGATCACGCCGTGGTCGCCGAGGAGTCCGGTCACGGTCGCCGCGACGGCGCCTACCGTTGGGTCGTGGACCCTCTGGACGGCACGGTCAACTTCGCGCACGGGCTGCCGCACTTCGCGGTGCTGATCGGGGTGCAGGCCTGGAAGGGCGGCGCCTTCGAGACCGTGGTCGGCGTCACCTACGACCCCATGCTCGCCGAGCTCTTCGTGGCGGTTGAGGGCGGTCACGCGACGCTGAACGGCGCGCGGCTGCGGACCTCCGGCACCACGCGCCTGATCGACGCGGTTGGCGCCACCGGGTTCATGTACGATCGCCTGAGCCGCGGCGACGACAACCACCGCGAGTTCTGCCGCTTGAACCTGTTGACGCAGGGCGTGCGCCGCACCGGCTCGGCCGGCCTGGACCTGGCGTACGTCGCCTGCGGCCGCTTCGACTTCTTCTGGGAGTCGACGCTGCGGCTCTGGGACCTGGTCGGCGGCGCCCTGATGATCCGGGAGGCCGGCGGGGTGATCACCAACGTCGACGGCAGGCCGCACGACCCGGATCGCGGCACCGCGCTCGCGGCCAATCCGACGCTGCACCCGATGGTGCTGGCGGCGCTCGCCTCGGCGGCGGCGCACCCGACCGGCAGCCGCGACGGCCTCGAGGCCTTCCTGCCGCCCGAGCTCGCCAAAGGGCTCTTCCGCGGCTAGCCCCAATCAGCAGCACGCGATCAAGTCCCCGCCCCACCCGGGGGCGGGGATTTAGGGGTGGGGGTGGGGAGCGGCGCGGCGGCCGCGCCGCGGGAATCAAATGCAGGCGGGGTTCTCTTTGGGGAGTAGTGTTTCTATAGGTTACAGAGCCCGAGGCGAGCCCGGCGCCAGAGAAGCGCGAGGAGCGCGGTGGCGATGGCCGCCGACAGCACCAGCACCAGGAAGATGCGGGTCAGATCGCTCGGGTCTTCCTGGAACAGGTTGCCGATGACGAGCTCCTGCACCGCGGAGCCGACCGAGCCCATGCCGTTGATGATGCCGGCCGCGGCGAGCGCGTACTTGCGCGAGCCGACGTCGATGGCGCCGGCGCCGCTGATCAAAGAGTCCGGCCCGTAGAGCATGAAGCCGGTGAGGCTGTAGGCGATCCCGAAGGCGACGAGCGCGTGCGCCCCGGCGACGTAGAGCATCACGGTGCTCGCGAACAGGCCCACCATCATCATGAAGGCGACCGCGGCGCGCCGGCCTTGGAACAGGCGGTCGGACGCCCAGCCGGCGGCGAGCACGCCGACGAAGCCGAAGAGGTCGAAGAGGGTCGAGAAGTAGCCGGCGTTGTCGTGCGCCAGGCCGAACGACAGCTGCAGGAAGTACGGGGTCCAGCTCCACAGCGCGTAGCGGATGAACTTGATGAAGAAGTAGAAGCTGCCCATCATCAGGATGGTGACCAAGAGCGGGCGGTTGAAGCCGGTGACCGGGGCGGCGGCGCTCGCTTGCGGCGTGTCGTCCCTAGGCGTGACCGTGTCGGAGATTGGCGCCAGGCCGACGTCCTCGGGGCGGTTTCGCTGCAGGGCATAGAACAGGAACCAGACGCCGGTGAGCACCAGCGACGCCGCCCAGAACGAGTAGCGCCAGCCGGCGACGCCGAGGATGAAGGCGGCGAAGCCCTTCGCGAGGGCGCCACCGATCTGGTAGCAGGTGGCCCAGACGCCCATCACCCGGCCGCGCTCCGCCTGGCGAAACCAGTTCGCCATCGTGCCGACGTTGCCGGACCAGCCGGTGGCTTGGGCGAGGCCGTTCAGCGCCATGAACGCCATGAAGGTCCAGGCGTTGTTGGCGAAGCCGAACACCGCGTTGCAGGCGAGGGAGATGCCCATGCCGGCGAGGAGCAGGCGGCGGGCGCCGATCCGTGAGCCGATGGCGGCGGCGTTGAACTCGCCGACGGCGTAGGCCACCAGGTAGACCAGGCCGATGTTGGCGAGGGTGTGGGCGTCGAGGCCCAGCTCCTGAGTCAGATCGCCTTTGACGACGTAGAACGTCTTGCGACAGAAGTAGAACCCGGCGTAGCTACACCAGGTGCTGACGAAGGCGCGGATGCGAAAGGCGCGCAACATCGCCGCATCGTGTGACAATGTCAGCGCGGGCGCGGGGATTATGGGGGCGACGGTCAACGGGTTTCGCTCACCAGGAAGGCGACACCTACATAGGCGAGCAGTGGTGCGAGGGCAAGGGGAACCACCGTTGCCGCCAGGGCCATCGAGTTCTCGGGCTTCGCCGATGTTGCCCGCCCCACCCGGGGGCGGGCCGAGAGCGGCGCCTGCCGCGCGACGCTCCGGGGTGGGGGTGGGGAGGACGGGCGCGAAGCGCCCGCCGGGAATCAAAAGAAGCGAGAACTCGATCGCCTGTGCGTGGTTGACAGCCTCACGGGCCTCGGCTAGTTCGCCAGGCGTGGATCTCGCCACCGTCACCGCGCGTTTGTTGAAGCTTGCGACCAAGGTTTCGGACGAGGTCGGCAGCATCATCTCGAACCCCGAGCTCGACGCCCGCATGGATCGCGTGCCCGCCAACCTCGGGCCCTACGGCGTCGACCCTTTCGGCTTCGATCCCGAGTACTTGAAGAAGTGCATGGGGATGGTGTCCTGGATCTATCACAACTACTTCCGCTGCCAGGTGTTCGGGGTCGCCAACGTCCCCGAGGGCCGTTGTCTGCTCGTCGGCAACCACTCCGGGCAGCTGCCGTTCGACGCCGCGATGGTGTCGACCGCGGTGTTCCTGGAGCGCGAGCCGCCGCGCTTCGTGCGCAGCATGATCGAGCGCTTCGTGCCCGATACGCCCTTCATCTCGACCTTCATGGCGCGCTGCGGCCAGATCCTCGGCACCCCCGAGAACTGCCGCCGGGTGCTGTCGAACGGCGACGCGATCTTGGTGTTCCCTGAAGGGGTGGGGGGGCTCAACAAGACCTGGCGGGATCGCTACCGGCTGCAGGAGTTCGGCCAGGGGTTCATGCGCCTGGCGATCGAGACCGCGAGCCCGATCGTGCCGGTGGCGGTGATCGGCGCCGAGGAGCAGGCGCCGACCTTCATCAACGCCAAGTTCATCGGCAAGCTCTTCGGCGTCCCGGCGTTTCCGATCACGCCGACGAACCCGCTGTTGCCGGTGGTCGGGCTGTTGCCCTACCCGACGCGCTATCGGATCTACTTCGGCAAGCCGCTGCAGTTCACCGGCGACGCCAACGACGAGGACGAGGTGATCCTGAAGAAGGTCGATGAGGTGAAGGCGACGATGCAGGCCATGATCGACGACGGCCTGGCGGCGCGCGAGCACGTGTTCTGGTGACGGCGAGGGAGAGCCTGTGCGAATTCTGATCACCGGCATAGCCGGGCGTCTCGGGAGACGGGTCGCGAACCGCCTACGGCGCAACCATGAGGTGATCGGGATCGACCGCCGGCCCTGTCCGGCGCTGCCGACCGACATCGTCCACCATCGGGTGGACATCCGCCGCCGCCCGGCCGAGGACGTCTTCCGGCACGCCAAGATCGACGCCGTCATTCACCTCGGCATCATCCACAACTTCCGTATCCCCGCCGAGCAGCTCCACGCCAGAAACGTCATGGGCACCGAGACGCTCTTGAAGTACGTCAGCAAGTACAACGTCAAGAAGCTGGTGCTGCTGTCGAGCGGCGACGTCTACGGCGCGAGCGCCGAGAACAGCCAGTTCATCGACGAGGACGTGCCGCTGATGGCGAGCCAGCGCTTCCCGGAGATCCGGGCGCTCGTGGCCGTGGACCGGATGGTGCAGTCGTTCTTCTGGCGCCACCACGACATCGAGACCGTGATCCTGCGGCCGACCTTCATCGTCGGCCCGAACGTGCGCAACGCGCCGTCGAAGTACTTCCGCCTCCGGGTGATCCCGACCTTGATGGGCTTCGACCCGATGGTGCAGCTGTTGCACGAGGACGACCTGCTACGGATGCTGGATGCGTCGTTGAAGCCCGGCCTGCGCGGCGTCTTCAACCTCGCCGGCACCGCCCCGGTGCCGCTGTCGAGGATCTTGAAGATCCTCGGCAAGCCGACCATCCCGGTTCCGGCGCCGATCGCGCGGGCGTTGCTCGAGCGGGCCTGGAAGTACCGGCTGACGTCGTTTCCGGCGCCGGAGCTCGATCACATCCGCTACAACACCGTCCTCGACACCAGCCGCGCCAAAGAGGTGCTCGGCATCGAGCCGGAGCGCAGCCTCTACGAGATCCTGGAGCCGTTCCGCGCCGAGGATCAGGCCGACTACACCGACTGACGCCTACGTCTGCAGGGCGGCGCGGCGGCTGATCTCGAAGGCGATCGCCTGGTGCTCGAGACAACCGACGACCTCCTTGACCCGGGTCACCGGCGCCGCCGGCGCCTGAAAGCGGTCGCGCCAGGCGCGCGCCCGCGCTGCCGCGTTCCAGAGCTCGTCGTGGGTGATCGCCTGGCTCTCGGTGGCGGTCACCAGCCCCCGGTACAGCTCTTGGATGACCTCCGGGGCGTGGCAGGCGAGGAACACGTCGACGCCGGCCTTGAGCCCCATCGTCGCCATCGCGTGGACGTCGTAGTGGTCGTAGACCGCCTTCATCTCCAGGTCATCGCTGACGATGACGCCGCGAAACTGCAGCTCGCGGCGCAGCGGCGCCAGGGCCGGGACCGACAGGGTCGCCGGGCGATCCGGATCGAGCGCCTCGACCACCACGTGCGCGGTCATGATGGCGCTGACGCCGGCCTTGGCCGCGGCCGCGAACGGCAGCCACTCGACCTCGCGCAGGCGCGACAGCTCGTGGCTCACCTTCGGCAGCGCCTTGTGGCTGTCGAGGTCGGTGTCGCCGTGGCCCGGGAAGTGCTTGCCGCAGGCCGCGATCCCCGCCGCCTGCAGCGCGCCGATGAACGCCGCGCCCTGGGTCGCGACCTCGGCGGCCGACGCCGAGAACGAGCGGTCGCCGATCACCGGGTTCTTGGGGTTGGTGTCGACGTCCAAGACCGGCGCGAAGTCGACGTCGAAGCCGAGCGCCGAGAGCTCGCGGCCGAGCGCGGTCGCCATCGTCGCGGTGAGGGCGGTGTCGGCGGCGCGGCCGAGCGTCCGCATCGACGGCCACTCTGTGGCGGGAGCGCGGACCCGTTGCACCCGGCCGCCCTCCTGGTCGACGGCGCAAAGCAGCCGGGCGCGCGGGTCGAAGAGCTTCAGCTCGCGGTTGAGCTCGGCGACCTGCAGCGGCGACTCGATGTTGCGGGCGAACAGGATCAACCCCAACGGCTTCACCTCGCGCAGGATCTCCTTGAGCTCGGCGGACAGCGTTTGCCCGTCGAAGCCGCAGATGATGGCGTGACCGGCAGCGGCGCGGATCTCTTCCCGGGTCTTGTACATGGTGACGTCCCTCGAGGGCGGCGGGAGTAAAGCACGAAAGGGGCGTGCGGGCAGCCCCTTGGCGCGCACGCGCCCGCCCGTGTAGGATGAACCCATGTCCGGTCGCGACCTCCTCTACAAACCCACGGTGCCGGTGCCGCTCCCCGAGGAGTCGAGCACCACGAAGCCGGCGGCCGACAAGGTCGGGGTCAAGGTCCCGCACGGTCGCGACCTGGGCGGCGTGCCCGGGGACGGGCCGGTGCGAGCGCCGGTGGCGAAGGCGCCGACCGAACGCGCTTCGCCGCCGGCGTTCAAGGCGGCGTACTTCAACAAGGACATCTCGGGGGTCAAGGAAGCGAACCTCCGCCAGAGCAACCTCGCGGCGCTCCGGGGCGCCGAGGGCGCGAGCGATCTGAAGAAGGTGGTGCTGCCGCCGGCGATCGGCATCGAGACCCCGGATCCGGCGCAGATCCGCCAGGCCGGGGAGCTGATGGGCCTGGACGGCGGGCTGGAGCTGAACCTGCAGACCTTCCTCGGGCGGCAGGGCGCCTTCGCCAAGGCCAAGGGCGTGACCGTCGAGATGATCGAGGAGCGCCTGCGGCAGCTCGAGGCGATGGTGACCGCGCGGCGCGCGGCGCTCGCCCGGATGCTCGCGGGGCGCGCCAAGGCCCGGGCGAGCTCGGTGACGCTCGAGCAGGCCGATGCCGCCAAAGGCAAGGCTCTCGACGAGACCGAAGACCTCGCCGCCGCCGGTGGGGACCTGGTGCGCCGGACCGCGGCCCAGGCCGAGGGCATGCACCTGCGGTTGGCGAAGGCGTTGGGCATCAAGAGGCAGAAGTAGCGCGACCGGTCAGAGTGATTCGCCGA
Source organism: Deltaproteobacteria bacterium (assembly GCA_016218825.1). Taxonomy (GTDB): domain Bacteria; phylum Myxococcota; class XYA12-FULL-58-9; order XYA12-FULL-58-9; family XYA12-FULL-58-9; genus JACRCV01. The sequence goes on from JACRCV010000027.1 coordinate 61,317, forward strand.
CGTCGCCGTCGATGAGCGCGAAAGGCGCGGTGCTGAGTCGTCGTGATTGATCTTCATTGTCATCTGTTGCCCGCGGTCGACGACGGCGCGTTGAGCCTGGAGATGGCGGTGACGATGGCGCGCGCCCTCGCGGCCCGAGGCTATCAGACGATCGCGGCGTCGCCGCACATGGGCACCGGTCCGGGGGGCGACGTGGCGCTCGAGGTCGCGGCGGCCGCGAGAGCGCTGCTCGCGGCCGAGCTGCGGCGGCTCGACGTGGTGCTCGAGTTGGTGCCGAACGGCGAGCACTGGCTGTCGACGGAGCTCTTCGACCGGCTCGCGGCCGGGACCGCGGTGCCGATCGGTGGCGCGGGGCGCTGGCTGCTCGTCGAGGTGCCGTGGACCGGGATCCCGAACCTGGAGGACGTGATCTTTCGCTTGCAGACGAAAGGCTGGCGTCTGCTGCTCGCGCATCCGGAGCGGCTCGAGTCGCTGTCGCTCGAGCTGTTGCTGCGGCTGTCGGCGCGGGGGGTGCGGATGCAGTTGGAGCTCGGCAGCTTTGTTGGCATGTTCGGCGGCGACGCGGAGCACAAGGCCGAGCTGCTGATGCGAAAGGGTGTCGCGCACGTGCTGGCTACGGACATGCATCGCCCGGACAAGGCGAGTGAGTGGTTGGCGGCGGCGCTCACCGCGGTGCAGAGGCGTTTCGGGCTCGAGGCGCTGCGGCGCGGGACGGCCGACAACCCGCGGCTGATCCTCGACAACGGCGGCGCCGAGGCGGTCGCGCCTCTGGTGGAGGTCGCGTGAAGCGAGCGCTGCGCCTCGGGATCAGTCTCGGTTTGAGCGGCCTGTTTCTGTGGTTCGCGTTTCACAACGTCGACCTCGACACGATGTGGGCGCAGCTGCGGCAGGTCCGGTGGTGGGCGGTGGTCGCGTTCGCGCTCCTGACCATGTTGATCCAGCTGTGCCGCATCTTGCGCTGGGAGGTGCTGGTCCGGCCGTTCGTCAAGATCTCGACCCCGACCCTGTTCCGGGTCTCCGGCCTCGGGCTGATGCTGATCATGGTGTTGCCGCTGCGCCTCGGCGAGTTCGCCCGACCTTACCTGTTGAAGAAGGAGACCGGGGCGCCGTTCTCGGCCGGGGTCGGCTCGGTGGTCGTCGAGCGGGCGATGGACGGCCTGCTGGTGACCGTGTTGTTCTTTCTCACGACCTTCCTGCTCGGCGCCTCGCACCCGGTGCCGCGGCCGCTGATGGCGGCGGCGGTGGCGGCGCTACTGTTCTTCGCCGCGGTGACCGTGGTGATCATCTTTGCCCTCATCACCGAGGCCCGCACCCTGGCGCTGGTGCGCCGTTTGGGGACGCCGTTGGCGCCGAGGCTCACCGAGCGCGCGGTCGGCATGCTCGGCGCGTTCGTGGTCGGGCTGCGCTCGCTCCCCGACGTCCGGGCCCTCGCGGTGTTCATCGGCTACACGTTGATTTACTGGGCCGCGAACGGCTGGGGCATGTACCTGGTGATGCGCGGCATGGGCTGGGACGTGCCGCTGTTGGCCGGCTTCACCATCGTCTGCGTGCTCGTCATCGGCATCATGATCCCGGCGGGCCCCGGTCACCTCGGCACCTTCCAAGGGGCGCTGTTGGCCGGGCTGTCGATCTTCAACATCGGCGCCTCCGAGGCCGCGGCCTACGGGATGGTCATCTATCCGCTGACGCTCCTGGTCATCATCGCCTTCGGCGTGCCCTATCTCTTCGGGCACGGCGGCGAGGTGTCCGAGATCATGCGGGCGTCGGCGGCGGCTGAAGAGGGCGCTGCCGGTCCAAGCTAGGTCGCCCTGCACCTGCTTTTGATTCCCGCGCCGCAGCTGCCGCGGCGCTCCCCACCCCCACTCCCCCAACCCCTCGCCCCCGGGTGGGGCGAGGGGCGCCGATCCATGAGCGCGGCCGAGAGCGGCCGCGCGGGAATCAAGAGATGAGCGGCCTAATCAGCCCACGAGCGCGCGAGCTTGCCGACGCTCGCCTCGACGGCGTCGAGGACGGTGCAGCGCTCGACGGCGGCGGCCATGTTGTTGTGGTCGTTGAACAACGGCCGATCGACGTCCAAGTGGCGGACGGTCTCGCGCACCGCGGCGCGCGCCGCTTCTGTGCCTTTGCCGAAATGGAACTCGCGGAAGTCGAGGGCCTGCGCCGCGGCGATGAGCTCGATGGCCAACACCCCGTGGGCGTTGGTCAGGATCTGCCGGGCCTTCAACGCCCCGTTCATCCCCATGCTGACGAAGTCCTCCTGGTCGGCGGCGGCGGGGATCGACTGGATGCAGGACGGCGTCGACAGGATGCGCTGCTCGACGATCAGCATGTCGGCGGTGTACTGGCTGAGCATGTGGCCGGAGAACATCCCGGCGCCCTTGGTCAAGAACGCCGGCAGGCCGACCGACAGCGCCGGGTTCAACAGCCGGTTCAGCCGGCGCTCCGAGAGCACGCTCACCATCGTCACCCCGGCGGCGACCGCGTCGATCGGCAGGCTCACCGGCGTGCCCTGAAAGTTGGCGCCGGTCAGCACCCGAGCCTCGCCGGGCAAGAAGATCGGGTTGTCGGCCACCGCGTTGAGCTCGATCTCCACCTGGGTGCGCGCCCAGCGCAGCGCGTCGCGCAACGCGCCGACCACCTGCGGCGTCGAGCGCAGCGAGTAGGCGTCTTGGACCTTGACCTTGAGCTTGCCGGTCGCGAGGTCGGAGCCGTTGAAGACCCGGCGCAGGTTCGCGGCGGTGGTCACCGCGCCGTGAAAGCCGCGCAGCTCGTGCAGCTTCGCTTCGTAGGGCCGGAGGTTCGCGAGCAGCGCCTCGAGGGCCATCGCCGCGCAGATCTCCGCCTGGCCGATCCAGCGCTCGGTGTCGTAGAGGAACAGCGCCGCCATCCCGGTGAGCATGTTGGAGCCGTTGATCGCCGCGAGCCCGTCGCGCGCCTTCAAGCCCGGGATCGGCACCCCGGCGGCGCGCATCGCCTCGCCGGTCGGCAGCCGCTTGCCCTGGTAGAAGCACTCGCCTTCGCCCATCAGCGACAGCGCGATCTGGCTCATCGGCGACAGATCGCCGCAGGCGCCGACGCTGCCCTTCTCGCAGGCGATCGGGGTGACGCCGGCGTTGAGCAGGCGGACGTAGGTCTCGGTGATCTCGGGACGGCAGCCGGAGTGGCCGCGGGCGTGGACGTTGATGCGCGACAGCATCGCGGCGCGCACGTGCTCGACGGGCGCCGGCTGGCCGATGCCGGCGGCGTGGTTGTAGATCAGGTACATCTGGAAGTCGCGCACCTGGTCGTCGGAGAGCGCGACCTCGGAGAGCTCGCCGATGCCGGTGTTGACGCCGTACATCACCTCGCGGCGCTCGATCTTCTCCTCCAAGAGCGCGCGGCAGCCGACGATGCGATCCCGGGCGTCCTTGGCGAGCTCCACCGCCTCCTGGTGTCGCGCCACCTTGACCACGTCTTCGAGGGTGAGATGATTGCCGTTGACAACGACGGACATCCTGGCGACTCCTTGAGTGCGCGTGCGAGCGCGCGCGGCGCTTCGGGCGCGGACTATGGCAAATCCGACCGCTGCCGGCAATCGGCCCCGGGCGGCTCGAGGAGTGATCACAGGAGAGGCGCTACCGATGCAGACCTTCGCCAACGTTCTCGAGGCTATCGGCCGGACCCCGCTCGTCCGCTTGAACAAGGTCGTGGGCGCCAAAGACGCCACGGTGTTCGCGAAGCTCGAGTACCTGAACCCGGGCGGCTCGATCAAAGACCGGATGGCGCTCTTCATCATCGAGGCGGCGGAGAAGGACGGTCGCCTGAAGCCCGGCAGCACCATCGTCGAGAACACCAGCGGCAACACCGGCGTCGGCGTCGCGCTCGCGGCGGCGGTGAAGGGTTACCAGTGTGTCTTCACGATGCCCGACAAGATGTCGAAGGAGAAGCAGGACACCCTGAAGGCCTTCGGCGCCCAGGTGGTCGTGACCCCGACCAACGTCGCCGCCGACTCCCCGGAGAGCTACTACTCGGTGGCGAAGCGCATCGCCGCCGAGACCCCGAACAGCTTCTATCTGAACCAGTACCACAACCCGCAGAACATCGAGGCCCACTACCGGCTCACCGCGCCGGAGATCTGGGAGCAGAGCGGCGGCAAGCTCGACTGCTTCGTCGCCGGCATCGGCACCGGCGGGACGATGAGCGGCTGCGGCAAGTACTTCAAGGAGAAGAACCCGGCGGTGAAGAACATCGGCGTCGATCCGGTGGGCTCGGTGTATCACTCGCTGTTCAAGACCGGGCAGCTGTCGAAGCCGCACGTCTACAAGGTCGAGGGCATCGGCGAGGACATGATCTGCGGCGCCATGGATCTGACGGTGATGGACGACGTCCGCCAGGTCGACGACCGGCAGGCCTTCCTGATGGCGCGGCGGCTGGCGCGCGAGGAGGGGATCCTGGCCGGCGGCTCGAGCGGCGCGGCGGTGCACGTCGCGGTGGAGATGGCGCGCGAGCTCGGGCGCGGCCGCACCGTCGTCGTGCCGCTGCCGGACGGCGGTCGCTCCTACATCTCGAAGTTCTTCTCCGACGAGTGGATGCGCGACAACGGCTTCCTCACCGCCGCCGGGCTCAAAGCGGCAACCGTCGGCGACGTGCTCGGCCTGCGGCGCGGCAAGGTGGTGACCGCGAAGGCGACTGACCGCATCCCTGCCATCATCGGCATCTTGAAGGATCACGACATCTCGCAGGTCCCGGTGGTCGACGCGGGCGGCAAGGCCGTCGGCATGGTGCACGAGCTCGACCTGTTGAACGCGCTGGTCGCCGGGCGGGTGAAGACCGACGACAGCGTCGCGGCGTTGGTGCATCCCCTCGAGGGCGGCGTGCGCCTCGACGAGCCGATGGCGCGCCTCAAGGAGATCTTCGACGACGACCACGTCGCGGTGGTCCTCGACGGCGACCGGGTGATCGGCATCGTCACCAAGATCGACTTGATCGCTTTTCTCGGACAGCGGATGTGATCGAGGGCGGGCGCCGCGCCGTTCTCGAGAGGGGAGCCACGATGAGCCGACAACACCTGGAAACGCTCGCGATCCACGCCGGGCAGCCGCCGGATCCGCTGACCGGCGCGATCATGACGCCGGTCTACCTGACCTCGACCTACGTTCAGGACGGCCCCGGCGAGCACAAGGGCTACGAGTATTCGCGCACCCAGAACCCCACCCGGCACGCGCTGCAAGACTGCATCGCGGCGCTCGAAGGCGCGGACCACGGCCTGGCGTTCGCCTCCGGCCTGGCGGCGATGGACGCGCTCGTGCACCTGTGCTCGACCGGCGACCACGTGGTCTGCTGCGACGACGTCTACGGCGGCACCTTCCGCCAGTTCGACAAGGTGTTTCGCCAGCTCGGGCTGAGCTTCACCTTCGTCGACATGACCGACCTGAAGGCGGTGACCGGGGCGATGCAGAAGAGCACGCGCCTGGTGTGGATCGAGACCCCGACGAACCCGATGCTGAAGATCATCGACATCGAGGCGGTGGCGGCGATCGCCCGCAAGCACAAGGCGCTGGCGGTGGTCGACAACACCTTCGCGACCCCGTTCTTCCAGCAGCCGCTGGCGCTCGGCGCCGACGTCGTGCTGCACTCGACCACCAAGTACCTGAACGGCCACTCGGACGTCGTCGGCGGCGCGCTGGCGATGAACGACGGCGCGTTGTTCGAGAAGCTCAAGTTCCTGCAGAACGCGGTCGGCGCGGTGCCGGGGCCTCTCGACTGCTTCCTGGTGCTGCGCGGCCTGAAGACCCTGCACGTGCGGATGCAGCGCCACGGCGAGAACGCCGCCGCCCTCGCCCTGTGGCTCGGCAAGCGGGGAGAGGTCGAGCGGGTGATCTACCCCGGCCTCGACAGCCACCCGCAGCATCGGCTCGCCGCGAGCCAGATGTGCGGCTTCGGCGGCATGTTGGCGTTCGACCTGAAGGGCGGCCTCGCCGCGGCGCGCGCGTTCTTGAAGAGCCTGAAGGTGTTCGCCTGCGCCGAGTCGTTGGGCGGCGTCGAGAGCCTCATCGAGCACCCGGCGATCATGACCCACTCGAGCGTGCCGGCGGCGACCAGAGCCAAGCTCGGGATCCGCGACGGCTTCATCCGGATGTCCTGCGGCATCGAGCACCTCGACGACCTCACCGCCGACCTGGAGCAAGGCTTCCAGGCGATCAAGGGCAAGGCGGGCCGGTCGACGAAGCCGACCGGGCGCGCCAAGTAGCCTGCACTCGGGAGAAAGCGATCAAGTCCCCGCCCCACCCGGGGGCGGGGAGTTAGGGGTGGGGGTGGGGAGCGCCGCGGCAACCGCGGCGCGGGACTCAAACGAAGCCCCAGACCTCGCCCTTCGTTAGCTGATCGTTCCGCGCCCTTTCTTGCGTTCCTCGCGCTCGGGGCTTCGCCTCCGCGCTGCGGTACCGGCGGGCGCGACGGTGTATTTGAGTCGAGGCGGCAAGGCTCAAGCGCTCAGGACCCGAGCGAGCTAGTGAGCTTGGCGATGATCATGTCGAGGGCGACGTGGTTGTTGCCGCCCTCGGGGATGATCAAGTCGGCCCAGCGCTTCGAGGGCTGGACGAACTCGAGGTGCATCGGCCGGACGGTCTTGTAGTACTGCTCGCGGACCTGCTGGAAGGTGCGGCCGCGCGACTCCATGTCGCGGCGAATGCGGCGAAACACCCGGATGTCGGCGTCGGTGTCGACGAAGATCTTGATGTCGAGCCGCTCGCGGACCCGCTCGTCGACGAAGACCAGGATCCCCTCGACGATGATCACCGGCGTCGGTGCCAGGTGCCGGGTCTCGGTCTTCCGCATGTGGTTGACGAAGTCGTAGATCGGCAGGTCGACCGGCTTGCCGCCGCGCAGCAGGTCGAGGTGCTCGAGGAGGAGATCGTTGTCGAGGGCGTTCGGGTGGTCGTAGTTCAGGCCGGCGCGCTTCTCGAGCGGCATGTCGGGGTGGTTGCGGTAGTAGGCGTCGTGGTCGACGATCACCGCGGCCTGCGGCGGCAGCCCGGCGGCGAGGTTGGCGGCGACCGTCGACTTGCCGGAGCCCGTGCCGCCGGCGATGCCGATGACCAGAGGACGGGCGGGAGCCGAACCCATGGCGGCGCTATAACACGGACCGGAGGGCGAGCGCCAACTGCCGCGAGGCGGCCGCGGCGAGCGCGGCTATCGCGGCGCCGGCTCGAGCGCGGCCCGGGTGGTGTCGTAGAGGCGGGCCACCACCGCGCCGTTGTAGTAGTAGCCGAGGATCTGGCGGTAGGCGTGGCCGGCCTCGGCGCGGCCCACCGCGCCCACCTGACACATGCCGACGCCGTGGCCCCAGCCGCCGCCGACGAAGGTCACGGCGGCGAGCTTGTTCGCCCGATCGCGCTCTTCGTCGACGCGAAACACGCCGGAGTTCAAGTTGCCGAACAGGCGCCGGATGTTGAGCTCGTGCAACACCGTCACCTCGCCCTTGTCGCCGATGAGCCTCAGGCTCTTGACCCGGCCGCCCGGACCGCGGTCGACGACCTCGAGGTGGGTGAGGGCGCCGAGCTTGACGCTCAGATCGGCGAGCAGGGTCGCGAGCTCGGCGGCGCTGACGATCTTGCGCCAGCGGAGCTTGTCGGGGTTCGCCTTGCTCGCCTTGCCGCAGAAGCTCGCCGGGCGGGTCCGTAGCCAGGTGTCGAGGTTGGCCGCGGTGATGCCGTGAGCGAAGGTCTCGAGCCCGGGCTCGGCCTCGACGTCGAAGTCCGGCCGGCCGCGCAACGCCGGATCGGGGCGGTTGCCCCAGACCGCGTCGTTGTCCTCGGTGTGGCCGCCGCAGCTCGAGGAGTAGACCGTGTCGACGAGCGCGTCGTGCAGGAACACCAGCTCGCCGGAGGTCGCGGTGACCGCGGCGGTGGCGCGCGCGTCCTCCTTGGTGACGCCGGCGTACACCTGGCAGTGCTGCTCGCTGCACAGATGGAACGGGTCGTCGTGGTGTCTCTTGCCGAGCTTGGCGAACAGCTGGTTGCGGGCCGCGACCGCCTGGGCCTTCAACGCCTCGGGGGGCGCCGACGCGAAGATCTCGGCGGGCACGACGCCGGCGATGACGTCCTCGGCGCCGAGGACGTTGACGACCGCGAGACGGCCGTCCGGATCGACGACCACGTAGATCTCGCCTTTGAACTGCCGATCCTCGAAGCCGTGCCAGGCGTAGCCCCTCGAGTGCTCGACGCCGTCGACCTGGATGGCGCCGCCGGGGGCGACGAGGCGCACGTAGCTGGTCGCGGTGCCGAGCGGCGCGCTCGTCGCTCTGACCTTGAGCTCGCCCCACGGGCGCTCGGCGAGGCGCGAGCTGACCACGGCGCGCACCCCGAAGCGGGCGTAGATCTCGTCGATCTTCGCGGTCGCTTCTTTGCGGGTCACGACCGGCAACACCACGCGCAGCTCGCGGTTGTCGATGACCCGGCCGCCGATGCCCAACACCGCGCCCTCTTCGATGGTCTCGACCTCCGGGTAGCCGCGGGCCCGCCAGCCGGCGAGCGTCCAATCGAGACGGTCGGCGGCGCCCCACGGGACCCCCTCGATGTCGACGTAGGTGCGCCGCGTCGCCATCTGCGCCCGGTGGATGCTGACCTCGATGGTGTCGCCGCCGCGCACCGTGGCGCGCTTCAGGGTGCCGGCCTCGTAGAAGTCCGCCTGGATCGCGGTCGCCGAGCGCAGCGCCACCCGCTCTCTGCCGGTGGCGATGCCCAAGGTGATGAGCGGCTCACCTTTAGGCTTGAACGCCACCCGATCGCTGTAGAGCAGGTCCATGCCGCTCGGCACCGGCGAGGGCTCGGCCTGTTCCCAAGGAGCGGCGGCGAAGGCGCACGCGAGCGCCACGACGGCGGCAGCTGACGACATGCTCGAGAGCTTAGCGGTTGCGCTCTAGGAGGGCAAAAAATCTGATGTTTCGGCGCGAGCCGGTGCCCGAGGGCGGCCTCGAGGATCAGGTCACCTTCACCGCCGGATCGCCGGCGCCGGCGGCGGCGAGCTGGGCGCGGAACTTGGTGACGAGCTTCGTCACCTCGGTCTCGTCGCCGGTGTAGTTGTGGCGGTCTTCGCACGCCGACACCGCGCTCTGGAGCTCCGACCAGGTGGGGCTGGCGCCGAAGCCGTAGATCTTCTTCAAGCCGTCGAAGATCTGGGTGTCGCGCGACGACTGATCGTAGGAGAGCGACGACGCCGCGAACAACAGCGCCATCGCGTTCTGGGTCGCCTTGTCGGCGAACAGGTGCGCGTCCTTCTTGGCGTAGTAGCGCACCGTCTCGATGTAGAGCACGACCCGCAGGGTCTCGACCGTCATGTCGGCGAGCGCCGAATTGAGCTGCACGTAGACGCTGCCGTTCTTGCCCTCGCGGCAGCGGACGTAGGTGTCCGGGTCGTCCTTGCCGTTGAACCACATCCCGTTCGGATCGCTCACCAGCCGCCTTTGGGCGTTGAGGCTCTGGAGCACGGTGTTGTAGTTGGTCGCGGTGTTCACGAACTGCAGCGCCTGGAACGCCCGGGTGCCGGCGATGCTGTCGGCGTCCACCGTCGGGACCTTGAGCTCGAACTCCTTCGCGGTGCTCGCCGCGACGTCGGTGGTGTTGTAGCTCGGCAGCAGGTCGAAGACGTTGGGGATGCCGTCGCCGTCGTTGTCGACGAACGCGCCGCCGCGCGGGTCGGTCGGCCAGGTCCAGTTGTTGGCGCTGTCGTGTCCCCACCAGTTGGCGTGCCTCGCCAGGTCGGCGCCGATCTCGTCCCAGCCCTTCTTGCCGAGCAGGCCGCGCGTCAACGTCATCAGGGCCAGGTAGCCTTCGCTCTCGTTGGCGTACTTGCCCTGCTGCGGATCGGTCGTGGTGCGGAAGTAGCTCGAGCAGGTCGAGGTGATGGCGTTCAGCGACGCCTCGGGGTACTTGCGCGCCTCGACGTTCTTGGTGTCGACGCCGCAGCACAGGTCGCGCATGATGATCTTGTCGCCCGCCTGCGCCGGCGCGTTCTCGAGGCTGTCCAGGGTGTTGCCGCCGAAGTCGGAGTGGCCGCCGTAGCTGACGATGTCGACCTGCGGGTCGGACATCTTCTTGTACATGTCGGTGCGGTACTCGCGCACGTCGATCTCGATGGTCATGTCGCGGCCCCACTTGTTGAGGTCGCGATCGGTCGCCGGGATGACGACCCTGAGCTTCGCCGGTCCGCGGACCGTGTCGCCGCTCGTGAGCTCGAACTTGTACTTGCCGGTGTCGCCCTTGGCGTCGCCGACGCCCTCGGCGACCAGCTCCTTGACGAAGCCGAACAGGAAGTTCTCGCCTTCGCCGCAGACGTGGTCGATCTTGATCACCGACTTCTGGGATTGCTCCCACTTGGCGTAGTCGGCCGGCGCCTTCGGGAACAGCTTGGCGCGGCGGAGGTCGAGCTCGGCCTTCTGCGCCGCGGCCAGCTTGGCGGTGGTGGTGCTGGATTGGTCGATGTAGCCCAGGAGGCTGCGCTTCGCGAGCACGCCCATCCGCGGATCGTCGAGCACCCAGCAGAACGCCGCGAACGCCTCCGCCTGCACGGCCTTGGCCTCGGCGCTTCCGGACGGCGCCATCGCCGCCGCGTCGAACGACTTGACGAGCTCGAGGGTGAGCGCCGCGACGCTGCCCAGGAGCTGCTCGCGTTGCACGGCCGACAGCGAGCCGAGGTCGCCGCTCGTCGCGTCGGTCATCTGCTTGAGGGCGGCGCGCTTGCCGGCCGGATCGAGCATCGCCTTGGTGAACAGGTTGTCGCCGGTGCCGAAGCTCGCCTGCAGCCAGCCGCCGGCGTGATAGAAGGTGTGGACCGCCGCCAGCGGATCGCCGGGCGCCGCGTGCGTCGACTCCATCACGAAGCCGGCCTCGGGTTTCAAGAAGACCTTGTAGCCGCGCCGCTCCGGCAGCGCGATCACGTCGCCGGTCGCCCCCCCCTGCAACAGCCCGGGGATCTGGCCGAGGATCTTCTTCAGCAGGGTCTTGGCGCTCGGCGCCAGATCGGTCGCTGCTGCCAAGTCCTGGAAAAGCTTAGCTTCTTCTGCGGAGAGCGGCTTGCCGGCCGGTTCGCCGGGCTCGGGGGCGAGCGCGGCGTTCCACGCCTTTTGCAGCTCTCTGGCTGAGATCTTCTCCTTGGAGTACTGCGAGTCTACTTTGCGCGCGTCCTGGAGGATTCGGGAGACGGCGTCGACGGACATGGCTCACCCCAAAGGTTCGTGCGTGGTACTCGACCCCGGGATTGTCGGCGGCGTGGGGCCAAGGTTGCGCGGATCCAACGCAAAACCCGCGAACGGGCTGAAGCCGGCGAGGACCGCGATGAGGCGCCTGGGGAGGGTCAGGACGTAGGTGTTGTACTCGGTCACGGTATCATTGAAGAACGAGCGCCCGAACGCGATCTTCTCCTCGATCGCGGTGAGCTCGCGCATCAGACCCGCCACCACGGCGTCGGCGCCGAGCTCGGGATAGCGCTCGGCCATCTTCACGAAGCGCAACAACGCCGGCGCCATCTCGGTCTCGGCGCGGATGGTCTGCGGCCGGCCGGCGAGCGCCTCGGTTCGCAGCCGGGTGACGGTGGCGAGGAGGTCGGCCTCGTGTGCCAGGTAGCCGCGGGCGGCGCCGACGAGCCCCGGGATCAGGTCGGAGCGCATCTTCAGGTCGACGTCGATCTGACGCCAGGCGTTGTCGATGCGGGCGCGATACGCGACGCAGGTGTTGTAGATCGCGACCATCCAGAACGGCAGCAGCGCCGCGGCGCCCACCGCGAGCGCCGCGCCGATCGTCGGCCAGTCGGGTCCGCCCGAAAACGGCCGCGGCCAGCCGCTCCAGGCGAACAGGGCATACAGGGCCGCGCCGAGGCCGGCCCAGGCCAAGAACGCGCCCGCGTACTTCTTCGCCGCTTCGCCGCCCTCGGCGGCCGCGAGATACTCCCGCCGCCCCTTGGGAGTGACGATGAGCGGGATGTTGGCGTGCGGCTCGAGCGCCGAGCGGTCCTCGGAGACGCTGCCGACGGCGCTCGCCTCCCTGGCGGGCGGCAGGTAGCCGAGGCTGTAGCGCCGATTGCCCTCGGTCACGGTGCGCTCTTCGAGCCCTTCGAAGCGCGCCGCTTCGCCGTCGATGCGGACGCGCCGCCCGCCCTCCGAGAGCGCGAACGCGCAGGCCTCGTGGCGCCGCTCTTGGGTCTCCCACGAGGAATTCCGGCCGCGCTGCACGCGGCGCTCGACGGTGTAGTCGAACGCGACACACTCGACGCCGAAGTGCGGCGCGACCAGCGGCCGCTCGCACTCGACGACGCCGCGCACCCAGGCGTCGTCCCTCGGGTTCAGGAGGCGAAGCGGCAGCTCGGTGGCGCGCGCCACCACGTAGTTCTCTTGGTCGGCGCGCCTGGCGGCGCGCAGCACGACCACGGCCAACAGCATGCCGAGGCCGCCGCCCCCGAAGGTCAGGCCGAGCTCGCGCGGGATCGGTGGTAGCTCCATCGCCCGAGCCTACGGCAACGTCCGCCTCCGGCCAACCGCTACAGGCTGCGGCCGATCCCGAGCCAGAGCTGCACCCTCCGGTCCCACGGCAGGCTCGCGCCGGGGCGCAGGCTCACCCGCCAGGCCTTGTAGGTGGCAAACGGGCCGACGAGGGCCGCCGCCCTGACCGTCGCGCCGTAGCGGCTCTCGCTCTGCGCGTAGATGCGGGTGCGCACCCGGGTGAGGCGCAACCTGGGCCCGGCGAGCGCCTCGACGCCGAGCCCCTTGTCGCCCTCCTTCACGAAGACGTAAGCGACGCCGGTGAGCGCCGCGAGGTCGCCGTCCTGGCGCGCGACCTCGACGGCGTCGACCCCCGCGCCCCACGGCGGCCCGGCGGTGCCGGTGGCGAGCGACAGCTCGAGGCGCAGCGGCACGCCGAGACAGACGGACAGCGGCAGCCCGGCGCTAAGCCCCAGGTACGCCGCCGCGTCGAAGCCGTCGCCGTCGGCGCGCCCCTCGAGGCCGAGCCCGACCGGCACCTGGAGATCGAGGTCGCCGCAGGCGGGGGCCGGCGCCGAGGTCTGCAGCACGGCAAAGAGCGCGGTCGCGACGATCACGGACAGACCCCGGTGAAGGCGCCGGCGACCGGCAGGTAGCGCTCGGCGAACAGCGCGCAGGCGGCGGCGCAGTCGGCGGCCGGCAGCGCTCGCGCCACCTCGCGCTCGAGGTCGCCGAACTGGTAGGTGAACGACTGCACGAGCTGCGAGGAGAGCGCCCGCAGGCCGTCGATGACCGCGGCCTCGACGGTGTCGACGCCGTGGTCTTGGGCCAGGCGCCACAGCGCCGCCGCCACCACCGCGCCCGGGCCGTAGGGATCGTACTGGCCGTCCTGCTGCGGCTCGAGCCCGGCGATGAACCTCGGGTCGAGGACGCGGGTCACCGACAGGTCGCGGGCGTCGGAGATCGAGCCCGGCGTGCTCTTGGCGAGGAACGCCGGATCCGCGGTGATCGCCGCGGCGAAGAAGTCGGCGACGCCCTCGTCGGTGGCCTTGACGCGGTTGAAGCTCTGCTGGGCGCCGGCATCGTACTGGTGCGCCGCGATCGCGGCGAACAGGCCGCCGTTCCAACCGACGTAGTAGAACACCCGGTGCGAGACCTCGTGGGCGACGACGCCGGTGTTCATCGCGAACGGGATCTCCTGCAGGATGCGCATCGGCAACAGCACGAACGCGTCGGTCATCGCGAAGAACGCCGCGTTGTCGCTCTTCGGGAAGGTGAGCTGCGGTCCGTTCTGCAGCGTCGGGTTGAAGTACACCGGCACCGGTGACGCGGGCAGCGTCGCGCCGAGGCCGCCGAGGTGCAAGGTCGCGCGCTCGAAGTGCGCGTAGGCCGAGAACATCAGCAGCGAGTCGAAGTCGGCGGCGACGACGACGCCGTCGTCGACGACGAAGCGCGCCCGCACCGTGCCGGCGTTCTCGACCAGGTCGTCGCGCGCCTCGCCCCGATCGGCGATCGGCGCCGCGCTGTCGAGGCTGATGACCGCGCCGCCCAAGAAGGTCGCGACGCTGCCCTCGACCGCGGCGACGTCGCCGAGCGTCGTCAGCACCACGTCGGCGAGCGCGATCGAGCCGTCGGGGTTGACGGCATCGATGATTCGGATCACATTCCCTGGAGCCTGGCAGCCGGTCGGTGATACACACAGGGCCACGAGGAGGGCGCGGGTTGCCGAGGCCATGACAGCCACTATGACATTCGCCCTCCCCCGGAGCCAAGGCCGCGCTTTGCTTGACACCGCCGTTTCGCTCTCCGATCATCCGTTGATGGCGCTGTCACCGACGGAGGATCGGCCCGCGCGACAGGAGCAACGGCACGGACGGCGACGCGCGGCTCTTCTGCGGTGCTGGCTCTCGGACGGCGCGGTCGAGCGCTACACGTCCTTGGCCGACGTCAGCCTGGAGGGCGCGCGGGTGGCGACGGTGGCGCCGCCGCCGGTGGGCGCGGTGGTGACGCTGCGCTTTCGTCCGCGGCCGCAAGGAGGCGTGGTGGAGGCGGTCGCCCGAGTGGTGTGGCGGACGGAGGGGTTCCGGGGGCGCGGCGGTGTCGTCGGTCTCCATTTCGTCGAGGTCACCGGGATGCAGGATCTCGCGGCTCTGGTTGCGGAAGGCTAGCAGGCACGGATGCGCTACGGGGTCTTCTCTGATGTCCACGGCAACCTCGAGGCGCTCGAGGTCGTTCTCGAGTTCTTGAAGGGCAAGGGGGTCGACGGCTACTTGTTCTTGGGCGACGCGGTGGGCTACGGCGCGAACCCGAACGAGGTCTGCGATCGCCTGCGGCCGCTCGTCAGCCACGCGGTGCTCGGCAACCACGACGCCGCGGTCACCAGCCGCATGGAGTACGCCGACTACTACGAGGCTGCCCGGCACGCGCTCGATTGGTGCTCCAGCCAGCTGTCGGCCGAGAACCTCGAGTGGCTGCGATCGATTCCCTACCAGACCCGGCACGGCGACATCGGCTTGTCGCACGGCGCGCCGGTGGCGCCGGAGCTCTTCGACTATCTGTTCACCGCGGAGCAGGTGGCCGACACTCTGGCGGGCTTCGACAACCTGCCGCCGGTGACCTTCATCGGCCATTCGCACCTGACGATCTCCTTCGAGATCACCACCGAGCAGGTGACGCCGATGATGGTGCCGCAGGTCCGCCTGCGGCAAGACGCCCGCTACATCATCACCGTCGGCAGCGTCGGCCAGCCGCGGGACCGCGATCCGAGGGCCTGCTGCGGGATCTACGACACCGACGCCCGCACCTTCACGTTCAATCGCCTCGACTACGACAAGGACACCGCCCGACTGAAGATCATCAAGGCGGGCTTGGCGCCGGTGTTCGGTGACCGCCTCCTCGTCGGCATGTAGGTGGGGTGCGGCGCTCCTCTGCGCCTGCGCCTGCACCAAAGGACCGCCGGAGATCGTCGTCGGCAGCATCGCGCTGGCGCTGCCGCCGGCCCTCGACAACGACGCCGCGACGCGGGAGGGGGTTCGCGCCCAGGTGGCGGCGCGGCTCGCCGACTCGGCCGGGGTGAGGTTCGCACCCGACCGCCGCCACGCCACGCACCGTCTGGCGCTCGACGTCGAGGAGATCGTGCGGCTGCCGGGGAGCGGCCGCGAGCTCCGGCCGGTGCGCGTGCACCTGGCGCCGCTCGCCGGCGGCGTCGACCTGGCGACCGTCGGCGCCGGGCTGCCGCTCTTGGACGTCGTGGCGTCGGCGATCACCGGATTCGACGACGCCTGGGCCGTCATCAAGGAAGAGCGAATGTTGACGACGGCCGACGACAGGGCGCTCATCGCCAGCCTCGCGCACCCCGACCGCCGGGTGCGCGACTTCGTGATTCAAGCGCTCGGCGCGCGGCGCGCGCGGCAGGCGGTGTCGAGCCTCTGCGAGCGCCTGACGGTCGAGCCGCAGCCGGAGCTGGTGCTGAGGATCATCGGGGCGCTGGTGGCGATCGGCGACAACGCGGCGGCCGAGCCCCTGATCGAGCTCGCGCGCGACCGGAGCCCGGCCCTGGTGGTGCAGATCGCCTACGCGCTCGGCAGCCTCGGCGGCACGGTCGCCGAGGGCTACCTGGTGACGCTCGCCAGCGGCCATCCGCTGCCCGAGGTTCGCGAGGCCGCGGCGGCGGCGCTGAAGGACCTCGCCGCCAAGCCGCGCCGCTGACGCCCGACGCAGCTCTTGACACCGAGTCGGCGATGACGTTTCACAAGGGGCAGTTTGCTATCGGACCTGGTTGGTGACGGTCGCTTACCGTAATCGGAACAAGGGGATTCGACACATGAAGCGTTTTTCGATCCTGTCGCTGTCGCTGCTCGTCGTTTTGGCGCCCGGGTGCGAGAAGGCACCGCCACCTCCGGCCGAGCCGCAGCAGCCCGTCGCCCAGCCGACGCCGCCCCCGCCGCCGGCGAAGTCGGATCCGGCGTGCGTCGGTCCGGTGACCACCGGGACCCCCGAGAAGATCGTCGTCGGTGACGAGACCTGGGAGCTGAACGGGTCGACGTTGAGCCTGAAGTCGGCCCTGAAGGACGGCCAGCTGGTCGTCGGCGCGGTCACCGACATCAAGGAAGACACCGAGGAGAACAAGGAGAACCTCAAGCTGCTCGTCGCCTGGTTCAAGAAGCACAAGGCCAACCTGATCGTCGTCGCCGGCGACACCGGTGAGAACCAGGGGCAGGTCGAGGGCGCGCTCGACGTGCTCGCCGCGGCCAAGATCCCGGTGTTGAACATCGTCGGCAACCGCGAAGGCAAGGCCGACTATCGCAAGGCGATGGTGGCGCTCAAGGCCAAGCACGGCAACGTGTTCGACCTCGACGTCATCCGCCGCGTCGACACGCCGGTCGCCGACATCGTCTCGATGCCGGGCTACTTCAACCGCGCCTACCTGCACAACGACGACGGCTGTCTGTACTACCCCGCCGACATCGAGGCGCTGGGCGGGATCCTGAAGGCCTGCGATTCGCCGGTGGTGTTGGTGTCGCACGGGCCGCCGAAGCAGGAGGGGGTCGAGGCCCTGGATCGCACCGCCGAGGGCGAGAACCGCGGCGACCCCGGGCTCGCGAAGGCGATGGCGGAGCACAAGGTGCCCTACGGCATCTTCGGCAACTTCCACGAGGCCGGCGGTCGGGCGACCGACTTGTCGGGCAAGACTCGGCTCGAGGAGAACAAGCTCCACCCGGCGCTCTACATGAACCCGGGGCCGGCGGACGGCGTGCGTTGGATCATGAACGACGGCGGCGAGTCGACCGGCATGGGCGGGCTGTTGACGATCAAGAAGGACGGCGCCGCTTACGTGATCGAGCGCCTGCACCAGAAGCCCGGCCCGGCCAAGGGCAAGAAGGCCAAGGGCAAGTAGGGAGCACGGGCGTGGGACGGCGGCCGCTGTTGTCGGAGCTCGGGGAGAAGGCGCGCGCGCTCGGGGCGAAGGCCGCCCGGGACTTGCTCGCGACCGACGTCGGCGCCGAGGCGCTGGGCGGCGCGGTCAAGAGGATGCAGGCGGTGCGCGGCCAGCTCGATCTGCAGGGGACCCGGATGCTCGCGGCGATGGGGTTCGCGACCGAGGCCGACGTCGAGCGCGTCAGTCGCAAGCTCGGACGCCTGCGCAAGCGCCTGCAAGGACTCCTCGATCGGCTGTAGCCGCTCCTCGCCCCCGCGGCGGCCGCGCGGGAATCAAGTCAGGCGGATCGAGTCAGCCCTCGTCGAGGAAGACCTCGAGCTCTTCGGACTGCTGGTTGAGCTCGCGGCGCGCGCCCTGCAGGGCCTCGTTGGTGTCGCGCAGGCGGCCGGAGAGGACCTGGACGAAGCTCCACAACAGCTTGGTAGCGATCGCAGGCTCGGAGCGGATCAGGCCGAAGAACTCTTCGCGCCGCATCACCAGCAGGTTGACGTCGGTCTTGGCGCGCACCGTCGCCGAGCGCGGCGCGTTGTCGATGAGCGCCATCTCGCCGATGTGGGCGCCGGCCTTCAGGCTGACGATCACCGCGTCGCCCTTGATGATCTCGACCTCGCCGGCGAGCACCACGTAGAGCTCGTCGCCGGGCTCGCCTTCGGTGATGAAGCGGTTCGCGGCCGCGACCCGCGCCATCTGCGTCAGGCCCACCACCTTGACCAGCTCGTTGTAATTCAGGTGGGCGAAGAACGGGATGCGCTTCAGGATCGCGATGCGTTGCTCGGCCGCGGTGGCGTCGCTGGCGAGCGGTGTCGCACCGCCGATCCGGAACACCACGCCGGTGACGTTGTCGTGGCCGCCGCGCTCCAGCGCCCGATCGACCAGGGCGTTGATGCCGTCGTCGATCTTCGGCGCCGTCAGGCCCACCTGGAGCTCGCTCGCGTCCGGGAAGTAGTTGTAGAGGCCGTCGGAGCACAGCAGGTAGGTGTCGCCCGGGTCCATGTCGAAGATCATGGTGTCGACCGGCACCGTCGGCTGGACGCCGAGGGCGCGCGACAGCACGTTCCCCTGCGGATGGTTCTTCGCCTGCTCGCGGGTCAAGGCGCCGCGCTTGACGAGCTCGTTGACGTAGGTGTGGTCCTCGGAGAGCTGGTGCACCTGGCCGCCGCGCATCACGAAGAGCCGCGAGTCGCCGACGTGGCCGAGGATGCCCTTCTGGTGCCCGGCCATCAGCACCACGGTGCAGGTCGTCCCCATGCCGGCGAGCTCGGGGTTCTTGCTCGCGAGCTTGAAGACCTCGCGACAGGCGGTGTGGATCGCGGTCTCCAGGGTCTTGCGCAGCGCCTTCAGATCCGCCGATTTGCCGCTGGTGATGAACTTCTCGCGCGCCTTGCCGGCGTTCTTGATCTCGTCGCGGATCGCCTCCATCGCCGCCCGGGACGCGACCTCACCGGCCGAGTGCCCGCCCATGCCGTCGCACACCACGAACAGGCCCAGGTCGGCGTCCGCGAAGAACGAGTCCTCGTTGTTGGTGCGGACGCGCCCGACATCGGTGCGGGTGGCAACGGTGACGTCCATGGCGCGACTCTATTCTGCCTTCCCAGGCGGAGACAAGCGGCCGGCGACGGTTTGGCGATAGGTCTCCATCTCTTCGACCGCGCGGGCGAACTCGCCGTCCTCGAACGAGTCCTTCGCGAGGTAATAGGCGATGGCCTTGCGGGTGGCGTCCGAGGCGTCGGTGTGGGCGCGGCCCAGCACCTGGTGGGCGCGCGCGTACTTGCCGTCGTGGTACAACAGGTAGCCATAGAGCAGGCTGTGGGCGCCGCTCTTCTTGTGCAGCCCGGGGTTACGGTCGAACTCGGCGAGCGCCTGGTCGCGGTTGCCGGCGAGGGTCAGCTTGGCGATGCGCGCGTAGTCGGCGTCGGCCTCGGCGGCGTCTTCGTAGATCACCGCCTCGCGGTCGTCCTCCTCCTCCAGCAGGTGTGCCAGGTCCTGGACCTCGCGCGCCACCGCCAGCGCCGGCTTCGGCGCTGCCTCGCGGGCGACCGTGACCTCGGCGGCGGCGGCGTAGGCGTCGGGGATCATCCCCTGCCGCAGGTAGGAGTGCGCGAGCCGCGCCATGAACGCCGGCGTGTCCTTCGCGGGGGCGGCGGTGAGATCGTTGATCAACCCCTGGCGCTTGCCGCGCACCGCGCGGATCGGCGGCACCTCGGGGTCGTCCTCGGCGAACAGCAGCAGGTCGCGGGGCGCGCCGAACTCGATGTAGGCGTTGTCGTCGGTGTTGAGCGGCGTGTCGGCGGGGAAGGTCGAAAGCTCGCGATCGGTGAACAACAACAGCGCCAGCACGTCTTCGAGGCGAGTGAGCCCGGCGCGGGTCATCTGCTCCCTCAAGGTCTCGAAGCGCGCCGCGAGGCGCTCGATGTCGAAGCGCACCGGGGTGCGGCTGCCGAGCATCAACAGATCGTTGGAGTCGGCCTGGGGGGTGAAGACCAGGACGTTCGGGAACACCGACTGAAAGGTCTTGATGACCGAGGCGATGCGGTCGGGCGCCAGCTCGTAGATCTGCAGCCACTGCAGAAACACGCCGTCGTCGTCGAGGCGCTTGCCGGCGATGCGGAAGAACTCCTGGGTGAAGAGGCTCGCGGCCCCGGTCATCCAGGGGTTGGACGGCTCCGAGATGATGACGTCGAAGGGCGCGGCGTTGCGGGCCATGAAGTTGCGGCCGTCGTCCTCGACGACCGTCACCCGCGGATCGTTCCACGGCAGGTGATTCACCGACTCGAAGAGCGCCGCCGCCTCGACCACCGCCTTCTCCAGCTCGACCAACGACAGGTGCGCCGGGTTTGCTGCGAGCGCCGCGCCCACGGTGACGCCGCTGCCGCAGCCGATCACCGCCACCTCTTTGGGGTCGGGGTGAAAGAGCATCGGCAACACACCGCTCAAGACCTGGGTGGGCATGTCGCCTTCGGAGGAGCCGTCGATCTTGCCGTTGACCTTGATCCAGCGCACCCCTTCCTCTTCCTCGACGGTCACCGTGGTCGCGAGCCCGTCCTTGTGGAACAGGAGCTTCGAGGGCACGAAGTTGCCGTCGGGGTAGAAGCTCCGGGTCATCGACATCCGGAAGGTGCCGGCGGTCCAGCGTGGCACGTTCCAAGACGGCCACAGCACGCCGAACGCGCCCGCGGCCGCGGTCGCGGCGACGAGGCCGAGTCGGATCGGGCGGCCGACCGACGGCTCGAGACGAGCGAGGAGCGCCGCCGCCAGCACCAGGTAGGCGAGCGCCGCCACCCGCATCCCCCACTCGACGCCGAGCGCCGGCAACAACACGAAGACGCCGGCGAACGAGCCGGCGATGTTGCCGACGGTGTTGAGCGCGTAGGCCCGGCCGACCGCGGCGCCGACCCTGGACTCGCTCCCGACCACCGCCGACAGCGTCAACGGGAAGATCGCCCCCATGCCGATGGTCGCCGGCAACACCGACAGCGCCGCGAGCCCGAACTCGGTCTGCAGCAGGCCGCCCATCGTCAGGTGCGGGTTCAGGACCACGCGCAAGAGCAGCACCGGCAGGCGGTCGACGAGCGCGATGCCGACGAGGCTGGCGACGCCGGTGGTGAGGAGGATGACGGTGAGCGCCAGGCGCGCGGCGGTCAGCCGGTCGGCGATCCAGGCGGCGAGCCCGCCGCCGATCGCGAGCCCGGCGAGGTAGGTGCAGACGATGGCGGAGAACGCATAGGTGGACGGGCCGAGCGCGGTGCCGATGGCGCGGGTCCAGAGCACCTGCAGCGCCATCGCCGCCATGCCGGTGACGACGAGCAGCGCCACCAGCGGCCGGGAGCCGGCGCGCAGGACCGGCGCGGTCTGGTGCGAGGTCGCGGTCACCTCCAAGAGCGGCGGCAAGAGCAGGCCGCCGGCGAGCGCCGCGCCGCCCAAGGCAAGGTCGAGGCCGACCGCGACGGCGTTGGTGGCGAACAGCCCGGCGGTGGGGATGAGCACGAAGCCCGCGAGCCCGGCGCCGACCATCGCGCCGGCGATGTTGATGGCGTACAACAGGCCGACCTCGCGTCCGACCTGGCCGAGGCGCACGGTGACGGCGCGGGCCAGGATCGGCAGCGTCATGCCCATCGCGGTGGTCGGCACGATCAGCACCAGCGCCGCGACCGCGAAGCGGACCAGGGCCCGGCCCGGGCCGGTCGCGATCCCGGTGAACAAGGCCTCGTCGACCGTGGGGATGTAGGTCGCGAGGGTGGGGATGGCGAGGCCGGAGAGCGCCAGCGCGATCTCGACGCCGCCGTAGACCGCGAGGGGGCGGCGGATGCGGTCCGCGAAGCGGCCGCCTATGTGGCTGCCGAGCGCCAGCCCGCCCATGTACGCGGCGGTGGTGGTGGCGACCGCGAGGGTGGTGGCGCCGAGCGCCAGACCCAGGTGCCGCATCCAGACGATTTCGAACGTGAGGCCGGCGACGCCGGACAGGAAGAACGCCGTGCGAGCGAGGCTGCGAATCATGGCGGCGGATTAATGCACTTTTTCGAGGTCTTCGTCGATGACAAACTGCGTCGCCTGGACCCCCAGCGACCGCGCGAGGTGCTCGCGCTCGGCCGCGGCGCGTCGTGGCCCTTCGACCAGGCGGATGCGGCCGCGGGCGACGTCGTGCGCGTCGAGCAGGTGCTTCTCTTCGAGCAGCGCCCGCATCACGTACAGGTCTTCTTGCGTGCGCCGCAGCTGGTTGCGGTGATCCGCGAGCGCGCTCGCGAGCTGGCGGTGCAGGTCGGCGTCTTGCCGCCGTTGGCGCTGCAGCTGATGCTCGCGGATGAGGAGCCCCACCGCCAGCAACAACCCCGCCACCATCGTGAGTATCGCCATCGGTCAACCTCGACCCCGACATTATAGAGGGCGGCGGCGGCTGTTCACAACGGCTCACGACGTCCGGGCGCCGCGGATGAACTCGATGAGCGGCATGTCGACCAGCCGCACGTGGCGGTTGAACCAGTCGACCGCGAAGGCGGCGGTCTCGGCGGCGAGGGCCTCGTGGTCGCTGCGGGCCGCGGCGGCCGCGATCAGCTCCTCCACGCGGTTCAGGAACGCGCGGTGTGCGGCGCGGTGGGTCTCGATGTAGGGGAAGGCGAGCGCGACCATGCGCGCGTCCTCGACGTCGAAATGCGCCCTGGCGTAGCCGTGCAGGAACTTCAGCGCGCCGTCGAGCTGCGCCGCGCTGCGGCCGATCTGCGTCGCGAGCGCCAGCCGCTTGACGATTTTGAACAGGGCTTGGTGGTGGGTGTCGATCACCCGGTCGCCGGTGATCAGATCGTCGGTCCATCGCGGCATCGGTTTGGGGATTGCCATGGCCTACAAGTGCCAATTGCGCGGCCAGGTCGCAACTGCGACGCGATCCGAGCTTGCGAAGGCCCGAGGCATCAGCTATTGACGTAGCGCCGCGCCGACAGCGGTGTGGACGCCTGCCCTGTGGTTGCCGGAGTGGCGGAACTGGCAGACGCGATGGACTCAAAATCCATTGTCCGTAAGGATGTGTGGGTTCGATTCCCTCCTCCGGCACCAACAACCTTCCGTCTCTATTGGGCTTCGCCCAGACCCTCCGCCTTCGCCGACGTGGAGGCAGGTCGTGAGCGCCCGATTCACCGGGTGACGTACATCGCGAGCTCGGTGCCGAAGACCAGCTCGGCTTGCGCGTCGCCGTTCACGTCCGCAGCCGAGAGGCTGTTCGGTTGGACGCTCCCGAGGAGGGGCGGCGACCGCCAGATCTCACGGCCGGTCGCGGGGTCGACGGCCATGAGCACGTCGCCGGCAAGGCTCTCGACGCCGACGAGGACGTTTCGCCGTCCCGAGCCCGCGGGCTCGATGTAAACCGAGACGCCGGTCCGGTCGGTGAGGAAGGGCGCTGCCCGCGGTTGCAGCGCCGCGTCGAAGATCCTGAGATAGGGACTCGGCCAACCGGTCGCCTGGAGGACGACGATCTCCTGGATCGACCCCAGGAATCCGGAGCCCATCCCTGACACGGACCAGTCGAGCGCCAGGGTCGCCGTGGGCGTGGCCGGGGCGAAGGAGTAGCAGTCGACTCGACCCGAGCTCGCCCGCAAGACGACGAGCTCGGCCCCCGCATCGGCGTCGAGCTCGGCGGCGGTCATGGCACCGGAATACAGCAATCCGGCCGCGCTCCAGACCAAACTCCTCGTCGACACGTTGATGCCTTGGATCGTACCGTCGGCCTCGGTAGCGCCGATGACCTCAGCCGTGGAGTCGCCGTCGACGTCGCCGATCGTGACGGTGTCGCCGAAGGGCGTGCCACGTTGCCACTCGTTCTGCAGCGTAGCGCCGTCGTAGACGATGCCAGCGGCGGTGACGATCTCGAGCGCTGGGTCGGCGTCGACGTTCCCGACCACGAAATCGGCACCGTGATCGACACCGGTAGCCCGCCACACCTCCGTGAGACTCGCGGCGTCGTGCACGACCACGTCGGAGGTCGAGCCCATCGGACCCCGGGCCAGATAGACGACCTTCACCTGCCCGTCACTCGCGAGGTCCGCCACGGAGAGTGCGGCGATTTGCCGGCTCTCGAAGGGCGACAGCTCCCACGTAGTTCGAGCCACGCGCCGTGTGGCACCGTCGACCAGGGCGTACGGAGCAATGGCGGCGACGAGGAGCGGCGTTGCGAACAGGACCGCCAACAGCTCACAGCCTTTGCCCTTCATCGAGTCTTCCTATCAGCACGGTCGGGCGGGGCCTACTCCCTGCTGCTCCAACTTGTGTTCGTGCGATTCACGCCGACGCGGCGGATAGGGCGGCGGGAAGAGGCCAGGCTGGGATGTGTTTAGTGTCAGGGCCTGACCCCTTCCCTTGCGGCAGCGCTGGCGACCCCGTCCCCGACCAGCACGGCAGCTCAGAGGTTGCGACGAGTGGCTGCGTTGAGGCACTCTGCCCGTGCGATGACTCGGACCGGGAAGGAGCTTGTGAGCAAGGCCACCAACCCGCTCGCTGGCTACGACGACCTGCTCGCCGACGTCGTTCGCGTGATCGAGGACGCGCGGCGAGCCGCGGCTCGCTCGATCAATGCGGTGATGACCGCGACCTACTGGCTTGTCGGACGGCGCATCGTGGAGGAGAAGCAGGGAGGAGAAGCTCGAGCCGGCTATGGCGAAGCGGTCCTGAAGCGGTTGTCCGCGGACCTGACCACCCGGTTCGGGCGAGGCTTCTCCGTCGACAACCTCGAGACGATGCGGATCTTCTTCCTGGCGTATCCGCCGGCTGCGATTTCCGAGACGGCGTCTCGGAAATTACCAGCGCGAAGATCCGAGACATTGTCTCGGGAAACCGGTCTCGCCGAGCTAGCGGGCCGCTTCCGGCTCTCGTGGTCGCACTATGTCTTGCTGGTGCGCACGCGCTCCGAGTACGCGCGCACCTTCTACGAGACCGAGGCGCTGCGCGGCGGATGGACTGTGCGTCAGCTTCGGCGGCAGATCGACAGCCTGTTCTACGAGCGCACGGCGCTCTCCCGGAACAAGGTGGCGATGCTGCGCAAGGGTGCCGTGGCGAAGCCCGAGGACGCGGTGTCGGCCGAGGAAGAAATCAAGAACCCGTATGTCCTCGAGTTCCTCGGTCTCAAGGACGAGTACTCCGAGACGCAGGTGGAGGAGGCGCTCATCCGGCACCTCGAGACGTTCCTCCTGGAGCTCGGCGGCGACTTCACGTTCGTGGGCCGCCAGCGCCGGCTCCGCGTCGGAGACGCCTGGTATCGGGTGGACCTGCTGTTCTTCCACCGACGGCTACGATGCCTGGTGGTGATCGACCTCAAGCTCGGCGAGTTCACACACGCCGACGCGGGCCAGATGCACCTGTACTTGAACTACGCGCGAGAGCACTGGACCATGGCGGGCGAGAACCCGCCGGTGGGGCTCATCTTGTGCGCGAAGAAGGACCACGCGGTCGCGAAGTACGCGCTCGAGGGGCTGCCGAACAAGGTGCTTGCCGCTGAGTACCGCACGGCTCTTCCGGAGGAGCACGTGATTGCCGCTGAGATGGAACGGACCCGGCACGCATTCGAAGAGAGGCGGCCCCTCCTGCCAGGGCGTGGTGTCAGGGCAGGCAGACGCTCAGCTAGGGCGAAGCGCTGAGGGTGTGAGCGGCCCCGGGCGGCATCCTGGCGGCGGCAGGCGTCCCGGGGTTCTTGGGCAACCTCGAGTCGCTCTGCGAGAACGCTGACGCCGACGGCGACTTGTGGCGGGAGCTCGTGGCGGCCTGGTGGGCGAAGCACCAGGACGGGCCGGTGTGCGTCTCGGACCTGCTGGCGCTCTGCCGTGCCGGCGAGCTGATGGGGCAAGTGCTCGGAGACGGCTCGGAGCGCTCCCAGGCCACGCGGCTCGGTGCCGCGCTCAGGGGCGCCCGCGACCGTGTCTTCGGTGACTACCAGGTCCGCGTGGTCCACGACCCGCACGTGAAGCGGAACCAGTACCGGCTCGGGCCGGCGGGAGGCAGGCGATGAAGGTCCCGCAGGGAGTCCCTCGCGGTTCTCGACGATGGCCCGTGGAGTCAGCTTGCCGGACTGGATCCCTTCGACGGTCGCTCGAACATCCACGGTGCCGCGGCCGATCACCTGCCCGCGCGAGACGACGGTCGCGTCCGAGACGAACCCCGTCGTACCTCGGGCGCCGGCGCCCCTTGCGGCACTCTTCCCAACACCCACCCGCGCCGTATTGATGTCGCCCATCGGGTTCGGCCCGGTCAGGAGATCCCCGACAGCGACGCCCAAGCCGCCGATGCTCTTTCGTCTGCATGCCGCCCTCCGGGCCGGCGAGGTGAACCCCATCGACTGGACCACTTTTCAGTGGTTCTGCTTTGCATCTCAGCCGACGGGTTGAGTGTTGACACGCTGCGGTCTTCATCGCGGTCAAGCTCGCTCCGAGTCTGTGGCTCATGCTGCGGCCTTGGCGATGATCCGCGTTCGATACACGTCCATGGGCTTCCGGTTCGAGAGCGACTGATGCGAGCGCTCGAAGTTGTAGTAGCGCAGCCACCGGTCGATCCCGGCGCGAGCTCTGGTTACGTCCTGGTATGCCGCCAGGTAGACCTCCTCGTACTTCAGGGATCGCCGCAGCCGCTCGATGAACACGTTGTCGAGGCAGCGGCCTTTCCCGTCCATGCTGATCTGAATCCCTCTCGTCTCCAGCACCGTGGTGAAGCATGCGACGCCGCGGGCTATCTCGTTCCACCGTGCGCTCCTGCATTCGGACTGAGCTGCATCGCCGACGTTTGTGTTGTCGGGCCCGCGCTCGACGAGGCGTGCACTCCCGCGGTGGATCACTGTCAGCCGGTTTCCGATGTGTACTGCGATGAGCAGGCAGCAAAGTGCCGCGCTCGAGCCGCGGTGGGCGACCCTTGTGCGTCGACACAGAGCGACGGCGATGGCTCCTGCGTGCCAGGAACGGCATGTTCTTCCCGACTCACACCCACACCTACCCCCACGTTGTCCGCGAGACCCGAGCACCCGGAGTCTGAGGAACCCACCGGATGCGGCTCGGCGCGCGTGATCGCACGCGTCGACACACCGGCCGGTCGCAAATCGATCGGGGCGTGGACTCGACGGAAGTCCTTTGCTTGTTCACGACAATCCGCGAGCGAAGCGCCGCCCGATTCGAGATCGGTGACGCGAGCTCGCGTCGCCGCGTGGCCGCGAGCGTCTGGCACATCCGTTGCGATGCTGCTCAGTCATGGCGGCGGCGGGAACACGTTTGCTTTCTTGCGCGGCGATGGTCGCGAACCTCTCCGGCGCCGCGGTCGGCCTCTGGGACAGCAGCGCGATGACGTCGTGGCCCCGCGCCACGCCGGTCATCACCTACCGCTCGGAGGTGCTCTGCGATCGCGTTCGTCTGACTCGTTCCCACACGCGCTCGCAGACCTGCATCGTCTGTCACGACGGCTCGGTGACAACGGCCTCCCGGGTCGCGATTCCATCGGCCAGGAGCGGCGGCGCGCATCACCCGGTCGGCGTCGTCTATGATCCGGCCGGTTCGGCCGGCGACCGCAGCGCGCTGCGGCCGTTGGCGACGTTGCCGGCGGCGATCGTCTTGCCCGAAGGCCGCGTCGAATGTGTCTCGTGCCACGACGCCTTTGACGATTTTCCGAAGAGCACCGCGATGACGATGGTCGGCAGCGCCCTGTGCCTCGCGTGCCACGACAAATGATCGCCGCGAACGGCGCACGCCGGATGAACCGATGCAGCTCCTAGATCCTCGGAGCGGGCCCGCGGCGTTCGAGTGGTGGAAGCTCGGCGCCGGTGCTATGGATCCGCCGTGGCCGCCGTCCGCAAGGTCCTCTTCGTGTCGCCGCCCTACCACTGCGGCGTGGTCGAGGTAGCGGGGCGCTGGATCCCGCTGCAGTTCGTGTATCTGGCAGGTGCCGCTCGTCACGCCGGCTTCGACTGCCGGATCTACGACGCGATGAGCGCCGATGCGACGCACGCGCAGATCGTCGCGGCCATCGCCGACTTCGCGCCCGACGTCGTCGCCACCTCTTGCATCACCTCGACCTATCCCGACGGCCTCGAGGTTCTTCGCGCAGCCAAGGACGCCGGCGCCCGCACGGTCATGGGCGGTGTGCACCCGAGCTTCATGTGGCGCGAGGTCTTGAGCGAGAGCGGCGCGCCGGTCGACTACGTGGTGACCGGCGAGGGCGAGGCGACCCTCGTCGAGCTCCTGCGGGCGTTGCGCGATTCCGGTGATCTCACCAAGGTGGCCGGGCTCGCATATCGCCACGGCGGCCGCGCGGTGAACAACCCGCCACGGCCGAGGCGGGCGACGCTCGACGGCATGCCGATGGCCTGGGATCTGCTCGACTGGCCGCTCTACACCTACTTCGTGTACCCCGGCTCCCGGCTCGCCGCGGTGAGCGGCTCGCGCGGTTGCGCCCACGCCTGCACCTTCTGCTCGCAGCAGAAGTTCTGGGAGAAGACCTGGCGCGGCAGGGACGTCGCCGGGCTCGTCGACGAGCTCGAGCTCTTGCGGCGTCGGTACGGCGTCGACGTGGTGCTCCTGACCGACGAGTATCCGACGCCGGACGCCGAGCGCTGGGAGCGTTTCCTCGATCACGTGATCGAGCGCGATCTCGGGCTCAAGCTCCTCCTCGAGACCCGGGTCGAAGACGTGGTCCGCGATCAGGCGATCCTGCCCAAGTACGTCGCCGCCGGCGTCGCGCACGTCTACGTCGGCGTCGAAGCGACCGACCAGGCGACGCTCGATCTGATTCACAAAGACAACCAGGTCGAGACCGGCATCAAGGCGCTGCGACTGCTGTCCGAGCACGGTCTCATCAGCGAGACGTCCTTCGTGCTCGGCTTTCCCGACGACACCCCCGAGACCATCAAACGGACCCTCGAGCTCTCCAAGACCTACGACCCCGATTTCGCCCATTACCTGGCGATTACGCCGTGGCCGTATGCCGACATCTGGAACGACCTGGCGCCGTACGTCGTGAGCGACGACTATCGAAAGTACAACCTGATCGATCCGGTGATTCGCCCCAAGGCGATGACCTTGGATGACGTCGACAACGCCATCGTCGACTGCTATCGCTCCTTTTACACCGCCAAGGCCGTGTCCCTCGCCACCGATCGCAACGCCGCCCGTCGCGACTATCTCTTCCGTTCGATGAAGCTCATCATGGGGAGCTCGTTCGTCCGCAAGAAGATGACGAGTGGCAAGGGCATGCCGCCCGAAATCCGGGCGCTTCTGAAGAAGCTCAGCGTGGTCGGTGACGGACGATCCTGAGGTCGGGCGCGCCGCTCACGGCTGCGGCAGCAGACCCATCTTGATCGCGAACTGCACGAGCTTCGCGTGGTTGTGGATCCCGACCTTCTCCATGAGGTTGAACCGGTGGGTCATCACCGTCTTCACCGCCACGCCGAGGGCCGCCGCGGTCTCCTTGTTCGAGTAGCCCTCGGCGACGAGCTTCAGGACCTGCCGCTCGCGCGGCGTCAGTGACTCGAAGCCTTCGTCTTCCGAGCGGACCGGGCGCTGCCCGCCCATGCCGACCACCGCGCGCGCCAGGCTGGGGTCGATGTAGGTTCCCCCCGCGAGGACCGCGCGGATCGCCGCCATCAGCTCGTCACCGCGGGCCGACTTCAGGATGTAGCCGTTGGCGCCGGCCTCGAGCAGCCGCTGGAGGAAGATGGGCTCGTCGTGCTGCGTCAGCACCAGGATGGTGACCGCCGAGTTTCGGCGGCGCAGCTCTATCGTGGTCTCGATGCCGCCCATGCCCTTGAGCGAGAGGTCGAGCAGCAGCAGGTCGGGCTTTGTGCTTTCGACGAGGGGGATGGTCTCTTCGCCGCTCGCCGCTTCGCCCACGACTTCCACCGGGGGGTCCTGTTGCTCTTCGAGGAAGGATCGCATGCCGACGCGCAGCACGACGTGGTCGTCGGTGAGAATCATTCGGACTGGCTTCATGGAACACTGCTCCTGGTGGCCGCCGGTTGCAGCGGCAAGGTGACGCTCACGGTCGTTCCTTCGTCGGGGGCGGACTCGACGACGAGCTCGCCGCCGAGGAGGTGCGCCCGCTCCTCGATCCCGAGGAGGCCGAGGCCGCGCGGATCGCCGCCGATGGTCGCACCGCGCAAGCGCGCGCGGTCGAAGCCGCGGCCGTCGTCTTCGACGATCATCGTGACGCGGTTGTCGCGAAAACGCAGGGTCACGAAGACGTGCGGGGCGCTCGCGTGCTGGACGACGTTGTTGAGGGACTCCTGGAAGATACGGAACAGCGACAGGCTGACGTTGCGATCGAGGTCGCGGACCTCGCCGTCGACGACGAGCTGGCCTCGGGTCGCGTGTTCTCGTTCCAGGCGCTCGAGGTGCCACTGGAGGGCCGGCATGAAGCCGAGACGGTCGAGCACCAATGGCCGCAGGTCGAGAGTGATCCTGCGGACGGTCGACAGCAGCACCTGGATCTGCTCTTCGACGGCGCGCAGGCGAGGACCGCAGGCGGTGCCCTCGGGTTGATTGCCCAGCCGCTCGAGCTCCAGCCGGATCGCGGCGAGATCTTGGCTCACGGTGTCGTGCAGCTCGCGCGCGAGCCGCCGGCGCTCCTCCTCTTGGGCCGTGAGGATCTTGCCGAGGAGCTCCTGGCGCAGCTGGTGTCGGTGTTGCTGCTCGTCCTGCAACAGGCGGTTGGCGGCGCCGATGAGCACGTGGTGGAGCAGCGAGTGGAGGCGCTCCTCCTCGAGCTGCGGCGGACCTTTGGCTTGCGCCAGCACGCAGCTCAAGGTCAGCCCTCCGGGGACCGCCAGGTCGGCGGCGAGGAGGATCTGGCCGTCGAGCTCGGCGGCGGCGGGATGGGCGACGGCGGGGTCGAGCAGGCACGTGCGGCAGCGGTGCTGGTCGTCCCCTACCGGCGAGGACGGGGCCGTGCCGAACCCGGCTTGCGCTGCCGCGCGCAGGGCCGTCGCCGCTTCCGGGCTCATCCCGATCTGGGCCTCGAAGTCGCGGTCGCCATACCGCAGGCTGAGGGTGCCGGCAGGAAATCCCTGGATCTCCATGATCTTGGTGAGACCATGACGAACGATCGCGGGCACGTCGTCGGCCTTGAGGGAGAGCTCGGTGACGCGATCGAGGGTCTCGAGCAGGCGATGGGAGGACTCGACCTCGACGCGGAGCGCGTTGCGGTGCGCCTCGATCTCGACCACGGCGTCCGCCACCCGCGCGCGCCAGGCGCTGAGGACCTGGGCCAAAGCGCCGACTTCGTTGTTGCCGAACTTCGGGAGCTGCTCGCGCGCATCGGTCGCGCGGAGGCGGCGGAGGGCACGGATGAGACGGGACAGAGGATGGACGACGCTGCGCACGGCGAGCCAGGCGAAGACGAGAAAGGCGCCGACGAAGAGGACGGCCGACCAGATCAGCCGGCGACGCATGACGGAGGCGGGCGCCAGCGCCTCGGTCTCGAGCTGGCGCAGTGCGACACCGAGAGCCAGCGCCGGCAGTGGGGCGAAGGCCAGGATGTCGGTCACCGGCTCATCGACCGCCTCGGGTCCGGTGTGGCAGCTGTGGCATCGGCTGCGCACCGGCTGTCGATCACGGACGGCGCGGGTCAGGAGCGCGCCGTGGTCGGCGGTCTGCAGAAGGCCGGTCGGCGCCGTGGTCGCGACGATCGTGCCGCCGGCGTCGATGAGCTGGTAGACCGCGCTCGACTTCTCGATGCCCACCATGCGCAGCAGGCTCACGGCTCGCGGGGCGACGACGCCGCCGGCGTACAGGTGTGGGGCGCGGCTGTCGGTCTTGGGCGCCAAGAAGACGAGATCCTCGGCGCCGGAGGCCGTGATGCGCGACACCGCGCTGCGGTGCTTTGACTGAACCTCGGCGACGAGACCCTGGGTGCGCAGGGTCTCTTCGATGGTCTCGGGGTTCACCGCCGCGGTGTGGGCGACGACGCGGCCCTCGGCGTCGGCCACGAACGCCCGCCCCTCGAAGTAGGTCCCGAGCGCGGTCCGATCCAGCTGCGCCTGCAGCGCCGCCGGCGTCGCGGGAGACGTGGCGAGCGCTGCCGACAGGCGAGCCAGATCGAGATCGATCTCGTCCTGGAGGTGACCGGCGGTGGCGGCGACGAGATCGTAACGGTCGGCCAGCAGCTGGTCGACGAACCCTTCGACGACCAACGTCGAGAGCCCGGCGACACCACTGAGAAGGAGGGCGCTGCCGATGCCCATGACCGCGAGCGCGCGGGCATAGAGACCGTGCCGCCACGAGAACGGCCGGGATTCGTCGAGATTGGGTGTGGCCCTCTGCATGCTCAGCCGTCGGACCCCGAGACTCGGCAGCCGCGCTCCGCGCGTCGGTCGCTCCATGTCCGGCGGCAGTCTAACCGTTCTGGTGGTGGAGCACGAGACCGGCCGCCGGCGGCCGGCCGATGACAAGTGTCGAAGTCGATGTTATGGACCTTGGGGCCAGCTCGGGGCTGTGCGGATTCTGGAGTCCTCATATGGTTCGTCATCTGCCACTCCTGGTCGCGGCGGCGTTGGCCCCGGTGGCCGCCTGTCGTGGTGCTCGTGTCGACGGCGGCGCGTCGCCCGAGGGCTCGGCGGCGCCGTCCGCGTCGGCGGCCGGGGCGTTGCCGGCGGCGCTGATCGTCGGCGGCGTGAGCGCGCAGCGGCTCACGCTCTTGCCGTGCGTGCAGGCCGCGAGGGCCGCGGGTGAGCCCGGCAGCGACCTCTACGACTTGCGGCTGAGCTTCACGGTGAGCCCCGACGGGGCCGTGAGCCGGATCGACGTGCAACGGCCGGCGGGGGTCTTGACGGGGGCCTTTCGCGACTGCGTGGTCGCGGCGATGGGGCGCTGGCGGTTCATGAGCAGTGAGAGCGGCGGACAGGGGACCGCGGTGCCGGTGTCGATCGCGGCGAGCGACGTCCAGGCCGGCGCTCCGGGCGCGAGACCCTAGCGTGGCGCCGCGGCGACTTCGAGAGGCGCACATGTCGAGATTGCTCCTCGTGCTGTTGATCTTGGCGGGTTGCGGCCAGCGGGATCCAGGCCACGGGTCCGGCGACCCCGCGCCGGCGGACCAGGCGCAAAGCGACGGCGACGCGAGCGCGCTCAACACGGCGCCGGTGGCGGTCGCGCAGCAGGTGACCACCGCCGAGGACGAGCCGATCGCGATCACGCTGGTCGGCACCGACGCCGACGACGATCCCCTGACCTTTGCGGTCACCGTCGGTCCCGGCCGCGGGAGCGTGGCGCTCGACGGCAACGTCGCGACCTACACGCCGGCGGCCGAGGTCTTTGGCGCCGACCAGCTCACCTTCGTCGTCTCGGACGGGGTGATGGAGAGCGCGCCGGCGTCGGTCTCGATTACGATCGATCCGAGGAACGACGGGCCGGTTGCCGTCGCCTCGGTCCCGGCCTTCGCGGTCGTCGGCCGGCCGGCGGCGCTGAAGAGCGCGAGCTACGACGTCGACGACGACGCGTTGGTGTTTGCGTGGAGCGCGGTGTCGGGGCCGGCGGTGTCTCTCGACCAGCCCGCCGCCGCGGCGCCGTCGTTCGTGCCGACCGCGGCCGGCCTCTATGTGTTCTCGTTGCTCGTCGATGATGGGCGCCTCACGGCAACCACCCAGGTCAGCGTCGGGGTGTGGGACCTCGCCGCGGCCTACCACTCGCTGGCGCTGGCGCCCGACGCCACCCTCTGGAGCTGGGGCTACAACGCCTATGGCCAGCTCGGCGACGGCGACCGCCTCGATGCCGCGCGCCCGCGCGCGGCGCGGCTGGCGACCCAGTTTGCGCGGGTCTTCGCCGGCGGCGATCTTTCACTCGGCCTGGGTCGTGACGGGAGTCTGTGGGCCTGGGGTTATGGGGGCGGCGGCCAGCTGGGGGACGGCTGTGACCCGCTCGTGGACTGCGAGGCCGTCGTCGCGGCGCCGCGCCAGGTCTTGGGCACCGGCGCCGCGCCATACGACAGCGATTGGCGCGTGGCCACCGCCGGTTACGGGCACGTGCTCGCCCTGAAGGAGGACGGCACGTTGTGGGCGTGGGGCGACAACTTCGCGGGCCAGCTCGGCGTCGGCGACGCGGTCCCGCGCAGCCGGCCGACGGAGGTGCTGGGGCGGGACGGCGTCACCCACGACGGCGATTGGGCCGCGGTCGCGGCCGGCGGGAGTCACTCGCTGGCCCTCAAGACCGACGGCACGCTGTGGGCCTGGGGCGGCAATCTCGACGGACAGCTCGGCACCGGCTGCACGCCGCTCGCCGACTGTGTGGACTCTTGGACCCCGGTCGAGGTCGCCGGCGGCGGCGGCGGTCACGACCGTGACTGGAGCCAGGTCACCGCCGGCTACGCGGTGAGCGCGGCGGTCAAACAGGACGGGACGTCGTGGACCTGGGGGGCCGGCGCGAGCGGGCAGCTGGGTGATGGCTGCGTGGTGGGGGTCACCTGCGCCGCACGCGGGTTCCCCGGCCAGGTGGTCGGCGAGGACGGCGTGCAACCCGACGCCGATTGGGCCGCGGTGGCGGCGCAGGCCGAGACCTTGCTGCTGCGCAAGCGCGCCGGCAGTTTGTGGGCGGTCGGCTATGACGGCCACGGCGAGCTCGGCGACGGAAGCGCGACCGACCGTTCGCGCGTCGGCCGGATCGGCGTGGCCGCCGACTGGATCGGGCTGGCGGCGGGCGTCTTCCACGCCCTGGCGGTTCGGGAGACGGCGGGGTTCTTCGCGTGGGGGATGAACCGTGACGGCGCGCTCGGCAACGGCGAGGCGTTTCTGGAATCGCCCACTCGGGTCGATGGCTCGACGGATTGGGCGGCCGTCGCCGCCGGCCGTGCGCACGCGCTGGCGACGAAGACCGACGGCTCGCTGTGGGCGTGGGGCGCCAACGCCGACGGCGAGCTCGGGGACGGCTGCAGCGTCGGGAGCGACTGCGACGACGCGCTCGTCCCGACGCGGGTCGGGGCCGACACTGACTGGGCGGCCGCCGCCGCGGGACACGGTGCGTTCAGCGCCGGCCGTCGCGGCGGTGCTCTGTGGCTCTGGGGTGCGGAGCAGGTCGGGGAGCTCGCCTCGGGTTGCGTGGTGGGCTTCTGCGTCGGCGCCACGGCGCCCGCCCGCGAAGTCCTGGCGGCGTCCAACTGGGTCGCGGTCGCGGCCGGCGCGCACCACGCGTTGGGGTTGCAGGACGAGGGCGCGGGCGCGATCAGCCTGTGGAGCTGGGGCGGGGGCGAGGGCGGCGCGCTCGGCCACGGTGATCAGGCGACCCGCACGACGCCGACCCGGGTCGGGAGCGGCGTCGGCTGGAGCGCGGTGGCGGCGCGACTGCACAGCCTGGCGGCGCGCACCGACGGCTCGGTGTGGGCGTGGGGGCCGAACCAGTGGCGGCAGCTGGGCGACGGTACGAGCATCGACCGCTACTCGCCGCGGCCCGTCTGCCTGGTCTACGACAGCGCCGGGGCCTCGTGTACGACGCCGCTCGTGGGCGCGATCGCCGGCATCGCGGTCGGTGACGCGCACAGCCTGGCGGTCGTCGACGGCGAGGTCTGGTCGTGGGGTCTCGACGACGCCGCGGCGCTCGGCCGTGGGACCGCGACCGGCACGGCGTTGCCCGGTCGTGTTTGCGCCGCCGGGGAGGCGTCGCCGTGCGCGGCGTTTCTGGACGGTGCCGTGCAGGTGGCGGCAGGTGGCTCCTTCAGCGTCGCCAGGCGCGCCGACGGTTCGTTGTGGGCTTGGGGCACCGGCAGCCACGGTGTCCTCGGCACCGGCCGCTCCGAGCGCGCCGTGGTACCGGTGCAGGTCGGGACGGACAGCGACTGGGCGGCGGTGAGCGCCGGCTCGGAGTTCGTGCTCGCGATCAAGAGGGATGGCACGCTGTGGGCGTGGGGCGACAACGGCCGCGGCCGGCTCGGGGTCGGGTCGCCCCAAGAGCGCGCGCTCCCGGTGGCCGTGACGATTGGAGGCGACTGATGCTTCGTGGGCTCGGATGGGCGTCGGTGCTGGCGTTGGGGAGTATCGGCTGCGCCGCCGAGGACGCCAGGTCCGCCGCGGACGGCAAGGACGGCAGCTCCTGCACGGTCTTCGCGCACGCCGATGGGTCGGCCGCGATCGTCTGCGATGATGGCACGACCGCCGAGGTCAGGCCGGGCCAGGCCGGGGCCTCCTGCGTCGTCGTCGACAACTTGGACGGCACCAAGACCATCCGTTGCGGGGATGGCACCGAGGTGACGGTGAAGGACGGTGTCGACGGCGTCACCTGTACGCTCACCAGCAACGGCGACGGCAGCAAGACCCTCCGCTGCGGCGACGGCACCGAGGCGGTGATCGTGCCGCCACCGGCCGACGGGGTGCTCGACGGCAGCTATCAGGTCGTGAACAGCATGGATGCCATGCTGCTCGCCGGCTATGTGCGCGTCTCCGGTGATCTCATCGTGCGGGACACGGCGATGGCCGATCTCGTCCTGGCCGAGCTGACGCGGGTGGACGGCGATCTCATCGTCGAAAACAACCCGACCTTGAAGAGCGTCTCGATGCCGGCCCTGGTCTCGGTCGGCGGTTCGGTCTCGGTGGCGGGCAACGCCGCGCTCGTGCACCTGCCCGCCCTGCCTCGGCTCCTCGAGGTGGGGGGAAGCCTGAGCGTCGAGGAGAACGCCGCGCTCGTCGATCTCGCAGGCGTCGCGGCGCTCACGGACGTGGGCGCCGACCTCTTCGTCGCCCTTGATCCGCGGCTCGCGACCTTGGCGGGGCTCTCGGCCCTCACCACCGTGGGGGGCTCGGTGACGCTGTTCGGCAACGCCGCGCTCACGACTCTGCAGGAGCCGGCGCAGCTCATCGCCGTCGGTGGCGCGCTGGTGATCGGTCAGAACCCGGTCCTTCGCGACCTCGCAGGACTCGCCTCGGTCGCCACCATCGGCCAGTGGCTCGCGATCTCGAACAACGAGGCGCTCGAGAACGTAGACGGGCTCGCGTCGCTCTCGGCTGTCGGCGGTGAGCTGTCGCTCTACAACAACGACTCCCTGGCGAGCGTCACCGGGCTCTCGAGTCTTGCGAGCATCGGCAGCCACGTCATCGTCAACGGCAACGCGCAGTTGCCGTCCCTGGCCGGCCTCGGGGGCATCGCCACGCTCGGCGGTTACCTGTTCGTGCGCGGCAACCCCTCCCTCGGTAGCCTGGGCGGGCTCGCGAACCTGAGCGCCGTCGAGGGCTACGTGACCGTGAGCGAGAATCGAGCGCTCGTCGAGCTCGGCCTCGCTTCGCTCGTGTCCGTGGGCGGCGCGACGATCACGCTCACAGACAACGTGTTGCTCCCCACCTGTGATGCGACCGGCCTCTTGGCCCAGCTGACCGGGTACGCGGGCACGGTGACCATCAGCGGCAACAACGACGCCGGCATGTGCCCCTGACCGCTCGAGTCGCCTCGGACTCGTGATCGTCGCCGCCGGCCACATCCCCTAACCTGCCGGAAAACAACGTCATTAGAGCTCGGCTCCCGAGCGTCGACTGGAATTGGCTGTACGTTCTAGGTAGAATGACCGATACTTTCGGAGCTCGGGCGGGTACGTAATAGTTCCTAGATTGCAGCGGTAACCGCCCTAGGCGTGCTCAGGGTCTTGAGTCGTGCAACTGGAAACCGGCGCAACACGCTCGTTGGGAACCCGGGTGTGGCGGTCGTGGGGAGAGCTGGCATGAACACTTCCTCGCGTGGGACGCGTGGGCAAGAAGGACTCCCGGGAGGAGCGTTGGCCATTGCGGCGGCCGTCGGCTTCGCCGGTGTGGGGCTGTTCGCGCCGCGAAACGTCCATGCGTGGCCGACGAACGGGTCCGCTCCTGACTGCGGTTCGTGTCACGCGACCGACGCCACCGGCGTGGCGACCAATCCGGGCTCCATCCTGGTGGCCATCGACGGCGTGGACAAGACGAGCAGTCCGTCAGTGACGGTCGCGCCGTCGGCGTCGATCCAAATCGACTGGCGTTACCTCAGTGTTGCGGGTCGATTGGGCTCCGGGGAGAAGACCACCGGCGCCGAGATCGTGCTGGGCACAACTTGGACCGCGAACGGCGGCAGCGCTCCCGGCAACGGGACGGCGAACTCGCCGGCGCTGACCGGTTGGAGCACGGTGTGGGATGGCAACCATGCGCAGCAGCCGGCCTGGACCGGTCCCAACGCGGTCAACTCGCTCGGCATGGTGGGCAATGGTTACACCAAGAACTACAACGGCACGACCTGGGATCAAGGTGCCCGCAACTCGGCTTTTGACGACGCCAGCGCCGGTGACTTGGATCTCGGCTCCAACAGCATGGGCGTCGACGCCTTGCTCACCGCGCCGTCGGCGGCCGGGACCTACTCCCTATGGGTGTTGGGGGTCGGCCACGAACGCACCAGCGGCGGCCGCGCATACGTGGCCAAGGCGCTGACCATCACGGTGGTAGCGGGCGACACGACGACGGTCGGGACCGGGACGGAGCCTGGCAGCGGCAGCGTCGGGCCGGGCGGCGCGGCGACGATGCTCGACGCGTTCACGCTCCAGACCTCGACGGGCACGGACACGGTGACCGCGGCGACGGTGACGCTGGCGGCGGGGACGTACGCGGGGGTCGGGCTGGTGGAGATCACGAAC
>JACRCV010000028.1 GCA_016218825.1 Deltaproteobacteria bacterium
GACATCGTCATCCCGATCACCAGCGCGGATGCGACCGAAGGCACGGTGACCTCGACGGCGCCGCTGACGTTCACGAGCGCCGACTGGAGCACGCCGCAGGTGGTGACGGTGACCGGCGCCAACGACCAGATCGACGACGCCGACGTGCTCTACACGATCACGGTCGCGAACCCGACGGCGGGCGACGCCAACTACCTGACGATCAACCCGGCGGACGTGACGGCGACGAACAACGACGACGCCGACGCCGCGGGCATCACCGTGAGCCCGACGTCCGGCCTGGTGACGACGGAGGCGGGCGGCACCGCGACCTTCTCGGTGGTGTTGACCAGTCAACCGGTCGCCGACATCGTCATCCCGATCACCAGCGCGGATGCGAGCGAAGGCACGGTGACCTCGACGGTGCCGCTGACGTTCACCAGCGGCGACTGGAGCACGCCGAAGGTCGTGACGGTCACGGGTGCCGACGACATCGTTCAAGACCCGGCCGCGGCCTACACGATCACGGTCGCGAACCCGACCTCGGGTGACGGGAACTACCTGACGATCAACCCGGCCGACGTGTCGGTCACCAACAACGAGACCGGCACCAACGGCGTGCCGGTCATCGCGCAAGCGAGCTTCACGGTCGGCAAGGGGGTGCTCGTCTCGGTGACCGGCGACACCGACGAATACGCGAACGCCAACGCCGGCGGCGGCAATGATCCGCTGACCGTGTCCGTTACCCTGTCGACGCCCACAGACTCGGAGGCCTTCTATTTGCCCGAGAGCTTCAGCGTCGCCGGCGCGTTCGACTGCACCGTGGACGGCTGCCTCTACCCGACGGTCAAGCTCGCGGGCAGCGGGACCGTCGACAATGGCGTGCTCGAGATCGACGACACCGCTGGCAACGTCACGGTCACGCTGACCTACATCGACGCGCTGCGCGTCAATGGTGCCACGAGCTTCTCGGTGCAGACGACGGCCACCGCGGTGCAGCAAGCCGGCTGCGTGGCCAACATCGTGATCAACGAAGTCGTGACGGCGCCGCAGCAAGATTGGAGCAGCACCGGATTCACGTCGGCGCCCGGCGGCACCGGCAACGCTGACGACGAGTGGATCGAGCTCTACAACGCCGGCTCGTGCACCGTCGATCTGACCTCGGGCTTCCTGCTGCAGATGATGGACGGCACCGACTCGTTCTTCGACTTCGTCGACACGTCGAACGGGCAGGTGATGACGTTCAGCGGGTCCAGCACCGCGGCCGCGTTTGCGGCCGGTGACTACCTCGTCATCGGCGACGCGAGCGGCGCCGGCACGCTCGCCGACGACATCTGGATTCGGTTGGACGAGCCGCTGGGCGGCGTCGTCAACTCGGCGCCTCTCGGTGTGACCCTGGGTGGCGATGGCGACGGCGGCAACAACGCGCCGAGCGGCGCGGCCACCGGCACGTCGGACGAAGCCATCTACCGGGTGCTGGCGACCGGCAACTGGGCCGGAACCGGGGGCACGGCGACCATTCGGGCAGTGAACCCGTAAGGCCGTGGGGGTGAGCCCGTGACCGCGCGCGAGCCGGGGTCGACGACGACGGCGGCTCGAGGGCGGTGGTGATGGCGCGGCGAACACGCGAGGAAGCAGCGCCGCGCGTTTGGCCGCCGTGGCTGCCGGCGGTCGCGTTGGCGGTCCTCACGGTGGCCCTGTTCGCGCGCAGCCTGGCGTTTCCGCTCTACGGGTCGGACGACAACGTCTACCTGCTCGAGGATCCGCGGCTCGCGTCGCCCGGGATCGCGAGCCTGTGGCAGATCTTCACCACGTCGTTTCTCGCCAACTACCATCCGGTGGCGACGCTGACCTACCTCGTCGAC
This sequence comes from Deltaproteobacteria bacterium, assembly GCA_016218825.1. Classification (GTDB taxonomy): domain Bacteria; phylum Myxococcota; class XYA12-FULL-58-9; order XYA12-FULL-58-9; family XYA12-FULL-58-9; genus JACRCV01. The sequence continues at coordinate 1,845 of JACRCV010000028.1, forward strand.
CGCCTGACGTGGGGCTATTGGCTGCCCGGCTATCACCTCACCCACCTTGCCTGGTACGTCGCCGGCGTCCTCGTGGTCTTTCGTCTGGGCGCGCGGCTCCTCGGGGACCGCGGCTGGGCGCTGGTCGCGGCTTCGCTCTACGCGGTGCACGCCACCCACGTCGAGCCGGTGGCCTGGCTCGCGCAGCGCAAGGACCTGGTTTGCCTGGTCTTCTTTACCGGGGCGCTCGTGGCCTACGACGTCTACGCGCGCCGGGCCGAGGCGCGCGCCGGCGCCTACGTCGGGGCGCTGCTCTTGACGGTGCTCGCGGTGTTCTCGAAGGGCTACGCGGTCGTCCTGCCCGGGCTGTTCGTGGCCTACGATCTGTGCTTCGCGCCGGCCGGGGGTTGGCGACGCATCGCCGACAAGGTGCCGTTCGTGCTCGTGGCTGCGGTCGCGACCCTCACGACCCTGTGGGCCCAAGAGAAGGATGCCGCGTTGATGGCCGCCGAGAGCCTGGGGGTGGGGCCCGGCGAGCGCGCCCTGGCGCTCGCCAAGGTCTTCGCCGTCTACGTCGGGCACACCTTGATGCCGGTCGGTCTGTCGGCCGAGTACGCGGTCGGCCCCGACTGGCAGTCGGTGGGCGTCGCCGGCCTCGGCGTGGCGTCGTCCGTGCTGCTGGTGTTCGGATTCGTGCGCCTGCGGCGCCGGCTGCCGGCGGTCGCCTTCGGGATCGCAGTGTTCTTGCTGCCGCTCTTGACGGTCATGAACGTCTTTTGGACGCTCGCCAGCTGGATGAACGATCGCTACCTGTTCTTGCCCACCGTCGGTTCGAGCCTCGCGCTCGCGGCAGGCGGCCGTTGGCTGGCGACCCGCGGTGCCGGCGGCGCTTCGGCGTGGACCGGGTCGTGGCGCGCCGGGGCCGCCGCGGTGGTGGCGCTCAACGCCTGCCTGACGGTGTTGCGCCTGGGTGATTGGCGAGACGAGCTTCACGTGCGCAGCGACGTCGTCCGCAAGCAGCTCGGGCTCCGCGACGAGCGTATCGTCACCGCGGCGCAGCTCGGGCGCGAGCGGGTGCGAACGGTGCCCGGCTTCAAGGCTTTGCTCAACCTGCGAGACGCTCACCGGCACGCCGGCAATCTGGACGAGGCGGCGGCCCTTTCGGCGTGGCTACCGGCCACCGGCGCGCGCACCGACGCCGTCTTGGCCAACGACACCGCCCGGCGCGACATCGCCGCCGGCCGTTACGACGCGGCCCGAGCGCAGCTCGAGTCCTTGGCCGCGGCGGATACCTGGAACGGCACCGAAGCTCAGGAGCTCCTCGGCTTGGCGTTGGAGAAGCAGGGTCGCATCGACGAGGCGCACGCGAGCTACGAGAAGGCGCTCGCCCGGCAGCGGCGGGTGGGTCGTGCCGGCATCTCGCTGCTCTTGAAGCTCGGCGAGCTGGCGCTGGCAGGGCGTCAGCTCGAGGAGGCCGAGCGCTGGGCGGCGGCAGCCAACGACGCGGCGCCGGCCGAGGACGGGCGGCCGCTGTTCTTGCGGGGCCGCTTGGCGCAGGCTCGCGGGCGTCTGGCGGAGGCCTATGACCTCTGCGTCCAGGCGCTCGCGCGCTCGCAAACCGCGGGCCCCGGCCAGCAGATCGCGCCCGCCGATCTCCTGGCGACGATGGCGTGGATCTCGGATGCGCAAGGAGAGCGCGCCCGTGCGCTCGGCGAGCTGCAGCGCGCGCTCGCAGCCACGGCGGACGACGCCCAGGCCGCGGCGCTCCATCTCAAGGCGGGTCTCATCGCCGGAGCGCTCGACCGGCCCGGCGACGCCGGGGCTCACCTGGGCCGTGTGTTGGAGCTGGCGCCGGCGCACCCCGAGAAGGCCAACATCCTGGTGCAGCTCGCCAACGCGCGCGAGGCGTCAGGCGACAAGGGCGGCGCGGCCGCGGCGTTGCGTGAGGTTCTGACGGTCGCGCCCCAGCACCCGGAGAGGGTCAACGTCATGCTGAAGCTCGGGCAGCTCGCCGACGGCCTCGGGGACGTCCCGGCGGCGATCGCGGCGTACGAGGGCGCGCTGCGCGTGGCGCCCGAGCACCCGAGCCGGGCGGCGGTCGAGGCGCGGATCGCGGCGCTGCGCACCGCAAGGGCGCCGGCCGGGCGCTGACGTCGCTCAACGCAGAGAGCGGAGCAGGTCGCCCGCCTGCCGACCACGGGGTAGGTCGGGCTCGCGGCGCGCGACCTCCTCGAGGTGGTGTTTGGCCTCCGCGGTCTTCCCAAGCCGCGCCGCCAGGACCCCGAGCTCGAGGTGGACGGCGGTCAGGTCGAGTGGCGGGTCGACGTCGATCCCGCTCGTGGCGGCGGCGAGCACCGCGGCGGTCAGCGCGAAGGCCTCTTGGGTCTTGCCGCGCCGGTCCTTCGCGAGCGCCAGGTAGAAGCGCGGCCGGAGGTTGGTGGGCAACGCATAACGCACCGCTTCCTCGTAGGTGCGCTCGGCCGCGTCGAAACGGCCGTCGCTGAAGTCGAGGGTTCCGAGCTCGACCAGGACGCCGGCGTCGGGTCGACCGCTGCGGCGATAGGCGGCGTCGGCCTCTCGGAACGCGGCGCGCGCTTGCTCGACGTCGTGGAGGCGGTTGTAGGCCTCGCCCATCCACGCCCACGCCGACGATGAGCTCCAGATGTTCTGCTCGGCCAGCGGTCGCAGGATGCGGAGAGCCTCTTCGGGGCGGCCGGCGTCGAGTGCGTTCCGGGCGAAGAACACCTCGTTCCCTCGCTTTCGGGACGGGTCGACGTCGCGCAGGAGTCCGGCGAGGGCGGTCGCCTGAGCGGTGTCGTGGGCCCGCTGGTAGGCGTACGCCAGGTGAACGATCGAATCGACGTCGTGGCGTTCTTTGTGCAGATCGATGCCGGCCGCGGTCAGTCGTCCGCGCCCTTCGAGGCCGGCTTCCTTGCGAATGGTGTCGCTCCAGATGTCGATCTCGCTCTGCCAATCGGCTTGTCGCGACCAGGTCTGCACGCCGAGGGCGACGAGGACGACAGCTCCCGCCGCCGCGAGCGGCCACTGCCGGCCACGGCGCTCGGCGGCCCACCGGCGCCACAGCGCGAGACCGGCAGCCGCGGCTGCGAGGCAGGCGCCGACGGTCGGTAACAGGAGGTAGCGGTCGGTGATCCACGTCCGCAGCGTCCAGACGACGTTCATCACCGTCAACAGCGGCAGCAGAAAGAGCGCGATCGCGAACGAGACGCTCGGGGCGCGGCGGCGCGCGTAGAACAAGGCGAACCCGGCGCCGCAAAGCAACAGGCCACCGATGAGGGCGGCGAGCGGCGACGCCCGGTCTTCGCTCACCACGTACTTGAGCGACAGCGCCGCCGGCCACAGCGTCTTGCCGACGTAGGCAGCGAGCACCTGCAGCAGCAGCACGCCGCGCTCGAAGGCGCTGATGTGGAGGTCGGCGGCGCCGAGGAGCGCGGTGTCCTTGTTCTGCGCCGCCACGGTTGCGACGACGACACCAACGGCGATCCCGACGAGCGGCAGCTTCTCCAGCACCGCGCGCGCGTCTGGTCTGCGACCGGCACAGTAGTCGTAGGCCGCGAAGACCGCCGGCAAGACCACCGCGTAGCCCTTGGCGAGCATCGCCGCCGCCGCCACACCCACCGTCAGCGGGTAGGTCCACCGTCCGAGTCGGCGCCGGCTGGTGTGCTCGAGGTAGAGGCACACGGCGCTGACAAACAGCCACAGGCAGAGGACGTCCTTGCGCGACGCCAGCCAGACCACCGGCTCGACGTGCACCGCGTGGACGGCGAACAGCGCCGCGCCGAAGAACGCGGCCGCGGCGTGCTCGAGCAGCCGGCGGTAGAGGGCGTACACGGCGACGACCCCGGCGGTGTAGAAGAGCAGCTGCGAGATCCGAAACCCCGGGATCCAGGGGCCGAAGAGCGCGTGGTCGACGGCGTAGGTGAGGGTCGTCAGCGGGTGGTAGTTGGCGATGCAGGTCGAGGTGAAGATCTCCCACAGGCTCGCGAGCGACAGCGACCGGATGCGCGGGTCCTCCAGCAGGTAGGGGGCGTCGTCGAAGTAGATCAGCGGGTAGGCCAGGGTCCGGGCGTACAACGCCAACGCCAGCAAGGCCAGGCCCAACGGCAGCAGGAGCTCGAGGCGTCCGGGGGTGGCAGCCGGGATCGGGGCTGCGGTCGGCAGCGGATCGACGGCGGTCGCGCGGGTCGCCGAGCTAGCCTTCGCGTGTCGCCGCCGGACCATCGCCAGGACACATGACGCCCGCCGGCGCTACGGATTCGCCGCGCCGATCGTCGCCGCCCCTTTGCCGAAGGCGCCGGTGCCGTCGGGGTTGCGGCGCGCCGCCTCATCGGTGGTGTCGGTCGCCGTGCCGGCGATGTTGTTGGCGCCGTCGCCGTCGCCGCCGACGCTGTTGCCGAGCGCCACCTCGTCGGCGATCGCGGTGCCGCCCGCCTGCATCCAATCGAGGTGCACCCAGACGTCGGTGGTCATCGAGCCCGAGCCCGCGGGTAACCCGATCGCGAGGTACGCGCCGGTCGGGAAGTTGGTGGCGCTGCCCGCGGAGAACACCAGCACCTGGCCGTCGTCGGTCACGAAGTCGTAGGTGTAGGGCGTCGCGTCGCTCATCACCAGCTTCAGGCCTTCGGTGGTGAGGTCGACCACGCAGCCGAGGTTCTCGAGCTCGATCCACTGGTCGCCGGCGTCGATCGTGCCGCCGCCCGCGGGGTTGGTGAAGCCGCTGCCGCTCCAGTCCTGCTTCGGATCGACGACCACCTCGTTGATCACGACGTTGACACACGACGCCGCGAGCGCCGTGGCGGTGTCGGTCGCGTTGACGCCGGTCGTGCCGTTGTCGCGCATCGGGTCGGTGTAGCTGAGGGTCACGATGTCGTCGGCGACAGCCTCGAGAATGCCGTTGCCGTTGGTGCCGGTGCCGGCCTCGGCGGTGCGGACGAAGCAGCCGCCGAAGCTGCAGTCGAAGGCGCCGGCGGTCGTCAGGCTCTCGGCGAGCGTGACGGTCTCGGTGTCGATCGACGTCGTCAGGGTCACCGACACGGCGTCGTCGCCCGGGGTCACGGTGAGGTTGGTGTACTCGTCGGTGTCGCCGTTCATCCGCACCGAGATCCCGGTCCCGAGCGTGAAGCTCGTCTGCACGATCGCCGGCACGCCGTTGCTGCCGACCTCGAGGTTGGTGGCGCCGATGTCCGCCGGCTTGATGGCGGCGTAGAGGGCGTCGCTGCTCGCGGTCAGCGCGAACGCGATCGCGTAGGTTTGATTGCCGTCCTGCGCCGTGTCGTTGACCCCGGTGACGGTCACCGACTGCGTGGAGCTCCAGTTGAGCGCGGTGAAGGTCAGGCTGGTCGCGCTCACCGTCCCTTCGCCGAGGTCGTTGCTGTCGAAGCTCACGACGACGTCGGCGGTGGGCTCGGAGAGCAGCTTGATCGTGAAGATCGCGGTCGCGCCGTTTTCGGAGGTGCTCACCCCGGTGGGAAAGACCACATACCCCGCCGTGTCGTTGTCGACGTTCGTCACCAGGACGCCGGCCGGCGTGAGGGTGTCGTACGCCGAATCGGCGCTGGCCGTGGGCGTGAACACGATGTTGTAGGTCTGATTGCCGTCATCGATGGAATCGTTGACGCCGGTCATCGTGACGGTCCGCACTGAAGCCCAATCGCTGGTGGTGAAGGTCAAGCTGGTGCTGCTCACGGTTCCTTCGCTCGGAGTATCGGAGTCGAAGAACACCGTCACGTCGGCGCTCGGCTGCGTGGCCAAGACGATGGTGAAGGTCGCGGTGCCGCCCGCCTCGGTCGTGGACCCGACGGCGGCGCTGACGTTGATGCCGACGACGTCGTTGTCGACGTTGAACAGGTCGAGGGTCGCCGGGGTGAGTCCGGAGTAGGCGGGGTCGGCGCTCGCAGTCGCGGCGAAGACGATCGCGTAAGCCTGGTCGCCGTCGTCGACGAAGTCGTCGACGCCGGTGACGGTGACGAGCTGCGGTGTGCTCCAGGTCGCGGCAGTGAACACCAGGCTGGTCTTGTTGACCACGCCCTCGGCGTGGTCGTTGGAGTCGAGGTTGACCGTGGTCGTCGCGGTCGGCTGGGTCGCCAGGCTGACGACGAAGGTCGCGGTGCCGCCGGTCTCGCTCGTGTCGCCGCTGATGGTGCTGACGATGACGGCCGCGCCGCTCGAGACCGCCGCCACCGAGGCGCGCACGTAGGCCTGCACCCCGGCGGCCGACAGCTCGTCCAGGTACTCGAGCGTCACGACGCTGCCGACCACGACGTTCATCGTGGCGTCGTTGTCGGTCCCGGCGCCGACGAGGAAGGCGGTCCGCAACTGGCCGCTGAAGACCCCCGAGCGGCCCAGGGTCTCGAGGAGCGTGACGTCCTCCTGCTCGCCCGCCGAGCTGCGGGCGCGCACGTGCACCGTGTCGCGCGCCACGGTCCGGTCGAGATCGGCGTCGCTGAGCGACACGTTGATGGTCACCCCGGGCGAGATCGTCGCCGGCACCGTGAAGCTGCCGCTTCGCGTCGGTGTGGCGGTCGTGCGAAAACTGGTCACCGAGTCGCCCCCGGGCGAGCCGTTGCGGTCGCCGTCGAGGCTGGTGCCGCCGGCGTCGGTTACCGGCGCCGCCCCGGAGCCCTTGACGGTGATCGTGTACGAGGTCGACGGCGAGAACAGCGCCACCGCTTCGAGGACGGCGGTTCGCCGATCGACCGCGAGCGTCACCGCGGCCGCCACCGGGGTGCTGCCCTGGGTGACGAAGACGCTGCCCGTCGTCACCGTCGCCGGCGCCACCGCCTCCGAGAAGGTCACCGCGATCCGAGCGCCGATCGGCGCGTCCTGGTAGTCATTGCCCGGGTAGATAGCGTCGACGGTCGGCGGCGTCGTATCGACGGCGGTGGTGACCGTGAAGCTCGCCCGCGTCTCGAGGAGCAGCGGGTTCAAGGCCAGGTCGGTGATGGCGGTCGTCGCCACGATCGTATAGGAGGCGCCCGCCACGAGGGAGGTCTGCGGCGCGAAGGTCGCCCGCGTGCCGCCACCCCCGAGCGTGACGGTGCCGGCGACGCAGGTCGAGGTCGAGTCGAAGAGCGGCAGGTGGTCGGGACAGCCGTCGGCGTCGTCGTCGGCCGTCGCCGAGGCTGCATCGACCGGCTCGTCGAACGCCACGACCACCGCGGTCGTAGGGCTGGCGTCTTCTGTGCCGTCGGCGGGAGAGATCTGCTGCACCGCCGGCGCCTGCACGTCGGCGCCGGTCGCGACGATGAAGCGGCCCTGGTAAGCCGCCGGTAACGTCAGCCCCGAGATCGAGGCCACCCGCTGCGTGACCACCACCGTCATCTCCTGACCCGCGGGGTAGGCGGAAAGAGGCGTGAACACCGCGAGGTTGCCGCCTTCGACGCCGACATAACCGGGGATGACGCTGTGACCGGCGCGGACGTAGAGCTGGGACGGAGTCACGGTGTCGGGCTGCAGCGGCTCGGAGAAGGCCACCACCACGGGGGCGAGCGGCCCGACGCCGTAGGCGCCGCTCTGGGGGGTCTGCGCCACGACGTCCAACTGGCGGTAGCCACGGACCACGACCGCGTCCGGGAGACCCTGCAGGCCGCCTTCGGTCACCACCAGCCGGAAGACGTAGTCGCCGGCCACGTCGACTCGCACCCTCGGGCTCGCCGCTTGGATGTTGCTCAAGCTGGCGGTGCTGCCGGCGGGGGTCGAGATCACCGACCACTCGAACGCCAGCGCCACCGCCGCGGCGCCGTTTCGGGAATGGCTCCCCGAGCCGTCGAGGATCACTTCGGCGCCGACCCGCACGATCTGGTCGAGCCCGGCGTCGGATACGGGTGGCAGCGGTGGGGTCGCGGGCTTCGCGCAAGCCAGGATCCAGCCCGCGGCCAACGCCGCGAGATAGAAGCCAAACTGCGCCGTGAACGGGCTACGTCGGTGGGATGGTTGCATTACCCTCGGAAGGATAGCCAGTTGCCAACACCACGGCAACTTATCTCACGGGTAGCGAGGGCAAGACGGCAGGCGCGATTCGACCGGCTCAGCTCTTCGCTTTGCTCTCACCGAACAACGCCGCCCGGGTCGGCGTCGAGCCGTGCTTCTCGAGCTGCTGCTTGCGCTTCTTGCCGGCTTTCTTCGCCTTGATGCGGTTGCGTTGCATGTAGACACGGGTCGGTGAGGCCATGATGCGCTCCTATGCCAAAGCCACGAGGGCCGGGTCCGGGAGAGAACTGCAAGCATGGGCATTTGTCAAGCGCCGGTGCTATGGTCCCACGCTCATAATTCCTCCCGGCCCGAACAACTACATAGGCGAGGGCGCAGATGACGGTCAGCGCGGTGGTGGCGGTCGTGGTACTCGCACCTACACCCGCCCACGCCGATCGGGCGCCGGAGGGGCGAAAAGTGGCCTTGACCATCGTCATTCCCGACACGGCGGTAGCGCGGGACGTCGAGGCGTTTCTCTGCGACCGAGCCCAGGAGACCTTCGGGGCCGATTGCCACGCCGCGGCCACCGCCCAAGCCTGGGAGGTCGGCGTCAGCCTGAGGTGGCAACAGGTCGGCCGCATCGCGGTGCACATCCAGGACGAAGCCGGCGTCCTCGCGAGCCGCGTCATCGAGGTCGAGGACCCCGGCGCCGCCAAGCTCACCTTGTGGCTACTCCTGCGGGCCACCCTCAGACGAGCTCTCGCCGAGCCGGGTCGGGTGCCCGCGAACGCCGCCGCGCGTCGCGCCGACGGGGTGTCAGCGCCGCGCGTCGGTACGCTCGCGGCTCCAGCCGTCAGCCGTTCGAGCGTCACGGAGGTCGCGGCTCCGGTGCCGTCAGGGACCCCGGGGGCGGTCGGATTCGCGGTCGTGGCCGGGGTGTTCGTCGAAGACCCGAGGCTGTTCGCGCTCGGGCCGTCGTTCTCCTGTTGGTGGCAGGCGCGCCCCGGTCTGGTGGTGGGCGCCGATCTCGGCTACCGCCTGGCGCCCGGGGTGGTGACGGCCGCGGGCGACGTCGGGCTCGTGATCCACCACGTCCCGGTGGGCGTGATGGCCGGCCTCGAGAGCGACGGGCCGGTGCGCTTCGGCGTCGGGCTCGCGGCGACCGCAGATCCAAAGGTGCCGGTCGCCAAGAACCAAGCGCGCGTCGTCGTCGGCGTCGAGACCGGGCTCTACGGCCAGCTGCGCCTGCCGCTCACTCGGTCCGACTCGCACTTTCTGCTGCGCGCCCGGGTGGCGGGGCGCAACCTGCGGCAGCGCTACCGGGTCGCCGGCGGCGAGATCGCCGAGCGCCCCTGGAACCTCGGCCTCGACGCCGGGGTGAGCTGGCAATGAGCGCCTGGTATGCGATCTTCCCCCGCCCGTCGCCGGAAGCGGTGGTGCGCGAGCACGCGCCGATGGTGCACCGCCAGCTGCGCCGCATCTTCGGCCCGCAGGCCGACATCGACGACGTCTTTCAGTCGGTGTTCGTCGAGGTGCTGCGGTCGCTGCCGACCTTCGCCGGCCGCGCCCGGCTCTCCACCTGGATCCGGCGCATCACCTGGAACGTCGCCTATCAAGAGATGCGCCTGCAGTACCGCCAGCCGAAGACCACCGCGATCGAAGACGCCGACCTGGCCCTCGGCAAGACCAACGTCGCCGAGGGCAAGGCCGCGGACCAGCAGTGCATGCGCAAGTTGTACGCGGCGCTCGACCGCCTCGACCCCAAAGAGCGCGTCGCGGTGGTGATGCACGACATCGAGGGCTGCACCCTCAAAGAGATCGCGCGTTCCCAGGGCCGGCCGCTACAGACCATCGCCTCGCAGCTCTACGCCGGCCGCGCCCGCATCGCCGCGCACCTGCAAGGCGACGTGCTCTTCGACCTTCAGCCCGGAAAGACGGTGGCGGGCACGAGCGGCCCGCTGAAAGGCAGTACCCCATGACCGAGCTGTGCATCGAGCTTCGCGCGGCGATGTTCTCGTACCTGCAAGGCAGCCTCGTCGGTTTGGAGAAGGCGCGGCTCGAGGGCCACCTCTCCGGCTGCGAGCGCTGTCGGATGCTGCGCGACACCTTGGGGCGCGGGCTTCGAGCGGCTCAGGAGCACCAAGGCGAGCTCGAGCCCGAGCACCTCAAACGCCTGCTGGCGCGCTTGTCCCCCTACGTCGAAGCGCAGACGGTGCGCGAGCGGCGCCACGACCTCGCCTGGTCCGGGGTCGGTGTGGCGGTGACCGCGCTCGCGGTGCTCGCGATCGTCTGGGGCATCCGGCGCTTCGAGGCCGCTGACGCCGTCGCGACGACCCCGGCGCCGTCGCCGGCGGTCGCGGTCGCGCCGCCGACGCTCCTCGAGCCGAGCGGCGCGGTCGGCGTGGTGGAGCTCAACCCGACGCCGTTCGTGCGCCTCATCGCCGCGTCCGGTTGGGACGGTCAGGTGCAGGTGGCCGGCCGTCGGGTGGTCGTCGCGATGTCGAAGGGCTTCGTGGCGGCCTCGTTTGTCGGTGGGCACGGTCGGACCCTGCGCGTCGCGACGCCGAACGCCGCCGTCGACGTGGTCGGCACCCGTTTCTTGGTGGCGGCGGGGCCGCAAGGCGCGACGACGATCGCGGTCGCCGAGGGCCGGCTGCGGGTGCGGGTCGGCGTCCGGGTGTGGCAGGTGGGCGACGGCGAGCAACACGCCTATGGCGCCGACGGTGAGGAGCTGGCGCTCGTTGCCGCCCCCGGCCTCGGGCACTTGGACGCCGCCGCGCTCCTCGCGCATCACGCGCCCGCAAAGAGGCCGGAAAGGCCGGGGCCGCCGCCGCGGTCGGACCAGGGGTCAGAGGCGGAGGCCGGGGTGTTTCCTGACGTTCTGGAGCAGCTCGAGCACGCCGAACGTCTCGCCGACCGCGGGCAGCCGGACGCGGCGTTCACGATCTACGACTCCTGCGTCAGCGACGCCGCCGAGGCCTACGCGCCGTACCGGCAGTTGTGCCGCCTGGAGATGGCGCGCTTGTTGGGCTTCCGGTTGGGCAAGATCGAGCGCGCCCGTGACTCGTTTCGCCGCCTCGCCGGCGACACCACCACCGAGGTCGGACGCCAGGCGACGTTGGCGCTCTGCGAGCTCGACCTCGCCACCAACCCCTGCCGTGCGGTCGCTTGCCTCGAGCGCATCGACGCCGACCTGACCCATCCACCGGAGCTGCGGCGCGAGGCCGTGCGGCTCTCCGGTCAGTGGCGCGTGGGCGCCGGCGGCTGCGAGAACAAGGGGCGCGACTAGATGCAGGTCGACTCCAACATCGGCGCGCTGCTCGTGACCGCCCTGCTCGGGCCGAGTTGCGGCTGTGTGGTGCAGGTCGTCGATCTGCAGAGCGACGCCGCCGCGGACGACACCGACGCCTGCCCCGCGGGGACCCGCCGCCACCCCGAGACCGGCGCCTGCGTGCCCTGCGAGACCTTGCCGCCGCCCGAGGGCGTCTGCCCGTGCGCCGCCCTGTACCACACCGCGCCGTTTCCCTATTGCACCGGTCCCGAGAGCTATTACGTCTGTCTGCCGTGCCGCGGCGGTCTCGACGCCTGCATCGCATTGACGATCGCCGGTCCCGGCGAGCTGGGGCGGCTTGGGACCACCCGCGACTGCGGTCGGGTCCTCGATTGTTGCAGCATGCTCGCCGCGGACAGCGAGGCGCCGTTCGCGTGCTGTCCGTGCGGCAGCGGCATCACCTGCGCCGCCGATCCTCGGGCGCCGGGCGAGCTCGTGGTCAGCTGTGACCCGTTTCCGATGTGTTGCGGCGGCGATGCCAGTTGCCCGAGCTTCGCCTGCGCCGAAGCGTGCGGGCCGCCGGGGACCACGGGGTTCGACGCCTGCTGTGCCGATTGCGGCTGCTTGCCGGGATGAGGCGCGCGCGAAAGCGTGCGCCTGGAGGGAAGGTTGTGGTACCACTTCAGTCTGCGGCTGTGACGAAGCCGAGCCAGGAGATCGCCGTGAGATGGTCACGCTACGCTGTTGTTGCTCTGTCGCTGTTCCTCGCCCACTGCAGCAACGAAACCTCGAGCGGTCGGTTCTGCTACGGTGATGGGCTGTGCGTCGAGGCCGACGGTGCCATCGTCGACGTCAACGGCAAGCCGCGGGACGGCGGTGACCAGACGGTCGGCGACTCCGGCCCCGGCGACCTCGGCGGCGACGACTCCGGACCGGTGCAGCCGGTGTGCGTGTGCGCGCCGAGCGGGACCGACCAGGACGGCGACTGCATCGCCGACACGCTGGAGACCGCGCACGGCAACTCCGATCCCACGAAGCCGGACACCGACGGCGACGGGGTCGGCGACGGCTGCGAAGACCGCAACCAGGACGGCGTGCGGCAGTCGAGCGAGATGGATCCACAGCGGACCGACACCGACAGCGACCTCATCCCCGACGGCCTCGAAGACGCCAACCACAACGGCCGCTTCGACGCCGGCGAGACCAGCGCCTTGAGGGCCGACACCGACTTCGACGGCATCGCCGACGGCACCGAGGACAAGAATCACAACGGTGCGGTGGACATGTGGGCCGCGCACGATCCGCTGACCGATCTGAACGACAACGGCTGCTTCGACCTCGGCGAGCCGACCGAGACCAACCCGCGCCCCGGCGACACCGACAACGACGGCATGGCCGACGACAGCGAGGACCGGAACAAGAACGGCGTCTGCGATCTGGGCGAGACCTGCGCCGGCGTCGCCGACACCGACTGCGACCTGCTCGCCGACGGCAAGGAAGACCGGAACCACAACGGCCAGATCAACTCCAACGAGACCGATCCGTTGAACCCCGACACCGACGGCGACGGCATCCCGGACGGCGTCGAGGACGAGAACCGCAACGGCAACTGGGACATCGGCACCGAGACCAGCCCGCAGCGTCTCGACACCGACGGCGACGGCATCTTGGACGGCGTCGAAGACGCCAACCACAACGGCCGCGTCGACCCGTTCACCGACCTGAACGGCAACGGCGCCTGGGACGACGGCGAGGCCGGCGGCGAGAGCAACCCGCGCCTCGCCGACGGCGACGGCGACGGCATCCCCGACGGCATCGAGGACGGCGACAAGGACGGCACCTGCGCGACCCGATACGAGCTCGATCCATACGGCTCCGGGGCGACGGTGCGGGCGTTGGTCGAGACCTGCGCGTTCCTGCTCGACAGCGACGGCGACGGCATCCCCGACGGCACCGAAGACGCCAACCGCGACGGCCGCCACGACATCGGCGAGACCGACCCCCGCTATCGCGACTCCGACTTCGACGGGCTCAGCGACGGCTGCCCGCTCGGCGCCGATCCAAAGACCTGTGAGGACAAGAACAACAACGGCATCCCGGAGTCCGGCGAGACCAGTCCGCTCACCGCGGACAGCGACGGCGACAGCCTGAGCGACGGTTGCGAGGTTCGTTTCGATCCCATCAACTGCACGACCGCCGACTGCAGCATCGATCCGCTCTCCGAGGACACCGACGGCGACGGCTACGCTGACGGCGAGGAGGACCTGAACCACAACTGCGTGTTCGAGGAGTCGCTGGGCGAGAAAGATCCGCGGGTATTCAACCCGGCTCCGGATTTCGGGACTCCGGACCGTGCGGTGTACAACGTCTGCGCCACCCAGAACCTGAAGCCGCTCACCTTCGCGTCCAGCAACCGTCTGACGCACGACTACAAGCTGGCGTTCGAGGTGGAGTACGACGACGCCGCGGCGACCAACCAGAAGGCGTACGACGTTCGTCCCTACGGCAAAGATCTCAACGGCGGCGGCTTCCAGGTCGCAGACCCCGCCGACGCCCTCTTCGGGCACGCCTTCCAGTCGCCGAAGGAGGTTTGGGATCCGGCGCTGGCGCAGGTCACCAACCGCGACGTGTACGGCTTCATCGCCGTCACCACCACCGCCGGCTCGGTGACCCTCGAGGACGCGCTCGTGGCGCTACGGGCGGCGATCGAGACCGCTCTCGAGCCCGGCAGCACCAACCTCACGTCGCTCCCCGGCGAGGGCACCCGCACCGCGCACGACGATGCGCCGACCTTCCGCATCGACCGCGCCCAGCTCAAGGACCGACTGCACCTCGGCGGCACCGGCGTCAAGCACTCGGCGCTCGCGGTGCGCAACACCATCCTGCGCGCGGCGCTCACCGCATTCGACCCGAACGCGCTCGGCGTCGGCACTGCGTGTCCGATCGGCGACGAGTGCGCGCCCGGCGACATCTGCGTCAACGGCGCCTGCGAGAGCGCGATGCCCGCCAACGTCTTGCAGCAGGACATCGACGCCACCGGCGCTGCGATGCCGATCACCTGTCCGACCTCGCCGCTGTGTCACAACGACTTCTCGCTCGAGATCGAAGGCGTGATGCGCCTCGACCGCAAGACCCGCCTCGGCAACGACGGCCAGATCGTCCTCGACCAGACGGCGGGCCAACCGGAGCTGGTGTTCGTCGTCGCGCTGACCCCGGACGAGTCGGCGGCCGGGGGCCCCGCGGCGCGGTTGCACGAAGATCAGCTCACCCGCCTCGACGACCTGACCGGCGGCTCGGCGTTGGCGCGCTTCGCGGCCGAGACCTCGAAGACCTGCGAGAAGAAGCCGCAGCAGAAGGCGCGGGCCGACGTGCTCTGGGTGGTCGACGACTCGCGCTCGATGCAGCAGATCATCGTCAGGCTGCAGAAGGCCGCCGCCGCGGCGCAGGCGGTGCTCACCGCCAACTCCGAGATCGTCGACTACCGCGTCGCGATGACCACCACCAACGGCTCGGTGGGCTACCGCGCCGAGTGCATGGCGCAGTGCGCCGGCACCTGCTGCGGGCCGACGGGGGCGTGCACCGGCGCCGCCGGGACTTCGGCGGGCGACTGCGAGATTGGCTGTGTCAGTCAGGCGATGGACTGCCTGAAGGTCTGTCCCACGGCGCTCGACGGCAAGCCGTGTTACGACGGCTGCAGCGGCGGCCGTTGCACCTGCGTCTCCGCCAGCACCGCCTCGGTCACCGTCTGTCCGGGGACCGGCGCCGGTGACCCCTACTGCGCGCCCGGGACAGAGTGCATCGACCCGACCGCCGTCGACGCGCAGCTCGCCCTGGACTCGGGCTACGTCAACGCCGCCAGTGAGCCGCTGCCGAGCGTGACCCCGATCTCCAAACACGCGATGCCGGGCGGCGGCGGCACGTTCTACTTCGAGGACAGCGACTACCTGGACTGCAAGGCGGACGCCACCGGGTCGAGCACCCAGCGCCAGACCCAGTTCGTCAACAGCTGCGCCGCGGTCGCGAGCTTCGCCAACTTCTTCAACGGCGGCGCCCGCAAGCAGCTGCTCGCCGACGGTGGTTTCTTGGGCAACGCCGCGGGCGCGGGCTGTGCCACGGCGGCGATGGATCTCTTGTACGACGTGACCGCCTCGAGCCCGCCGTCGGCGTGCGCCAACGACCCGTCGCGCTACTGCCAGCGCCTGACCGCGGCGTGTGCCGACGGCCCGACGGTGCTCGCGTCGCAGATGTGCGACGTCATCCGGGCGATGGGCGGCCTGCCCTGCGACTTGCCCGCCGGTCGGACCAACGGCACCCGGCCGCACTCCGCGCCGGAGTACGGCTCGCGCAGCGCGCGGCGCTTGCTGACCAAGCTGATCCCGGCGCTGCCTCTCGACTACTCCGGCGGGCTCGATCCGAAGCTGCACCTGCGCCTGAACTGTCACCTGGCGGCCTCCGGCCGGCTGTGTCCCTCCGGCACCGATCTCGAGTGCGATCCCTACGAGCGCTGCGTGTCCGGCGTCTGCCAGCCCAACGGCAACTGTCCGGCGAACGGCTGTGATCCGAGCCAGGCGGCGATCGACGGCGCCTCGGGGATCACGGTGTGCGCCGACGACGGCGACTGCTGGTCGGGCGAGTTTTGCGGCACCGACCGGCGCTGCAAGCGCGACTGCAGCCTGGTGCCGGTCGCCACGGTCTTCTTGTCCGACGAGGAGGACTTCTACCTCAAGGACGAGTGCCGCACCCGCCCCGAGTACACGCCCGGCCAGAGCGGCTGGGAACCGAACGCCAGAGCGCAGACCGATCTCTGGGAGCTGCCGGACGCATGCTACTGGGCCGACGGCGATCCGACCACCGCCGAGGTCTGCACCCCGGCGTACTGTGACGCGCAGGCGTTCTTGAGCGGCTGGCCGCAGTCGGCGTCCGGCATGTACGACCCCGACACCGCGGCCCATGCCGAGGGCGGTGACATCACGATGCGCTGGCGCCCGGCCGATGCCCCGGAGTGCAGCGCCGCCTTCGCCAACCGCGAGACCACCTGCGTCGGCGACCCGTGCGCGGCGAATTATCGCGATAGCACCGCGTGCGCCGAGTGGAGCGTCGGCTTTACCGATGGCAATGGCGCGGCGCACCCGCCGACCTGCACCTGGACCGGGTCGTTCTGCGTCAACAAGTGCACCAACTACACCCGCACCCCGCCGGTGGACGCGAACGACCGTGCAGACCAGAAGAACAGGTGCGACACCGACCCCGATTGTCGTTGGGAACAGTGGCGCGTCAGGACGGGCGGCGACCAGACGCAGGCCTGTGTGTTGAAGCGGCCTCCGAACGACTGTCAGCCGTGCAAACGCCTGCGGCGGACCCTCGAGGCGATCACCGGCGGCGACGGCCTCATCGGCCTCGGCGCCGTGGGTCCGGCCTACGCCATCACCCGGCCGAAGGGCGTGCAGGGCTATGGACTGTTCAACGGCACGACGCAAAGCAGCGAAGACGGCTGCAAGGGCGGCTCGGTGACCTGGTCACGCGGCGACGGCCAGGCCTATCGCGACCTGGTGAGCGGCACCTTCGGCCGCTCCCAGGACATCTGCACCAACGGCGCCGACGGCTTCCACCCGTTCGTCCAGGAGCTCATCGGTGACATGGCGGCGCTCTCGGCGCCGTATCGTCTCCTCGCCGCGCCGATCGCCGCGACCTTGAAGGTCGGCATCGCGCGTCCGAACGGCGCCGTCGTCGACTACTTCGAGGTGCCGCGCTCGCGCACCGCGGGGTTCTCGTACAACTCCACCACCAACTCGATCGGGTTCCGGAGCAACCCGGTGGACGGGGTCTGCGGCGGCGGCGCCTGCTCGGCAAACGGCGTCATCGAGCAGAGCGAGATCACCTATGCCCAGACCGCGCCGCACGTGCCGCGGCAAAACGATCTGGTCATCATCAGCTACCGTTTCTGGCTGCCGGTGCCGTGCGACTGCCCGGAGGGCCAGAGCTGTGTGCCCTTCACCTGCCCCGCGCAGCCGCCGGTGCCGACCGCCTGCAACACCGACGTCGACTGCCTGGCGTTCGGCCAGAAGTGCCTGAACCTCCAGTGCCTGTATGACTGTGCCCAGGGCCAGCGCGCCGGCGTCTGCGTGTGCGGCAACTGTGGCGCCTGTGAGGTCTGCGACGCCGCCAACGGCAGCTGCCGCTTGAGCACCACCAACCCCTGCGACTGCGACCCGCGCGAGACCCAGTGCGCCGAGGAGCAGCTCGAGAGCACCTGCTACGCGCTGACCGTCGGCGGCGTGCGCCCGTGCGCCTGGGACGCGACCCAGAACAAGTGCGTCCTCGGCGAGCGCTGCCAGCAGTCGGGCACCGGCGCCTGTCGTCCCGGCTACGTCTGCGACGAGAGCTGCGTCTGCCTGCCGCTCCCGACCTGTGACGCCGGCTTCAACCCCGACGGCTCGGTGAAGTCGTGCACCGACGCCCTCACCTGCTGCTCGGATTGGCAGGCGGCGGAGGCGGCCTGTCCGACGAAGACGGTCAGCAACTGCTCGACGACGCCGCGCTGCGCGTGGAACAGCACCATCGGTGTCTGCGAGTCCGAGGCGCCCGCCTGCTGCTTGGCCGACGAGACCGCCGAGTGTTGGACCAACCCCGAGACCGGCGAGGGCCGCATCATCTGCGTCGCGAAGCCGCTGTGCGAGTGCGCCCGTCCGAGTACCGCCGGCTGTGACCCGAGTCTGGAAGTGGACGTCGGCGGCCAGTGCTTCTGCAACGCTGAAACCGCGTACTGCTGCAAGGATTGCTTCAACGCCGACGGCAATCCCTGCGCCTGCCGCCCCGTCCCGCCGTAGACAGCGCGCAGCGCCCGCAGGCGGGTCGGCCGCGTCGAGCCTCCGTCGCAGGACGTCTCGTCAATCGGACCAGCACTCGGAGCCGTTCGGTCGCCCCCGAGCAGCACGGCCGCGCGCGGATAGCTCGGCGAGGCCGATCCCGTCGAGGACGCGGAGCGCGGCTGCGCTGATAGGAGGACGCGGAGCGCGACTGCGCTGCCCTTGCCCGTGCGTTGTCCTGCGGGTACAAGCGGCCGACCCTATCCAGGAGCGCACCGATGGCCGAGCAAGCCCCTGACAAGATCACGCCCCGCGCCGAGGACTACTCCCGCTGGTACTTGGACGTCATCCGCCAGGCCGGGCTCGCCGAGCCCGCCGAGGTGGTCAAGGGCTGCATGGTCATCAAGCCGCACGGCTATGCCATCTGGGAGAAGATCCAACGCGCCCTCGACGACCGCTTCAAGGAGACCGGGCACCAGAACGCCTACTTCCCGCTCCTGATCCCCGAGAGCTTCATCAAGCGTGAGGCAGAGCACGTCGAGGGCTTCTCGCCCGAGCTCGCGGTCGTCACCATCGCCGGCGGCCAGAAGCTCGAGGAGCCCTACGTCATCCGCCCGACCTCGGAGACCATCATCGGCCACTTCTTCGGCCGTTGGATCCAGAGCTGGCGCGACCTGCCGATGCTCATCAACCAGTGGGCGAACGTGATGCGCTGGGAGCTGCGCACGCGGATGTTCCTGCGCACCGGCGAGTTCTTGTGGCAGGAGGGCCACACCGCACACGCCACCCACGCCGAGGCCGTCGAAGAAGTGAAGCGCATGCTCGACATCTACGCCGAGTTCGCCGAGGGCCACATGGCGATGCCGGTGGTGCGCGGCGTCAAGACCGACAGCGAGAAGTTCGCCGGCGCGCTGCAGAGCTTCTGCATCGAGGCGATGATGCAGGACAACAAGGCGCTGCAGGCCGGCACCTCGCACGACCTGGGCCAGAACTTCGGCAAGGCCTTCGACGTCAAGTTCCAGAACAAGGCCGGCCTCACCGAGTACGTCTGGCAGACCAGCTGGGGGGTGTCGACGCGCTTGATCGGCGCCCTCATCATGACTCACTCGGACGACAACGGCCTGGTGCTGCCGCCCAAGCTCGCGCCGGTCTCCGTCGCCATCGTCCCGATCTTCGGCAAAGGCGGCGACGAGGCCGCGGTGCGTGAGGCCGGCGCCGCGATCGAGAAGGAGCTCAAGGCGCAAGGGCTCTCCGTGGTCTTCGACGTCCGCGACCACAAGCCCGGCTTCAAGTACTTCGAGTGGGAGCAGAAGGGCGTGCCGCTGCGCCTCGAGATCGGCCCCAAGGACCTCGAGAAGAATCAGGTCGCGGCGAAGGACCGCCTCGGCACCGCGAAGGAGTTCTGGCCGCGCGCCAACCTCGGCGCCCACGTCAAAGAGCACCTCGACCGCTTCCAGACCCAGCTCTTCGACCGCGCCAAGGAGCGCCGCGCCGCGAACACCGTGAAGATCGACTCGTGGAGCGACTTCAAGGACGTGTTCGCCGGCGACAACAGCAAGTTCGTGCTCGCCCACTGGGACGGCAGCCGCGAGACCGAGGCCAAGATCAAAGAAGAGACCAAGGTCACCATCCGCTGCATCCCCTTCGACTCCCCGGACGAGCCCGGCAAGTGCGTCCACAGCGGCAAGCCGTCGCCGCGACGGGTGCTGTTCTCCAAGTCTTATTAGACTCTGCACCTGCTTTGATTCCCGCGCCGCGGCTGCCGCGGCGCTCCCCACCCCCACTCCCCCGTCCCCTCGCCCCCGGGTGGGGCGAGGGGCGCAGACCCCCGAGTTGGAGCGGGGACGGAATCACTTCATCGGATGGGCCAAGTTCGGATCGACGTGATTCGAAGGCGGCCCCTACTCGCTGTCCACCGGCAGCACGTAGACGATGTAGTAGGGCTCGGGGGTGAGCTCGGCGATGCAGCTGATCTTCACCCGCTCCACCCGCACCGAGCCGACGGTGTACAGGACATTGCGCGCCACGTCGCGGTCGGCCTCGTCTTCGCACGGCGGCGCGAAGGCCAAAATCGCCTCGGCCTCGAGCTCGCTCGCCACCACCACCGGCTCGTCCAGAGAGTGACCGAAGTCGGACACCCGTCTGGCCCAGGCGGCGGCGAGGTAACCCTTGGCCTCGGCGAGCCTGGACTCGAGGTTGAAGTTCTCGACGAAGTCCGAGCGACCGTCCAACGTGTAGGGTCGCGTCGCTCGGGCGTCGAGCACGTCCTGGCCCACGACGATGAAGCTCATCAAGGCCTCGGCGCTCGCGTCCTCGTTGTCGAGGCGACGCTCGGAGGTCGCGATGTGCCAGTAGGCCAGCGCCCGGCCGGCGTCGTTGAGATCGCCGGTTGCGATCGCGGCGGCGAACGAGCGGCTCGCCGCCTGGTCGCGGCCGACGGTGAAGCTCAAGAACGCGTGCTCCAACAGGTCGCTGGCGCTCTCGCGGAGGTTCGCGGGATCTTCGGCGGGCCAATCCTCGGGCGGCGTCACCGTCGGCACCGGCTGCACCGACGCCACCACCGGCCGCCGGACCCTGCCTTCGAGTGAACGATAAGAAGCGCAGCCGGCAACCAGAAGGCCCATCAGCGTCGCGGCGACGCCCCAGACCAGGCGAATACCGCTACCTGGTGTCATGGATACTGCCTCACTTCCCACCTCTATTGTACGCCCGCGCTCTGCGTTTCGGCAGATCAAATCTGCGGACAAAATGCGGCAGAGCCGCGCTGTGGGCGGGCGTGCGGAAACGTAGGTGCGGGGAATACGCGCCGAATCAGGCGGGGCGCGGGTTTGCGAGATCTCAGATCCGGGTCTTGTACCAGGCGAGCGTCCGCTGCAACCCGTCCTTGACGCTGACCCCCGCCGTATAGCCCAGCATTTTCCTGGCCTTGGAGATGTCGGCGAGGGAGTCCTTCACGTCGCCCGGGCGCGCCGGGAAGAAGCGCGGCGTCACGTTGCTGCCGGCCGCCTCGTTGATCATCGCCAACAGGTCCAAGAGCGAATGGCGCTCGCCGCAGGCGACGTTGAACATCTCGCCGGCCACGCCCGCCGCGCTGCAGGCCTTCAGGTTGGCCTCGACGACGTTGCCGACGAAGGTGAAGTCGCGCGATTGCATGCCGTCGCCGAACACCGGCGGCGACTCGCCCTTCAAGGCGGCGAGGATGAACTTCGGCACCACCGCGGCGTATTGGCTCTCGGGGTCCTGGCGCGGCCCGAAGACGTTGAAGTAGCGCAACGACACGCACGGCAGCTCGTAGAGCATCGAGTACACCGTCGCGTAGTGCTCGCCGGTGAGCTTCTGGACCGCGTACGGCGAGCGCGGCCGCGGCGCCAGGGTCTCGACCTTCGGCAGCACCGTGGTGTCGCCGTAGGCGGACGACGACGCCGCGTACACCAGCCGCTTCACCGAGCGCGCGTGGCGCGCCGCCTCGAGCACCGTCAGGGTGCCGTTGACGTTGGCGTGGTTGCAGAGCACCGGCTCGGCGACCGAGCGCGGCACGCTCGGCAGCGCCGCCTCGTGCAGCACGTAGTCGACGCCGCGCAGCACCCGCTTCATGGTGTCGGCGCTCGTGATCTCGCCCTCGATGAAGTCCAGGCCTTTGAGGCCGGCGACGGTGTCGCGCTTGCCGGTGACGAAGTTGTCGATGCCGCGCACCGTGTCGCCGCGGGCGAGGAGCGCCTCCGCGAGGTTCGAGCCGATGAAGCCGGCGACGCCGGTCACGAGGTAGGTGGACACGCCGTTCACGCCTTGTAGATCTTGTGACGGTTCTTCACCACCGCCTTGGTCGCGTTGCGGGTGTCGACCACCAGCGGCACGCCGTCGACGATGGCCTGGTAGTCGATGCCGGTGTGGTCGGTGACGATGATCGCCGCGTCGCACTGGGCGAAGGTCTCGGGCTTCAGGGGCCGCGAGCTCATCTCGAGGCGATACTTCCTCGTCGCCGGCAGCTTCGGGATGAACGGGTCGTGATAGACCACGTCGACGCCGCGCTCCTGCAAGAGCTCGATGACCCGCAGCGCCGGAGACTCGCGCAGGTCGTCGATGTCGCGCTTGTAGGCCACTCCGACCACGAGGATGGTGCAACCGTTCAGGGCCTTGCGCTGCGAGTTCAACACCTCGGCGGTGCGCTCGATCACGTAGCGCGGCATGTCGGTGTTGATGTCGCCGGCGAGCTCGATGAACCGGGTCGCGACCTCGTACTCGCGCGCCTTCCAGGTGAGATAGAACGGATCGATCGGGATGCAGTGCCCGCCCAACCCCGGCCCGGGATAGAAGGGCATGAAGCCGAAGGGCTTGGTGGACGAGGCCTCGATGACCTCCCAGATGTCGATGTCCATCCGGTCGCAGACGATCTTCAACTCGTTCACCAACGCGATGTTCACGCAGCGGAAGATGTTCTCGAGGAGCTTGGTCATCTCGGCGACCCGGGTCGACGACACCGGCACTACCTTGTCGAGGGCCGCGGCGTAGAGCGCCGCCGAGACTTCGCGGCACGCCGGGGTCAGCCCCCCGACCACCTTCGGGATGCTGCGGGTGTTGAACTTCGGGTTGCCGGGGTCTTCGCGCTCGGGGCTGAAGGCCAAG
Source organism: Deltaproteobacteria bacterium (assembly GCA_016218825.1). Classification (GTDB taxonomy): domain Bacteria; phylum Myxococcota; class XYA12-FULL-58-9; order XYA12-FULL-58-9; family XYA12-FULL-58-9; genus JACRCV01. The sequence goes on from JACRCV010000028.1 coordinate 24,456, forward strand.
AAGAAGTCCTTGCCGGCCTTGAGCCCGCTCTCCTTCTCGAGGATCTCGCACAACAGCTCGTCGGTCGTGCCCGGGTAGGTCGTCGACTCGAGCACCACGAGCTGTCCGGCGCGCAGGTGCGGCCCGACCGCGTGCGCGGTGCTCTCGATGTAGGTCATGTCCGGCTCGCGGTTGCGGTTCAGCGGCGTCGGCACGCAGATCAAGATCGCGTCGCACTCCTTGACCCGCGCGTAGTCGGTGGTCGGCGAGAACTTCTTGGTCGCGATCAGCTCTGCGGTGTCCTTGGCGGCGATGTGCTTGATGTAGCTCTCACCGCGAGTGAGCTTCGCCACCTTCTGGGCGTCGATGTCGAAGCCCACCATCCGGAAGCCCTTGCGGCCGAAGGTGATCACCAGCGGCAGGCCGACGTAGCCCAAGCCGACGACGCCGACCACCGCCTCTTTGCTCCCCACCTTGTCGATGAACGTCCGAGTGTCCACGAGTCGCTCCTCGCCGGGCCGCGCCGGTTGCCGCGCGCCTGCTATACCGCGTGCCACCGGTTTGGGAAAGGCATGCGCCGCGTGCCGCCGCCTTGTCCCTCGAGCCGGCGTCGATGATACTCCGCGCCGATGACCGCGACCCAAGACCGCGATCAGCTCCACGGGCTGGTCTGGAGCATGCGCGCCGAGCGCGACCGCGCCCTGCTCTGCGACCTCGGCGCCAAGGTCGGCACGCCGGTCTTGTTCTTGAAAGGCGCCTTCGCCGAGCCGGTGCTCTACGGCAACCGCGGCCTGCGCACCGGCTGTGACATCGACGTCCTCATCGACCCGGCGGCCTTCGTGGCGTTCGAGCGCGAGGTCCTGGCGCTGGGCTGGCTGCGGCGCGAATTTCCCACCCACCCGGTCACCAACCGCCTGTTGCGCGAGTGGATGTACGCCGGCCGCGACGGCCACATCGACCTCGACCTGCACCGCCAGCTCGCGCAGCCGCCCTGGTACCACATCGACACCAAGGGTTGCCTCGCCCGCGCCGTCCGCTATGAGGCCGGCCAGACCACGGTCTGGTCTCTGTGCCCCGAGGACCAGGTGCTGTTCACCGCGGCGCACTACGCCAACCACGCGTTCACCATCGACGCCAAGCACTTCGAAGACACCGTCCGCCTGGCGCAGACCCAGCGGATCAACTGGCGTGCGGTGCACGCGCGCGCCCGGCAAGGGGGGCTCGGCGTCGCCCTGGCGCTGTTGCTCGATGCGCTCGGGGCGCGCGGCGTCGAGGTGCCGCTGGGGCAGCGACCGCTCGCCGGCGTCGATCACTTCCGCAAGACCCTCGCCGAGCATCTGGTCCGCGCGACCCCCCGCGGCTTCGTCCGCGGTCGGGAGCTGCCGTCACCGTGGGACGCGCTCGCCACCAACGTCTTGGTCTCGACCCGCCCGGCAGCGCTCGTGCGCTTCGTCGTCGAATACGCGGGCCTGCGCCTCTTGGACCACGGCCATCGTTTCTTCTGGGGCGGCCGATGATGGCCGCCCGGTGGTTCGCGCTCGCGGTCCACGCCCGCCAGGAGAAGGGGGCCGCCGCCGAGCTCGCGGCGCACGGGGTCGAGGTGTTCTTGCCGCTCAAGGTCGAAAGGCGCGCCTGGAGTGACCGGGTGCAGAACGTCGAGCTGGCGTTGTTTCCCGGCTACCTGTTCGTGCGCGTCACGATGAGTGCCGCCCGCCGCGTCGAGTTGTTGCAGGTGCATCAGGTCATCGACCTCGTCGGCCGTCTCCCCGGTGACGAGCGCATCGCCCGCAGCATCCCCGACCAAGACATCTCGAGCCTGCAGACCGTCGTCGCCTCGCCCTACAACCTCGATCCCGTCGAGCGCCTCGTCCCCGGCAAAACCATCCTGGTCGCCGCCGGCCCGCTCAAAGGCGTCCGTGGCATCGTCGTCCACGAGCCGAACGGCAAGCGCCGCCTCGTCGTCCAAATCGAGCTGCTCGGCCGCGGCGTCGCCACCGAGCTCGCCGCTGCAGACCTCGTCGAGGCCCCCGCAGAGCCATAGAGTGCTTTCTGTCTTCATTTGATTCCCGCGCGGCCGCTGCGTCCGCGCTCCCCACCCCCACCCCCGAATCCCCGCCCCCGAGTGGGGCGGGGACCGAGATCACTTTCTCCCGAAAGCGGTGCAGAGCCGCCTCGCCTCCATTCGACCGCGCGACCGCGCCCGCCGGTGCTGCAGCGCGTCATCGGCCACCGTTTCAAACTTGAACACTCGATTCGGATGGGCTACCAACCGTGCCGTTCTACTGGATCCAACACTCTGGTGCTGGACCGCGACGACAACCTGAGCGCTTCGGTCGGTCCGCTGGGACCGAAAGGGGCGAAGCCTGCCGCGGCCGGGAATGACCTGTCGATGCTCGAGGCGCTGTTCGCCGAGCCGTCGCTCTCCCAACGCCAGCTCGCCCGCGAGGTCGGCCTGCCGTTGTCCAAGGCCCACTTCGTGTTGCGCCGCCTCATCGAGAAGGGCCTGGTGAAGGTGCAGAACGTCCGCGACTCCAAGCACAAGATGGGCTACCTCTACGTGCTGACGCCGCGCGGCCTCGAGGCCAAGGCCAAGCTCACCTATCGTTTCTTGCAGCGCACCGCCGCCGACTATCAGTCGATGCGCGACCGGGTCGAGAAGATCCTCGGGGCCGCGATCCTCGCGGCGCGCACGTCGAGCAACGGCTCGGTCGCGGTGTGTCTGCTCGGCGGCGGCCCGCTCGGCGAGGTGGTGATCGACGTGATCGCTCTCCGCCAGGACGCCGTCATCGTCACCGACGTCGATTTGGCGCGGGTGGCGGTGCTCATCGACCCCGACGCTTCGCGCCCGCGACACTCAAACCTCACCCTGGTGGACTTCGCATGACGACTCACATTCTCGGCATCAACGCTTTCCACGCCGACGCCGCCGCCGTCCTCCTCCGTGACGGCGAGGTCGTGGGCGCCATCGCCGAAGAGCGCTTGAACCGCGTCAAGCACTTCGCCGGCTTCCCGAAGCTCTCGATCTTGAAGCTCTTGGAGATGGGCAAGATCGGGATCGAAGACGTCGACCACATCGCCATCGGCCGCGACTCTACCGCCAACCTGTCGAAGAAGCTCGGCTTCGCGCTCACCAACCTGTCGCGCATCACCAAGCTCGCGAAGCAGCGGCTCGAGAACCGCGCCCAGGTGAAGGACGTGCCGGCGCTGGTCGCCGCCGCCTGCGGCGTCGAGGTCAAGAGGCTCCGCGCCAAGGTGCACAACATCGAGCACCACCTCTGTCACGCCGCGAGCGCGTATCTGCCGAGCGAGATGGAGCGCGCCGCGATCTTGTCGATCGACGGCTTCGGCGACTTCGCGTCGACGATGATCGCGGTCGGCCGTGGGCGCGACATCGAGATCCTCGACCGGGTCTACTTCCCGCACTCGCTCGGCATCCTCTACACCGCGATCTGTCAGTTCATCGGCTACGGCAAGTACGGCGACGAGGGCAAGGTCATGGGGCTCGCACCCTACGGCGAGCCGGCCTACATGGATCTCATGCACGAGCTCGTGACGCTGAAGCCGAACGGCAAGTTCGAGCTCGGCCTCGACTGGTTCGTGCACCACACCGAAGGGGTCGACTACAGCTTCGACGACGACGGCAACCCTACGGTGGCGCCGCTCTACTCGCAGAAGCTCATCGACCGGCTCGGCGCGCCGCGGGAGCGCGGCACCGAGATCTCGAAGCGTGACAAAGACCTCACCCGCTCGCTGCAGGCCCGCTTCGAAGAGGCCTACTTCCACGTCGTCAACGACCTGCAGGCGAAGACCGGGCTCGACGCCATCTGCGTCGCCGGCGGCGTCGCGTTGAACTCGGTCGCCAACGGCATGATGTTCACGCGCTCGAAGTTCCGCCGCTTCGCGACCCACCCGGCGGCCGGCGACGACGGCACCGCGTTCGGCGCCGCGTTCTACGTGCACAACTGCGTCCTCGGCAACGCCCGGGTCGCGCCGCTCAACCACGCCTACTTCGGCGACGAGTTCAGTGACCTCGAGATGCAGGCGGCCCTCGACAAAGCCGGCGTCAAAGGCGCGGTGCGGCTCGACGACGAGGCGCTGTTTCCACGGGTGGCGGAGCGCATCGCCGCCGGCAAGGTGGTCGGCTGGTTCCAGGGCCGCATGGAGTGGGGGCCGCGGGCGCTCGGCTCGCGCTCCATCCTCGCGCACCCGGGCCGCGCCGACATGAAGGACATCTTGAACGCCCGCATCAAGCACCGGGAGTGGTTCCGGCCCTTCGCGCCCTCCATCCTCGAAGAGGCGGTCGCCGACTACTTCGACGAGTCCCACCCGTCGCCGTACATGATGCTGGTCTACACCACGAAGCCGGAGCGCCGCGCCGACATCCAGGCGACCGACCACGTCGACCACACCGGCCGGTTGCAGACCGTGAGCCGGAAGGACTCGCCCCGCTACCACCGCGTCATCTCCGAGTTCCGCAAGGTTACCGGCATCCCGGTGGTGCTGAACACCTCGTTCAACGAGAACGAGCCCATCGTCCGCACCCCCGCCGAGGCCATCGACTGCTTCCTGCGCACCAAGATGGACGTCTTGGCGCTCGGCAATTGGCTGGTCGACAAGGACTAGGACGTCGCGTACGTACGTCTATTTACAACCGTACGTACGTGTATCATGATGGCGGCATGGTGTTGACGGCTTCAAAGTTGCGGCAGGACGTCTACCGCATCCTCGATCGCGTCGCCGACACGGGGGCGCCCGTGGAGGTGACCCGTCGCGGGAAGCGGCTGCGGATCTCGTTGGTGGAGGCATCCAGCAAGCTCTCCCGTCTGAAACGGCGCAAGATCCTGAAAGTTCCCCTGGATGAGATCGTGCGCATGGACTGGTCGAGCGAATGGACCGGAAGGTAGTCCACCTCGATACCCACGTCGCCGTTCTCCTGTTCGGCGGCGAGGCCGAGGCGTTTCCACCAGCCGTTCGCGACGTGGTCGATCGCCACGAGCTGGCCGTTTCGCCGATGGTGGTGTTGGAGCTGCAGTACCTCTTCGAGACCGGCCGTATTGCTCGCACCGCCGATGTCATCGTCGCTGATCTGGTTCAGACGATCGGACTTACCGTCTGCGATTTGCCGTTCCATCGCGTGGTGGCGCGGGCCCTCAAGCTCCGCTGGACCCGTGATCCGTTTGATCGCCTCATCGTTGCTCAGGCCGAAGCTCGGGGGTGCCGGCTCGTCACCAAGGACCGCCGAATCCTGGAGCACAGCCAACATGCGATCTGGGACTGACAGTCGTTCGGTCACCTGCGGATGACCCGCTCGTACAACCTCAAGACCTCGGCGGCGATCACGCGCCAATCGAGCCTGCGCGCCGCAAACTCCAGCGCCGCCTCGCGGGTCGCGCCGGCGAGGGTCGGGTCGGCGACCACCTTGGCGACCGCGTCGGCCACGGCGACAGCGGTGCGCGGCACGATGATCGCCGCACCCGCGGCGCCCGCTTCATGAAGATGACAGGTATCGGTGGCGATCAGGAGCCCACCCACCGCCAAGGTCTCGGCGGCGGTGTTCGAGAAGCCCTCGAGCTCCGAGGTCAAGAGCACCGCGTCGCACGCGGCGAGGAAGCCGAAGCGCTCGTCGCCGTATGCGGGGCCGGGGAGCGCGACCGCGTCGGCCACCCCGAGCCGCACCGCGGCGCGCTGCACTTCGTGCGCATGAGCGCCGTCGGGCCCGACCAGGCTCAAGCGCGCTTCGATGCCGCGCTGCCGCAACAACGCCACCGCTTCGACCTGCAACAGCAACCCCTTCAGCGGATGGATGCGCCCGAGGTAGACCAGGCGGACGTGAGGCTGTTGCCGGTGCGGCGCCCAGACCTCGTCCTTCGCGGCGTGGGCGGCGGCGCGGACGTGGTCCAGGTCGACGCCGTTCGGGCACACCAAGACCACGGCCGCAAGGCTCGGGACCGCACCGCGCCACAGCGCCTCGCGCTCACTGTGGTCCAGGAACAGGAAGGCGGCGGCGCCCTCGATGCTCCGGCGCTCGAGGGCCGCGTAGTACAGGCGCTTGCTGCGCGGCCGCACCGCGAGGCTGCGGGCATCGAGCATGCCGCGGGGGCTGAGCACGTAGGGCTTGTGGAGGTGCCGCGCCCGGGCCGCGGCGAGGGTGCTGATGACGTTCCAGTGGGAGTGCAGGTGGACGACGTCGGCGCCGGCGATGGCGCGGTGCAGGCGGCGGACGAGGCGCGGCCCGGGGACGCCGTAGCGGACGCTCGCGAGCCGGCCGTCGACCACCGTGACGCCGCTGGTGTCGAGCACCTCGGTCTCTTCGGAGCGGCCGATGACCAGCGTGACCTCGGCGCCGAGCGCAGCCTCGGCGCGGGCCAGGCCCAACACCGAGCGGGTCGGGCCGCCGCTCTTCAAGGCCAGCTGGGGCAGGACGTGGGTCACGCGCATCGACATCGGTGCAGACTAGTGTACGGCGAGCGATGATGAAAGCACGCCGGCGCCAACCTGCCCAGGGTCCTTCTGGCCGAGGCCTGTCAGATGACCGGGCGCGGCATCACCGAGACCATCAGCGTAGGGCTGGAGCGCGTGCGTCGTGGACGGGTTGCGGCGACGGTGCGCGATCGATGAGGGTGGGCGACGTGAGTGACTCGAAGCGGTGGGCGTCGAGCCGGGTGTGGAGCACAGCAAGATGAAAGCCGTCCTTGGAATCTCGGCCTTCTATCACGACGCCGCCGCGGCGCTGGTGGTGGACGGTAAGGTCGTCGCCGCGGCGCAAGAAGAGCGCTTCACCAGGCTGAAGCACGACGCCGACTTCCCGGTGCAGGCGATCGGGTATTGCCTCAAAGAGGCGGGGATCACGCCCGCGGACCTCGACGCGGTGGGCTTCTACGAGAAGCCGCTCGCCAAGTTCGACCGCCTGCTCGAGACCTACGTCGCTTTCGCGCCCGCGGGCTTCATGGCCTTTCTGAAATCGCTGCCGGTGTGGCTGCAGAAGAAGCTCTATCTGCCGCGCGAGATCCGCAAGGGCCTCGCCGGCGGCTACCAGAAGGCCATCGTGTTCTGCGAGCACCACGAGGCCCACGCCGCGAGCGCCTTCTTCCCGTCACCGTTCGCCGAGGCCGCGATCTTGACGATGGACGGCGTCGGCGAGTGGGCGACGTCCTCGATCGGCGTCGGCCATGGTCACCAGGTCGAGCTGCTCTACGAGCAGCACTTCCCGCACTCCCTCGGGCTCCTGTACTCGGCGTTCACCTACTTCACCGGCTTCAAGGTGAATTCGGGCGAGTACAAGCTGATGGGGCTCGCCCCCTACGGCGAACCCAGGTACGTCGATCGTATCTACGACCAGCTCATCGATCTGAAGGAGGACGGCTCGTTCCGAATGGACCAGTCGTACTTCGACTACTGCGCCGGGCTGGTGATGACCTCGAAGAAATTCGCCACCCTCTTCGATGGCCCGCCGCGGGCGGCGGAGTCGAAGCTCACCGACCGCGAGATGGACATCGCCGCGTCGATTCAGGTCGTCACCGAGGAGATCGTGATGCGCATGGCCAAGCACGCGCACGCGGTCACCGGACAGAAGAACCTCTGTCTCGCGGGCGGCGTGGCGCTGAACTGCGTCGCCAACGGCAAGCTGCTCAGCGACGGGCCCTTCGAGCGCCTCTGGATCCAACCGGCGGCGGGCGACGCCGGCGGCGCGCTCGGCGTGGCGCTGCTCATCTGGCATCAGCTGATGGAGAACGCGCGCACCCCCGCGGCCAACGACAGCCAATCAGGCTCGCTCTTGGGCCCGGCGTTTTCTTTCGACCAGGTGAAGACCTACCTCGACGGCGTCGGCGCCAAGTACCAGGTGTTCGAGACCGACGCCGCCTTGATCGACCACGTCGCCGGGCTGATGGCGAGCGAGAAGGTCATCGGCTGGTTCCAGGGGCGGATGGAGTTCGGGCCCCGCGCGCTCGGGTCGCGCAGCATTCTGGGTGACGCGCGCAGTCGCCAGATGCAGTCGGTGATGAACCTGAAGATCAAGTTCCGCGAGTCGTTCCGCCCCTTCGCGCCCGTGGTGCTCGAAGAACGGGTGCACGAGTACTTCGACACCCCCGAGCACCTCGCCTCTCCTTATATGCTCCTCGTCGCCAACGTGAAGCACGACAAGCGCCTGCCGACGAACGGCGCCGACCAGGCGCTCAAAGGCATCGACAAGCTCAAGTTCCCGCGCTCGGTGGTGCCGGCGATCACGCACGTCGACTACTCGGCGCGCCTGCAGACCGCCGACCGCGAGCGGCACGGGCGCTACTATGAGCTCATCAAGCGCTTCGAGGAGAAGACCGGCTGTCCGGTGATCATCAACACCTCGTTCAACGTGCGCGGCGAGCCCATTGTCTGCACCCCCGCGGACGCGTTTCGCTGCTTCATGGCCACCGAGATGGACGTGCTGGTGCTCGACCGTTGCGTGCTCCTCAAAGAAGACCAGCCCAAGGGCCAAGGCGTCGACCGTGAAGGGTACTTGAGGCAGTTCAAGCTCGACTGAGGTCCGAAGGTGTACCGAAATGTGTGATTCCGCCGGCGCCGCCCTCGACCGCCTCGTTCCGAGTTGGCAAGATAGACCTCAGACCCGGGGGTGAGCCATGGCCTTGATCGCCTTCAATTGGAACCCCGACGCCGCGCAGCTCCGCTGGTTCGGCCTGTTGTGGCTGCCGCTGTTTTTCGCCGCGGTCGCTTTCGTGTTGATGACCAGGCTCGCGATGCCCGACGCCTGGACGATCTTGGCGCCGCTCGCGCTCTTGTCGGCCATCCTCGGCGCGATGACACCTCAGACCCTGAAGCCGGTGTTCGTCGGCCTCTTGCTCCTCACCTTCCCCATCGGCTTCGTGGTGTCCCACCTCGTGATGTTCGCGCTGTTCTTCTTCGTGGTCACCCCGGTCGGCCTCGGGATGCGGCTTTTCGGGCGGGACGCGCTCCGGCTGCGGTTCGAGAACAAGGCGATGAGCTATTGGATCAAGCGTCCCGCCAAGTCTCCGATCCATCGATACTTCAGGCAGTTCTGAGTGGAACCACGAAGAATATCATTGATAGTAGATTACCAATAAACTTACTTGCGTTAGATGTTTATTCAGATAAACTTCCCTGATGGGCTCTATTTGCAAGAGGCATCTCGACATCACGTTGCCGGCGGGGAAATCGGCGTTTCTGTGGGGGCCGCGCAAGGTCGGGAAGACGTATTGGATCCGCGAGGTGTTTTCGAAGCGCCAGAGCGTGCGGCTCATCGATCTTCTGAAGACCGACGTGTTCGCCGAGCACGCTTCCCGGCCGGCGCTGCTGCGCGAGCGGTTCGACGGCCGGGTGACGGTCATCGACGAGGTCCAGAAGGTCCCGGCGCTCCTCGACGAAGTCCACTGGCTCATGGAGAATCGCGGCGCGACGTTCCTGCTCTCGGGCTCGAGCGCCCGCAAGCTTCGGCGCGGTCACGCCAACTTGCTCGGCGGTCGCGCCTGGCGCTACGAGCTCGGGCCGTTGTCGCTCACGGAGGTCGAGGGTTTCGACCTGGAGCGCGCCGTGGTGACCGGGATGTTGCCGCCGCACTTCCTCTCCCCCGATGCGGCTGCCGACCTCAGGGCCTATGTCGCGGACTATCTCGCGGAGGAGATCGCCGCCGAGGCCGTCACCCAGAACCTGCCGGCCTTCGCCGAGTTCTTGCGGGTCGCTGCGGTCACCAACGCCGAGCTTTTGTCGTACGCGAACGTGGGCCGCGAGACCGGCGTCAGCCCCAAGGTGGTGCGGGGCTACTTTCAAATCCTCGAGGACACCCTTCTGGGTTTTCGCTTGCACCCGTGGACGCGCAGCAAGACGCGCCGCATGATTCTCACCGACAAGTTCTACTTCTTCGACGTCGGGGTGGCGAACCACCTGGCGCGACGGCGGCCGGCGCCCGGCACCCCCGAGTACGGCAAGAGCTTCGAACACCTCGTCCTCCAAGAGATCATGGGCTACCGCCGCTCGCGCCAACCAGATCTAGACGTGACGTACTGGCGCACCTCCACTGGTCAGGAGGTCGACTTCATCTTGGGTGACATGCAGGCGGCGATCGAGGTGAAGGCCGGCGCGCGAGTGCACCGCGGCGACCTGCGAGGTCTGTTGGCGCTCGAGGCCGACGCCAAGGTCGGGCGCAAGATCGTGGTCTGTTTGGAGAGTGAGCGGCGCACCGTGCAGCCGGGAATCGAGATCTTGCCGTTCACCGACTTCGTCCAGGACCTCTACGCCGGGCGCGTCGTCTAACCCCGGGTCTCGACTGCCGCCACTCGCGGTCAAGCAACTGTTCCCATCGTCGCCGAGGAGCCCCATGCCTACCCCCGCCCCCACGCCACCGCAGAGCCAGTTCGACGTCGCCCAACAACAGGGCGCCCATAGCCTCGCCGGCGAGCTCTGGCACTTCCTGAAGAGCAACAAGAAGTGGTGGCTCGCGCCGATGATCCTCGTCCTCCTCTTGATGGGCGCCTTGGTCGTGCTCGGCGGCTCCGCGGCGGCGCCGTTCGTGTACACCTTGTTCTGACGGTCGGCGGCAGCCTCGTGCCGTGATCTCCTGATGTCTCGCTCCCTCAACGTCACCACCGTCCTCGGCGCCAGGCCGCAATTCATCAAGGCGGCGCCGGTGCTCCACGAGCTCGCGAGGCGCGGCCATCGGAGCGTGTTGATTCACACCGGCCAACATTACGACCACGGCATGTCGGCGGTGTTCTTCGACGAGCTCGACATTCCAGCGCCGCAGCACAACCTCGAGGTGGGCTCGCGGTCGCACGGGGCGATGACCGCTCATATCATGACCAAGCTCGAGCCGCTGCTCTTGGAGTCGAAGCCCGACGTGGTGTTGGTGTTCGGCGACACCAACTCGACGCTCGCCGCGGCCCTCGTGGCCTGCAAGCTGCGGTTGACTGTCGCGCACGTCGAGGCCGGGCTGCGGTCGTACAATCGCGAGATGCCCGAGGAGCACAACCGGGTGGTCGCCGATCACGTCTCGGACCTGCTCTTTTGCCCCACGCCGACCGCGGTCGCCAACCTCGCGAAGGAAGGCATCGAGCGCGGCGTGCACCTGGTCGGCGACACGATGGTGGACGCGCTCCACTATGGTCGCGACCAGGCCGGCCGTGGACCGCGGACGCTCGAGCGCTTGGACGTGGCGGCGAGGAGCTACATCCTGACGACGTTGCATCGGCCCTATCTGACCGACGTGCCGCAGGCGCTCGGCGACGTGCTCTCTGCCTTGGGGAAGGTCGGCAAGACGGTGTTGTTCCCATGTCATCCGCGCACCCGGCTCAGGCTCGAGGAGTCGGGGCTGGAGCTGCCGGCGAACGTGCGGCTGCTCGAGCCGGTCGGTTACCTCGACATGGTGCAGTTGACCGCGAGCGCGGCGCTGGTGGTGACCGATTCCGGTGGGTTGCAGAAGGAGGCCTTCGTGCTCGGGGTGCCGTGCGTGACGGTGCGGCCGGAGACCGAGTGGGTGGAGACGGTGGCGCTCGGCTGGAATCGAGTCGTCGGCCACGATCCGCAGGCGATCGTCGACGCCGCCTGCCGTGACGGCTGGCCCAAGGAGGCGCCGCCCCGGGTCTATGGGGAAGGACACGCGGCGGTCGAGATCGTGGCGCGGTTGGCCTCCTCCATGCCAGCGTTGGCGGAGCCATCGGCCAAAGCTCTCGCAGATATGAAATAGTAAAATGTGTTTTTACTGTTTTCTATGTTATTGATATTAAATGACAATGTTCAATAGAAACGCCACCGAGAAGCTTCGAGATCTGGCTCGGCAGTTTCGGGTGGTTGGAGTCATAGGGCCGCGGCAGTCGGGCAAGAGCACCCTCGCGACGCTCGCGTTCCCGGACAAGCCGGTTGTGAAGCTCGAGAGTCCGGATGTTCTGGAATACGCGGTTCGGGATCCGCGCGGGCTCTTGTCGACCTATCGCGAGGGCGCGATTATCGACGAAGCACAGCGCGCGCCCGAGCTGTTCTCTTACTTGCAGGGCGACGTCGACGACGACCGTCGCCCGGGCCGCTTCATCCTCACGGGCTCGCAGAACTTCTTGCTGATGGAGCGCATCGCCCAGTCGCTGGCGGGGCGCATCGCGGTGATGACGTTGTTGCCCCTCGCGTGGGACGAAATCCCCGAGGATCGAACGGCGGCCCGCAGCCTCGACGATGTCCTGTTCACCGGGGGGTACCCCGAGATCTGGTGGCGCGGCTCGCAGCCCGGCGACTGGCACAACAGCTACATCGCGACCTACCTGGAGCGCGACGTGCGCAACCTGAAGCAGGTGCACGATCTCGGCGCGTTCCAGCGTTTCATGAAGCTGGTCGCGGCGTCGGTGGGACAGCCGGTCCGGGCGTCGCACCTCGGCATGGAGGCGGGGGTCACCGGCCCGACGGCGCAGGCCTGGCTCTCGGTGCTCGAAGCGAGCTTCGTCGTGACGCTCCTCCGGCCGCACTTCAAGAACTTCCGCAAGCGACTCGTCAAGACCCCGAAGGTCTATTTCACCGACGTCGGGCTCGCCGCGCGACTCCTCGGCATTCAGGACGCGGCGCAGCTCAGCGTCCACCCGGCCCGCGGTTTCTTGTTCGAGAATTGGGTGTTCGCCGAGCTCTTGAAGGCTCGCTTCAACGCCGGGCTCGACAACAACCTCTGGTTTTGGGGCGTCTACAGCGGTGACGAGGTCGACCTCATCGTCGATCAAGGCCAGCACCTGATGTCGATCGAATGCAAGTCGGGCGCGACGGTGCAGGACGCCTTCTTTGCCGGGTTGCGGCGTTGGCGGGCGCTCGCGGGGGAGGCCGCCGGACCGAGCTTCGTGGTGTACGGTGGCGCTGAGCCGCAGACCCGGTCGGACCTCGAGGTAATCCCCTGGCGCCGTGTCGGGCGGCTGGCTGGGCGGGTTGTGGCGTGAGGCCTGGAACCCTCACCATGAAAGTCGCCATCGTCTCTTCCGTCGGCGGCCATCTCTCCGAGGTGGTGCAGCTTCGTCCCATCTACGAGAAATACGAGCACTTCTACATCCTGAACGACGCGAAGAAGCTGCCCGACTTCATGGAGGGCCGGACCTACTTCATCAAGCACTCCGAGCGCGATTTGTGGACGTTGTACAACCTCTGGGAGTGTTGGCAGATCCTCGCGAAGGAGCGGCCCGACGTCATCGTCAGCACGGGGGCGGGGCCGGCGGTGCCGGCGTTCATGGTGGCGGGCAGGCTCGGGATCTTCCGCCTGTATATCGAGAGCTTCTGTGCATTCTATCGGCCGACGCTGACGGGGCGTTTGATCCACGCGCTGCGACTGTTCGAGAAGCTGTTCTATCAGTGGCCGTATCTCTCGGGATTCTTTCCCAAGGGCAGCTACGAAGGGATCATCTACGAGCCGCCACGGGCGCAAGCATCGGTGGCGGGGCGTGAAGATCTCGTCCTCGTGAGCGTCGGCAATCGCCGCGAGCCGTTCCCGCGGATGTTGCGGGCGGCGGAAGAAGCTCTGGCGCACACCAAGCACCGCGTCGTCTGGCAGACCGGCTACACCGACTACCGTCCGAAGTCGGGCGAGGTGCACGACTTCCTGCCCCCGGAGAAGTTCCAGGACGTGTTGCACAGGGCGAGCGTCGTCATTTGTCAGGCGGGCGAGGGCAGCGTGATGGAGGCGATCCACGCCGGGCATCTGCCGATCGTGTTTCCGCGGCGCGCCGAGCACGGCGAGGTGCTGAACGACCACCAGCTCGACCTGGTGACCGAGCTGTCGAAGCTCGGGTGGGTTCGAGGGGCGAGCACGGTGGCGGAGGTGTCGGCCGCGGTAGGTGATGCTCTCGGCGGCGAGTTGAAGATCCAGCGGGCGCCGATGCCGAGGCTGGTTGAATCGGTCAAGCGCGCGTTGGCCGGCTGTTCTCCCACCAAGCGCGATGGTACGGTCCTTTGATGGTCCCCTCCGACCGCGCGCGGGATTGGCTGATGCAGGCCAAAGACGACCTGGAATTCGCCCGCTGTGCCCTGAAGGAGGAGTTCTTCGCGCAGTGCTGCTTCGTTTGCCAGCAGGCGGCCGAGAAGGCGCTCAAGGCCCTGCTGTTCAAGCGCGGGGTCCGCGTGATTCTGACCCACAGTGTGTTGAAGCTCTGCCAGGAGTTGCGGCTCAATGGTCGCTTGCGCAAGGCGGCCGGAGTCCTCGACCAATATTATCTGTCGGGCCGATACCCTGATGCGTTGCCGGGTGGCGCGCCGTTCGAGGCCTTCTCGCGTGACCAAGCGCGAGAGTCTTTGGAGCTCGCCTCGGGTTTGATCGCGGCCGTCGAGCGGAGATTCAAGCGATGAGAGCCGATTCGGACTTCGTGTGGCCGGCGAAGGCCCGGACCACGGGGCGGCAGCTCGTCAGGCGCCTGCGGAAGCTGCTCAGGGGTCGCGTGGAGCAGGCGTATCTGTTCGGGAGCTTCTCCCGCGGTGAGGCGTCGGCTGACAGCGACGTCGACCTCATCCTGGTGCGCAAGACGACGCTGCCGTGGCCGGAGCGCGGCAAGCCGTTCGCTGATTTGCAGCGCGCGCTCGGCGCTGTGGATCTTCTCGTGTATACGCCGGCCGAATGGCGGACGATGTGCGGTGCGCCGACGGGATTCTTGGACCAGATCCGCCGTGAGTGGTTACCGGTGATCAGTGAGCCAACGGACAAGCGAAACAGCCTTCGGTAGCCGCGAAGAACCCGCAGGGGTCTCGACGCCCGACACGGTCTCCGGCGACGGCTACGAGCATGCGGCGGGTGGGCTCGGGGCACATCATGAGTGGCTCCTGCCGACGCTCGAGCGGCACGTGGCGGCGCTCGTGTCGCGGCCGGGGCGGCACCGCGCGTTCGACCTCGGGTGCGGGAACGGAGCCGTGGCCCATTGGTTGGCGGGCAAGGGCTGGGAGGTGGCTGGTGTCGATCCGTCGAAGTCGGGCATCGCAAGCGCCAGCCGGTCCTATCCGGGTCTTAGGTTGGAGCAGGGTTCCTGCTACGACGACTTGGCGGCGCGTTTTGGCCAGTTCGAGCTGGTCGTCAGCCTCGAGGTGGTCGAGCATCTGTTCTTCCCGAGGATTTGGGCGCAGCGTGTCTTCGAGCTCCTGGTGCCGGGCGGCACCGCAATCGTGTCGACGCCCTACCATGGGTATTGGAAGAACCTGGCGCTGGCGGTGACCGGCCGCATGGACGCCCATTTTTGCGCGTTGTGGGACTATGGGCATATCAAGTTCTGGTCGGCCGCTACGTTCGGGACGCTGCTGAGCGAAGCGGGGTTGCGGGTTGAGCGGATTGAGCGGGTGGGGAGAATCTCGGTGTTAGCTAAGGCGATGGTTGCATCCGTCATCCGCCCGGAAGCCGGTTCGCACTTTTTCGGCCCCTCGACAGACCGCACCGTGACAATGGTATCAAGATGACGTCCAGGCCACCATCACTCGGCGCAAGGGCCGTGCGGAAACTTGTGGGCGCCCTTCCAACGCGACTGCGTGGCCACGTGGTGAAGCATCTCCACAAGATCGTCCTCTCAGGATCTGTGCTCGACGACCATTTTGGCGTGCCATTCCTATACGAGCCATGCCATGCAGAGGCGACGCTCTTCTTTGGAAACTATGAGTATCCAGATTGGCGGTTGTTGCGAGACTGTCTCCATCCGGGGATGACCGTTGTAGACGTCGGGGCGAACATCGGGTGGTATACGGCACTTTTTGCTGGTGCTGTCAGGACCGGAGGGCACGTATTTGCGATTGAGCCCTTGCCTGCGAACTTCGCCAGACTGACGAGACTTATTGATTTGTGCCCGGACGACGACCTCATTACAGCGTGGTGCGGTGCGCTCTCGGATACGTCTGGTACTGCCAGTCTCGTAAGCGTTCACGCCCTCATGCCGCCGCGAGCATGACGTGATCTTGGTCAGGGAGCAACGACGGAGCTGCGGAGCCAGTCAACTGCGCGGTGCAGGCCGCGGTGATGAACTCGAGCACATTGCGCTCCTGCTGGCGCA
>JACRCV010000029.1 GCA_016218825.1 Deltaproteobacteria bacterium
GTCGCCGAGCTCGGCGATGGCTATGCTGAACGGCGCGCTAGTCTGGTTCCCCGCGGCATCCCTGGCCACCGCGTTGAGCGCCAACGGCTGGCCAATTGTGGCGCCGGTCGGGATGGTGAGCGTCGCCACGTGTGGCGGCAGGGTCGCGGAGCCGAGCACGCCGGTGCCGTACCGGTATTCGACGCTCGTCACGCCCCAGTCGTCGGCGGCTTCCGCCGCTACGTAGACCGCGTCGCCGGGCGCGGCGGTGGGCGGGGCGATGACTCGGGTGACTACTGGCGCCGTGACGTCCGGCCCGGTCGCGACGCTGACGGACTTCGTGCGCGTCGTGCTGTGACCGGCGGCATCCGACGCGGTGACCTGGAACGAGAGCTGGCCGGGCGCGGCGGGCGCGTTGTACGAGATCTCATACGGCGGCGCCGACTTCTCCACGAACGGCAGGCCGTCCACGAGGAAGGCGACGCTGGTGACCGCGGTGTCGTCGCTCACCTGGGCCACGACGGAGATCACGGAGGACACCGCCACCGTCGCCGGCGCAAACAGCTCGACGAGCGGCGCCATCATGTCCACGGCCGGCGTGACGGCCACGACCAGGTCACGCGTCACGCTCTCCCCTTCGTCGTCGGTCACGCGAACCGTGACCGTGTGTCCGCCCACGTCTGAGGCCGTGGGATACCACGTCACGAGCCCACCGGGCGAAGTGACGGTCATGCCGGCCGGCGGGGCCGGCGGGCTCACCAGCTCGATGGTCAATGGGTCGGTGTCGGGGTCGCTCGCGACCAACTGCACCGCGAGGCAGCTCGCCGAGTCGACGCTCTGGGCCGGAGGCGCGTCGAAGACCGGCGGACGGTTCACGACTATCACCACGTCCACAGTGGAGTCGACGGGCGCCATCGTCCCCGGAGCCGGGCTCTGGGAGAGCACCTCCCCCACCGCGAGCGTCGTGCTGTAGCCGGTGCTCGTGGTGCCCAGGACCAGACGAGCAGCGATGAGATTCGACGCCGCCGTAGTCTGCGGCAATCCTTGAATATCCGGCACCGCCACCCGCTCCACGTCGACGATGATGGACACGGTGTCCACGTCGCTCGGCCCGTGGCCGTCATTGACCACGAACTCCACGAGGTAGTCGCCGGAGACATCTCCTACAAAGGTGGGCTGCGCCGCGGTCGGGTCGTCGAGCAACGCGGCGCTACCCAAGGGCCGTGACGTCATGGTCCACAGGTAGGTGACGGTCTCGCCGTCTGCGTCGCTCGACGCCGTGCCGTCGAGCCCGACGGTGGAAGCGAACGGGACCGTCTGGTCCGGACCGGCGCTCGCCACCGGCCTGTAGCCGCACACGTTCACCTGCGGCCCGGCGTTGCAGGAGAGGCCGTCGGTACAGGCGCCACAGTCGGCGGTGCGGCCGGCGCCGCAGTTGTCGTTGGCGCTCACGCTGCCGCAGTTCTTGCCCAGGCGGGTGCAGAAGGCCGGGTCGGCTTCGGGGGCACAGCCGCAGACGTTCGACGTGCCGCCGCCGCCGCAGGTCTGCCCCACGCTGCAGGTGCCGCAGCTCACGGTGCGGCTGGTGCCACAGGTATCAGCGGCGGTCACGTCGTCGCAGTTCTTGCCGAGACGACCGCAGAAGACCGGGTCGGCCTCTGGCGTGCAGCCGCAGACGTTCGTCTGCCCTCCCCCACCGCAGGTCTCGGGCGACGAGCAGTTGTTCGGACAGGTCCCGCCGCATCCGTCTGTGCCGCCGCACTTGCCGGCGCACGCGGGGGTGCAGCCGCAGACGTTGGCTGTGCCGCCACCGCCACAGGTCTCCGGCGATACGCAGGTGTCGGCGCAGGTCCCGCCGCAGCCGTCGGCGCCGCCGCACTTGCCGGCGCAAGACAGGGTGCAGCCGCAGACGTTCGGGGTGCCGCCGCCGCCGCAGGTTTGCGGTGGCGCACAGGTACCGCAGGCGAGAGTGCCACCGCAGCGGTCTGGGACACCGCCGCAAGACTCCCCCGCAGAAGCGCAGGTCGTGGGCGTGCAGCCGCAGACGTCGGCTGTGCCGCCACCGCCGCAGGTCTCCGGCGATACGCAGGTGTCGGCGCAGGTCCCGCCGCAGCCGTCGGCGCCGCCGCACTTGCCGGTGCAAGACAGGGTGCAGCCGCAGACGTTCGACGTGCCGCCGCCGCCGCAGGTCTCCGGCGATACGCAGGTGTCGGCGCAGGTTCCGCCGCAGCCGTCGGCGCCGCCGCACTTGCCGGTGCACGACAGGGTGCAGCCGCAGACGTTCGGGGTGCCGCCGCCGCCGCAGGTCTCCGGCGACTGGCAGGTGCCCGTACAGGTGCCGCCGCAGCCGTCCCCGCCGCCACACTTGCCCTCGCAGGACGGCGCGCAGAGGGTCCGCACGTGGGTCCCCGCGGCTGAGCCCGAGATCCCACCCGGCAGCCACCGCGACCAGAGCTGGGTCGCCCCCTGGGCGGAGTCGTACAGGAGGCGGGCGCGCCAGTGATAGTCGGTGTTGCCGGTCAGGCCCGTGACCGTTCGCTGCAGGGTCGCGCCGGTCAGCCCGATGTCGGTCCAGGCCGCGGCCGTCTGGAGACCCGTGCCGCTGAAGGGGGTGCCGCGTGGCTTCGCCTCGATCTGGAGCTTCACACGTGATCTGCCGCGAGGCGATCTCGCCATCACCGCGACGTCGAAGCTGTCGGACGCGGTCGAGCGGCAAAGGGCCGCGATCGGCGTGGCAGCTCCAGGCTGTCGGGCCCGAGCGCCCCCGCCCAGGGCCGTGGCCACGCCATCGCCGCTGTTGCCCCGGAACAGGAGCGCCTTGCCGCGACCGCCGTCGTACCCCGGCGCGCCGACCACGATGTCGCCCAGCCCGTCCCCGTCTGCATCCCCGGCGGACGCCACAGCGGCGCCGAGGGACGCCGAGCTCTGGTTGCCTTCCACCGACCACGCCGGCGACGACTCCACGCCGCCTTCTGTGCCACGATAGACGTAGGCGCGCCCTTCGTTAGCGTCGCCGTCGGAGTAGCTCGACGCACCCACGATGAGGTCGCCGTAGCCGTCGCCGTTGAAGTCACCCGCCGACCCCACCGAGGCGCCGAAGCCCTCGAAGGCCTGCACGCCGTCCTTGACCCAGACCGGGGCGACCGCCAAGCCGCCCGCCGATCCGAGGTACACGAACGCCCGCCCCGCCGAGCTCTGGCTGCCCGTGAAGCTCCGGGCGCCGACGATCACATCGCCGTAGCCGTCGCCGTTGACGTCGCCGGCCGAGGCGACCGCGTAGCCGAAGTAGGCACCGGCCTGATCGGCCTCCAAGATCGTCGCGGGCGCAAGCTCCAGGCCGAGCTCGGACCCCAGGTAGAGTAACACACCGCCTTCTTGGCCCTCGTTGTTGCTGTAATAGATCGCACCGACGACGACGTCGCCGTAGCCGTCACCGTTGACGTCGCCGGCCGAGGCCACAGACCACCCGAGGCTCTCGTACAGTTGGTCGCCCTCCGCGACCCAGCCGGGGCTCGACGCCAGGCCTGACGAGCTGCCGAGATACACGAACGCACGGCCTCCGTTATCGGCGCTGGTGGTCTGGCTCGGCGCGCCGACGATCACGTCGCCGTACCCGTCGCCGTTGACGTCACCGGCGGACGCTACGGCGCCGCCAAAGGCGCCAAAGGCCTCGTTCCCATCGGCGCTCCACGGGGTGGCGGTCTGCAGTCCCGTCGCGCTGCCGAAGTACACCAGCGCTCGCCCTTCGTAGCTCTCCGGGTAGGAGTCGCTCGGCGCACCCGCGATCACGTCGGAGTATCCGTCCCCGTTGACGTCGCCCGCGGAGCCGAGCGCCAGGCCGAGGTAGGCGTTGCTTCGCGCAATGCCGATGGTGTGGCCCGGCTCCATCGCGAGCCCGGTTGACGCGCCGTAGTACGCGAAGACCTGCCCCGCGTACGGCTGGCCGTCCGTCACGTAGGGCGCCCCCACCACGACGTCGGCGTACCCGTCACCGTTCAGGTCACCGGCGGAGGCAACGGACGTTCCCAAACGAGCCGGCGCTTGCACGGCTTCCACGCTCCAGCTCGTGGCGTTGGTGAGACCGGCCGTTGCTCCGAGGTAGATCAACGCCTTGCCGCCCCAGGTTTGGGTGGCCGTGTACATCGGCGCGCCGACGATGACGTCGCCCAGCCCGTCGCCGTTGACGTCACCCGCGGACGCCACCGAGTAGCCGAGGTTGGCGCCCGACTGCTCGCTCTCGGCGCTCCAGATGGGGGTCGACTGCAGACCGCCGCCAGATCCGAGGTAGACCAGGGCGCGGCCTTCGTTTGACTGACCGCCGCTGTAATACATCGAGCCGACGACGACGTCGCCGTAGCCGTCGCCGTTCACGTCGCCCGCCGACGAAACCGACCAACCGAGATACGCGTACTCTAGATCGCCCTCCTTGACCCAGCCCGCAGGCGACACCGGCCCCGACGCCGAGCCGAGAAACACGTACACTCGTCCTTCCGAGTATTCGCCGTAGGCTTGGGTCGGCGCGCCGATTACCACGTCGCCGTAGCCGTCGCCATTCACGTCACCGGCGGCGGCGACCGAGCTGCCGAAAGACCCCGACGGCAGATTGCCGTCCGCGCTCCAAGCGACCGTCGTCTGCAGGCCCGCCCCGCTCCCCAGATAGACGAACGCCCGGCCTTCGTATGACTCGCCGTTGCTGTCAGCCGAGGCGCCGACGATCACGTCGCTGTAACCGTCGCCGTTCACGTCCCCGGCGGACGCCACCGACGTGCCGAAGTACGCCAGGTTGCGGCCGCTCGTCTGGACCCAGGCTGCCGTGCTCGACAACCCCGACGCTGACCCGAGGTACACGTAGGCGCGCCCCGCGTACGGCTGCACGTCCGGATACCAAGGTGCACCCACCACGACGTCGGCGTACCCGTCACCGTTGACGTCACCGGCCGACGCCACAGAAGATCCAAAACGCACCGAAGCCTGGTTGCCGTCTTTGGTCCAGGCCGGCTCCGCGGCGAGCCCGCCAGCGGCGCCGAGGTAGACGAAGGCACGCCCCTCGTTGCTCTGATCGTCGTCAAACCCCGGCGCGCCGATCACGACGTCACCATAGCCGTCACCGTTGACGTCGCCGGCCGAGGCGACCGAAGCGCCGAGGTTCGCCCCCGCCTGATTGCCCTCGACCGACCACACTGCTGTCGTCTGCTGACCCGAGGCCGAGCCCAGATAGAGGAACACGCGGCCCTCGTCCGCCAAGCCGCCGTTGTAGTACGGCGCCCCGACGATGACGTCCCCATAGCCGTCGCCGTTGACGTCGCCGGCCGAGGCTACGGATCGCCCGAGGTACCCCATCATCTTGTCGCCGGTCACCGACCAGGTGGCGGTGGTGACGAGCGGATCGACGACGACCGGCCATCGCGCGCCCGTGGTGTCGACGACGATGCGAACGCCGATGGGAGAGAGCTCGAAGCGCGCCGGAAGATCCAACCCGGCCGCGTCGCGGGCGACGATGCCGGCGTAGCGAAGCTCCTTGCCGTCCGGCGTCGTCAGGGCGATCGCCTCGCCGCTCGGCTCCAACTTCGACAGCACGGCTTCGAGCTCGACCTCCATCACCAGCGACTCGGCGGCGGCGGTCGGATCGTCGACCGTGAAACCGTGCTCCAGCCCCGAGGGGGTGTTGACCCACCACTCTGTGATCCCGAGCCGGGCATACTCGACTCGCAACGAACAATCGCTGAGCGCGTCCACCGCCTCGAGGTCGGCGCACACCCCGACGCGAGGCAGCTCGTCCCAAACCATCGTCATCGATGCCATCGAGCCCCAAGCGGCGAGCCGCATCCGAAACGCGGCCGCGGCTGATTCGCTCTGGGGCTGAATGGTAGCGCCCGCCTCCTCGAACAGGACCTCGAGCTGCTGTTGGCGGTTCACCGCGCGCGGGACGGCCTCGTCGAAGTGGATGGCGTACTCGCCGATGGCGATTTGATCCTGAGCCTCCACTGCCGACCCTTCATCGGCGAGCGCGCTTTCGCTCGCGTTGGCGGGCGTCGCGGCAACGAGGGACAGCGCGGCAGTCAGCACCACCGCCGACCGACAACCACACGACGGCGTCTCGTACATGAACCGGCCCGACCTTTTCATGAGACCCCCTGAGCGGAGCCGGGACCCTAGCCAATTCCCTCCCCCTCTGTCGTGTCGGCAGTTTGTTTACACGCCGCTCCTTGCCCCCACCCAAAGACCCGCCTTATCGTTCGCTCTCGCGGAGGCCTCATGGGCGAAGGGCGCATCCTCATTGTCGACGACGAGCACGCCATCTGCCGCGCCTGGGGTCGAGCCCTCAGAACCAACGGCTATGCGGTCGCCGAGGCGCACAGCCTGCGGGAGGCGCAACAAGCCGTCCGACGCGAGCGCTTCGACGCCATCTTCCTCGACATCTGCATGCCGGGCGGGAGAGGTGACGGGCTGTTCGAGACCTTGAAGGAGCTGCCCGGGCGCAAACCGGCGGTGGCGATCACGTCGAAGTACCTCGACGCCGAAACCACCCGCCGCTGGTACCTCAGTTGCTTTGCCACGGTGCCCAAGCCGATCGACCCCGCGACCTTGTTGGGCTTCGCCGCGGACATGACGGGCGGTGCCGGCGACCGGTATCCCGCGTGGCTCACCCACGTGGCCGAGCAGTACCGCTTGAGCAAGCGCTCGATTCAGGTGATCGAGGCCTGGGCGGTGCGCGGGCTCACGTACGCAGAGACGGCCAAGAACCTCGGGATCTCGGTGTCCACCGTCAGGACTCATTGGCACCGCGTCTGCACGAAGACCGGGTGTCGGACGAAGACGCAGGTGCTGCTGCTTGCCGGACGCGCGGATCGGCGCTAGGTCTGCCTACCTTCGCCCGAAATCGGCCATGAGCACCGCGGTCGAGCTGCAGGCCCGCTGCAGGGCCCTATCCCCGGTGACGAGGGGGACCTTCAAGTCGTTCGCGACCACGACGAAATGGGCGTCGTAGGCCGAAATCCCGAGGGCAAGCGCGGCCGCGAGCACCGCCTCACCGTCCGGCTCCTGCTCTGCTCGTCCAAACAGCCGGATCCCCGCATGCCACGCCGCCAACGCCTGCGCCCCGGTGAGCACCTCGGCGCGGACCGACGTGGCGAGGACATTCAGGTACTCGCTTCGCCACAAGGAAGGCAGAGCCCACGCGGGATCCCGCTCCCACACACGGCGGGCGTCGCCGGTGTGCTCCCCGTCGATCAGCAGGTAGCTGACCACGTTGGTGTCGGCCACAATCAACGGCGGCTCTCCTTGCGTGCAGCCTCGAGCAGCGCGTCGGTCAGCGGTCGAGACCCTCTCTGACGCAAGGCGTCGATCTCCGCGAGCCCTCGTGGTCCGGCACGCGCATCGAGCGCTTCTTCCAGAATGACCAGCGCCTCACGACCGAGACTTCTGTGCATGGCCGCCGCTCGCGCCCGCAGGCGTCGATGCAAACGGGCGGGGAGATCCTTGATCAACAGGCCAGGCATCAAGACCTCCGATATCGGTTCAATATCTAAACGGTACCGACCCTCCTCCTCGTCGTCAAGGCACTTCGTCGCCCAAGAAAGGCGCCCCAACCCTCACCGGTCCAAGACCTCGCCGCAAGCCCGCCACGCTTGACATCACCGTCCGGTATGGTAGCCTAACGAACGTTCGTTCGGTTTGTCATGATCGGAATGAGGTGCAAATATTGGTGATTACGCACTTGCTCGGCACGTAGGTTCAGTTCCTACCCGCCGAAGTGGCTGGCACCTGTTGCTGGGTGAGGGTGGCGCCGATACCGGGTCGCCTCCTTATATAGAAGGAAGTGTCGATGTCAGAGCGCAAGGCGATCGTCGACTGGGCGACCGAGATCTTCGAGGACCTGTCGTTTGCCGCGGCGCGAAGCTGGCTCGCCGACAAGCCGGGGCGCAAGGCGACGGGGTTCTTGCCGGTGTATGCGCCGCGCGAGATCATCTTGGCGGCGGGGATGTTGCCGATGGGGATCTGGGGCGGCGGCGACCGCATCGAGATCATCAAAGGCGACGCGTTCTACCAATCGTACATCTGCCACCTGCCGCGCTCGGTCATCGAGCTCGCGCAGTCGAAGCGCCTCGACTTCCTCTCCGGCATGCTGTTCCCGTCCACCTGCGACGTCATCCGCAACCTCTCCGGCATCTGGACCATGCTCTACCCCGACGTCTACACCCGCTACCTCGACGTGCCGCAGGTGCTCGAGCCCGAGACCGGCGGCCGCTTCTGGGAGACCGAGCTCCGCGCCATCAGCCACGACCTGGCGCGTATCGCCGGCAGCCGCGTCGACGACGACAGCCTGCGCCACGCGATCGCGACCTACAACGCCGCCCGCGAGCTCATCCGGGCCCTCTATGACCGCCGCGTCGAAGCGCCGTGGAGCGTGCCGACCGCCGAGCTCTACGTCCTGATGCGCGCCGGCGAGGTCGTGCCGGTCGAGGTCTTCTGCGACAAGCTGCAGGCGTACCTGCGGGCGAGCGAAGCCGAGCCCGGCCGGGTGAAAGACCGCGCCCGCGTCGTGGTGATGGGGGCGTTCTGCGAGCAACCGCCGCTCGGCCTCATCAAGACCATCGAGGCCGCCGGCTGCTACATCGTCGACGACGACTTCATCCTCGGCAACCGCTTCTTGACCGACAGGGTCGACACCGGCGGCGACCCGTTCCAGGCGCTCGCGCAGGGTTTCATAAAGCACGCGATGCCGTCGTCGGTGGTCTTCGAGGCCGATCCGCACGGCAAGAGACGCCTCGCCGCCGCCCGGGTGAAGAGGGCGCGCGCCGAAGGCATCATCTTCGCGGCGCCGTCGTTCTGCGATCCCGCGCTATTGGACCGCCCGATGCTCGCGGCCGGCGCCGAGGCCGACAAGATCCCGACGGTGTCGTTCCGCTACGCCGAGAACAGCGGCCAGTTCCAGCAGTTCGGCGAACAGGCCGGGACCTTCGCGGACTCGATCAAGCTGTGGGGTGCCGCATGAGCGCGCTCAAAGACCAGTCGATGACGCTCCAGAAGGAGATGATCGCCCGCCACTTCGACCGGCTGGAGAGAGCCCCCGAGACCGCCGAGAAGGTGGTCTACACCTTCGTGCCCGGGAACCTCACCGAGCTCATCCTGTCGTTCGACGCCCTGCCGGTCTTGCCGGAGATCAACGCCCTGCAGTCGGGGATGCGCGGCAAGAGCCGCGACTACATCACCGAGGCCGAGCGCGCCGGCCACTCCGAAGACGTCTGCACCTACGTCAAGTGCGACATCGGCATGCTGAAGACCGGCAACATCGGGCCGACCGGCACCAGGCTCCCGAAGCCCGATCTGCTGCTGTTGTCGTACACCGGCTGCTACACGTTCATGAAGTGGTTCGAGCTGTTGCGCGAAGAGTACAACTGCCCGACGGTGTTCTTCCACGTGCCCTACCAGGGCGAGGGCAAGATCACGCCGGAGCACCGCGACTACATGGTGCGGCAGCTCAAGGAGCGCGTCATCCCGGCCCTCGAGGCTGTGACCGGCAAGCGCTACGACGAGGACAAGCTCAAGGCGCTCTTGAAGAAGAGCCGCAAGGCCGAGGACGACCTGGTGTCGGTGCTGCACGCCGCCAAGCACAAGCCGAGCCCGCTCGACTCCTACTTCGGCGCGGTCTACTACGTCGGCCCGATCTTCAGCTCGTTTCGCGGCACCGACGAGGCGGTCGGCTACTACCAGGCGCTGAAGGCCGAGATCGAGGAGCGCGTGAAGCTCGGCCTCGGCCCGGTCACCCCTGAAGGCCAGCTCGACGGCGAGCGCTACCGGTTGGTGGTCGAAGGGCCGCCGAACTGGACCCACTTCCGCGAGTTCTGGAAGATGTTCTACGACGACAAGGCCGTGGTCGTCGCCTCGACCTACGCCAAGGTCGGCGGCACCTACGACCTCGGCTTCCGCCACGACCCCGACGACCCGCTCGGCACCCTCGCCGACTACTGCGCCGGCTGTTACACGAACGTCAACCTGCCCGGGCGGGTGAAGATGATGGCCGACTACATCCGCGACTACGAGGCCAACGGCTTCGTGATCAACTCGGTGAAGTCGTGCAACTCGTTCTCCGCCGGGCAGCTGATGATGTTGCGCGAGGTCGAGCGCCAGACCGGGGTGCCGGGGGCGTTCATCGAATCGGACCTCGTCGACCCGCGCTACTTCTCGGCCGCCAACATCAAGAATCGGCTCGAGAGCTACTTCCAGATGATCGACGCCCGCAGCCAAGGAAGACCCAAAGCGTCGGCAGCGAGCGCGCCGCAGCCGGGAGCCCATTCATGAGCGCCGCGTCTGCCGCCGCGGCCCCCGACCGCAACGTCGAGTGCGTGATCGGCGTCGATCTGGGCTCGACCACCTCGAAGGCGGTCGTCCTCGATCTCGAGGGCCGCATCCTCGGGCGGGGGATCACCAACTCGCGCTCGAGCTACGACCGCGCCGTCGAGGTCGCGCGCACCGAGGCGTTGACCGCGGCCCGCTTCGCGCTGTTGCGCCGCGAGGTCGAGGCCAAGGCCGGCACGGCCGCGCTCAAGCTCCTGCTCGACGCCTTCCGCCTGCAGCAACACCTGTTGCAGCTCTTGCGCCTCAAGGCCTTGATCGATCTCGAGATCCCGAAGCTCGGGCCCACGGCGCCCGGCGCCAAGCTCGGCGAGGCGGTGGCGGTGATCTTCGACCGCGTCCGCGGCGAGGAAGAGGCGCGCTACGCCGCGACCGCCAAGGGCGAGGCGCCGGCTGGCGAGCGCTCCGACTTCTTCCGTGACGCCGCCGGCTCGGCGTACACCCGGCTCGCCGAAGAGCTGGCGCCCACCTTCGGTCTCGACTTCGACGTCCTCCAAGGCCTGTTCGACAAGTGCATCATCGCGGTCGAGAACGCGCCCTTGGAGCTCGGCTTCGTCGACCACATCGACGGCGCCTTGCACCGCGTCGGCGACCAGCCGGAGCTCAGGGCCGGCGTCGAGGCCGCGGTGCAGACCAAGTTCGTCGATCGCACGACGGTCGGCACCGGCTACGGCCGGGCGCGGCTGCCGTTTCCCAAAGAGCAGATCCGCTCCGAGATCCTCTGCCACGGCCTCGGCGCGCACGCGATGTTCCCGACCACCCGCACCGTGCTCGACATCGGCGGCCAGGACACCAAGGCGATCCAGGTGGACGCCGCGGGCATCGTCACGAGCTTCCAGATGAACGATCGCTGCGCCGCCGGCTGCGGGCGCTACCT
Source organism: Deltaproteobacteria bacterium (assembly GCA_016218825.1). Classification (GTDB taxonomy): domain Bacteria; phylum Myxococcota; class XYA12-FULL-58-9; order XYA12-FULL-58-9; family XYA12-FULL-58-9; genus JACRCV01. The sequence goes on from JACRCV010000029.1 coordinate 11,213, forward strand.
GGGCTACATCGCCGACGAGATGAACGTCGGCCTGCACGAGCTCGGGCCGCTCGCCGAGAAGAGCCAGAAGTTCGTGAAGATCAACTCGACCTGCACGGTGTTCGCCGGCGCCGAGCTCCGCGAGCGTTTGTCGCTCGGCGAGAAGCGCGAGGACATCTTGGCCGGCTTGCACCGCGCCATCATGCTCAGGGCGATGAGCCTGCTCGCCCGCTCCGGCGGCGTCGTCGACGCCCTGACCTTCACCGGCGGGGTCGCGAAGAACCCGGCCGCGGTGAAGGCGCTGCGCGCGCTCGTGACCGAGAGCTACGGCGCCCGGAGCATCAACATCTCGCCGGAGAGCATCTACACCGGCGCGCTCGGCGCCGCGATCTTCGCCCAAAGGCTGGTGCGCTCATGATCCTCACCGCCGGCATCGACGTCGGCAGCGCCGCGGTCAAGGTGGTGGTGCTGCGCCTCGAGGCCCAAGACGACCCACACCCTGAGGTCCTGGCGCTCGCGCGTCGCCGGATCCGCAAGCGCGAGATCTTCGAGGTGGTCGACGAGACCTTCCGCGCCGCGGTACTCGAGGCCAAGGTCGACAAGCTCGACTACGTCGCGACCACCGGCGAGGGCTCCGAGATCCCGTTCGCCACCGGCCACTTCTACGGCATGACCACCCACGCCCGCGGCGCGTTGTTCCTCGAGCCCAAGGCGCGCGCGGTGTTGGACGTCGGCGCCCTGCACGCCCGCGCCGTGACCATGGACGCCCGCGGCCGGGTGCAAGGCTACAAGATGACGAGCCAGTGCGCCTCGGGGAGCGGTCAGTTCCTGGAGAACATCGCCCGCTACCTCGGGGTGACCCAAGCAGACATCGGGCCGCTGTCGCTCAGCTCGCAGAAGCCGGAGAAGATCAGCTCGATCTGCGCGGTGCTCGCCGAGACCGACGTCATCAACATGGTGTCGCGCGGCATCAGCACCGCCGACATCCTGCGCGGCATCCACGAGAGCATGAGCGGCCGCTTCGCGCACCTCTTGCGCTCGTTGAACGTCGAGGGCACGGTGGTGGTGAGCGGCGGGCTGGCGGCGGACGTCGGCCTGGTCGCGGCGATCAACGCCGACATGAAGAAGGAGCACCGCGGCGTGAAGCGCGCCGTCGAGGTCGTCGCGCACCCGCAGAGCACTTTCGCCGGAGCGCTCGGGGCTGCTATCTGGGGAGGCAACCGTCACGCCAAGGTGGGAGGTGTCGCATGGACCGCGACCGCAACGACCTGACGGCGCCGGAAGGCGTCACGATCCGCAACCTGCGCCTCGAGGACCGGGCGCGGTTGGCGCAGCTCGACCTCGAGCACACCGGCCGCAGCCGCACGCTCTGGCTCGAGAACAAGATCAAGCGCGCCCTCAACGAGACCGACGTCGCGATCTCCTTGGGCGCGGAGCAGGCCGGCGTCCTGATCGGCGCGGTGCTGGGCACGGTGCAGTTCGGCGAGTTCGGCCGGTGCGAGCCGGTCGCGGTGCTCGACACCGTGCTCGTCGACAAGAAGCTCGCCCGCCGGGGGATCGCGCGCGCCATGCTCGAGCAGCTGGTCACGAACTTGAAGGGCCTGCGGATCGCGCGCCTGCGCACCGAGGTGGCGTGGGACGAGCTCGAGCTCATTGCGTTCTTCGGCAAATCAGGATTTTCTCCGGCGCCGCGCCTGGTGCTCGAGCGCGAGCTGTAGGAGGTCGTCATGCAAGTAGGTGTGATTGGCTCCGGATCGATCGGCCCGGACTTGGCGTACGGCTTCCTGTCCGCGATCGCCAAAGGCGGCGGCAGCGTCGTGTTGCACGACATCAAAAAAGAGGCGCTCGACGCCGGGCGCGAGCGGATCGCGAAGTACATGGAGAAGGCGGTCGGCCGCGGCAAGCTGTCGCCCAAGGACGCCGAGGCGATGCGCGCCAAGCTCACGACGACGACCGACATCAAGGCGCTCGCCTCGTGCGACTACGTGCTCGAGGCGGCGACCGAGGACCTCAAGATCAAGCAGAAGATCCTGGCCGAGGTCGAGAACGTGGTCAGAGACGACTGTCTGCTCGGCTTCGCGACCTCCGGCATCCCGCGCGCCCAGATCGTGGCCCGCGCCAAGCGCCCGGAGCGCTGCTTCGTGAACCACCCGTTCTTCCCCGCCTGGCGCGCGCTGCCGATCGAGGTCGTGCTCTCCGGCGACGCCGAGCTCGGCCGGAAGATGCTCGCGACCCTGAAGGCGCTCGGCAAGGTGCCGATCGTCACCGCGGACGCGGTGTGCTTCGCGGCCGACGACATCTTCGTGAACTACTGCGCCGAGGCGGCGCGGATGGTGGCCGAGGGCCTGGCGACGCCGGCGCAGATCGACAAGGTGGTCGACGAGGCGGTGGGTGGCGGCGGCCCGTTCTGGGTGATGGACCTGACCCGCGGCAACCTGTTGAACGTCCACTGTCTGGAGCTGATGGCGGCGGCGCCGACCGGCGGCGCCTGGTTCACCCCACCCCCGATCTTCAGGACCCAGGGCAACAAGCCGTGGCACGAGGGCGGCAAGCCGGCCCGCGCTGCGGCGCCCGCGGCGGTCGCCGAAGAGATCAAGGGCCGGATCCTCGCGGTGCTCTTGGCCCGGACCTTCTTCGTCGTCGATCAGAAGATCTGCGACCCCTCCGACCTGAACTGGCTCACCCGCACCGCGCTCGGGTTCTCCTGCGGCCTGTTGGACCTCGCCGCGAAGCTGGGGGCCGACGAGGTCCGCCGCCTGACGACCGACTACGCCGCAAAGCACGAGGGCTTCGCGGTGCCGGCGAGCATCGCCGAGCGCTCGTTGCCGAAGTTCTACCGCAACCTGACGATCGAGCGTGACGCCGAGCTCGCGATCGTGCGCGTCCGCCGCCCGGAGGTGAAGAACGCGTTGTCGGCCGAGACCGTGGCCGAGCTCGACCTCGCGGTCGCGGCGTTGAACGCCGACGCCGGCGTGCGCGGCATCGTGTTGTCGAGCTTCGACGGCGCGCTCGCGGGCGCCGACATCACCGAGCTCGCGGTCCTCCCCGACGTTGCGGCCTGTGAGGCGTCGTCGGCGACCGGCCAGCGGGCGCTCGACCGGATCGCGGCCTCGAAGAAGCCCATCGTCGCCGCGGTGGACGGCCCGGTGTTGGGCGGTGGCGCCGAGCTGTCGATGGCCTGCCACGCCCGGGTCGTCGGCCCGGCGCTCGTCCTCGGCCAGCCCGAGGTGAACCTGGGGATCATCCCGGGCTACGGCGGCACCCAGCGCCTGCCGCGCCTGATCGGCGTCGACAAGGCCTTCGACCTCTTGCGCACCGGCCGGACCATCGGCGCCAAGGAAGCTTGCGCCTGGGGCTGGGCCAGCGGCGAGCCGACCGCGGACATGGTCACCGCGGCCAAGGCGCTGGTGCGCCGCCACCTGGCGGGTGAGATCGTGTTGCAGCCGGTCGCCGCCCAACCGTTGACGCTGCCGGCGACCTTGCCGGCGGTGGACGTCGGCCACCACTCGCTCGCGATCGATCAGATCCTGGTCGAGGTGGTGATGAAAGGCCTGCGCCTGCCGCTCCATGACGGCCTGGCGCTCGAGACCAAGGGCTTCGGTCGCTGCAAACAGACCGTCGACATGGACATCGGCATGAAGAACTTCATCCAGAACGGACCGCGGGTCGCCGCGGTCTTCTTGCACGAGTAGGCGAGGCTGCAGATGGCAAAGACCCAGAGCATCGTCATCGTCGACGGCGGCCGCCGCTTGCCGCGCGCCGACATCCTGCTCAACAACCGCGAGGCCGGGCTGTTCTCGCGCTTCTCCACCACGCAGTTGGGCGGCATGGCGATCAAGGCGACCCTCGAGGCCAGCAAGGTGCCGCACGATCGCATCGGTCACGTGGTGATGGGGATGGCGCAGCACTCGCACCGCGACTCGATCTACGCGGCGCAGGGGATGCGCTGGCGCGCCGGGCTTTCGCACGAGGTGCCGGCGCTCACCGTGGCGCGGATCTGCGGCAGCGGCGCCGAGGCCATCGCGGTCGGGGCGGAGATGATCCTCGCCGGGCTGCGGCACGACCCGGCGCGGCCGTTCCACGTCGTCGGCGGCGCCGAGAGCATGCAGTACCCGTTCACCCTCTACGGCATGCGCGGCAAGAAGATCGGCGCCGCGGTGCAGAAGTACGGCCCGATCGACACCAGGACCTTGCCGTCGGGCACCCACCTCGCCGACCTGATGCTCGCCGGGCTCTACGATCCGTCGGCGAAGCTGTCGATGGCGAACACCGCCGAGGAGCTCGGGCGGCGGCACAAGATCAGCCGCGAGCAGGCCGACCACTTCGGCCTGCGCTCGCACCACAACGCCAAACACGCGCGCGACGCCGGCTGGTTCGCGGAAGAGATCGCCCCGGTCACGGTGCACAAGGACGGCGCCGCCGAGCCGCTGACCGTACGCCACGACACCCACATCATGGACGACGCGAGCCTGGAGAGCATGGCCCGCCTGCCGGCGGCGTTCGAGCCCGGAGGCATCATCACCGCCGGCAACGCCAGCGCCGTCGTCGATGGCGCCGCGGCGATGTTGATCGGCACCGAGCGCGACGTGGCCGACGCGAAGCTGAAGCCGCTCGCCCGCTTGGCGGCGGTCGGCGTCGCCGGCTGCGCTCCGGAGATCATGGGGTGGGGCCCGGTGCCCGCGACCCGCATCGCGCTCGAGAGGGCCGGCATCAAGGGCAAAGATCTGGACGTCGTCGAGCTGAACGAGGCGTTCGCGCCGCAGGCGCTCGCCTGCATCCAGGACTTCGAGAAGGACGGCATCGATCCGGAGAAGGTCAACCCGATGGGCAACGCCATCGCCCTCGGGCATCCGCTCGGCGCGACCGGCGCCAACCTGACCTTGACCTGCGCCTACGCGCTCCGGCGGACGAAGAAACGCTACGGCCTGGTGACGATGTGCATCGGCGGCGGCCAGGGCATCGCGCTGGTGCTCGAGAGCTTGAGCTGAGGAGACGGTCATGACCTTTGAAGGTTGGGATTTCTGCCGCATCGACGACGAGCTCTCCGAAGAGGAGCGGATGGCACGCGACACGACAAGGCGCTTCGTCGACGATCGCTTCAAGCCTCTCATCACCGAGCACTTCCGCAAGGGGACCTTCCCGATGCAGCTCGTGCCCGAGATCGCCGAGCTCGGGGTCTTCGGCGCGACCATCAAGGGCTACGACTGCGCCGGGATGAACAACGTCGCCTACGGCCTGGTGCTCCAAGAGCTGGAGCGCGGCGACTCGGGCCTGCGGTCGTTCGCCAGTGTCCAGAGCTCGCTGGTGATGTACCCGATCTGGCGCTACGGCACCGAGGCGCAGAAGCAGCACTGGCTGCCGCTCATGGCGCGCGGCAAGAAGATCGGCTGCTTCGGCCTGACCGAGGCCGACTTCGGCTCCGACCCCGGTGGCATGCGGACCCGGGCGACCTTGGACGGCGACCACTGGGTGTTGAACGGCTCGAAGATGTGGATCACGAACGGCAGCATCGCCGACGTCGCGGTGGTCTGGGCGAAGACCGGCGACTCCCAGGACAGCATCAAGGGCTTCCTGGTCGAGAAGGGCACCCCGGGGTTCACGGCGTCGAACATCGAAGGCAAGTTCAGCCTGCGCGCTTCGGTGACGAGCGAGCTGGCGTTCGACGGCTGTCGCTTGAAGAAGGACGCGGTGCTGCCGGAGTCGCACGGGCTCGGGGCGCCGCTCTCGTGCCTCAACCAGGCGCGCTACGGCATCAGCTGGGGGGTGATCGGCGCCGCCGCCGACTGCTACGAGACCGCGCGCGCCTACGCCTTGGAGCGGGTCCAGTTCGGCTCCCCGATCGCCGGCTTCCAGCTGGTGCAAGAGAAGCTGGTCACGATGTTGACCGAGATCTCGAAGGCGCAGCTCTTGTGCCTGCGGCTCGGGCGCTTGAAGGACCAGGACAAGCTGCGGCCGCCGCAGGTGAGCATGGCGAAGCGCAACAACGTCTCGTGGGCGCTCGAGATCGCGCGCCTGGCGCGTGAGGTGCTCGGCGCCAACGGCATCGCCGACGAGTATCCGGTCATTCGCCACATGTTGAACCTGGAGTCGGTCTACACCTACGAGGGCACCCACGACATTCACACCCTCATCGTCGGCCGCGACATCACCGGGCTCGACGCTTTCCACGCCGGGGCGTAAGGCGTTAGGGAGAACCACCATGTTGAAGAACCACGACTTGGTCGACATCAAAGAGTTTCAGGGCGTGCGCTACGAGCTCTGCGCCGCGAAGACCCCGAGCGGCGAAGTGGCGAAGGGCTTGCACAACGCCTGGATCTGGCTCGACAACCCGTCGCAGTACAACTCCTACACCACCGACATCGTGAAGTCGGTGATCATGGCGTTCCGCAAAGCGTCGAACGACCGCAGCGTCAACGCCATCGTGCTCACCGCGACCGGCGACAAGGCGTTCTGCACCGGCGGCAACACCAAGGAGTACGCCGAGTACTACGCCGGCAACCCGCAGGAGTACAAACAGTACATGCGGCTGTTCAACGACATGGTCACCGGCATCATGACCGCCGACAAGCCGGTGGTCTGTCGGGTGAACGGCATGCGCATCGGCGGCGGCCAAGAGATCGGCATGGCCTGCGACTTCACCATCGCCCAGGACCTGGCGCGCTTCGGCCAGGCGGGCCCGAAGCACGGCTCGGCGCCCGACGGCGGCTCCACCGACTTCTTGCCGCTCTTCGTCGGCATCGAGAACGCGATGGTCGGCTGCACCCTGTGCGAGACCTGGAGCGCGCACCAGGCCTATCGGCTGGGAGTGGTGCACGAGATCACGCCGGCGTTAAGGGTGGACGGCAAGTTCATCGCCAACCCCACGGTGGTCACCGACCGCTACCTCGACGAGTACGGCCGCATGGTCCTCGGCGCGCCGCTCGTCGGCGAGGCGCTCGCCAAGGGCAAGGAGCTGATGAAGAAGGGCACCGTCGACCTCTCGAAGCTCGACGCCGCGGTCGAAGCGCTGTGCGCCAAGCTCCTCGTGACCTTCCCGAGCTGCACGATCAAGACGATCGGGAGCCTGCGCAAGCACAAGCTCTCCCACTGGCAACAAAACGCCGAGAGCAACCGCGAGTGGCTGGGGCTCAACATGATGACCGAGGCCAAGGCGGGCTTTCGCGCCTTCAACGAGGGCCCGAAGGACCGGCGCGAGGTCGACTTCGTGCGCCTGCGGCAGCTGTTGGCCGAGGGCCGCGGCTGGAGCGACGCCCTCATCGAGGAGATCTCACCCCAGTACCGCAAGTAGGCGCCGATGACTCCCACGAAGATCCGCATCGAGACCTTCTTGGACGGCGAGGCTGTCCGCATCGTGCTCGACGCGCCACCGGCGAACGTCCTGGACAGTACGATGATGGCGGAGATCACCGCGACTTTGGACGAGCTGCGCCTGCGCCCGGAGCTCAAGCTGTTGTGCTTTGCGGCCGAGGGCAAGCACTTCAGCTTCGGCGCCAGCGTCGAGGAGCACGTCGGCGAGCGCGCCCGCGGGATGCTCGCGGCGTTCCACGGGATGTTCGCGCGCCTGGCGGCGCTGGCGCTGCCGACGGTAGCGGTAGTGCGCGGCCGGTGCCTGGGCGGCGCGATGGAGCTCGCGGCGTTCTGCAACTGGGTCTACGCCGCGCCCGGCGCGATCTTCGCCCAGCCCGAGATCCAGCTGGCGGTGTTCGCGCCGGTGGCGTCACTGATCCTGCCGCGCAAGCTCGGCCAGGCGCGCGCCGACGACATCAACCTCACCGGTCGCAACGTCGACGCCGCCGCGGCCAAGGCGATGGGGCTCGTCGACGTGGTCGCCGAGAACCCCGAGGCCGCGCTCGAAGAGTGGGCACGGCGCGAGCTGCTCTCGAAGAGCGCCGCGGCGTTGCGCTTCGCGAACCGCGCCTCGCGCCTGAGCTGGAACCACGCGCTCGCGACCGAGCTCGAGACCCTCGAGGCGCTCTACCTCGACGAGCTGATGGCGACCGCGGACGCCAACGAGGGCCTGGCGGCGTTCATCGGCAAGCGCAAGCCCGTCTGGAAGAACGCCTAGAATCGGCAGCAGGGTAACCCTTGACAGTCGCCGCCGGTAGGGTCAAATCAGATACAGTACCGTAAAGGTACTATTACCTGGAGGCCGCCGTGCTGAGGATCTCGAGGCTCGCCGACTACGGGGTGTTGTTGTTGCTTCAGGTCGCCAAGGACTCGGGGTCGCCGATGCACACCGCCCGCGACCTGGCGGACGCCGTAGCGCTGCCGCTGCCGACGGTGACCAAGATCCTGAAAGCATTGGCGAAGGGGGGCATCCTCGAATCACACCGCGGCAAGACCGGCGGCTACACGCTCAACCGACCGCCGGCCGCCGTGAGCGTCGTCGACGTCATCACCGCCATCGAAGGCCGACCGGCCTTCACCCAGTGCACCGCGGTGACCGAGGACCCTTGTGTCCGCGAAGCGTCGTGCCCGGCGCGGCCGAACTGGAGCCGGGTGCACGGCACCGTCCTCGCCGCCCTCAGCCGCCTGACGCTCGCCGACATGGGCCAGGTCCCGGGCCGCCGGGTCCCGATCGCGCCGGTCACGCTGCCCGCCGCGCCTCCCCGGGGGGTGTCATGACGACGACCCTCAAGGAGCTCGGGCTCACCGACTACAAGTTCGGCTTCGTGACCGACATCGCCGCCGACTCGGCGCCCCCCGGCCTCTCGGAAGACATCATCCGCTTCATCTCGGCGAAGAAGCACGAGCCCGAGTGGCTCACCTTGTGGCGCCTGAAGAGCTACCGCCACTGGCTGACGATGGAGGAGCCACGCTGGGCGCACGTGCGCTACAACCCGATCGACTACCAGCAGATCATCTACTACTCGGCGCCGAGCCAGAGGCCGGGGCCGAAGAGCCTCGCCGACGTCGACCCCGAGCTCTTGAAGACCTACGACCGCCTCGGGGTGCCGCTGCACGAGCGCGCCCTGCTCGCCGGCGTCGCGGTCGACGCGGTGTTCGACTCGGTGTCGGTGGCGACCACCTTCAAAGAGAAGCTCGCCGAGCTCGGCATCATCTTCTGCTCGTTCTCCGAGGCGGTGCAGACCCACCCGGCGCTGGTGCAGAAGTACTTGGGCTCGGTCGTGCCGCAGGGCGACAACTTCTTCGCGGCGCTGAACTCCGCGGTCTTCACCGACGGCTCGTTCTGCTACGTCCCGAAGGGGGTCCGCTGCCCGATGGAGCTGTCGACCTACTTCCGGATCAACGCCGCCAAGACCGGCCAGTTCGAGCGCACCCTCCTGATCGCCGACGACGGCGCCGCGGTGAGCTACCTCGAAGGCTGCACCGCGCCGATGCGGGACGAGAATCAGCTGCACGCCGCGGTGGTGGAGCTGGTGGCGCTCGGCGACGCCCACATCAAGTACTCGACGGTCCAGAACTGGTACCCGGGCGACAAGAACGGCAAGGGCGGCATCTACAACTTCGTGACCAAGCGCGGCGCCTGCCGCGGCGCGCGCTCCAAGATCTCGTGGACCCAGGTGGAGACCGGCTCCGCGATCACCTGGAAGTACCCGAGCGTCATCCTCCAGGGCGACGCGTCGGTGGGCGAGTTCTACTCGGTCGCGGTGACCGCGAACCACCAGCAGGCGGACACCGGCACCAAGATGATTCACATCGGCAAGAACACCGCGTCGACGATCATCTCCAAGGGCATCGCCGCCGGCTTCGGCCAAAACGCCTACCGCGGCCTGGTGAAGATCCAGCCGGGGGCGGACGGCGCCCGCAACTACTCCCAGTGCGACTCGCTGCTCTTCGGCGACAAGTCGGGCGCGCACACCTTCCCGTACATCGAGGTCAAGAACCACACCGCGCAGGTGGAGCACGAGGCGACGACCTCGAAGGTCAGCGACGACCAATTGTTCTATCTCCGCCAGCGCGGCCTGTCGGAGGAGGACGCGGTGACGATGATCGTCAGCGGGTTCTGCAAACAGGTGTTTCGAAACCTGCCCATGGAGTTCGCGGTCGAGGCCCAGAAGCTCTTGAGCATGAGCCTCGAAGGCGCGGTGGGCTGATCGAGAGGTGAGAGCGATGTTGCGAATCGAGGGTCTGCACGCGTCGGTGGCCGCCTCCGAGGTGCTGCGGGGGGTAGATCTCGAGGTCAAAGCCGGCGAGGTCCACGCGATCATGGGGCCGAACGGCTCCGGCAAGAGCACCCTCGCGCACGTGCTCGCCGGCCGCGGCGGCTACGACGTGACCGCCGGCAGCGTGCGCTACTTGGACCACGACCTCTTGGCGTTGGCGCCCGAGATCCGGGCCCGCGAAGGCGTCTTCCTCGCGTTCCAGTACCCGGTCGAGATCCCCGGGGTCAACAACGCCTACCTGCTGAAGGCGGCGCTCAACGCGGTGCGCCGGCATCGCGGCGAAGAGGAGCTGGACGCCGTCGACTTCTTGGCCAGCGTCAAGGAGAAGCTCCGCCACCTGGAGATCGACCCGCGCTTCCTCGAGCGCGCGGTGAACGAAGGCTTCTCGGGCGGCGAGAAGAAGCGCAACGAGATCCTGCAGATGGCGATCCTCGAGCCCAAGCTCGCGATCCTCGACGAGACCGACTCCGGCCTCGACATCGACGCCCTCAAGGTGGTCGCCAAGGGCGTCAACGCCATCCGCGATCCAAGTCGCGCCATCCTCCTGGTCACCCATTACCAGCGTCTCTTGGACTACATCGTCCCGGACTTCGTGCACGTGCTCGCCCATGGCCGCGTCGTGCGCTCCGGCGGCAAAGAGCTGGCGCTCGAGCTCGAGAAGACCGGCTACGGCTGGGTCGGCGCCGCGCCGCCACCCGAGGCGCTCGTATGACGACGCTGCACCCACGCCCGTCGACTCCGACCCCGGCGTCGGTGACCCTGGCGCCGACGTCCGCGCCGGACTGGCTCACCGTCATCAGGCACGCCGCGCGCCTGGAGTTTGCCCACCTCGGCCTGCCGCAAGCGCGCGCCGAGGCCTGGCGCTACACCAGCGTCCAACCGCTCGAAGCCCTCACCCGGCCGACGCCGCCCTACCCCGACGCCGGCCGGCGCAGCAGCGCCGCGCCCTTGGTGGCCGCCTGGGCGTCCCTGACCCCGTGTTCGCTGGTGCTGGTGAACGGCCACTTCGTGCCCGAGCTCTCCCGCATCGCCGCCCTGCCGCGCGGTGCCGTTGCCGGCGATCTGAAGACGGCGGTCGCCGACGACCTGCCGAGCCTGAAGGCCCTCTTCGACCTGCAAACACACGATCCCGGCCGCGGCTTGACGGCGCTCAACACCGCGAGCTTCGTCGACGGCGTCGTGTTGTTGGTCCCCGCCGGGGTCGAGGTGCCGGAGCCGATTCAGGTCATCCTGATCCAAGTCGGCGAGGGCACGCCGACCGCGAGCCAACCGCGCCTGGTGCTGAGCTTGGGCCCGGAGAGCGCCGCGACCTTCATCGAGACGCACCTGTTCGCGACCACGACGCCGGTGGCGGCAAACGTCACGACCCAGGTTCAGCTCGCGGACGGCGCCCGCCTCGAGCACCTGCGCTACTGCGAGAACGCGCCGGCGGCGCTACACGTCGAGCGCACCGAGGTCACGGTGAGCCGCGATGCGTCGTACGCCTCGAGCGTCTTTCTCGCCGGCGGCGCGCTGTCGCGCGACGAGCTCTGTGTGGCGTTGAACGGCCCGGGCGCCAAGGTCGTCGCCTCCGGCCTCAGCCTCGGGCACGGGCGCGACCACCTCGACGCCCAGACCGTCGTCGAGCACCACGCGCCGCACACCACGAGCGATCAACTCTACAAGGCGGTCTACGACGACCACGCCAGCGGCGTCTTTGCCGGCAAGGTCGTCGTCCACCCGGGCGCCGTCAAGACCGACGCCCGGCAGTCGAACCGCAACCTGCTGTGCGCCGACACCGCGGTCGCCGACACCCGGCCGCAGCTCGAGATCTACGCCGACGACGTCAAGTGCTCGCACGGCGCCACCGTCGGCGCGTTGGACCCCCAGGCGCTCTTCTACCTCCAGAGCCGCGCCCTCGGCCTCGATGCGGCCCGCGCCCTCCTGACCCGTGCCTTTGCCGCCGAGGCGCTGGCTCGGGTCGCGAACCCCGGCGTCAAGGCCGCCTGGCAGCGCGAGCTCGGCCGCCGGCTCGGCGCCGCCGAGGGCTTCCCGTCATGATGGCCGCGGTGTCGACACGACCCGCGGAGCGCGCGACCGGCGATCTGCCGCGCTACGACGTCGGCGCGTTGCGGACGGCGTTCCCGGCGCTGCACCAGGCGGTGCACGGCCAGCCGCTGGTGTACCTCGACAACGGCGCCACCACCCAGAAGCCGCGCGCCGTCATCGACGCCGTCGTCAGCTACTACACCACCGACTGCGCCAACGTGCACCGCGGCGCCTACTTGCTCAGCGAGCGCGCCACCCTTCGCTACGACGCCGCCCGCCACCGGGTCGCCGAGTTTCTCCACGCCGCCACCGACCAGGAGATCGTGTTCGTCCGCGGCGCCACCGAGGCGATCAACCTGGTCGCCGCCGGCTTCGCTCGCAGTCGCCTGCAGCCCGGCGACGAGGTGCTGCTCTCCGAGATGGAGCACCACTCGAACATCGTCCCCTGGCAGCTGGCGTGCGAGGCGACCGGCGCGGTGATCAAGGTGCTGCCCTTCGACGACCAGGGCGTCCTCGAGCTCGACCGGCTCGATGCCCTGCTCGGCCCGAAGACCCGGATCGTCGCGGTCACCCACGTCTCGAACGTCCTCGGCACGGTGAACCCGGTAGCCGAGATCGTACGCCGCGCGCACGCGCGTGGGATCCCGGTCCTGGTCGACGGCGCTCAGGCGGTGCCGCATCTGCCGGTCGACGTCCAGGCGCTCGGCTGCGACTACTACGTGTTCTCCGGCCACAAGGTCTACGGCCCCACCGGTATCGGCGTCCTCTACGGCACCGCCGAGGCGCTGCAGGCGCTGCCGCCGTACCAGGGCGGCGGTGACATGGTCCGCACCGTGACGTTCCCGAAGACGACCTACGCCCCGATCCCGTCGCGCTTCGAGGCCGGGACCCCCGACATCGCCGGCGCCATCGGCCTCAAGGCCGCCCTCGACTTCGTCGCCACGGTCGGCTTCGACGCGATCGCAGACCACGAGCACCGGCTGCTGGCGCTCGCGAGCCACGCCCTCGCCGCGATCCCCGAGGTGCGCCTGGTCGGCACCGCCCCCGGCAAGGCGTCGGTTTTGGCCTTCACCCTCGGGAACGTCCACCCGCACGACCTGGCGACGATCCTCGACCGCCAGGGCGTCGCGATCCGCGCCGGCCACCACTGCGCGCAACCGGTGGTGAAGCACTACGGGGTCCCGGCCGTCGCCCGCGCCAGCTTCGCGCTCTACAACACCGAGGCCGAGGTGAGCTTCTTTGCCGACGCGCTCGTCAAGGCCCAGGAGATCTTCAAGCGATGAGCGAGCTCCAGGATCTGTACCAAGAGCTGATCCTCGATCACAACGCCCACCCCCGGAACGTCGGCGTCATCGACGGCTGCACCCACCACGCCGAGGGCGTGAATCCCCTGTGCGGCGACACCCTCAAGCTCTTCCTCGACGTCAAAGACGGCGTCATCCGTGACGCCAAGTTCCAGGGCGCCGGCTGCGCGATCTCGACCGCGTCGACCTCGCTGATGACCCAGACCCTCAAGGGCAAGACCACCGCCGAGGCCACCTCGGTGCTGGCGGCGTTTCACGCCCTGCTCACCGGCGACGGCGGCCCGCCGCCGAACCCGGAGCTCCTGGGAAAGTTGCTGGCGTTTGCCGGGGTCCGCGAATACCCCTCACGCGTCAAGTGCGCCACTCTCGCCTGGCACACGCTCGACGCGGCGTTGCACCACAAAGGCGAGCCGGTGTCCACGGAGTGAACGATGCTCGAAACCTGGATCAAGCTCGTTCGTGATTGTGAGGTCGTGCAGATCCCGTTCGGCAACCACCTGACGGTCCCCAAGGGGACCGAGGTGTCGATCGTGCAGAGCACCCGCGTCGCCCACATCGCCGCGACCCAGACCGGTTTCCTGTTGCGCTTCCCGGCCCAGGACGCCGACGCCCTGGGGCTGCCGCTGCCGGATCCGGCGCACCTGCGCTCCCGGGTGCGCGAGCCCTACGTCGAGGACCGGGTCTGGGAGGCGTTGCGCACCTGCTACGACCCCGAGGTGCCGACCAACATCGTCGAGCTCGGCCTGATCTACTCCCTCGCCCACGAGGCGAACGGCGACGGCGGCGAGAAGGTGACCATCGGCCTGATGCTCACCGCCCCCGGCTGCGGCATGGGTGAGTTCCTCAAGGAAGAGATCGAGGAGAAGGTCGGCGAGCTCCCCGGCGTCGCGTCGGTCAAGGTCAACATCATCCTCGATCCACCCTGGGACCCGAGCCGGATGACCGAGGCCGCGCGCCTCGAGCTCGGGATGATGTAGGCGACCGGCGCCGGCTTGACGCCGGCCGAGACCACCCCGAGGAGCCACCCGGCGACGACTCGCGGCAGACCGCGGCTTACGGCAGCTTCCCGGCCGGCGCCAACGGATCGTGCAGCACCGCCGGACCGCCGGCCTCGCGCCGCGCCTTGTCCTGGGCCTCGGTGCCGGTGCGCCGGGTCAACCGCTCCAAGAGCTCGGCGTCGACGCCCTCGGTGAGCGCCGCGAGGTCGTACTCCTTGCCGTGCACCTCGAACAGGCCGATGCCCTGCGGCTGACCGGCGGCATCGCGGCCCGCGAGCGTCTGCAGGCTGACCCAGAAGGTGAGCGCTTCGCGGTTGTGGTCGCGGTTGATCCCGAAGGCCGCCGGGCGGTAGTTCTTCGCCAGCTCTCTGAAGACCTTCTGGACCAACACCCGGAGCTGCTCGTCGCTCAGGTGCCGGTTCGCAGCGAGCACCCGCTTCGCCTCCTGAACCTCGTCGCGGTCGAACACCGCGCGCATCGCCACGCCCTGCTCGGCCAGCCAGAGGTCGGAACGAATATCGCGGCGCTCGCCCTCGAAGTCGCGGCTGACGACCTCGTATTCGGAGCGCAGCCGGTCGCGCTCCTGCTGCCGCTCGGTGTCGGCGGTCGCGTCGGTCTCGGCGATGTCCCGGTACCGCGACAGCATCCTCGCCGCCACCGCGTGATAGATGAGCTCGTCGACCTGGGCGTCGGCGAGCGCCGCGAAGCGCTGCTTCGCCGGCTCGCTGATGTCGAGGCCGGCGATCGTGGCGCGCACCGCTCGGCGCGGCTTGTCCATCTTGCCGGGCTCGAGCTCCAACACCCACGGGCTCCCGAGGGTGATCGCGATCGCGGCCGCGTCGCTCGTCGGCTTGCCGTTCTTGCGCTCGTGCTCGTAGTGCAGATAGCTCTCGAGGCTCGTCGACACCCCGGTGCCGAGCACCAGCGATTCGGACGGCGGCAGCGACGCGCCCTGCAGGCGGCTCGCGGTGTACACCGCGGTGCGGGCAGCGACCTCGGGGTCGGCCTTGAGCACGTTCACGCCGCCGACGCCGGTGATGACGCCCTTCATCTTGACGTCGACCTCGCCGAAGTTCGGCCCGAGCAGCCAGCCGAGCCACCAGCTGCCGTCCCCGACCCGACGCTCCGACACCCGGTAGCCGCCGGCCGCGACCACCCCTTCGATGTTGTCGCGCTCGACGCCGCGGAACCACTTGTCGTGCACCTCGTTGCTGATCCGCATCAAGCCGTCCACCGCCACCGGATCCTGCTTCTTGCCGTCGACGATCAGCACCTTGCTGACCGCGAACGCCGAGGCGTCGAAGTTGTACTTCTCGGTGAGCCCCGCGGTCTGCCGCGTCGCCCCCGCCGACACCATCTTGACGTAGACCCACTCCTCGACCCGCTTGCCGTCCACCACCTTGTCCGAGAGCTTGACGCGCTGCTCGTCGGTGGCCGCGAAGTCGCTGGAGCTCAAGCTCAACAGCGTCAGGCCGCCGAGCTTGGCCGCAAAGCCGCTCTTGACCTCGTCCTGCGCCCGGAGGATCGCCTCGGAGAGCTGGCCGTTCTGCACCGCCAGCGCCACCGCCTCGGCGTCCCGCGGCCCGGTGAGGTTGCCGGCCAGGGCCGCCAGCGTCGCCCGGTCGGACGCGCTGCGGAGGTTCAGGTCCGCGAAGCGCAGCGACTCGAAGCCGTAGGTGGTGGCGGCGTGGCTGTACGACAGCCGCAGCTTCATGGCCTCGGCGAGGTGGCGCAGCTCTTTGTCGCCGAGGTCGCCGATGTCATCGGCGAAGCTCTGCAAGGTATCACCCTTGAAAAGGTGGGCGGCAAGCGCGTCCGCGATCTTGGTCTTCACCGCGGCGTCGATGCTGATGCCGACGTCGAGGCCGAGCTGCGCTGCGATGCGCTTGGTGTCGATCTTCCACAACGTGACCGCGACCTCTTCGGGGCTGGTGTACTCGATCTTGGTGCCGACCACGTCCTCTTCGGACACGGTGTTGGCGAACGACAGCACCGCGCCGACCCCGGCCCAGCCGGGCACGAGCTGCGCCCCCTTCACGAGCGTTGCCCCAAGCTGCGCGCTCTGCTCACCGGTGCCGACGCGCTGGACCACGAGCTCCGGAATCACCTGCGCCGGATCGGTCAGCACCGCGACGTCCGTGGTCGCCATCGCCGCGGCCCACTTCTGCGCCTCGGCCGCCGAGACCAGGCGATGCTCGCCGGTGTGATCCGGCACCCTCACCGTCACCCGCTTGGTGTCGGCGATGCTGCCGCCGCCGCTCAAGCCGAGCGTGGTCCCGATCGGCAGGTAGACGTTCGCGCCGCCGCGCTTCGCGATCATCACGTCCACCGCGAGGCTGCCCTTCTCGCGCCCGTCCAAGAGGTCGGTGTCGATCTTCTTCGGGATGAGGCCGTTCCCCCACGAGATCGCCTCTTTGAGCGCGTCGAGGTCGGCGTCGCCCTCGATGCCGACGTAGAGCCCGACGTAGGTGTGGGTCTGGTGGTTCGAGGCGCTGAGCCCGCCCTCGCCGCCGACCTTGCCGAGGGTCAGCCCCAGCCCGGCAGTGTCGGTGCGCAAGGTGTCGACGCTCACCGTGACGGTCTTCGGCGCCGTCCACTTGGTCTCGAACGTGACCCTCGTCGTGCGCGACAGGTCGGCGCTCAGATCGTCCGCGGCGAGCTTGGCGCCGCCGCCGACCTCGAAGGTGCGCACGATGCGGGTCCCCGCCGGCTCGCCGAGCTTCTGCACCTCGGCCCAGAACTTGTCGCTCGACAGGCGCGCCAGCTTGCAGATCGGCAGCAGCCGCTCCTGAATCGTCGCCAGCTGGCTCTGCCAGGTGGTGCCCTTGAAGTCCTTGAACGGCAGCTCCACCTGGATCTCGTACGCGCCCTTCAGGTTGCCGGAAACCGCGCCGCCGATCTTGAGCGTGTCCGCGGTGTCGCCGCTGACCTTGATGGTGGTCGTGAGGATCCGCCCCTGCGGGTGCGCGGCCAAGAACGCCTGCTGCGTCTCTTCGGTGGACGAGCTCAAGACGCGGTTCTGCACCTCGACGATGACGTTGTCGCCGAGCTTGAAGGACTTCTTCAGCTCGGTCGCCGCGGCCTTGACGACCTCCTTGTCGACGAGCTTCTCGAGCGCGGTCTTCTTCGCGGCCTTCTCCGCGAGGCTCGCCTGCTCCTCGCGGGAGGGCGGCACCGGCGCCGGCAGCGCCGTCGGGCCGGCCGGAGCCGCCGGCGCCAGGTCGAGCGTCAGCTCGCGGACCAGGTAGCCGTCTTTGAGCTCCACCCCTTGGAGCGCGGTCTCGATCTGGGCCGGCGAATAGCCGCGCGCCTGGAGGTCGGCGCGGACCTGAGCGAGCGATGCGTTGGCGCGAAACTCGATCTCCATGGCGTCCACCTCCGAGGCGGGCGCCCTTCGTCACCGGGGCGCCGGCCATCAATCGCTCACACGTCCAATCCGAAGCCTATCGAATCAGGCGGCGCTGTAGAATACCAGGCCCCAGTGCTTGGTGTAGCCCTCTTGGCGCACGAGCTCGACCTTGCCCTGGACCTTCATGCCGATCTTCGGCGCCTCGATCTTGAGCTGGCCGGTGATCCGATGCCCGTCCGAGAGCTCGACGATGCCGAACGAGACGGTCACCGCCTCGAAGTCCGGCGGCAGCGCGTAGAGGTGGGTGAAGGTGAGGAGCTTGCCGTCCTGCGGCAAGGGCGCGGTGTCGAAGACGATGTCGAAGCCTCGCCACTCGGTGTGGCCGCACTTCTTGCAGCGCGAATGGTAGGGGTACTGCACGTGGCCGCACTTCTTGCACTTGTAGCCCAGGATTTGCTTGTTCATGACCTACTCCCGAACCATCGCCAGGCAGACGACGTTGTTGCCGAAGCCGCCGAAGTTGCAGGTGAAGCCGACCTTGGCGTCCTTCACCTGACGCTTCTTGGCGTCGCCGCGCAGCTGCAGCACGATCTCGTGCGCCTGGGCGATACCGGTCGCGCCGACCGCGTGGCCGCGGGCCTTGAGGCCACCCGAGGTGTTGATCGGCAGCTTGCCGTTAAGGGCGGTCTCGCCGCGCTCCAGCGCCAGGTGCCCCTTGCCCTTCTCGAAGAAGCCGACCTCTTCGCTCTCGGCGATCTCGAGGATGGTGAAGGCGTCGTGGAGCTCGGCGACGTCGACGTCGGCGGGCTTGAGCTTCGCCATCTTGAAGGCCTTGTCGGCGGCCAGACGCACCGCAGTGAGCGCGGTCGGATCTTCGCGCTCGTGCACCGCGTGGGTGTCGGTTGCCTGGCCGAAGCCGGCGAGCTTCACCAGCGGCTTGCCGAGCTTCTTCGCGACCTCGGCCGAGGCCAGGATCACCGCGGCGCCGCCGTCGGACACCGGGCAGATGTCGAAGAAGCGCAGCGGATCGGCGATCACCGGGTTGTTGTGCGAGGCGTCCTTGCCGTCGAGGATGCCGTCCATCGAGATCTTGTTCTGCACGTGCGCGAACTGGTTCAGGCAGGCGTTGGCGTGGTTCTTGATGGCCACCATCGCCAGGTGGCGGCTGGTGACCCCGTAGCGCTCCATGTAGAGGCGGGTGAACATCCCGGCGAGCGCCGGCAGCGTCACGCCGTAGATCCGCTCCGCCATTGGATGGGCGAGGGTCGCGACGAAGTCGGTCGCCTCGAGGGAGTTGACCTCGTTCATCCGCTCGGCGCCGGTCACCAGCACGGTGTCCATCATCCCGGAGGCGATCGCCATCGCCCCGGTCTTGATCGCCGAGGCCCCGGAGGCCGGGCCGTTCTCGATGGTCTCGGCGCCCACCGGCCACAAGCACAGGTGATCGACCACGGCGCTGCCGAGCGCCGTCTGGTTGCTGACCCGGCCGCCGCCCATGTTGGCGACGTAGACGTGGTCCACCTTGTCGAGGCCGGCGTCCTGCATCGCCTGCAACGCGGGGTACGCCGCGATCTCGGCCAGCGGGTAGTCGAGGCGGGTGAACGACGTGATGCCAATGCCGACGACGTAGACGTCACGCATGGAGTTCCTCTACTTCTGGGTCCGGGCGATGATCGCGGTGCCGGTGGAGTCGTATCTGGCGCGGGTCGCGGCGAGGAAGTCCGGCGCCATCTTCGGCGGATCGGTGGGCGGCAGGATCGCCGCCATCGCCTTGGCGAGCAGCTCCTTCCCCACCGGCCGCGAGCCGACGACCAGGCTGCCGCGGGCGCGGTCGAAGAGGGCCCGGGTCAGCGACCAGGACGGGCAGCCGCCGAGCTCGTGCGGGATCTCGAAGCGCTTCTCGAGCTTGTACTCGATCATCCAGCGGCGGAAGCCGATCGGCGACTCGGCGACGATCAGCACCTCTTGGTGACCGAGCTGGTCGAAGTGGTACTCCATCTTCGCCGCGAACGCGTGCGCCCCGGCGCGCAAGCCCCGACGCAAGCCCAGGGTGTGCAGCGACATGCCGGTCTTGGCGTCGACCGCGCGGCCGTTGACCACCGCGGCCAGGTGGCCGTCGCACTGGGCGACCAGCAGGTACTGATCTTGGTAACGGTGCTTGAAGTGACCGAGGAGCTCGGAATAGACCCGCGCCGCGACGACGTCGTAGAAGTCACGATCGTGGTGAATCAGCGCCTCGACGTGCGGCAAGATGTCCGGGATCTCGTCCCGCGACGCTTGCCGGATCACCATCGGCTCGCCGGTCGCGAGCATGATGACCTTGGGGGGAAACGGCGGCAGCTCGTGATCCACCGTGCGCAAGATAGATTCGACGTCGACCGACATGGGACACCTCCGAGAGAAACGCGGGCGGACCATAGCAGCGTTTCGCCGCCGGTTCCACACGGCCGGGGCTTTACGCCGGGCCGCCGTGGGTTAGACTAGGCCGCATGTCCGAGTACCGGCTGCACGATCCCGAGAAGGGCCTCATCGGTCCGGTCCGCCTCGAGACCGTGAAGGATCTGATCGCCGCCGGCGTCGTCCACGAGCAGGTGGTGGTCTCCAAGGACGACGGCCCGTTTCAGCCGATCAGCGCGTTTGCCGAGATCGTGCTGCAGCGCGGCCCCGGTACCCGGGCGACGCCACAGCCGACCTACTCCGGCGATCTGGGCAAGAACACCTTCTTCAAGGTGTTCTACCGCTTCCACGTCACCCACGCGAACGGGCTGTTGACCGTGGTGCGCGACCAGCACCGCAAGGACGTCTACCTCCAGGACGGCGTGCCGACCTACATCACCTCCAACATCGAGTCCGACCGGCTCGGCGAGTTCCTCGTGGCCCGGGGCTTCTTGGAGCTCGACGAGCTGAACGTCGCGTTACAGTCGATGCAC
This sequence comes from Deltaproteobacteria bacterium, assembly GCA_016218825.1. GTDB lineage: Bacteria > Myxococcota > XYA12-FULL-58-9 > XYA12-FULL-58-9 > XYA12-FULL-58-9 > JACRCV01. The sequence continues at coordinate 31,928 of JACRCV010000029.1, forward strand.
GACGACGACAATCGCCTCGGACAAACCCTGGTCCGCCTCGGCCTCATCGAGCCCGAGGAGCTGTTGCAGGCGCTGCGCACCCAACAGTTCCTGCGCCTGACCGAGCTGTGCAGCTGGGAGTGGGGGCGCTACCTGTTCTACGACGGCATGCGCTTCACCGGCGACAAGATCGATCTGCAGCTCAACGTCCCCGAGCTCATCATTCAGGCGGCCCGCAGCCTGCCGCTCCCCCGCCTCGAGTCGCGCCTCGCGCCCGCGGTCAACACCGTGGTCGAGAAGCTGCCGCACCAGGTGATCGCCACCGAGGTTCTGCAGTTCTCGGCGTTCGAGGCCCGGGTGCAGCGGGCGGTCGACGGCAAGCGCACGCTCGCGAGCATCGTCAATGAGCTGGGGGTAGACGCGGAGCACCGCAAGGCCGTGCTGATGGTCATCTACCTGTTGTGGGAGATCGACGCCGTCGGTTTCCGCAGACCCTGAGCGCCTCGGGAGGGGCTTACGCGATGCACGACCTCCACTACGAACGACCGCGCACCACCGCCGAGGCCTGCGGGCTGCTCGCGGCCGCCAAAGGCCGGGCGATGATCTTGGCGGGCGGCACCGACCTGCAGATCCGCCTCCGGGACCAACCCCGCGCCGGACTGATCGTCGACATCAAGAAGATCCCCGAGCTGTGCAGCATCCGGCCGGGCGCCGCCGGCGCGCTCGAGATCGGCAGCGCCGTCACCCTGCGCGCCCTCATCGACGACCCGACCGTCGGCGCCGCCTTCCCGGCGCTGGCGCTGGCGGCCCTCGCGGTCGGATCGTTCCAGGTCCGCGGCCGCGCCACCCTGGGCGGCAACCTCTGCAACGCCTCGCCGTGCATGGACACCGCCCCGGTGCTGTTGCTGCTCGGCGCCAGCCTCAGGCTGCAGAGCGCCCGTGGCAGCCGCGAGCTGCCGCTGACGCGCTTCTTCACCGGAGTGAAACGGACCCTGCTCGAGCCCGACGAGCTGTGCACCACGATCCTGATCCCCGCCGCGGCGCGCCGCCTGGTGACCGCGTTCGGCAAGGTCAAGCGGGTGCAGGGACACGACCTGGCGCTCGTCAACGCCGCGGTGTCCTTGGACCCCGAGGCAGAGACCCTCGGCGCCGCGATCGGCAGCGCCGCGACCACGCCGGTTGTCTGCGAGCCCTTGACCGGGGTCAGCAGCAGGAGCCCCGACGCCGCCCTGCTCGGCGACGCCCTCGCCGGCGCCGCCTTGAAGGTGATCCAACCGATCGACGACGTGCGCGCCTCGGCGGAGTATCGCCGCGACATGACCGCGATGTTGTGCCGGCGCTTGGTGCGCGAGGTCGTCTCCGGAAGGCGGGCGTCATGAACAACATACCGATCCGCCTGACGATCAACGGCGAGGCCTATGCCCTCGAGGTCCCGCCGCACCGCACCCTGCTGCAGCTCTTGAAGGGCGGCCTGCACCTCGACGGCGTCAAGGAAGGCTGCGGCATCGGCGAGTGCGGCGCCTGCACGGTGATCGTCGACGACGCCCCGGTGAACGCCTGCCTAATTCTCGCCGCCGAGTGCGACGGCGCGGTGATCAGGACCCCGGAGAGCGAGACCCAGGACGGCGTGCTCTCCGATCTGCAACAGGCGTTCATCGACTTCGGCGCCATCCAGTGCGGCTTCTGCACCGCGGGGATGCTGAGCTCGGCGCGCGCCCTGCTCGATCGCAACCGCAATCCCAGCCGCGTCGAGATCGCCGAGGCGATCGCCGGCAACTACTGTCGCTGCACCGGCTACCAACCGATCATCGACGCCATCGCCGCGGTCGCCGCGGCGCGCGATCACGGCGGCTACCAGGCGAGCCCGGTCCCTCCGGGTCCCTACGTCGGCGGCTCCACCAAGCGCATCGACGGCCCGGCGAAGGTCACCGGCAGCGCCCAGTTCGTCCACGACATGGTGCTGCCGGGGATGCTCTACGCCCGCATCAAGACCTCGCCGCACCCGGCGGCGCGCATCCTGAAGATCGACACCGCAAAGGCGCGGCAGATGCCGGGCGTGCGCGCGGTGCTCGTCGGCGCCGACCTGCCGTACAAGCTCGGACTCTACATGGTCGACAAGGACATCCTGGCCCGCGGTCAGGTGCGCCACCAGGGCGAAGCGGTGGCGGCGGTGGCCGCCCTGAGCATCGAGGAGGCCGAAGCGGCGGTCGACGCCATCGAGGTCACCTACGAAGAAACCCCGGCGGTGCTGGACGTCGGCACGGCGCTCAAAGACGGCGCGCCGCAAGTGCACCCCGACTTGGCGAGCTACTCGTTCATGAAGGGGGTGTTCTTCCCGGCGCCCGGCCGCAACATCGCCCACCACCAGAAGATCCGCAAAGGCGACGTCGCCAAGGGCTTCGCGCAGGCGGCGCGCGTCTTCGAGCACAGCTTTGAGAACCCGCCGGTGCAGCACGTGCCGATGGAGACCCACGCCGCGATCGCCCAGGCGCTGCCCACCGGCGAGGTCGACATCATCACCTCGGCGCAGTCGCCGTTCACGGTCCGCAGCCTGTTCTGCCACACCTTCAAGCTGCCGCTGCAGAAGGTACGGGTCCGAGTGCCCTACGTCGGCGGCGGCTTCGGCGGCAAGGCCGGCATCCACCTCGAGCCGCTGGTCTACTGTCTGTCGAAGGCGGCCGGGGGCCGGCCGGTCAAGATCATCGCGACCCGCGAGGAAGAGTTCAACACCTTGCCGTCGCGCCAGGGCCTGAGCTCGCGCATCAAGACCGGCGTCAAGAGCGACGGTCAGATCACCGCGATGGAGATCGAGTACCTCTGGGACGCGGGCGCCTACGCCGACTACGGCGTCAACATCGGTCGCGCCGCGGCGTACTCCGGCGCCGGCCCCTACGTCGTGCCGAGCTGCAAGCTCGACTCGAAGGTCGTCTACACCAACAAGATCTACGGCACCGCCTACCGCGGCTTCGGCCACCTCGAGGTCCTCTGGGGCATCGAGCGCAACCTCGACATCATCGCCCGGGCGATGAACATCGATCCCTACGTGTTGCGGCAGCGAAATCTTCTCCGGGTCGGCGAGACCACGATCACCGGCGAGGAGTTCACCACCGGCCATGGCCGGCCCGAGGAGTGCCTGCGCCTGGTGGCCAAGGCCATCGGTTGGGAGCCGGCGGCGCGCGCCCCGGCGCCGATCAAGCCCGGCTCCGGGAAGGTGCGCGGCAAGGGCCTGGCGATGCTGCACAAGGCGCCGGCGATGCCGACCTACACCTCGTGCTCGGTCGTCATCAAGCTCGAGCCCGACGCCTCCGCGACGCTCTTGGTCTCGGGCATCGACTATGGCCAGGGCACCTACACCACCCTGGCGCAGATCGCGGCGGACGCGCTCACGATCCCGATCGACCGGGTGCACGTGCCGTGGGAGGCCGACACCCAGTTCACCCCCTACGACTGGCAGACGGTGGCGAGCCGCTTCACGGTGATGGGCGGCAACGCAGTGATCGAGGCCGCCCGCGATTGCCTGGCCCAGATCCGCAAGACCGCGGCGGCGGCGCTCGGCGTCGATCCCGAGGCGCTCGTGATCGAGCGCGGCCGGGTGTTCGTCCCCGGCAAGGCGGACGCCGGCCTCGACTTCAAGCAGCTGGCGGTGGGCTACACCTTCCCGAACGGCAACAGCATCGGCGGGCCGGTGATCGGCCACGGGCGCTACATCGCCCACGGCCTGACCAACCTCGACCCCGAGACCGGCCAGGGCCGGCCGGCCCTCAACTGGACCTACGGCGCCCACGGCGTCGAGGTCGAGGTCGACACCGACACCGGCGAGGTGCGCCTGCTCCGCATCGCCTCGGCCTTCGACCCCGGCAAGGTGCTAAACGAGCAGCAGTGCCGCACCCAGGTCATCGGCGGCGTGGTGCAGGGCCTCGGCTCGGCGGTCGCGGAGAAGTTCGTGTTCGCGAACGGCCGGCTGCTCAACAACTCGTTCGTCGACTACAAGATCCCCACCGCCAAGGACGTCCCCGGCGAGATGCAGCAGTTCTTCGTCGAGACCCCGCACCCCGAGGGGCCGCACGGCGCCCGCGGCATCGCCGAGCATCCGATGATCTCGGTGCCGAGCGCCATCGGCAACGCGGTCGCCAACGCCACCGGCGTCGAGATCATGACCCTGCCGCTCGATCCCGAAGCGGTCTACCTGGCGTTGAAACGCGCGGCTCGCTGAGGGCGACGGCAAAGCGCACAAGCCGGCGCCCGTGCCCGACCGTCACCCTGGCTTCTGTCCCTTGCCGGTCAACGCCTGACGCAGCTCCTCGTAGACGTCGTGGAACTCGTCGCCTTTTCGAAGCGGCCGGGTCTCGATGCTGCCGGTCTCTCTGAAGGTGGCGAGCTGTTTCTTGATCACGAACATTGGCCCGGCGATGCGGTGGGTGACGAAGATCCCCCAGGCGAACAGCCCGAGGACCAAGAGCACGACGAAGATCATCAGCGCGCAGCGCGCCCGCTCGTTCTTCTCCAGCATCTCGGTGAACAACCGCCGGCTCTCGGCGGAGCTCTTCGCCTGGGTCTCGATGTGCGAGCGAAGCTGCTCGGCCTCGATCGCGGTCGTCTCCGGCATGTTCAGGAGCAGGATCGAGACGTCGTCGGAGGCCGCCCGCAGGCTCTGCTCGGCTGCCATCGAGCTCTTCACCAGGGTGTCCTGGTCGGCGAGCGAGATCCAGAGGAACGAGGCGAACAACGTCGCGATGAACCCACCCCCGAGCGCGATCAGCGCCGTCCACCGGAGCTGGAACCTCGAGTCGATGAGATACCTGCGTCGCTTGAGCATTTCCACCGTGGCACCTCGTTTGCTTGAACGGCCCGCCGCAAGATTTGCCCGTTGTCCCCGGCGGAGTCAATTGTCCGTTTTCGTTCCCCTGAGAACTGGGTATCATGCGCGCCAATCTCGCGGTCGCGAGCAGGTGGAGGCGCGTGGTGCTGACCGAGGTCCTGGTGCGCAAAGACAGCTACCACGACTCGGTGCTGCTGATGCGCCTGTCCCGCGAGCTCGAGACCAAGGCCGGGGTCGTGGAGGCAGTGGTGGCGATGGCGACGCCGCACAACCGCGATCTCCTCGCCGCCCGCGGCTTCGCGCGCCCGACGCTCGCGAGCGCCGGACCGAACGACCTGGTCATCGCCCTGCGGCTCGACGGCACCACGGTCGCCGAGGCCGAGACCGTCATCGACGCGCTCCTCGAAGGGCGCCCCGCCGCCGCCACCGCCGAGTCCCAGCCGGTGTCGCTCGGCGCTGCTCTCGCGCTCTGTCCGGAGATCAACCTGGTGTTGATCTCCTTGCCCGGGGAGCACGCCGGCCGCGAGGCGCGGCGCGCGTTGGCGCAAGACCGCCACGTGATGCTGTTCTCCGACAACGTCAGCGTCGAGGAGGAGGTCGCGCTGAAGACCCTGGCGCACGAGCGCGGCCTGCTGATGATGGGCCCCGACTGCGGCACCGCGATCATCAACGGCAAGCCCCTGGCGTTCGCCAACGTCGTCCGCCGCGGCAAGATCGGCATCGTCGGCGCCGCCGGCACCGGCATCCAGGAGATCTCGAGCTGCATCCACCGCCTGGGCGGCGGCGTCTCCCAGGCGATCGGCACCGGCGGCCGCGACCTGTCGGCGGCGGTCGGCGCTCTGACGACGCTCACCGGGATCCAGGCGCTCGGCGCCGACCCGGACACCGCGGTGCTCGTCGTGGTCTCGAAGCCCCCGGCCGCGAAGGTCGCCGCCAAGGTGGTCGCCGCGGTGCGCGCCACCGGCAAGCCGGCGGTCGTGCACTTCGTCGGCGCCCCGCCCCATACGCGACAACGATCGCAAAACGTCGTGTTCGCCACCTCGCTCGCCGGAGCGGCAAAGACCGCGTGTCGGCTCTCGGGGCTGCGGCGCCGCGGCCGGACGCCCGGGTTTGGCCACGTGCTGGCGACGAGAGTGGCGCGTGCGCTCGGGAGCGAGGCGCGGCTCGTCGGCCTGTTTTGTGGCGGCACCACCGGCGCCGAGGCGTTGGCGCTGCTCACCGGCGCCGGCATCGCGGTCCACTCCAATCTGCACAAAGACGGACCGCTCGCGATCGGCGCCGGCGCGCACGTCGACGGCCACCTCCTCCTGGATCTGGGCGATGACGAGCTCACCCGCGGCCGGCCGCACCCGATGATCGAGCCGGAGCTCAGAAACGACCGGCTCGTCGGTGACCTCGAAGCGCCGCGCCCCACCCTGCTGCTCTTTGATCTGGTGCTCGGCTACGGCGCCCATCCAGATCCTGCCGGGGTGCTGGCGCGCGGGCTGGCGGCGGCCAGGGCTAGAAATCCGGCGCTGGTCGCGGTCGCGTCGGTCACCGGCACCGACGAAGATCCGCAGTCCTTCACGAGCCAGCGCCGGCGCTTGCTCGAGGCCGGGGTGCTGGTGATGCCGGACAACCGGACCGCCGCCGACTTCGTCGCCGCGGTGCTCTGCCGAACGACGGCGCGGCGCAAGGCGTCCCGACCCCGCAAGAAGGCGAGCCCGGCGCCCGCGACCCGGGCGGCGCGGCAACGAGGCCGGCGATGACTCGGGCGGCAGAGCTCTTCGGCCAACCGCTCGCGGTCCTGAACCTCGGGCTGACCTCGTTCGCCGACACCCTCCGGCAGTGTGGCACCCGCGTCGTCCAGGTCGACTGGCGACCCGCGGCCGGTGGCGACCGCGAAGCGATGGCGGCCTTGGACGCGCTCGTCGGCGCCGACGGCAAAGCGCGCCCGGAGATCGCCAACGCCAACCAGGAGGCAATCCGCAGACTCGGCGCCGCGAAGCCGGTGCTCGAGGGCATCGGCGTCGCGCTCGAAGACATCCCCGGGATGCGCAGTGATCTCGTGCTGCACTCCGGCCCCCCGGTGCCCTGGGAGCTGATGAGCGGCCCGACCCGAGGCGCCATCATGGGGGCGTTGGTCTACGAGGGCCTCGCCAAGTCTCCCGAGGACGCGGCCCGGCTCGCCCAGTCCGGCGCCGTCGAGCTCGCGCCGTGCCACCACCACCAGACGGTGGGCCCGATGGCGGGCGTCGTCACCGCGAGCATGCCGGTGTTGAAGGTCAGGAACGTGGCGTTCGGCAACCTGGCGTTCGCGACGCTGAACGAGGGGCTGGGGAAGGTGCTGCGCTACGGCGCCTACGACGACACGGTGCTCGAGCGGTTGCGCTGGATGCAGCGGTCGCTGGCGCCGGCGCTCGGCGCCGCGCTCCAGGCGCACGGCCCCCTCGATCTGCAGGCCCTGATCGCCCAGGCGCTGCAGATGGGCGACGAGGGCCACAACCGCAACCGCGCCGCGACCTCGCTCGTCATCCGGGCGCTGGCGCCGCACCTCGTCGAGGGCAAGACCGCGCCGGCCGAGGTCGGCCGGGTGCTGCGCTTCCTCGACGCCAATGACCACTTCTTCCTGAACCTCAGCATGGCGGCCGCGAAGGCGGCGCTCGACCCGACGCTCGGCATCCCCCACTCGACCCTGATCTCGGCGATGGCGCGCAACGGCACCGAGTTCGGCCTGCGGGTCTCAGGGTTGGGCGAGCGGTGGTTCTGCGCCCCGGCGCCGATGGTCGACGGCCTCTACCTCCCCGGGTTCTCGGCCGCGGACGCCGCCCCCGACATCGGCGACTCGGTGATCACCGAGACCTACGGCATCGGCGGCTTCGCGATGGCGGCGGCGCCGGCGATCGTCCAGTTCGTCGGCGGCCGCGCCGCGGACGCGCTCCGCTACACCGAGCGGATGTACGCGATCACGATGGCCGAGCACGCCGCCTACAAGATCCCGGCCCTCGACTTTCGCGGCAGCCCGATGGGGATCGACCTGTTGAAGGTCGTCGACACCGGCATCGTGCCGGTGGTCAACACCGGCATCGCCCACAAGACCCCGGGCATCGGCATGGTCGGCGCCGGCCTGGTGAAGCCGCCGCTCCAATGTTTCGTTCAGGCTCTGGTGGCCTTCGCCGCCGAGGAGCAAAGAGGACGCAGATGAAGCTCATCGACTTGACCATCCCCCTCGGCATCGGCACCCCGGCGTGGCCGACCTACGAGCCGCTGCAGATGAAGTACTTCAAGCGCCTGGCGCCAAACGGCGCCAACGGCCAGCTGCTCACCCACTCGAACCACGTCGGCACCCACCTGGACGGCGAGATCCACTTCCACACCCCGGGCAAGGACATCGCCGAGCTCAGCCTCGACTACCTCGTGGGCGACGCCGCGATCGTCGACCTGTCCGACTGCTGCGGCGACTACGACGTCTACACCTCGAAGATGGTGGAGGACCGGGTCGAGGTCCGCCGAGGTGACATCCTCATCATCCACACCGGCTACCACCACTACGGCTGGGACCAGCCGACCGCGGACGAGATCGCCTACATGGTCAAGCACCCCGGCCCCGACCGCGAGTTCGCGATCTGGGCCAAGAAGAAGAAGATCCGCTGGATCGGCGTCGACTGTGGCTCCGCCGACCATCCGATGAACACCATCATCCGCGACTGGATGCCGCGCCAGGCGCGCCAGGCCGACCAGCACTTCAAGGCCACCTTCGGCAAGTCCCTCGCCGAGTTCTTCGACGACTCGAAGTACCAGCTGATGCACCTGGAGATGTTCAACCACGGCATCATCCACGCCGAGTGCCTCGGCGGCGACATCGACCTGCTCCTGAACCAGCGGGTCACCGTCGGCTGCTTCCCCTGGCGGCTGGTGGACGGCGAGAGCTGCATCGCCCGCATCGCGGCCTTCGTCGACGACGACCGCTACGCGCGCCTGATGCAGATCAAGCGCGGCTGCAAGCTCACCAAGTTCGGCGACATCGCCGGCGCCAAGGCACCGAAGCTCCACGGCAAGACCGGCCGCAAGACCTCCACGAAGCGGCGCTAGCGCCTCTTCTCCTGCATTTGATTCCCGCGCGGCCGCGCTCCCCACCCCCAGCCAACCTGGCGGGGGGCCGCCCGCCGGCACCCCGTCCATGGACGACGCGGAAGGCGGAGCATCGGCTCTGCGTCCCCCCGTGCCCCCGCACCTCGCACTGGCAAAGCCAGCTGCTCGGTGCCCCCGAGTGGGGCGGGGGCGCAGCTCACTTCATCCCGAGGGCGGCCCGCTGCGAGGCGCGGCGCGCGAGCGACGACGGCTTGCAACAGGTCGGCGGGATGCCTAACTTTCTTTGGCCGGTTCGCCGTTGCGGACAGTAGTACGGTCTCGAGTCGCCAGCCTTGCGACGCGGCCGACGGCGGCCGCGAGGTGTGATAGTGCCCGAGCCCACCAATCGCCCGATCGAGCGCGGCTGGAAGCGCCATCTGCTGGTGATGGCGGCCTTGGTCGGGATCTTCGCGGTGAGCGCCGCCTACAAGCTCGGGTTCCTGGGCTATTCGCTCGCCGACATCATGCCGCGCACCCGCTACGACGTCGCTCTGGAGATGCGCTTCGACGGCCACGACGACGACGCGAGCGTCACGACCTTCTTGCCGATGTCCGACAGCCACCAGACCATCAGTGATGAAGAGAGCTCGTCCCCCGGTCTGCACCTGACCACCCACAGCCGCGGCGGCAACCGGATCGCCAACTGGTCGGGCGTCAACATCCCGGCCGGCGCCCGGATCCGCCACAGCTTCGCGGTGTTGGCCCGTGCCGTGCACTTCCAGCTCGATCCGAAGCTCGAGGTGCCGGGCTCCTATCCCGCCTCGGTCGTGCCCTACCTGAAACCCGAGAAGGACATCCAGGTCGACGCCGCCGAGATCCGCCAGCGACTGACGGAGATCGGCGCCGACCAGGGGAGCCTGGTCGCGAGGCTCGACGCGATCTTCCGGGCGACGAGCGCCATGCCGCAGCGGCCGTTCAAAGGCGTGACCGACGCCCTCACCGCCCTCCGCCTCGGCGAGGCGAGCTGCAACGGCAAGAGCCGGCTCTTCGTGGCGCTCAGCCGTGCGACCGGCATCCCGGCTCGCCTGGTCGGCGGCCTGATCATGCAGTCCGGGGTTCGCCGCGTCTCGCACCAGTGGGCGGAGGCCTACGTGGGCGGTCACTGGGTCCCCTTCGACGCCACCAACAAGCACTTCGCCACCCTGCCCGAGCACTACCTGACGCTCTACTACGGCGACGAGGTGCTCTATCGGCACACCAAGGACATCAACTTCGACTACCGCTACGTCGTGGAGACTATGCTGGTGCCGTCGCCCAAGGCGAAGGCCTCGTTCCACGTCTTCAACATCTGGGCGGCCTTCGAGCGCCTCGGCCTCTCCTTCACCCTGCTGCGCACGCTGCTGATGCTGCCGATCGGCGCGCTGGTCGTCGTGTTGCTCCGCAACGTCGTCGGCACCCCGACCTACGGCACCTTCCTGCCGGCGCTGATCGCCGCGGCCGCCAGCGAGACCGGGGCGCTGTGGGGCACGCTGGGCCTCATCGTCGTGGTCGTGGTCGTGGCCTTTGGGCGCATGCTGCTGGTGCGGCTCGAGCTCCTGCACTCGCCCACCCTGGCGATCCTCCTGGCCGGCGTCGCCGTGAGCCTCATCACCATCACCATGATCGCCGACCAGCTGGGCCTGCATCGCCTCACCCGGATCTCGCTGTTTCCGATCGCCGTCGTCGCCATCACCTCGGAGCGCTTCTACCTCTCGCTCGCCGAACAGGGCGTGGCCACCGCGCTCAAGCACCTCGGCGGCACCTTCGCCGTCGTCTTCGCGTGTTACATCGTCATGAGCTCACCGGCGTTGCAGGTCCTGGTGATCGGCTTCCCCGAGGTGCTGCTCGTCGTCGTCGCTCTGAACATCTACCTGGGCCGCTGGGTCGGGGTGCGCTTGTCCGAGTATCGCCGCTTCCGCCAGCTCCTCTTGGCGCGGGCCAAGACATGAGCGCGCTCGCCGAGCTCCGCCGCGTCCTGACGCGGCTCGCGGTGCGTCGCGACGCGCTCGTCGGCATCAACCGCCGCAACGTCACGTTGGTCTATCGCCACAACCCGCGGCGCTACTACCCGCTGGCGGACGACAAGCTCCTCACCAAGGAGCGCCTGGCGGCGGCGGGGGTGCCGACCCCGAGGACGCTCGCGCAATGTGACGGCCTCTACGCCATCAGCGCGGCGCTGGAGATCCTCGCCGCGCACGACGACTTCGTGATCAAGCCGGCGGGCGCGAGCGGCGGCGCCGGGATCATCGCGGTGGTCGAGCGAGTCGCTGCCGGCCGTTGGCGGACGGCCGGCGGCAAGGACATCGGCGTGGCGCAGATCCAGCGGCACCTCGCCGAGGTCATCTTCGGGGTCTACGCCAAGGACATCCAGGACCGCGCCTTCATCGAGGAGCGGATCCTTCCCCACCCCTTCTTCGACGAGCTCTGGAACGAGGGGCTGTGCGACGTTCGCGTCCTCACCTTGGAGAGTCGGCCCCTGATGGCGATGATCCGGGTGCCGACGCGCCGCTCGCAAGGCCGGGCCAACCTCCACCAGGGCGGACTCGGCCTGGCGGTCGACCTCGAGACCGGACACACCTTCCGCGCCTGGAGCGGTCACGACACTTTGCGCACCCACCCGGAGACCGGCGCCGCGCTCCTCGGCCGCGAGGTGCCCGGGTGGCGCGACGTCCTCGAGGTCGCGACGCGGGCCGCGGCCGCCCTGCCGCTCGGCTATCTCGGCGTCGACGTCGTCATCGACCGGCGACGGGGTCCGATGGTGCTCGAGGTCAACGCCCGCCCCGGCCTCGAGATCCAAAACGTGAACGGCACCGGTCTGGGCCCGGCGCTCGCCGCGGTGCCGGCATGAGCGCGCCCGCCTTGAGCAAGCTGTGGCCGGTCATCACGATGCTCGCGACCCTGCTGATCGGCACCCTCGCCCTCCAGGTCTATGCCGAGAGCCACGACAGCCAGGCGCTGGTGGTCGCGATCCATCCGGAGACCACCGCCGCGGTCGAGGACGAGGCGCTCGACGACAGCGATGGCTCGCTCGAGCTCGGTCGGAGCGTGAGCCCGGACCACGCGAACGCGCGCGGCCTCGCCCGCCGGGGAGATCTGGTGCCGGCGCTCCGCCTGTTTCGAAAGGCCGCGGCCGCGAACCCCGAGTCTGGCTGGCTCCTCGCCGAGTATGGCTACTGGCTCCTGGTCGCCAAGCAAGCCCCGGACGCCGTCACCGCCCTGAAGAGGGCCGAAAAGCTGCAGCCGCGCGAGCCGCGGATCGCGCTCTACGCCGGCATGGCGCTGCGCCAGGTCGGTGATCTGGTCGGGGCCGAGGCGGAGCTGAGACGCGCCATCGCCCTGCACCCCGGGTTCGGCTCGGCGCTCATCGCGCTCGGCAGGCTCTTGGGCGCCCAGGGCAAACAGGACGAGGCCGTCGCCTATTTGACGGAGGCCGGCCGGAGCGGCGCCAACGAGCAAAGGGCGCGCGCTTCGGTGGCGCTCGGCCGAGTCTTGCTGGCCACCGGCAGAGCGGCGGACGCCGAGCAGGCCTTCGCGGCGGCCATCAACTGGGCCCCGGCGCAGGCGGAGATCCGCATCGCCGCCGCCCGCGCCTACCTGGACCTGGACGGCGACCACAACGGCCAGCGGGCGCTCGAGATCGCCAGCCGTGCCACCGAGCTGGCGCCGGACCTGCCACGGGTGCACCTGTTGCTCGGAGACGCAAAGAGCGCCACCGGCGACGTCGACGGCGCCGAGGTAGCATACCTTCGGGCGCTGCACCTGGATCCGAGCTACACCGCGGCACGCCGCAAGCTCATCCGCTTGGCGCTCGACCGCCGCGACTTCGGACAGGCCCGCGCCCAGACGGAGCTGCTGCTCAGCATCGACGCCGAGCCGCCCGAGCATCACTTCTTGGCCGGCCTGGTCGCGTCACGGTCCGGCCGCCTCGACGAGGCGCGCGCGAGCTACAAGACCGCGATCGCCAAGGCGAATGGTGTCTACCCCGAGGCCTACCTCAACCTCGGCGCCGTCCTGCGCGACGCCGACGACCTGCCCGGGGCGATCGCCGCCTACCGCCAAGCCCTGAAGCAAAAGCCCGACTACCTCGCGGCTCTCAACAACCTCGGCCTGGCCCTCGCAGCCGCCGACCGGACCAAGGAGGCGGAGGCCACCTACCGCAAGGCGCTCGCGATCAACCCCGACTACGCCGCGGCGCTCTTGAACCTCGGCAAGCTCCAATCGGCAAGCGAGCGCTACCAAGAGGCGATCGTCACCTTCGAGCGCCTGCTCAGCATCAAGCCCGGCTACCGCCAGGCGCTGCTGAACCTCGGCGTCGCACAGAGGCGCTCCGGCAACGCCGCGGCCGCGATCACCACCTACCGGCGTCTGGTGCAGGCGGAGCCGCGCTACGTCGCCGCGCACTACAACCTCGGGCTGGCGCTCGAAGCCGAGAACGAGCTCGGCGCGGCGCGGGATGCCTACCGGCAAGCGGCGGCGCTGGAGCCGGAGCACTTGCCGTCGTTGCGCCGCCTCGGCACCCTGGAGGCGAAGCTGGGCGACCTCCCGGCCGCCGCGGCCATCTACCAGACGATCCTCGAGCTCGAACCGGGAGACGCCAACACCCGGCTCGCCCTCGCGGATGTCGCCCTGCGCCGAGGCGACAAGACGACCTGCGAGCGCGAGTCGGATCTCGCCGCCCGGAGCTCCACCGACAAGACCGCGGCCGCCCAGCTCTCACGCCGCTGCCGCGCCGACGCCCGGATGAGTCCGGAGTAACGATGAGCTCGACCATGATCCCAAGGAGACCCCAGACCATGTGCTATCCACTCCACCCCAAGCTGACCCCGGCGCGGTTCACCGCGCTCGGGCTCGTCGCGCTCTTGGCCGCGAGCGCCTGCGGCCACGACGAGAGCCCGATCGCGAACGGCAACAACCTCGACGACACCGGCACCCCGGCCGACGAGGCGCTGTTCCAGGAAGGCCTGGCGCTGTGGAACGCGCTGAGCTACACGGCGGCGGCCGCCAAGCTCGATCTGCTCCTCGTCACCTACCCCGACTCCAAGCGGCACGACAACGCCGGCTACCTGGCCGGGAGGTGCCGCTACGAGCTCGGGCTGTACGCCGAGGCGATCGGCGTGCTGACGGCGATGCGCGACGCGCATCCCACCTCGCCGTTCGCCGCCGGCGCGGCGTACTTCACCGGCCGCTGCTACTTTCACCTCGCCGACTACACCCACGCCGTCACCCAGCTGCGGGCGTCCCTGGTGCTCGAGCCGGCCGGCCTCTACGCCGACAACGCGCAGTACTACGTCGGGCGCAGCTACTATGAGGCCGGCGACCTCGTCGCCGCGACCCAGGAGCTCGTGACGCTCGAAAGCGCCTTCCCGCAGAGCACCTATCTCGACAACGGGCGCTACTACCTCGGCAGGTCGTACTTCGACCAGGGGCTGTTCACCGACGCGATCCCCCCGTTCCAGCGGGTGCTCTTCACCCCGATGTCGACCTACGAGGACGACGCCCGCTACTACACCGGCCGCTCGCGCTATGGACTCTTGGAGCTCGGCACCGCGCTGGCGGACTTCCAGACCCTGGTGAGCGCGTTCCCGGCCAGCCAGTACGCCGACAACGCCGTCTACTACGAGGTCAGGATCTACGTGGACCAGGGGAGCTGCGGCGAGGCCGGCACCGCGCTCGCCAACCTCCAGGCCAGCTATCCCGCCAGCACCTACATCGGCTCCGCGCAGACCTACATGGCCAACAACGGGTGCTGAGCCGAGCATGACGCGGTCGCGGCTCGTCATCGTGATGGCACTGGCCACGACGGCGCGAGGTGTGGCCGCCGCAGAGCTTCCCGCCGACGACTCCGGCGCGCAGCTGGAGGCCGCCGCCGAGGACCAGGTGGTTTCCGAGGTCGAGGCGCCGCCCGAACCGGCGGCGTCCGCCCCTCGCACGGCGACCGGCGAGCCCGCCCAGAGACCGCGGCCGCGGGCGGCGGCCGGCATCAAGGGGCGGGCCGGTCCAATCCGCCTCGGGCTGCAGGGACGGCTGCAGGTGACCGGCGGCGCCTTCAGGGGGCAGGGGGTGCGGCGCGCGGACGGCGCGTTGACCGAGCTCGCGGTCGACGGCGTGCCCACGGCGCGGTTCTCGAAGCTCCGGCTGTCGCTGCCGTTTTCGGCCCGCCACCGCCAGACCTTCGGCGCCGCGCTCGTGGAGTCGCGGGCGACGATCGACGGCGAGCTCCGATTCAAGCCCGACCGTTCTCTGGCGCTCACCGTCGGCGCCGGCGTCGGCGGCGTCCGGCGTCCGGACTGGCCGGACCTCTACCAACCGCAGCAAGACGGCGGCCTGGCGCCGACCGATCGCTACAGCTATTGGCGCCGCAAGGTCCGCGGGGGCATCGACGCCAACCCGGCCTCCGGCCTCTGGCTGCACGCCGATTACCTCTACGCCCTCGTCGTCTACCGCCAGGATCCGACCTTCGACCCCTTCGTGGCGCCAAACCACCTGGTGCCGGCGGATCACGGCGAGCACGCCGCGACGCTGAGCGCCACCTGGCGAACCGGCGGCCTCAAGCTCGGCGTCAGCGCGGCAGCGTTCCAGAGGCGCTACTTCTTCACCTTCGCGCGGGACCGCGGCACGGGTTTGACCCACGCCAACGCCGGCGGCCTGCCCGGAAACCCGCTGCAGACCTTGCGCGGCGTCGAGCCCGGGCTCAGCGCCGAGGTCGCGCTCCAGAGCCTGGGCGCCGTGGTGCGGGGCGGCTACGGCTTCGAGATCGTCGACGACATCTTCGCCGGATACTACTCGTTCACCGGCCACCACCCCTGGCTGGCGCTGCGCCTGCGTCCGCACGCGCGCCTCGAGGTCGGCGTCGGTGGCTCGCTCCACTGGCGGCGGTACGGCCCGGAGAGCTACGCCGAGGGCCCCGGACACCCGGCGCTTCGGGGCGGTGAACGGCGCTTCGATCACCGCGCCTCGGCTTTCGTCGGCCCGCGCCTGCAGCTCTCCGACGCCTGCAGCCTCTCGGCCACCCTCCGCTACGCCGGGAGACGCACCAGCTTCCCGCCCTACGAGCCCGGGGTGTTCCCGGCCGCGCGGCAGTACGACGTCCGTTGGAGCTTCGACAATTGGCGGGCGACCCTGACGCTCGCCTACGTCCTCTGAGGGCCACCCGACCTCGCCGCTCTTGGACCATCACCCCTCTGGCAGCGAGACCGGCGAGGTGCTCTACTGCCCCCGGCCCCCGGATCCCCGGGAGCGGCGGAGATCGACCTTGGCCCCGTCCAAGAGAGCCGTGGTACCCCGTCGGCGCGCCCGCCCCGCGCCGGCCGCTGCCGGCCGCCCGGCCCTGAGCTGTCTCTGCCGGCTCGCGACCGGTAGCGTCGTCGCGGTCCACACCCATGGGGCGATGCTCCGCATGGACGACGGCCCGGTCGTGGCGCTGCTCTTTGAGGGTGGACCGCTTCATCCCTGGGCGCTGGCGGTCCCCGGATCCCTGCCTCACCTAGCGGTCGGCGATCGCCTGGCCGGTGACGGCCGGACACTCCGGATCGCCGGCGCCGCGCCGTCGCGCGCCGCGTGGTGCCTCTCGCTCGAGAGCGTCACAGCGCGCGAGCTCGTGCTCGGCGTCCGTCCCAGCTCGCGCCTCGCGCTCCGGCACCACCTGGTCCGAGACATCGATCCAGCCGACAAGGCGCGGCCGCTCTTCGCCGCGCCTCTCGCCACCGCCGTCGCCGCCTTCGCCCGGGATGGAGATCTGATCGGGCTCGCCGATCTGAGCGGCGTCGGCGAGGGGCTGACGCCGCAAGGCGACGACGTCATCATCGGCGCCCTCGCCGGGCTGGATCTAATGCGCGACGCCGCCGCGCCGGCCGCCCGATTGCGGGCGCACCTTGTGCAGCGCCTCGCGGCCCTGACACCGCGGCGCACGACGCGCCTCGCGGCCGAGCTCGTCGGCGCTGCATGCAGCGGCAGCTACGCCGAGCCGCTCTTGGCGCTCCTGACGACGCTGGCCGCGCCCTGCCCCTCGCGGCGAGCCGTCTGCCGCCGTGAGCGGGCCCTGTTGGCGGTCGGTCACAGCTCCGGGGCCGGGATGCTCGCCGGCCTGCGCGCCGCCCTCGATCTAGTAGCTGTGCTCCGAGAGCCGGACCTTGCCGCGAAACACCCGATAGACGACGACGGTGTAGGTGAGGACCAGCGGCATGCCCACCGCGGCCACGATCAACATGTTGCCGAGGGTGCGCGGGCTCGAGGCGGCGTTGAAGGCCGTGAGGCTCAGGGTCGGATCGTTGTTGGCGGTCACCAGGTTCGGAAACAGCGCCAGCCCGAATAGCGCCACCAGGCCGGCGATGCCGACGGCGCTGGAGATGAACGCCTCGCCGGGCTTCTGCCAATAGAGACAGCGCGGGATGTTGACGATCGCGACGACGTCCACGACCACGACGACGAACGCGGCCGGGAAACGCGCGAAGTTGGTGGTCGCGTTCGGCAACAGGATCAACGTGAAGATGGTCGCGAACAAGTAGAGCAGCAGGAAGGCGCCGAAGCCGCGCCACAACCAGTGCCGCAACCGGTCGCGCAGCTCGCCCTCGAGCTTCAGCCACAAGAAGATCCCGCCGTGCAGGCAGAACGTCGCCGCGGTCAGGCCGCCGACGAGCAGACCGTAGGGGTTCAGCAGGTCGACGAAGGCCAGCGTGGCGTCGCCCGCCTCGTCCAGCGGGATGCCCAACATCGCGTTGCCCACCGCGACGCCGAAGAGCAGCGAGGCCGCGAACGACCCGGCGGCGAAGCACCAGTCCCAGAACCGCCGCCAGCGCGGTTCGGGCCGCTTGCTGCGAAACTCGATCGACACCGCGCGGACAATCAACGCCAACAGCAGCAGCATCAGCGCGGCGTAGAACCCGGAGAACACCGTGGCGTAGACCGGCGGGAACGCCGCGAACAGCGCGCCGCCGAAGGTCACCAGCCAGACCTCGTTGCCGTCCCACAGCGGCCCGATGGAGTTCAAGAACAGACGGCGCTCGACGTCGCTCTTGGCGACGATCGGGTGCAACATGCCGACCCCCAAATCGAAGCCGTCGAGGACCGCGTAACCGATGAGCAGGAAGCCCAAGAGCACGAACCAGATGACGGCCAAGGTGTCGGGGCTCACGTTCGGCTCCGGGGGTCGGCGTCGCCGGCGCCGTCGGCGAGCCCGCCCGGCGTCTTGGCGCCCGCCGCCGCGGCGGCGATGAAGCCCATGTGACCGTCGCCGGCGTCTTGGACATCCGGCGCCGGGCCCTTGCGGATCTTGGCGTTGAGCAGCATCAGCCACACCGCCAGCAGCCCGAGGTAGACCACCGCCAACCCCGCGAGCGAGCCCGCCACTTGTGCGGCGGTGACCGCCTTGCTCACCGCGCGCGTGGTGCGCAGTCCCTGGGCCTCGTCGTAGCGCACGACGCCGCTGGCGTCGGTCGCGAGGCTGCCGTCGGCGAGTCTCGGCACCGGCGGATGCACGACCCACGGTTGCCGGCCGACCTCGGCGGCGGCCCAGCCGGCCTGGTTGGCGGCGAGCGGCAACAGGACGGCGAACACGAACACCCACAACAGCCAGCGGCTGTCGTACAACCGGCCGCGGATCCTCAGGAAGCTGGCGAAGAGCGTCAGCGCGATGAAGAACGCCCCGAGCCCCGCCATCAGATGGTAGGTGGCGAACGGCAACAGCACCGGCGGCCGGTCCTCGGGACGGAAACGGTCTAGGCCGTCGACCGGGC
Organism: Deltaproteobacteria bacterium; assembly: GCA_016218825.1. Lineage (GTDB taxonomy): Bacteria > Myxococcota > XYA12-FULL-58-9 > XYA12-FULL-58-9 > XYA12-FULL-58-9 > JACRCV01. The sequence continues at coordinate 50,546 of JACRCV010000029.1, forward strand.
CCGTGCGGCTGCCGGTGACCAGCAGGCTCACGCCGCCGGGGATGGCGAGCTTCCAGTCGAGCGTTTGGGCGTCGTCGTTGGGCCATCCCCAGACGCTCAGATCAGCCGGACCGGAGCGATAGTGGCCCTCGAAGGCGGCGAGCTTCGCCGGCTGATGGGCGTAGACCGTGTTCGCCTGTGCGTGACCGGAGACCAGGGCCGAGATCGAGCCCAGGGTCGCGAAGATCAACGCGCCCGAGAACGATCGCCGGGCAAACTCCAGGTGCCGGCCGCGCAACAGGTAGTAGGCCGAGATGCTCATGATGAAGAAGCTGCCGAGGATGAAGGCGCCGACGAGCACGTGCGTCAGCCGATCGACGAACGACGGGTTGAAGACCACCTGCCAGAAGTCCACCACCTCGGCGCGCAGCACCGGCGCGCCCGATACCGTGAGCGGCGCGCCGCGCGCCAGCACCGGCACCAGGTGGTGCCCCGCCGGTGTTTGCTGCCACGAGTTCGCGGCGACGATCCAGACCGACGAGAACATCGAGCCGAGCGCCACCATCACGGTCGCGAACAGATGCATGCCGGTCGACACCCGCTCCCAGCCGAACACCAGCACCGCGAGGAAGCCGGACTCGAGGAAGAACGCGAAGATGCCTTCGGCGGCGAGCGCCGAGCCGAAGACGTCGCCGACGAAGCGCGAATAGGCCGCCCAGTTGGTGCCGAACTGAAACTCCAACACCACGCCGGTCGCGACGCCGATCGCGAAGTTCAACGCGAAGATCCCGGTCCAGAACTTGGCGGCGCGCTCGTAAGCGGGCTCGCGCTTCCAGACGTACATCGCCTCGAGGTAGACGAGCACCACCGCCATGCCGATGGTGAGCAGCGGGAAGACGTAGTGAAAGCCCACGCTGAGGGCAAACTGGATCCGCGCCAGGAGCACCGCGTCCATGGCTGCTAGAAACCGACCAGCCGCCGCGCGAGGTAGAGGCCGCCGGCGGCGACCACGGCGGACGCCGGGATCGTCACCAGCCAGGCGATGACGATGCGGCCCGCCACCCCCCACTTGATGCCGGAGAGGTTGGTGATCGAGCCCACGCCGATGATCGCGCCGGTGATCGTGTGGGTGGTGGACACCGGGACGCCGAGGTGGGTGGCGAAGAACAGCGTGAACGCGCCGCCGGTCTCGGCGCAGAAGCCCCCTACCGGCTTGAGCTTGGTGATCTTCATCCCCATGGTGCGGACGATGCGCCAGCCGCCGAGGGCGGTGCCGATACCCATCGCGGCGTGACAGCTGAGGATGATCCACAAGGTCGACGGATCCATGAGGGACAGCTCGACGTCCGCGTTCATGGCGCCGGAGGCGACCAAGAGCGCCACGATGATCCCCATGGTCTTCTGGGCGTCGTTGCCGCCGTGGCCGAGCGAATAGAGCGCCGCGGAGAGCAGCTGCCCGCGACGAAAGAGCTTGTCGACCTGGGCCGGCCGCCACCGGCGGAACAGCCAGTAGACGGTCAGCATCAGGACCAGGCCGACGCCGAAACCGATGAGCGGCGCCAACGGAATGAACTTCACCGCCTCGAGGAGCTTCTCCCACCGCAGGACGTCCCAGCCGGCGTAGGCCACGCCGGCGCCGGCGAAACCACCGATGAGCGCGTGCGACGAGCTGGTCGGCAGCGCCCACCACCAAGTGACGAGATCCCAGACGATCGCGCCCAACAGGCCACACAAGACCACGTAGACGTAGGCATGGTCAGCGGCGTTGATCTTGACGATCTTCGAGATCGTGTCCGCCACCTTCGGCGCGAACACCAGCATCGCGATGAAGTTGAAGAACGCCGCCCACAACACCGCGACCCGCGGCGACAGCACGCGGGTGGAGACCACCGTGGCGATCGAGTTGGCGGCGTCGTGAAAGCCGTTGATCACGTCGAAGACCAGCGCGGCGACGACCGTGCCGATGACGACCATCCACATCACGGAGGTCATGGCTCAGGCATGCTCCAAGAGGATACCTTCGACGATGTTGGCGACGTCTTCGCAGCGGTCGGTGGCGAACTCCAGGGTCTCGTAGACCTCTTTCCACTTGATGATGACGATGGCGTCCTTCTCCTGGTTCAACAGCTGCGCCATGCAGGTGCGAAACAAGGCGTCGGCGTCGTTCTCGAGGCGGTTGATCTCGATGCAGCACTTCAAGATCTCCTCGGAGGCCTTGAGGTTGCGCAGGCCCTTGACGGCGCGCTCGACGAGCAGGGTGGCGTGCACCAGGATCTCGGCGAAGGTCTTGAGCTCGCGGGTGAAGACTCGGATCTCGTACATCTTGATGCGCTCGGCGGCGGCGTCGAGCAGATCCATGACGTCGTCCATCCGACTGATCAGGCGGTGGATGTCGTCGCGATCGATGGGGGTGATGAAGGTCTTGTGCAGCGCCTCGACGCACTGGTGGGTGATGACGTCGGTCTCGTGCTCGATCTCTTTCACCCGCCGGACACGCGAGTCGAGGTCCGAGCTGTTGTTGGTCAAAGCCAAGAACTCCTTGGCCCCCTCCACGGTCAGCGCCGCGTGCTTCTCGAAGAAGTCGAAGAAGCTGGTGTCGCGCGGTAGGAGTGCACGGAACATGAAGGCCTCCCGATCCCTGGTCTTTGGGCGTCGACTCGATGATCGCCGCTACCATCCTGCCTCTCCCTGTCGGGTGCAAGAGTCTTGTCAGGGCCGCGCCGCCATGCCCTGGCGCCCGCGGCGCCGGCCGTGTAGGAAGCGTCTTTTGCACCCACCCTGGGACGAGGTCTGATGATTCACACTGTGGCGTCGTGGTGGATGTGGCTGGCGTTCACCGTGGTCGTGGTCGCGATGCTGGCCGTCGACCTCGGGGTGGCGCAGCGCAAGGCCCACACCGTGGGCGCGCGCGAGGCCGCGGTGTGGAGCGCGATCTGGGTCGCGGTGTCCCTCGCCTTCAACGCCTTCGTCTACGCTCAGGCCGGCAAGATCTCCGGCCTCGAGTTCCTGACCGGCTACATCATCGAGAAGGCGCTGTCGGTCGACAACCTGTTCGTGTTCTTCGTGTTGTTCAACTACTTCGCGGTGCCGGGCGAGCTCCAGCACCGGGTGCTGTTCTGGGGGATCCTGGGCGCGATCGTGATCCGCGGCGCCTTCATCTTCGTCGGCACCGCGCTCATCAGCATGTTCCACTGGGTCATCTACGTCCTCGGCGCGTTCCTGATCGTGACCGGGGTCAAGATCCTGTTCGCCTCCGACGAGAAGGTCGAGCCCGAGAACAACCCGGTGCTGAAGCTCGCCCGCCGCTTCTTGCCGCTGACACCGGCCTACGACGGCCAGCAGTTCCTGACCCGCCGCGACGGTCGTTGGCTCGCGACACCGCTGTTGCTCGTGCTCATCGTCATCGAGACCACCGACATCGTGTTCGCGGTCGACTCGATCCCCGCGGTGCTCGCGGTCACCACCGATCCGTTCATCGTGATGACCTCCAACATCTTCGCGATCCTCGGCCTGCGCGCCCTCTACTTCCTGATCGCCCGCATCATCGATCGCATGCGCTACTTGAAGCTCGGCCTCGGCGTGGTCCTGGCCTACGTCGGCGTCAAGATGGTGATCACCGACTTCGTCAAGATCCCGGTCCAGATCTCACTCTCGATCGTAGTCGGCATCCTGGCGCTGTCGGCGCTGGCGTCGGTCTTTGTCCGCCCCCAAAGATAGACGCGAAGGATCCGGCTTTGCCGGTCCTGAGCGTGGGGCCCACGGGGGACGAGCCGCGCCACAACGCCTTGTTTTCGCCGAGAATCTTCTCGCGGCGGGCGGTCCCCCGTGGACAATAATCGTCAAAATTTCTCACGATCTGATCAAAATGTCAGATCGGCGCCGAAACACGCACCGTCCATAAAATACAACCAGATAATATCTATAGTGTTTTTGTTCTCGTGGCCTTGGGGCACGCGATTTGCACAGCATTAAAATCAGGAGGCATTACGGTTCAGCGCCGCCGCGAGCCGCAACGAAGCAAATATCATGCAACCCGATGTGAAGTTCGTCAAAGTCCTCGTCGCCGCAGCAGCAATCCTGATCGTGTTCCTCGTGATGTACGCCTGGTACGGCGTGCGCTATCTCGCGCTGCGTGCGTTCGCGCCGGCGCGCATCAACCGCGCGCGACGGCCGCGACGGACGGTGCTCGCCCACTCGCAGCCGGTGGTCTTGCCTCCCCTCCACCCGCACGATTTCCATCCCGAGAAGGCCGCGGCCTGAGGCGGCCGCTGTCCTAGAACATCAAATATTATCAACGACTTATGGCGTCACCACCCAGATGGGGTTGGTGATGATCCACCGGTACTCGGCGCTCGCGAGCGCGGCGGCGGCGGCGAGAGCGGCGGTGAGGTGGCGTGGCCGGATCCAGACCTCGGCGTGGTAGGCTCCGACCTCGCTGACGGTCGTTTCGAGCACGCTGCCCAAGCCGGTCACCTCTTCGATGAGGGTCGTGCCGAGAACCCCGGCGCGTCGCCGAACACGGTCCAGATGCCGTAGCTTCGTCCGACCCGGATAGCATCGCGGAGCGCCTGCGGCGTGAGCTCTCGGGCCAGCACCCGGTTTTGCAGCCAACGCATGCCGCGGTCGTAGGAGTCCAAGCGATCGCCGTCGACCATCATGACCGGACCGCCGCTCAACAGCAGAGCGAGCGCGCCCGGGTGGAGCGCGGCGAGGAAGCGACACGCGGTCTCGGCGCTGCCGGTGCACACCGGACTGACGTTGACGTTGCGGTGGATATCGGTGCCGAGGTAGCCGACGACCGGGCCGAGGCGGAGCGCGTCGCGCCACTTGTCGAAGCTCAACGGCAACGCGTCGCCAAGAACGGCGAGGTACGCCAGATCGGCGGCAGCGGCGGAGCCCGAGCCCAGCAAGAACGGCTCGATCAGCCTTAGGCGGTCGAACACGTCTTGCGGCGTGCCGCCGAGGATATCGCCACCGAGCGAGGTGTAGAGGCTGGCGTGGAGCTCGATCGCCCTGCCGTGCGCGCTCGACCATCGACGCCGGCCGTCACGATCTGCTATCGGAGGTCGTCACTCGCAGTCATGACAAGAGGGAGGTCGTGATGACGCTCGTTCTGCTCGCTGGACTTCTGGCCGCCGTGGCGCCGAAGGCTTCCGATGAAAACGTCACGGCGTGGTTCGAGATGAACCCCTACGACTTCGGCTGCTATCTGGAGAGGACGTTCGGAGCGCGCGACAAGAAGTGGGGCTGTACCAGCCCCGTGCACGACATCGCCGACGATCCGTGCGGCGATCCTGAGCGCTACCGCGCCGGACCGCAGTTCGCGGCGAAGACCGTCAAGAAGGTTCACGCCAAGCTGGAGAACATCACCTTGGGCTGGGAGCACGGCGAGCTCCAGACCGTTACGTTGGCCTTCGCCGGCATCGAGACCGACGAGGCGGCCCGCGCCATGTTCCGTCTGCCACGCGAGAAGAAGACGCCCACGTTCGCCTCCGTCTCCTTGCAGGAGTGCGGGAAGAAGAAGTCCTGTCTGGTCATTCAGAAGTTTGACCGCGCCGACGTTGCTGACGCCAACTGCGCCCAGCACCCTAGTGGTGACTGACGCGCAGCAGCGAAGACGTCCCGTCGCGGGTGGCTGGCACCGAGCGCCGGCGAATACCAGCTCGTGGTCGACTCGCTCATCGACTCGTCGGAGTTCGACGACGTCCACCCGTACCTCTGAGGTCCGTCGGCCTGCGCGACTTCTGTTGTTGGGCGCCGCCGCCTGCCTGGCACTTCCCAGCGCCCTGCCTGGCAGGGCACCGTCGGCCGGGCACCATGGGCGCGGTGTTCGGCGAGCGCTATCCCGGCTTCCGCGCAGAGAAGAGAGCGCCGAGGGTAGTCGGTGAGGTGCGAAATCCCGTGGTCCCGGCAAACGCTGTGGCCGTGAGCCCGGCCTCCTCCATCAACGTCATTTGATCCCGGACCGGGATCGTACCACCCACTCACTGGGCCCATGCGTCTGGGTCATCGGGCGGCGCCGCCGGCGCGCCGTCCTCGCGAATGACGTCGGCGAGCTGGAGCCGACCGTCCGGCTGGAGCACCCGCGCGAGCTCCCGCAAGGTCGCCAACTTGTCAGGGCAGAGGTTGATGACCCCGTTCGAGATCACGACATCGAACGACTCGCGAGGAAAAGGCAGCGTCCCGGAGTCAAGGTGCACGACCTCGCCGTTCGCGGCACCGGCAGCGGCGAGGTTCGTTCGGGCGCAGGCCACCATCTCCCACGTGAGATCGACGCCGACCGCACGGCCGGCAGGGCCCACGAGCCGGCTCGCGACGAAGAGATCGAAGCCCGCGCCACAGCCAAAGTCGAGCAGCACCGCGCCCTTCGGGATCTCCCCGAGCGAGAACGGGTTGCCCACGCCGCAGAATGACCGCAGCAAGCCGGGATGGGCGCCCGACAAGATGCTCGGTTCATAGCCCAGGAGCTCTGCGCCTTCTCTGCCGGTGGGGTAGCCGAACATCCCCGCGACCGACGCCGACGCTTCGGCGTACCTCCTGCGGATCGCAGCTCGAATCGCGTCGCCGCCACGGCCGGGCGGCGTCGCCACCGCGGGCACAACCGTCGTCGCGTCGATCGCTTGGCGCCGGCGGACCGCGGCGTCGTCACGCGGTGGTCAGGCTGCAGCCGGCGGTCTGCTTGGCTTGCGGTCGATCATGAATGGATCCTCCGCGATCTGAACCTTGAGAAGATAACCGGCGGTGCCGGCCCACGCAACGCGGCTCCGCTTCGACCTAGGCGGCGTCGAGGATGAATCGAGCGGTCATCTCGCGTTGGGAGACGCCGAATGACGCCATGCACGCGCCTCCCGCGCGTCCGGCAACGCGAGCCCGGCGCCGCTCTCTCGATGCAATCATTGCATGTGTTACATAGTTAGAATGCATCTTCAGCATCCATGGCGCTGTGCTATTCTTCGTCGCGTATGAGGATGGGGCTCGCCGAGATCCAGCGCCGGCCGCGGCGGCTGAGGTGGTCGTGGCCTTCTGCAAGTTGAGCGTCGAAGATTGCCCCTGACCCCCGCGCACGTCGAGGGGCTTGCCCCTCCCCTGCCGTGGTTTTCCCAACACCAGGAGATCCTGATGACCGAGCAGATCATTCACTCGTTGTTGCTGGCGTTCCACAACATCGCCCTCGCGGGGTGCGCCGCCGCGCCGTTCTACAACGTCGCCCTGGTGGCCAAACGCGGTCAGTACGGCCCGAAGCTGTACTACGAGCTCGACAAGGTCGTGGAAGACACGCTGCAGGGCAACGTGCCCTATTGCATCGGCTTCATGACCACCCTGTGGCTCACCGGCATCGGCCTGCCGCTCAGCCATCACCTCTTCACCGGCACCCTACGGTCGCTCGGTACGGTGGCCACGGTGGCACTGGCAACCAAGCTGATCGCCATCGTCGCGATGATGGGGATCATGTTCGTGATCTTCTTCAGGCTCAATCCCAAGCTGCGGGAGCTGTTCGCGACCTTCAGCCCGGGCGCGCCACCGGACGCCGAAAGAGCGAAGCAGTTCTTCGCGACCCGAGCGCGACGCCGCGCTCTATGCGAGACCTGCCTCAAAGTCGCGGTCGTCATCTTGGTGGCGAGCGCGTTCCTGGGGTTCGAGGCCTAAGTCGACGCCGGTCTGGATGCGCCACCGGTCGAGGCCGCCGGGAGCCGGCGCCGTCGCTAGCGCGCGGCCACCTCCGCTGGAGCACGGGCGAGGATCTCGGAGAACACCTGCATCGCCGGCGTCACGTGCTTGTCGACGTGACGGACGAGGTAGAGGCTGCGGCTGGCGCGCAGCTTCGGCACCGACAAGACCGCGAGCCCTCCGTCCTCGCCGTGGCTCGCGAGCGCCATCGTCGAGATGAAGGAGATCCCCACCCCGGTGCCGACCAGCTGCCGCACCGCCTCGGGACAGCGAACCTCGATCACCCGCTGCGGTCGCAACCGCCGCGCCCGGCACCAATGGTCCCAGGCCTTGCGCGTCGCCGACCCCGGCTCGCGCACGATCCAGGTCTCGCCCTGAAGCGCCGCGACCGCGATGTCCGACAGCCTCGCGAGCCCATGGTCGGCCGCGGCGACGCAGACGATCTCGTCCTTGGCGACCGCGCGCGCCCTGAGCCCGTGCGAGCCCGGCCGCACACCCATCACCCCGAGGTCGAGCTCGTTGGCGACGAGCTTCATCACCACCGCGTCCGAGTTGTCGATGACCAGCTGGCAGTCGATCCCGGCGTGCCGCCGCCGCAGCTCGGCGAGCACCCCGGGGAGCAGGTAGAGCCCGGGCGTCGTGCTCGCCCCGACCCGCAGACGCGCCGACGCCCCCCCGTGCCGCGCCCGCACCGCCTCCAGGAGGCGCTCGTAACCGGCGAGCAGCGCCCGAGCGTCGACCACCAGCGCCCGCCCCGCCGCCGTCAGGTACAGGCCCCGGCCCAACCGCTCGAACAACGGCGTCTGCACCTCGTGCTCCAGCTGCGCGACCTGCCGCGACACCGCGGGCTGCGACAGACCGAGCCGGCGTCCCGCCTTGGTGAAGCTCAACGACTCGGCGGCCGCCAGGAATGTCCGCAGATGAGCCGGGTTCACGTCCGCACCTCCAACGATGTGTTCTCTGCATGCCGTATATCAGCTGAATGCATTTTACGCATTCGATCCGTCATGCTACGGTTTGTAGTAGATCACAAAGGAGCCCACGATGGCCAAGAGTGAAACGCGGCTGACCCAGCTATCGCACTGCGCGGGTTGAGCGTCGAAAATCGGTCCTGAGGACCTCGCTCAAGTCTTGAGCGGCCTGCCCGAAATCACCGATCCACGGGTGCTCGTCGGCACCAACACCTCGGACGACGCCGCGGTGTATCGCTTGTCGGACGACCGCGCGTTGGTGCTGACGGTCGACTTCTTCACCCCGATCGCCGACGACCCCTACTGGTTCGGCAGCATCGCCGCCGCCAACTCGCTCTCCGACGTCTACGCGATGGGCGGCAAGCCGTTGTGCGCCCTCAACATCGTCGGCTTCCCGCGCGCGAACCCCACGGCGCCGTTCTCGGCGCTCGGCGAGATCCTCAAGGGCGGCGCCGACAAGGCGGCCGAGGCCGGCATCGCGATCGTCGGCGGGCACACGGTCGACGACGCCGAGCCCAAGTATGGCTTGTCGGTGGTCGGCGAGGTGCACCCGGACAAGATCTGGAAGAACGTCGGCGCGAGACCGGGTGATCGGTTGGTGCTCACGAAGCCCTTGGGCTCGGGCATCATGACCACCGCGATCCGGGCCGGCCATCCGACCGCCGCCGCCCCCGAGGTGCTCTACGCGCTCCTCGCCACTCTCAACCGGAGCGCCGCCGAGGCGGCCGCCGGCGTCACCGTGCACGCGTGCACCGACGTGACCGGCTTCGGGCTGGTCGGCCACCTGCACGGGATGGTGGGCCAGGGCGGGATCAGCGCCCGGATCTCGGTGGCGCGGGTGCCGCTCCTCACCGGCCTGCGCGACCTGGTGCAGGCGGACATGGTGCCGGGCGGCTCGCGTCGCAACCTCAAGGCGGCCAAGGCCTACGTCGACGTCGCCGCCGGGGTCAGCGACGACGACGTCCTGATCCTGGTCGACGCCCAGACCTCGGGCGGCCTGCTGTTCGCGGTCCCGGCGCAAGACAGCGCGCGTCTGATCGCCGCGCTCGCGGCGGCCGGCACCGCCTGCGCCGTCGACATCGGCGAGATCGTGGACGGCCAACAGCCCGGCCGCATCGAAATCGTCCCCTAGCCCCGTGATGACCGAGCCTACCCTCGGGCTGATGGCGTTGGTCGTCGGCCTCGGCGTCGGCGTCGGCGTGGTCGGCGGCATCCTCGGCATCGGCGGCGGCATCGTGCTGGCGCCGGCCTTGCTGTATCTGCCGCCGCTCGTCGGCGTCGGCAACCTCGACATGAAGGCGACGGCCGGGCTCACCATCACCCATTCGCTCGCCACCTGTCTCTCCGGCACCCTGCGGCATCGGACCTTCGGCATGGTCCACACCCGCCTCGTCCTGTGGATGGGCGGCAGCATCTTCGTCGGCGCGTCGTTGGGGGCGTTGGCGTCGCATTGGGTCGCGAACGCGACGCTCCTCGTCGTCTTCGCCGGTCTGGCGGCGGCGGCGGCGGTCTTGATGGCGTTTCCGAAGGACGACGCCGACACCGTGACCGATGCCAACACCTGCGCCTTCGACACCCGCCTCGCGGTGCTCATCGGGGCCGGCATGGGGTGCCTCGGCGGCATGGTGGGCCAGAGCGGCTCGTTCTTGCTGGTGCCCCTGATGCTGCAGGTGTTGAAGCTCCCGACCCGGGTGGTGGTCGGCAGCAACCTCGCCATCGCCTTCTTGGCCTCGTTCGCGGGCTTCGCGGGCAAGGCGGCGACCCACCAGATCCCCTTCTTGCTCGCGGCGTGTCTGGTGTTGGGAGCGGTGCCCGGCGCGCAGCTCGGCGGGCTGTTGAGCCACAAGGTCAAGGCGGCGTGGCTGCGGCGCGGCCTGGCGGTCGTGGTCGCGGTGGCGGCGCTGCGGATCCTGGCTGACGTGTGCACCGCCGGGTGAGCGACCCGGCGACGCGCACACAGCCGCGGCAGCGTTGGCGCCCCGAGATCGAGTTGTGGCATACTCGGCAGATACGCACCGACGTGGGCGCCGCCCACCACGGAGACTCGATGTGAGCAAGGCGAACGAGCCGCTGCTGCGACCCTGCGGTCCCGACGTCGGCGTCGAGGACCTCAGTGCGGCGCTCGCCAAGACCGTGGCCCGCACCACGGAGCTGATGGTCGACCTGGAAGAGAAAAACGAGGAGCTCGCCCGCCTCAACGCGGAGCTGACGGCGGCCAAACAGGGCCTGGAGCACATGAACGAGCGCCTCAAGAGCGTGATGGAGGAGAAGGAGGAGTTCTTGCGGACGATCTCCCACGACATGCAGGCGCCGGCGCGCAACATCTCCGGCCACATCGACTTCGTCATCAAGCACGGCGGCCCGGAGCTTTCCGCGACGGTGCGCGAGCGCCTGGATCGGATCGGCGCCAACGCCCACACGCTGCAAGACTACGTCAACGAGCTCTTGAACCTGTCGCGCCTCGGCCGGATGGGCCAGCCACCGGAAGCCACCGACAGCGGCGCGTTGGCGCAGGCCGCGATCGAAACCCTCGCCGCCGAGACCGAGCGCCACGGCGTCGAGATCGTCGTCCCGAAGCCGTTGCCGGTAGTCGTCTGTCAGCCGATACGTCTGCGCCAGGTCTTTCAGAACCTCCTCGACAACGCCATCAAGTACCGCGCCGCGGACCGCCGCTGCCGGATCGAGATCACCGCCGAGGTCACGCCCGCCGGGGCGCGCTTCGCGGTGCGCGACAACGGCATCGGCATCCCCAAGGACGACCAGCACAAGGTGTTCGGCGTGTTCTACCGCGTCGCCAACAAGGTGACCGCGGGGGTGGACGGTAAGGGCGTGGGCCTGGCGGCGGTGAAGCGGATTGTCGAGACGCACGGCGGTGAGATATGGGTCGATTCTGAAGTGGGCGTCGGATCGGTGTTCTCGTTCACCGTTCCGAGCCGACAACCGCCGCCACGCGACCCACACGAGGAGCTGGTATGATGGCGCTTGCGGCCGCAGAACAACCCAACAACGCGGCGGCCCGGGTGCGGGTCCTGATGGTCGAGGACGACCTCGACGCCGCGATGCTCGCGACCGATGCCCTGTCGACGGCGCCGCAGGCCTTCGACGTGGTGCACGTCACCACCGGTGAGGCGGCGCTCGCCAAAGACCTGAAGACCTTCGACGTCGTGGCGCTGGACTATCGCTTGCCGGACATCCGCGGTCTCGAGCTGCTCGAGAAGATCCTCGGGCGAGTCGAGATCCCGGTGGTGATGGTCACCGGCGAGAACGACCTCGAGCTCGCCACCGCCGCCATCGAGGCCGGCGCCTATGACTACGTGGTCAAGGTCGGCGCCTATCACTCCACGCTGCCGGTGGTGTTGCAGAAGTCGCTGAAGAACTTTCGCATCGAGATGGAGCGCCGGCGATTGAATGACGAGCTGTCCACCTACGTGCGCCGCGTGGAGGAGCAGAACTCCCAGCTCGAGGCCGCGCTCGAGAAGATCAAGATCCTCTCGGTGACCGATCCGTTGACCGGGGTCTTGAACCGCCGCCAGCTCAACACCACGCTCGCGCTGCGCTTTCACGAGGCCCAGCGCTACGAGCTGCCGCTCGCGGTGATCATGCTGGACGTGGACAACTTCAAGACCATCAACGACAGGGTCGGTCACGTCGCCGGCGATCAGGCGCTGGTGGCCGTGGCGGCGGTGCTGCGCGAGACCACCCGCCAGGTGGATTTCGTCGGCCGCTATGGCGGCGACGAGTTCGTGGTCGGCTTGCCGCACACCCCCGCCGACCAGGCGGCGGCGGTGGCGGAGCGTATCAGGACCACGGTCATCGAGCGCACCGCTGCCGGCGCCCAGGAGCCCCTGACGGTGAGCCTCGGGATCGCGTGCTCGACCGAGGGCAGGTTCGCGAGCTCGACCGACCTGGTGAGCGCGGCGGACAGCAACCTGCTCGAAGCGAAGCGGGGCGGGCGCAACCGGCTGGTCGCGCCGGCGCTCACCCCCAAGGGACCGGGAACCGGCAAGAGAGCCAAGGCCAAGGAACCGGGGAGGACGAGCGGCTCCAAGTCCGCCAAGAGGACGAGATGACCAAGACTGCCGATCAGATGTTGGACGCCAAGGGGCTGTCGTGCCCGATGCCGCTGATGAAGCTCTCGAAGCTCATCCGCACGATGACGCCGGGCCAGGTGCTGCGCGTCGAGGCCACCGACCCGTGCTTCAAGCCCGACGCCAAGGCCTGGTGCGAGATGACCGGCAACGAGATCGAGTTCAGCCAGGACGGCCAGACCATCGTGGCTCTGGTCACCAAGAAGTGACCTGAAAACCAAGGAGACTGCATGACGAGTGCTGCTGCCGCGGTCGCGACCGCGCCGAAGAAGATGACGATCTGCGTGTTCAGTGGTGAGCTGGACCGCCTGCTGGCCGCCTTCAAGATCGGCACGGTGGCGGCGGTCTCGGGGGTCGAGGTCACGATGTATTTCACCTTCTGGGGCATCGTGGCGCTGCGGGACGCGGCGAAGAAGGCCAAGAACGGCAAGACCTGGGTGGAACGAATGCTCGGCTTCATGCTCCCCACCGGGCCGGAGCAGCTGAAGCTGTCGCAGATGCACTTCATGGGCGGCGGCCGGGCGATGATGGCGGGGGAGATGAAGAAGAAGAAGTACCCGAGCCTGCGCGAGCTGATGGACATGGCCAAGGAGTGCGGCATCCATTTCACCGTCTGCGAGCCGTCGATGAAGCTCCTGGGCATCCAGCAGGAGGAGCTGATGGATCTCGGCATCGAGATCTCGGGCGTCGGAGCGTTCGTCAACGAAGCTTGCCACTCCGCGTCGACGCTCTTCATCTAGTCGTGGCGGCGGGCGAGCCAGCAGCGCCGGGCGCGGCGGCGAACGACGCCGTCGCCGGGCGACGGAAGGTCGCGGCGATCGCGGGCGCGGCCCTCGTCGCCGGCCAGCACACCATCGACGTCTTGTCCCACGAAGGCATGCTCTCGGTGGTCACCGCCGCCGAGAGCATGGAGGACGTGGAGACCGCGGTCCGGCGCTTGGCGGAGTCGGTCCAGGAGCTCGCCAAGCGGGCGAGCGACATCGACGCGGCGCTCAGCACCATCAAGGGCGTCAACCGCCAGACCCGGCTGTTGGCGTTCAACGCCAAGATCATCGCCAGCCACGCCGGGGCCACCCTCGGCGGCGGGTTCTCGGTGGTGGCCGACGAGATGCAGAAGCTCGCCTCGCAGACCGGCGCGTCCGCGGCGGAGATCGCCCTGATCACCGCCGCGGTGCATCAACAGGTCCGCGGCGTGGTGGACGACGCCAGCCAAGTCGGCAAGTCGGTCAAGGACGCCACGGCGCGGGTGACGGAGATCGGCGGCGCCCTGCGCAACGTCATGCACTCGGCGATGGAGACGACCAGGTGCGTCGAGGAGATTGACCGCTCGGCGGATCTTCGACGAACGGGCGGCTCTTAGACCGTTTTCGCCTTCATCTGATTCCCGCGCCGCCGATGCGGCGTCGCTCCCCACCCCCACCCCCTGAATCCCCCGCCCCCGAGTGGGGCGGGGGCCGGATCACGTCTACCTGAAGACGGTCTAGAGCGCCGGCAACTTGCCCTCGATCGCCAGGCTGTGGCGCAGGTCTTTCGGCATCTCGCCGTTCGCGCTCTCGGCCGCCTCGCGCCGCAGGTGGGCGCGCATCCGGCCGAGGTCGGCGTAGTGCAGGCCGCCGGCGCTGTGGCGCTCGGGGCTCAGGCCGTGCTTCTCCCACAGCTCCAAGACCCGGACCGTGAGATCGAGGTGCCAGGCCGCGGTCGGCGTCTGGTGACCTTCGAAGGCCGATCCCGGCGCCGGGGTCCAGGGGATCGGCACCGCGTGGATGCCGCGCTCCGCCATCCACTCTACCCCTTCGAGGTACGAGCGTGCCGGCTCGATGCCGGCGACCAGGACGGAGGCGACGTTCCCTTTGCCGAAGACGCCTACCGCGTGCTCCAGTGCTCTGAGCCACCCGTCCCGGGGCAAGAGGTGCTGCTTGCCGGGCACGATGCCGGGCCAGAGCGCTTCGTTCCAGATCTCGAGGTTGAACGCCACGCCCTCGAAGCCGGCCTCCTTGAGCGCGTCGACCTGCACCAGATCGGCGGGGGCGGCCAGCACCGCCTGACTGCCCTTGATCGTCTGCTCCCCCAATCGCGCCTGCATCGCGCGGCCGACCTCGAGGAGGTAGGGGACCTCGGCCTGGTCCTTCAGGACGCCGCCGGTCACCTGCATCTCGGTCGCGACCCCCTCGTCGTACGCCGCTTCGACCACCTCCGCGATCTCCCCGGGCGTCGCCGCGAACTTGCCTCGGTGCCGCGCCGACAACAACGGTCGGTCGGAGACGATGCCGCAGAACAGGCACGGCATCTTCTGCGAGAAGAAGTTGCAGTAGGCGTTGTACTCCACCAGGACCTGCCGCAGCAGGCGGTGCACGCCGACGTGCCGCATCGGCACGCCGCTCGCGGTCAGGCGGTCGTAGTAGCTCGGCCGCGGCTCGTACGCGACCGGGAACAGACAGAAGTCGTCGAGGTAGAGGCACAGCTCGCCATGGTCGCGCCGGAGGGTGAGCGGCGACGCCGCCGAGATCGTCAGCGGCATGTAGAAGCCGTGCGGCATCAGGATCCCATGCGGCATCGCCCGGGTCCGCGGCTTGCCCGCGTCCGGGTCGTAGTGCCGCTGCCCGAGGTCCTCTTTCCACCGCGTCCCCACCGCCTCGTAGGCCGACTCGTCGAGGCGCACGCCGCTCATGAACAGGGCGCTCTTGATCAGGAAGACCTCGCCCTCGCCGTAGATCTTACGCGCCAGCGCCGGCCGGGTCGCGAGCTTGCCGACGAGCCCCAACAGCGCGCTGTCGCCGTCGCCGGTGTCGAGCGCCGCCTTGAACTTCTTCGAGATCGATCGCTCGACCTTCTCGCTGATGTTGGCAAACAACCCCATGCGCCGCCCCCGTTTCCCGTGGACCAAAGGGACGATGCAGGGGCGGGCGAGCGAGGTCAAGCGGCAGCGGCGGCTGACGACGACGCGACGACGGCGGCCGAGGCCCCCCCCGGGCGATCGAGTTCTCGAGTTGGACCGATGTTGCCCGCCCCACCCGGGGGCGGGCCGAGAGCGGCGCCTGCCGCGCGACGCTCCGGGGTGGGGGTGGGGAGGACGGGCGCGAAGCGCCCGCCGGGAATCAAGAGAACGAGAACCCGATTGCCCTGCCGAGCCCCCGACCGTTCGTCGCGGTCCACATTGTCCTGTGGTAGTGTGCCGAGCATGTCGCCGACCGTCTTCCGTGCCGGCAAGTACCGGGGCTTCTTCTTCTCCCGCGAGGAAGGACGAATGCACGTGCATGTCACGTGCCCTGACGGCGAAGCGAAGTTCTGGTTGGAGCCAATCCTCGCGTTGGCGAGTCATACCGGCCTCGCGGCTCGCGAGTTGGCGCGGATGCAGCGCGCCGTGGAGGAACATCATGCCCAGATCGTCCAGGCGTGGCGCTCCCATTTCGGCTGAGGTGGAAGTGCTCGGCTTGACGCCGCATGCGCTGTGGCTGTCCGTCGGCGGCCGCGAGCTGATGCTGGATTTTCGACATTTTCCCTGGTTTGCCGACGCCAGCATCGCGGACGTCGGCGACGTCCACCTCCTTCACGGCGCCCACCTGCATTGGCCGAGGCTCGACGTCGACCTGCACCTCGACGGCATCGAACATCCCGAGCGCTACCCGTTGGTGGCTCGTAGCGGCGGCCGCCGGCCGCTCCGAGCGCGACGGTCGCGGGCCCGCTGACCGGAGGATCGCGGGCGGCTCGTTCAGACGCCGTCGCCGGCTCCGACCGCCCGAAAGTCCGCCGGCAGCGGCGCCGACAGCGTGCGCGGCTCTCGATCGCGCGGCAGTCGGATGATGAGCTCGTGTGCGTGCAGCAGCACCCGGGCCGCGGCGGCGGCGTGCGCCGGGGTGCCGTAGAGCCGGTCGCCGAGGATGGGCGAGCCGACGGCGGCGAGGTGGATCCGGATCTGATGCGTCCGCCCGGTCTGCGGCCGGGCGCGCACAAGAGCGGGTTGGCAGTGAGCTGATCGTTCCGCGCCCTTTCTTGCGTTCGCGCGCTCGCGGCTTCGCATCCGCTGTAGCACCGGCGGGCGCGACCGTGCGATCGGGTCGCGGGAAAGTACCTCGAGCGCCTGCCCGATGTCAGCACTCGAACA
Organism: Deltaproteobacteria bacterium; assembly: GCA_016218825.1. Lineage (GTDB taxonomy): Bacteria > Myxococcota > XYA12-FULL-58-9 > XYA12-FULL-58-9 > XYA12-FULL-58-9 > JACRCV01. Next base: position 67,354 of record JACRCV010000029.1, read on the forward strand.
CGAGAACTCGGTCCGACTCAGCCGACCGTCCGAACGCGGGGCCGCGCTGAGCGCGTAGCGAGCGTGCTGCGGGTGCGACTCCTGGTAAATGTAGCCCTCGACGGTGAACGACGCCGACGGCGGCGGCGGCGCCACCCACGCCAGGTAGTGCTTCTCCACCTGGCGCCTCTCGAACTGGCGGCAGAGCGCGTGTGCCGCTGCCGGCGACGCGGCGAACAGCATCACGCCGCTCGTCTCGCGGTCGAGGCGGTGCGCGGGGGTGAGCCAGCGGAGCTGCAGCAGCTCCTTCAACTGGGTCTCGAGCGACAGCACGACGCTGGCGCGCGTCCCCTGCACCGAGATCCCCGCGGGCTTGTTCACCGCGACGACGTCGTCTTCGACGAAGAGCACGTGCAGGGCGCCGATCGGCAGCCGCGGCGGCTCGGTCACGAAGGCATAGACCCGCACCACCGCGCCCGCCGGGAGAGTCGACGGCGGCGCGCCCGGATCCAACCGCACGTGGTCGACGTGCAGGCCGCGGTGCAAGAGCACCCGAGCGAAGGTCGAGGCCTCGACGCCGCGGCGCTCGACCTCTTCAGCGAGGGCGGCGTAGGGCAGGTCCTGCTCGAGCCGCCACTCGAGCTTGCGAACCGTGGGGATCGTGTCCACAGGGAGACAAGACCCGATCGCGATGCGATCGGCAAGCGCGAGCTGAACCGGGCATACGTCAGGGTGTTGCGAGAAGGTGTTGCGTGAGCCGGACCGCAGGGTGAGCGGCGCGTGAGCGCCGCGAAGACGCGCCGCAGGAGCGGCGCGGCCGAGGCCGAATGGCCGAGCCCGGAGGGAGGGCGACCCCCGCGCATCGCGGGGGGCACGCCCAGGGGGTCAGTCCTCCGCATCGGCGTCAGGGGCACGCCCAGAAGATCAGAAAGTGGATCCCGACACGTCGGCAGCCCGGCGTTGAGATCTTGCAAGCCGCAGAACGGTGAACGAGAGTCGGCGTCAATCACGAGGAGGGAACGCTCATGACCCGCATCACCCAGACCCCCGAGTGGCAAGCGCTCGCAGCCCACCACCGAGAGATCAAAGGCGAAGAGATGCGGGCGCTGTTCGCAGCCGACCCCGACCGGGCGCGCAAGATGACGCTGAGGTTGGGGCCGCTGTTCGTCGACTACTCGAAGAACCGGGTGCGGACGACGACGCTGCAGCTCCTCGAGGCGCTGGCGAAGCGCGCCGGGGTGGCGGAGCAGCGGGCGCGGATGTTCGCGGGGGAGAAGATCAACACCACGGAGGGCCGCGCGGTGCTGCACGTGGCGCTGCGCAACCGGGGCAACCGGCCGCTGGCGGTCGACGGCGAGGACGTGATGCCGGGGGTGAACGCGGTGCTCGAGAAGATGCGCGCCTTCACCGAGCGGATCCGCAGCGGCGCCTGGCGCGGCCACACCGGCGAGCCGATCACCGACGTGGTCAACATCGGCATCGGCGGCTCCGACCTCGGCCCGGTGATGGTGACCGAGGCGCTGAAGCCGTACTGGCAAGAGGGCCTGACGCCGCACTTCGTCTCCAACGTCGACGGCACCCACGTCGCCGAGACCCTGAAGCGCCTCGCCCCGGAGCGCACCCTGTTCATCGTCGCGTCGAAGACCTTCACGACCCAGGAGACCCTGACGAACGCCAGGAGCGCGCGCGCCTGGCTCGTCGCCAAGCTCGGCAGCGAGGCCGCGGTCGCCAAGCACTTCGCCGCGGTCAGCACCGCGACCCAGGAGGTCGCGAAGTTCGGTATCGACACCGCCAACATGTTCGAGTTCTGGGACTGGGTCGGGGGGCGCTACTCGCTGTGGTCGGCGATCGGGCTGTCGACAGCGACCTTGGTCGGCATGGACCGCTTCGAGGAGCTCTTGGCCGGCGGCCACCAGATGGACGAGCACTTCCGCGACGCGGCGCTCCTCGAGAACATCCCGGTGGTGCTGGCGCTCCTCGGCGTCTGGTACGCCAACTTCTTCGGCGCCGAGACCCACGCGGTGTTGCCCTACGATCAATACCTGCACCGGCTGCCGGCCTACTTGCAGCAGGCGGACATGGAGTCGAACGGCAAGGGGGTGACCAAGGACGGGGAGCAGATCGACGACACCACGACCGGGCCGGTGATCTGGGGCGAGCCGGGCACGAACGGCCAGCACGCGTTCTACCAGCTCATCCATCAAGGCACGCGCCTCATCCCCGCCGACTTCATCGCCGCGGCGACCAGTCACAACCCCATCGGCGCCCACCATCGGATCCTGCTCGCGAACTTCCTCGCCCAGACCGAGGCGCTGATGCGCGGCAAGACCGCGGCCGAGGTCGAGGCCGAGCTCGAGGCGAGCGGGCTCGATGCGGCGCGGATCGAGGCGCTCGTACCGCACAAGACCTTCACCGGCAATCGGCCGACGAACAGCATCGTCATCGACGCGCTCACCCCGAAGACCCTCGGGATGCTCATCGCGATGTACGAGCACAAGATCTTCGTGCAAGGCGTCATCTGGGGCGTCAACTCCTACGACCAATGGGGCGTCGAGCTCGGCAAGCAGCTCGCAAACCGCATTCTCCCCGAGCTAGAAGTGCCTGGCACCATCGACAGCCACGACTGCTCCACGAATTCGATCGCTAACCACCTGAAAACAATAAAGACAGGATTCCCCACTCCAAACCACATGGTATGACATATTCGCCATGGTGCGTATCAATATTCGCACCAATACTAAACCGCGAACCGCCGTACGCGGCAAAGCGCCAGAACCCTCGGTGTGGGTTCACATCCTACACGTTCATCTGTTCGTAATGGGTAGGGAATGAAAACATGGCAGGAACAGTTGCCGTGGTATGGACTGTGCATGCAGTCCGGCGGCGCGAGGGGTCATGGCCGCCACCGGAAAGCGGTGGACCGTTGGGAGACGGGGCTTGGCCCTGTGAATTCGAGGAGTTGGAAGGCATGCTGACACCTGTACGAACGCCCGTCGAGAAGCGGGTTTCGCGGCTGTTGCCGGTACAGTTGCCCAAGTTGCAGCCGGATCCGAGCCGCATCGCGGTGATGTTGAACCGCAATGCCCGGCACGTGACCGACGACATCATCAAGGCGGCGGAGCGGGTAGTCGGCAGCGAGCACGTGTTCGTCTCCAGGTCGGTCGACGAGGCGGAGGCGGTGTCGCGCGAGATCGTGCAGCGCGGTTACGGCACCGTGGTCTGCGGCGGCGGCGACGGCACGTTGGCGCGCGCCATCAACCTGGTCTACCACTACGTCGACGAGGCCAACGCCTGGCGGCTGGAGCGCCATCGTCGCTTCGGCGAGGCCCAGAACCTGCTCGCGAACCCGCGCTTTGCCTGTCTGCGGCTCGGGACCGGCAACGGCATGAGCGGCGTCGTCGGCGCCGGCCGGCCGCTCGACGACCTGCGCACCATCGTCAACTACCTGCCGGGCCACACCCACACGGTGCCGCTCATCGACTTGGACGGCGAGCGCTTCTTCTTCGGCGGCGTCGGCTACGACTCGCAGATCCTCGACGACTACAATCACCTGAAGGCCCGGGCGCAGAACTTCGTGCTCAAGGCCCTGATGCAGAACGTGACCGGCTACCTGGCGGCGATCGTGCTCCGGACCTTGCCGCGGCTGCTCGCCGGCTCGGATCAGAAGCTCGAAGGCCGGGTGACCACGGTCGGCAAGGCGTACTACGTCGATCCGCGGCGCGGCGACGTGGTGCTGGAGATCGAGCCGGGCACGACGCTGTTCGAGGGCGAGGCCCGCATCATCTCGGCGGGGACGACGCCGTTCTTCGGCTACGGCTTCAGGATGTACCCGTTCGCGCGGATGATGCCGGGGATGATGCAGCTGCGGGTCGCGACCGTGGGCCCGCTGCGCGGCATCTGCGCCATTCCGTCGCTGTGGAAGGGCTCGTTCCGCGCCCCGCGCGGGCTGTGGGACTTCCTGGTCGAGGACGTGCGCATCGAGCTCGATCGGCCGTTCCCGTTCCAGCACTCCGGCGACGCCCAGGGGTTGCGCGACCGGCTGGACCTGAAGATCGCGTCCGACCAGCTCGAGCTGGTCGACATGTACCGGCCCTGGCGTCTGGCGTAGCGACGCTCCGCTTTCGCTTCGTCAACCGTTGCCGGTCTCGGGCGCCGGGTGCGGCGCTGGATCTTCGTCCGCGTGTGTGATCTACCTGAACACCGGATGGATGGTGCTCGTCCAAGTCGCATGCCTCGGATCGCGGCGGTGCTCGTCGTCAGCGCGGTCACCGTGCCCGCGGCGGCGTGGCCTCCGGTGCTGCAGGACCCCGAGCTGCCGTCGGTCGACTCCGAGAGCTTCCCGCTCGACCCGGCGTTGGCGCCGGCGGTCCGTTTCTGGGCCGAGCTCTTCGTCAAGCACGACAGCAGCCGCGTGGTGCTGCACGACCGCCAGTACCTGGAGATCGTCTGGGAGGTGATCGACTTGCCGCAGACCGAGGACGGTCGCGACGATCCCGCGGTCAGCCAGAAGCTCATCCGCGACGCGACCGAGAGCCTGCGCGTCCGCCTCCGCCGCCTGGAGCAGGATCCGACGCCGGTCGACGAGGACGACCTGGTGATCTTGTCGCTCGCCGGCGGCAATGACCCGTCGCGCCTCCCCGGCGCCTGGAATCGGATCCGGGCGCAGCGCGGCGTCGCCGACCGCTTCCGCGTCGGCCTGGCGCACGCCAAGCCGCACCTCGCCGGGATGCAGCAGATCCTCGCCGAGGAGGGGGTGCCGCCGGAGATCGCGGCCCTGCCCTTCGTCGAGTCGATGTTCACCCCGACCGCGCGCTCGTCGGTGGGCGCGCTCGGGATCTGGCAGCTGATGCCGGCCACCGCCCGCAGCCTCGGCCTGAAGGTCGGCCGCGGTGACGACGAGCGCACCGACATCATCAAGGCGACCCGTGCCGCCGCGAAGATGTTGAAGAAGAACTACCAGATGCTCGGCACCTGGCCGCTCGCGATCACCGCATACAACCACGGCCCGAACGGCGTCCGCCGCGCGGTGGCGAGGGTTGGCTCGACCGATCTCGTCTACCTGATCGACAACTACGAGAAGGCCACCTGGGGCTTCGCGTCGAAGAACTTCTACGCCGAGTTCCTCGCCGCGACCGCGGTGCTCGCCGACCACGACGCCGACTTCGCCAAGTCGGTTCGGGCCGCGCTCCTCGCCGCGCCCCTGGAACCGCCGCCCCCGGAGCTCGAAGAGACCCTCGACGCCGACTCCGGGCCGGAGCCGGATCTCGAGGGCGACGGCGCCGCCGCTGCCGCCGCGGAGGTGCGATAGACGTCGGGAGCGCAAACCTGACGAGGGTCGCGGCGAGCATGACCGACGAGATCTCCGAGAACCAGGCGCTGCAGATCCCGCACGCGCGGCTCAGTCCCATCGCGCTCGACCGACTGATCGAGGACTTCGTCACCCGCGACGGCACCGACTACGGCGAGCGCGAGGTGCGCCTCGAGGACAAGAAGGCCGCGGTCCTGCGGCAGCTGGAGCAAGGCGAGGTCATCATCGTCTTCGACCCGGTGAGCGAGAGCGCCAACATCGTGCCGAAAGACGCCGCCTGGTGAGCGCGGGACCGTTCGAGAGCCCATTCGCGAAGCTCTCCGGCTTGCGTCCGCAGCTTCCCGCCGGCACCCGAGTCACGCCCGGCGCCGACCCCGATATGAAGCCCGGCCCGTCACGCGCCGTCGTTCACCTCGAACGCAATGGCCACGGCGGCAAGGAGATGACGCGGGTGGAGCAGCTCGAGCTCGGTGCCCAGGAGCTCGGAGCGTGGCTCCGCGAACTCAAGCGGTCTCTCGGCTGCGGCGGGACGGGCGACGGGGCGACGCTCTTGATCCAAGGAGACCAGCGCGAACGCGTCGCCACGTGGCTCGCAGATCGCGGCGTCGGCACGGTGGTTCAGGGGTGCGCCGGCTCTTGCGCTCCTGGAGGTAGGCGGTGATGCTGTGAAAATACTGGTTCATCGTGTAGCTGTGGAATGGCCGATGCTTGGTCTCGCCCTCACCTCGAATGCGTCGCCGAATATCTCCAGGCCCTTTTCGCTGGTGTCGGTCTTCATGCTCCGGGTTCGCTATTTGACGGGCTCAACCAACTCTTCTTGCCCAGCACCTCGAACGCGATGCGGATCTGCCGCTCGGTAAACTGCTTCTTGCGGTCGTTCCAATCGTAGGTGCGCTGGATCGCTGCATCCGGGCTCGTGGCGTTCTCCCTCGTTGCCACCCAATGGACGGTGGAGAGGAGCTCCAAGCCAAACGGCGATTCGAAGCCATCCACGAGGTCCGCCACCCGGTCGAGATGGCCACGTGTTCCTGGCTCATGACCAAGAAACCCGGTGGCGTCCTCCACCGCGCCGGGCACCAGCTCAAGCTGCTTTCCGGGCGCGTCAACGCCGTCGTGATAGCCCGACACCATGTGGCCTTCGAGGCGTTGCAGCACATGCCGCAGGTTCTCAGCATAAGGGCCGTAAGGCGCCTTCTTGAACCTGAGCTTGAGGCCTTCACCTGCCTCCTGCATGAAGTACATGAGCTTGTGCACTTCGAGCAGGGTCACGAACGGGTCGAGGAGGCCCGCGAGGTATCGATGCATCAGTAGCACGAGCGCCGCTCGACCGGGCTTCATCTCCGGCACCTGCTTCGTGCGTGCCATCACCCGGGCGTCAGGGGCGCCGCTGGGCTCGAACACGATCACCCGCACGCCCTCCACCTTGCCGAGAACAGCCTCGATCTTTGCGCGGACCTCACGCCAATCGAGCCCGCCCAAGCCACACCCGAGCGGCGGGACAGCTACCGAGGCGATCTTCCGATCCGCTATCTCTTTCGCCAGAGCCGTCAGGCCAAGCTCGATGTCCTCCATCCGGCTCTTGCCGCGCCAGTGCCTCTTGGTCGGGAAGTTGATGATGTACTTGAGGCCCGTGAGCCTTCCCGTGGCAAACACCATCATGCGACCCGGGAGCACCTCTTTGCGGGCACACGCGGCCTTGTAGGCTTCAAAATTGGCCGGGAACGCCTGCTTGAATTGCAGCGCAATACCCCGACCCATTATCCCAACGCAGTTCACCGTGTTCACCAGCGCGTCTGCACTGGCTCTGAGGATGTCTCCTTTGACGTACTCAATCATCGTTCATGCCCCTCCTAGTAATACCAGTCCCGTCTGACTTCGACGGGTGGGCGGTGTTTAGTTTTTGCCATGGTCGCCATGACTTGGGTCGCCTGCGCATTGCCGATGACGCCGATGCGCTCCACGAGCGTCCACGGGAAGCACTCTTCGACCAGGAATTCGGCCTGCTTGCCCTCTTTGACGGTGGGCGAGACGCCGTTGCCTGACCATTTGCTTGCGGCCACTCCATCCCAGTCAATCTCGCCGAGGCCGCCAAGGTCGTTGCGGTCCTCGAAGTAGTTGGCGCCCGCGTTGGACAGGGTGAAGGCCCACCGCTTGCCGTTCTTCTTGGCCCACTTCACGGCGGCGTGGAGGTCGGCTTCGAGGTGGACGATGGGCTCTTGGCCACCCTGGTACGCAAGGTCGGCGTCGTTGCCGCGATAGATGAGGTACAGCATCACCGAGCGCGGGCAGAAATAGAACGGCACGCAATCACCTACGGCCAGGTCGGGGTAGCAGGTCAGCTTGTTGGTGAGCCGTCGCGCCTTGATCTTGCTCATCCCGACGGTCGTGCCCGCGTTCTGGCGCGTGGCCATGGTGGCGTCCGACCAAAGATGACCGTCCTTCACAATCGACGCCAAGCGGTCGAGGTGAACGATGTGGTAGACCTTCGGCTCGCTGGGTGCCGCCTCCACTTCATGATGGACAGCAGCGTCGTCAACAGAGACCCGAGGCTCGCTGGTCACGGAATGGTCCTCCCCCGGCGAGGTGCCGGTGCGCTTTGCCGGATGACCGTAGCGAGGGTCGGAAAACCACTCAATAGTCGATTTTGGCCGGCCGTAGTCGTAGACATCGGGGTCCCGACCGTACCGAGGCGGTTGCATCACCGGTGACAACCCCAGTAGGCTCTGCCGCATCATGACCACGAGGCTGAAACGCGTTGTCCTGATCGCCGCCGCGGCGCTCGTCGTCGTCCTCGGATCGCTCGTCGCCGCCTACCTCTACCTGAACGTCGAGATCCCGGCGATCCACACCCTCGCGGACTACAAGCCGCCGCAGGCGACCCACGTCTACTCCGACGACGGCGCCCTGGTCGCGGTGTTGGCGCGCGAGCGCCGCACCGTGGTGCCGATCGAGGCGCTGCCGCCGCACGTCACCCACGCCTTCCTGGCCGCCGAGGACGAGCGCTTCTACGAGCACGAGGGCCTCGACTACCTCGGCATCCTGCGCGCCGCGGTGAAGAACCTGCGGCCCGGCGCCCACCTGCAGGGCGCGAGCACCATCACCCAGCAGACGGTGAAGGCGCTGCTCGTCGGCGCCGAGCGCACCTACGCCCGCAAGATGCGGGAGGCGATCCTGGCGCGCGAGCTCGAGGCGACGCTGACCAAGGACGGCATCCTCCACCTCTACCTCAATCAGATCTACTTCGGCTCCGGCGCCTACGGGGTCGAGGCGGCGGCGCGGATCTACTTCGACAAGAGCGCCCGCGAGCTCGACCTCGGCGAGGCGGCGCTGCTCGCCGCGATCCCGAAGAACCCCAGCCGCTACACCATCCGCGCCAACCCGGCGGCGGCGAAGGAACGCCAGACCTACGTGCTGCACAACATGCTGGCGAACGACTGGGCGACGAAGGAAGAGGTGGAGCGCGAGATCGCCAAGCCGGTGCCCGCCCCGCCCGCCGCCTCGCCCTACTTCAACCACACACCGCACTACGTCGAGCAGGTGCGCCGCCTGCTGCTCGAGAAGTACGGCGAGGACGCGGTCTACGAGAGCGGCATGACCGTCTACACCGGCATGGACGCCAAGGCCCAGCTCGCGGCCACCGACGCCGTGCGCCAGGGGCTCGAGGACCTGGCCCGCAAGCAGGGCTACGCCGGCGCCCGGCTCCGCGTCGAGGTCGACCGCTTCGAGCGCTTCCGGACTGCGATGCACCAGGCGCTCGACACCGCGACCAAGAACGCCAAGGCCGAGATCGACCAGAAGCTCGACCACAAGGGCACGAGCGCTCCGGAGCACGACGGCGAGCCGCCGGTCGCCAAGGTGCAGAGCCCGCTCTACGACGAAGTGCAGAACGCGGTGGCGCTGGCGAGTATCACCGGCCGGCACCTGACCTACGTCTGGGATCTGGCTCGCTTCACCGCCGCGAGCTTGAACGACGAGGCCGCCGCGGTCCGCGCCCTCTCCATCGTGCCGCTCGCGGAGGGCCGGCGGGTGACGGCCATCGTCACCAAGGTCAACGCCGTCGACGGCAGCGTCGTCGTCGATCTCGGCACCGCGACCGGCAAGATGACCCTGGCGAGCCTGGACTGGGCGCGGCGCTTCTCGCCCACCGCCGATACCCCGGCGCCGCGAGTGCCGGGGGAGGTCTTGGCGCAAGGCGACCTGGTGGCGGTGGACATCGTCGCCGTTCCGGTGCGGCTCGCGAGTGACAAGAGCGAGCTGACCTTGAAGGTGGAGCTGGTCCCGGAGCCGCGCGCCGAAGGGGCGCTGGTCGCCATCGATCCGCACAGCCGCCACGTGCGAGCGCTGGTCGGCGGCTACGAGCAGACGATGGGGGGGCTGATCCGCGCGGTGCAGTCGAAGCGTCAGCCGGGCTCGGCGTTCAAGCCGGTGGTGTACGCCACCGGCCTCGACCAGGCCCTCGTCACCCAGGCGAGCCTCTGCCCCGACACGCCGATCGTCATCCGTGATCCGTGGACCGGCAAGGCCTGGAAGCCGGAGAACTACGAGGACGGCAAGTACGACGGCAACATCACCTACCGCACGGCGCTGTTGCGCTCGAAGAACACCTGCTCGGTGAAGCTGATCGAGAAGCTCGGCCCCGAGAAGGTCATCGCGATGGCGCACGCCCTCGGGATCACCTCGACCCTCCCCGAGAACCTGACCCTGGCGCTCGGCAGCGGCGACGTCACGCCGCTCGAGCTCGCGAACAGCTACGCCACGATCGCCGCCGGGGGCTACTTCGCGCCGCCGATCTTCATCCGCAAGGTGGTGAGCGCCGACGGCCGGATCCTCGAGGAGGCCAAGAGCGAGCCGGTGGAGGTGCTGCGCCCCGCGGTCGCCTACGTGCTCGCCGACATGATGCGCTCGGTCGTCGAGGAGGGCACCGCCACCAAGGCCCTGGTGCTCGATCGGCCGCTCGCCGGCAAGACCGGCACCTCCAACGAGTCACGCAACGTCTGGTTCGGCGGCTTCTCGGCCGAGCTCGTCGCGGTCGTCTGGGTCGGCTTCGACGACAACGCCTCGCTCGGCAAGGCCACCGGCGGCGGCACCGCGCTGCCGGTGTGGATCCGCTTCATGGGCCGGGCGCTCGACGGCGTGCCGCGGCGCGACTTCCAGCCGCCCGCCGACGTGGTCTTCGTTCGTATCGATCCGGACACCGGCCGATTGTCCAGAGACATCGGCAACATCGAGGCGGCGTTCTTGGCCGGCACCGAGCCGAACGAGTCCAAGGAGCGCCTGCCGAGCGTCTACGAGATCGAGAACGACAACGAAGGTCCGCGCCTCGCTAAGCCGTGAGCGCCGCGAGCGCCTCCTCGGCGAGCTTGCGGACCCGCGCCCACGCCGGCTTGTCGCGAAGGGCATCGGCGGTCCACAGCCAGCGATCCGCGGTCATCGCCGCGAGCTGCAGGGCGACCGCCTTCAGCGCCCGGCGCTTCGCGTGATCGAGCTTTTGGTCCTCGCAGAGCAGACGCCACCAGTGGTCGAAGTCGGCGGCCAGACGGTCCGGCGTCGGCGCGAGCGCGTCGAACAGGGTGAGCTGGTGATCGGCGGACGCCGCCAAGTTCTGCAGCGCCGCCGTCATCTCGTCGTTCGGATCCATGCCGTCCCCGCGCGTGACCGTCACGCGCCGATTCTAGCTCAAGACACCGCCGGTTGCCGCTGCAGCCAGCGGGTGTAGGCCCACATGCTCGCGGCCGACGCGAAGCCCACCGCCATCAGGATCAGCCAGCCGCGCGCCGCCATCACCGGATCGAGCTCCAAGAGACCATCGGCGCGGAGCACCGCGCCCTCGCAGATCACGTCGTTGAAGAGATACGCCCCGACCGGGCCGCCGACCAGCGAGCCGATGGCCATCGGCAGGTTCACGTAGCCCAAGAACAAGCCCTCCTGACCCTTGGGGGCCAGCGCCCCGACCCACTCGAAGGTTCGGGGTGAGGTGAACAGCTCGCCGAAGGCGATGAGCGACACCGTCAGCATGATGAACAAGGAGCCGAGCGGCAGCCAACCGATGGTGGGCGCGCGTAAGCCCCCGGCGGCGAACAGCGGATAGAGGTTGATCACCATCGACAGGCCGATGATCACGGTGCCGACGACGATCGATCGGATCGCCTGCAGCTTGCCGAAGAGCCTGGTGATCAGGAGCTGGAAGACTACGATGGTCACCGGATTCGCCGCGGTGTAGAGGTCCATCGCCGGGCTCAGCTCGACGACCCGTTTCACGTACAAGGGCAGCACGTTGTAGACCTGGTTGTAAACAAACCAGAACCCGGACGAGACCAAGAGGAAGAGCACGAAGCGCCCGCTCTTCAACACCAGCACCATGTTCACCAAGGCCGCGCCGAGGCTCGTCTTGGAAGTCGTGGGAGTCGTGGGGGTCGCGGGTGCCGCGGCCTCGACGTCGCGGTAGAGCGCCAAGACCACGAAGAACGCCACGACCGAGGCGCCGAGGGCGACCGCGAAGATCAGGCTCAAGTCCGCCCACGCCGAGCGCACGAAGTAGGCCACCACCCGGCCGACGAGGGAGCCGATGTTGATGACCATGTAGAAGATCGCAAACGCCAACGTCGCGCGGCCGGCGTGGGTCTTCTGCACCGTGCCGCTGATGCAGGGCTTGATGACCGAGCCGCCCACCCCGATCAACAACAGCGCCATGACCACCGGCACGACGGTGTCGACGCCGGCGGTGATCTCTTGGCTCACCACCGGCGCCAGCGTCAGGCCGCCGAACCACACCGGATAGCCCATCAGGAAGTAACCGATCGCCAAGAGCACGAACGCCACCAGCAGCGCGCGGCGGAAGCCCACCCGGTCGGCGATGGTGCCCGAGAGGATCGGGAGGAAGTACACCAGGAACCACAACAGGCCGTTCAGGTTGCTGGGCCAGTAGTCGCCGAGCCCGAGGCGGCCGAGGTAGATGACGACGAAGCTCGCCATCGAGTAATAGGCGGCGCGCTCGAAGAGCTCGGTGGTGTTCGCGGTCCAGAAGGTGCGCGGGAAAGGCACGGCGGTAGCGGGCGCGTCGGTCACGGGTATCCTCCTCGGTGGCTTGGTCGTTCATACGTGGATCCCGGCGGTGATGCCAGGCGGCTCGAGCTTCCCCGGCGGTTGCCGGGCATCAGGACCCCCGATGACGGCCCGACGCCTTTCCCCTACAATGCCCCCCATGACGAACCCCCTGCTCTACTGCCGCCACCTCGAGACCTTGGATCAACACCTCGGCGACGCCATCCTGCGCGCCGGGCGCCGAGGCGTGAAGCTGACCGGCGTCGTGTTTCACGCCGGCCGCCAGGGCAGCTACCACCGCGACGACCAGGAGATCCCGTTTCGCGCCACGCCCCACTTCCGCCGCTACCTGCCGCTCGCCGGCCCCGAGCACGTCGTCCTCGCCCGACCCGGCAAACGGCCGCAGGTCGTGCGCGTGGCGCCCAAGGACTTCTGGTACGAGGTGGCGCCCCCGGCGCCGTCGTACTGGCAGGACGCCGTCGAGCTCGCCGAGGTCGAGAGCCTCGACCAGGTCACCGCGGTCACCGGCAACCTGAGCCAAACCGCCTACGTCGGCAACTCCCCCGAGGCCGCCGCGGCGCTGAAGATCGCCGCCGATCTCCACGAGCCGGCGCCGCTGATGCTGCCCCTCGATTGGCACCGGGCGGAGAAGACCGAGCACGAGGTGGCGCTCCTCGAGCTCGCCGCCCTCAAGGCCGCCGCCGGGCACCGCCGCGCCCGAGAGGCGTTCGTGGCCGGCGCCAGCGAACGCGAGATCCACTGGGCCTACCTCGAGGCGACCGGTCACCTCGAGGCCGAGCTGCCGTTCGAGACCATCGTCGCCTACGACGACAAGACCGCGATCCTGCACTACCAGAACAAGCGCGCCGCCATCCGCACCCCGATGACCGCCTTCATGCTCGACGCCGGCGCCGCCGCCGACGGCTACGCCTCCGACATCACCCGCACCTGGCTCAAGCCCGACGCCGATCCGACGCACCGCGCCCTGCTCTTCGGCCTCGACTCGCTGCAGCGCGACCTCGTCGGGCTCGTGACCGCCGGTCGTTCCTACGAAGAGATTCACCACCGCGCTCACCAGCTCGTGGCCGGCCTGCTTCGCGACACCGGCATCCTCCGCGCGACCCCGGAACAGGGCGTCGCCCGCGGCGTCACCCGGACCTTCTTCCCGCACGGCGTCGGTCATCACCTCGGGTTGCAGGTCCACGACGTCGGCGGCCACCAGGCGGACATCGACGGCGGCGTCAAGGCGCCGCCCCCGGAGCACCGCTATCTGCGCAACACCCGCTCCCTCGCCCCGGGACACGTGGTGACGATCGAGCCCGGCATCTACTTCATCCCGATGCTGCTCGCGGCCTTGCGCGCCACCCCGCACGCCGCGCTCGTCGACTGGAAGCTCGTCGACCGGTTGACGCCGATGGGCGGGATGCGGATCGAGGACGACGTCTTGTGCACCACGTCGGCGCCGCGCGACCTCACCCGCCCCCTCATCGTCGGTCCGCGCGACCTCTGACGACGCGCTCACCGCGCCGGGGCATGCGCTGCCGGCCCTTGTTGGCCGCGCTCCGCCTCCGAGAGCTTGAGATAGCGGGGCGCGAGCGGACCCAAGAGGTCGGCCTGCCGCCGTCGAAGTCGCGGCGCGGCCTGGAGAATGCCGAGGGCGGCGCGCAACGGCACGTCCGCCGCTACCGCGGCGTTGGCGCACGGCTGCAGCTCGGCGCAAGAAGCCGCGGCGCTCCCGACCCAAAGGAGCGCTCGCCCGCCCGCCCGCAACACCACCGCGCGGGCGAAGGCCTCCGGAGTGGCGGCCTGATCTTCGAGGACCGGCGCCACCGTACCGTCGGCCGCGACGTCGTAGAGAGCGCCGAAGATCTCGCCGCGTCGCGCATCCAACACCGGCGCCACCAGCCCGGCGCCGGCCGAAGCCGCGAGCATCGCCAGGCTCGAGCCGGCGTAGAGGCCGACGCCGGTGCCCAGGGAAAGCCCCTTGGCGAGCGCCAGCCCGACGCGCAACCCGGTGAACGATCCTGGACCGATCCCGACCACGATGCCGGCGAGGGACGCGGCGCAAAGCGCCGTGGCATCGAGCTCGGCGGCCACCGCCTGGCCCACCGACTCGGACGGCATCGACCGCGCGTCGAGCTGCAGCTCGCGGACCTCGCCGGGCCGCCAACGGACGGTGCAGACCGCCGCCGCCGCCCCGGAGGTGTCGAGCCCCAGGAGCGGCCCACCGACCTGGTCGGCGAGCGCCAAGAGGGTGCGGTGCAGCGGATCCATGGTGTTTGGCGGAGCGCGGCTCAGCCGAGGAGCAAGCGGCGGATGTCGTTGTGGAACACCAACAACATCAACAACAGCAACAACGCCAGGCCGATCAGGTTCGCGACCTCACGGAAGCGCAACGACGGCGGCCGACGCCGGATCGCCTCGATGCCGAAGATCAACATGTGCCCCCCGTCGAGCACCGGGATCGGCATCAGGTTCAAGAGCCCGAGGTTGACGCTGATCAGCGCCATCGTCGACAGGAAGTACTCGATGCCCTGCTTGGCGCTCTCCGCCGCGATCTGAAACAGCATGATCGGCCCGCCCATGGTCTCCAGCGGGATCTCGCGCTTCGCGAGCTTCGCGATCCCTTTGGCGACGACGGTCGCCGACGCCCCGACCGCCCGGGTCGCGAGCCGCATGGCCTCTTGGACGCCGATCTCGCGGAGGGTGGTGTACTTGCCGCGCGTCTGCACGTCGTTCATCGCGCCAAAGACGTAGCGGGTGCGTTTGTTCTTCAGATCGTCCTTCTCCTCTTTGGGCTCGAGCTTGAAGGGCCGGGAGATCACCTCGCGGCCATGCTGGTAGGTGAGGATGAAGTCGCTGCGGGCGTCGACGCCGTCGAACGCCAACAGGTCGATCCCCCACACCCCGATCGGCCGATCGATCCGCCGGCCCTCCTTCTCGATGACCAGGCGCAACAGTCGATCCCCGGGCGACAGCCCGATCCCCGCCGCCGGCGTGCCGGGCTCGACCGCGGTCACCATGCTCTCCTTGGTCACGAGCCCGGTGTAACGTCCCGGCACGTCCGCCGAGCTGAAGAGATCGAGGTCGAGCCCTGCCGGCGCCGCGCTCGGCGTCAGCGCAAAGTCGAGGCGCTCGTTGCCGCGCTCCACGGTGATCCGCATCGGCTCTGCCGGCGGGGTGCGCGCGAGCTCGCGGCGCAGCTCGTGCCAGGCGGCGACCGGTCGGCCGGAAACCTGCACCACGACGTCGCCGGTCAACACCCCGGCGCTCGCCGCCGGGCTCTCCGGATCCACGACGCCGACGACGGCCTTGACGAAGTGCGGCGAGATCCCGACCCGGCCGCGCTTCTCGAGCTCCTGGAACAGGTTGGCCTCGTCCTGGGCGCGCGGCACGACCACGGTCTCGATCGTCTGGCCGTCGCGCTCGTAGGCGAGGTGCAGGCTCGCCCCCGGTCGCTCCGAGATCGCCTCGCGCAGCTCCTCCCAATCCCGCACCGGGACGCCGTCGACGCGCAACACCCGGTCCCCAGGGCGCAGGCCCGCCTCCCACGCCGGCTCGCGGTCGCTGACGATGCCCAGCCGGGTATCGTCGACGGTGCGCGTGCCCACCGTCAGCCCGAAATACACCACCCACGCCAGGATGAAGTTCGCGAACGGCCCGGCGAGAACGACGGCGCTGCGTTGCCACACCGACTTGGCGGAGAACGCCCGCGGCGCGTCCTCCGGAGGGATCTCGGTGCCCGGCACCTCGCCGAGCATCTTGACGTAGCCGCCGATCAGGAAGGCGCTCAAGCGATACTCGGTCTCGCCGAGGGTGACCGCGAACAGCTTGGGGCCGAACCCGAAGCTGAAGGTCTGCACCTTGATGCCGATGAGCTTGGCGACCGCGAAGTGCCCGAGCTCGTGCACCAAAATCAGCGCGCCGATGAACAGGATGAACCACGGCAGGTTCTGCATCACGTACATGTCAGGTCACGTCCCCTATCGGCGCACGACCCCGCGCCCACAGACTCCAGTCTCGACACGCCGGTCGCCGCGGTCAAGCCGACCGACCTCAGGAGCGCACCACCAGCTCGACGTAGATGTAGACGGCTGGGGCCACGAACATCAAGGCGTCGAAGCGGTCGAGGACGCCGCCGTGCCCCGGCAACAAGGTGCCCGAGTCTTTGGCGCCGACGCTGCGCTTCAGGAGCGACTCGAAGAGATCGCCGGCGACGCCGCACAGGGCGGCGATGAGCCCGAGGATCAGGGTGGCGGGCGCCGCGAGCTCGGTCCGAAACAGCCAGCGAATCAGGAACGCCAGGCCGACGCTGGCGACGAGCCCGCCGCTGAGGCCCTCCCAGGTCTTGCCCGGCGAGACCTTGGGATAGAGCTTGTGCCGGCCGAAGGCCCGCCCGGCGAAATAGGCGCCGGTGTCCGCGCCCCAGGTGCAGCACAGCGCGATGACCGCGAGGGCCGCGCCGTCCTCGACCTCGCGCAGGCGCGACAGGTAGGGGATCAGCGCCCCGCAGTACACCGCCGCGAACAAGATGGCGGCGGCGCGCCCGACCGACTGGTCGATGGGGTCGGGCCGCAACAGCACGGCGACGAACAGCAGCAGCACCCCGACCGCCACGAGCGGTCCTGTCGGCCCCTGCGGCGGCAGGCCCGCGGTCTGCCAAGCGACCGCGAAGGTGCCGAGGTAGGTGAGGACGCGGTCGGCGGGCGGCGCCGCGGCTTGCACCAGCCGCGTGAGCTCCCGGGCCATGAGCAGCGCCAAGACGACGGTCGCGAGCGCCAGCGGCGTCGCGCCCCAGATCACGAGGCCGAGGACCAACGGCGCGAAGATCAGCGCCGCGACCGCACGCGTCTTCAGCAAGGTCCGGAGCCCTTCGCGGAGGTGAGCTTGTCGGAGTCGGGGAGCTCGCCCATCACGAACTCTTCGGCGTCCAACACCGCGCCCTTGAGCTGTTCGCCGGTCTTCCCGAAGCGCCGTTCGCGGCCCGCGAAGTCACAGAGCGCCGCCGCCAGATCTTCACGACCGAAGTCGGGCCAGCGGACCTTGGTGAAGTAGAGCTCGGCGTACGCCAGCTGCCAGAGCAGAAAGTTCGACAGCCGTTGCTCGCCCGAGGTGCGGATCAAGAGATCCGGATCGGGCACCAGCGCGGTGTCGAGCCGGGTCTCGATCGCGGTCTCGTCGATCTTGTCGGGGAGGACGCGCTTGTTCTTGACGTCATGCGCCAGTCGGCGCACCGCGGCGACGATCTCCTCGCGGCCGCCGTAATCGATCGCCAGGGTCAGCGTCATGCTGCGATTGTCGGCGGTCGCCTCGATGAGCGCGGTGAGGGCGTCCTTGGTCGACGGCGGCAGACGGCTCGTCTGGCCGATGGTGTTGAGCTTGATGTCGTTGTCCATCAGCGTCTTGTGCTCGCTCTTACAGTAATCCTCGAGCAACGCCATCAGCCCCGCGACCTCGGTCGCCGGCCGCCGCCAGTTCTGCACCGAGAACGAGTACAAGGTCAGACAGGGGATCTCGAGCTCGCGCGCGAAGGTGGTGATGTCGCGGACCACGTCGGCGCCCTTGCGATGCCCCTCGAGCCGGTCGAGGCCGCGCTCCTTCGCCCAGCGGCCGTTGCCGTCCATGATGATCGCGACGTGGCTCGGCCGGCGCGCCTTCGGCGGGACAACGGGCGTGGGGCTCACGACGACGACCCCCGCGCCGGCACGTCCTCCGGCAGATCCGGCTCCAGCGCCACCTGGGTCACCATCGAGACGATGAACAGCACCGCGCCGGTCACCAAGAACATCATCGGATAGCGCTCATAGGCCCCCACCGACAGCATGCCGCCCGGCAGGCGCACCACGGCGCCGATGCCGCTGACGATCACCACCGCGCCGGAGACCGCGCAGAACAGCGCGGTGATGAAGCGCGACGCGACCAGAGCCAGCGCCACGCCCACCCCGGCGCCTCCGGCGAAGCCGGCCCAGAACATGTCGATCTCGAAGCCCTTCACCAAGAGCACCCCGACGCCGCAGCCGGCGACGAAGCCGATCACCAGCGGCCGCAGCACGCCCGCGACCCGCCACACCAGGCCGAGCGCGATCAACGCCGCCGGCAGCGCCACGTACCACTCTGTCACCACCATCATCTTGCCCAACATCCCGCCCCCCACCCACGCCGCGGTCGCGAACAGCAACCGCACGTAGGTCTTCGAGGCCCGGAGGCCGAACGCCAGCATCGACACCGCGACGCCGACCAGCAAAACGGCGTGCAGCCGCGGCAGCCCGTCGATTTGGGCCATCCACTCGATGGGATTGAGATAGCGCGGCACCACCGTGTTCAGACCGAGAGGATCTCCTTCTCCTTCGCCGCCAGGATCTGATCGATCTTGTCGATGCCGTTGTCGGTCTCCGTCTGCACCTTCTCGAGGCCCTTCTTCAGATCGTCCTGGGTGATGTCTTTGTCCTTCTCGCTCTCTTTGAGGAGCTCGTTGGCGTCGCGGCGGTGGTTGCGCATCGCGATCTTGGCCTCCTCGCCGCGGTGCTTGCCCTGCTTCACCAGGTCCTTGCGCCGCTCCTCGGTGAGCGCCGGCACCGGCAGGCGAATGACCTCGCCGTCGGACTGCGGCGTGATGCCGATGTCGGCGGCGCTGATCGCCTTCATGATCGCCGGCACCATGTTCTTGTCCCACGGCCGCACCGTGATCAGGCGGGCATCGGCGACCGCGAGGTTGGCGCACTGCGGCAGCGGCGTCGGCGTGCCGTAGTAGTCGACACGCACGCCGTCGAGCAGCGCCAGGCTGGCGCGGCCGGTGCGGAGCTTGCCGAGATCGGCCTTCAGCGAGTTGATCACGACTTCCATGTTGCCGTGCAGATCCGCCAATACGTCATCCACCATGCTCATGGCTCACGCCTTCCTTTCCTAGTGGCCGGGTTCGGCAGTCGGCGCGCAGAAAATCCGGCACCTAATCCTTGCCGATGCCCGGGTCCGCGACCGTGGTGCCGATGGGCTCGCCCGAGACCACGCGCTCGATGTTGCCGGCGCGGGTCAGATCAAAAACGATGATGGGCAGGTTGTTGTCGCGACACAACGAGATCGCGGTCGAGTCCATCACCTTGAGGTTCTTTTGCAGGACGTCCAGGTACGTCAGGCGCTCGAACCGCTTGGCGCTCTTGTCTTTCATCGGATCGCGGTCGTAGACCCCGTCGACCTTCGTGGCCTTGAGGATGACGTCGGCGTGGATCTCCATCGCCCGGAGCGCCGCCGCGGTGTCGGTCGTGAAGTAGGGGTTGCCGGTGCCGCCGGCGAAGATGACGACGCGGCCCTTCTCGAGGTGCCGCACCGCGCGCCGCCGAATGTAAGGCTCGGCGAGCTCCTTCATCTCGATGGCGCTCTGCACCCGGGTCGCGACGCCGGCCTTCTCCAGGCCCTCCTGCATCGCCAGCGCGTTGATGACCGTCGCCAGCATCCCCATGTAGTCGGCGCTGGCGCGGTCCATGCCGTGGGCGCTCGCCGCCACGCCGCGGAAGATGTTGCCGCCGCCGATGACCAGCGCCACCTGCACGCCTTGGGAGTGGACCGCGTGGATCTCGCGCGCCAGCCCCTCGAGCACCGCCGGGCTGATCCCATAGCCCTTGTCGCCCTGGAGCGCCTCGCCGGAGAGCTTCAAGAGGATGCGCTGAAACGCCGGTTTCGCCATAGAAACCCCAACCTTACGCCACTCGCGGCCGCGGTTCTGTATGGCGCCGTTTCGCTTCTCGTGTCAAGGCGACTCGCGCCGCCCTACGCGCGCGGCCTTCGCGACCCCGCACCTTTCGGCTAGGATGCCGCGGTGTTGGTCGGTATCACCTGCAGCATCGAAGACCGCCCCGACAGCCGTGGCACCCCGACGCCGCGCCTGTTCCTCACCCGGGCCTATGCCGACGCGGTGTTCCGGGCCGGCGCCGACCCGGTGCTGTTGCCGATCCTGCCGGCGGACCGCGCGCCGGCGCTGCTCGATTCGGTGCACGCCCTCGTCGTCTCCGGAGGTGCGTTGGACGTGCCGCCGTCCTTCTACGGCGAGACGGTGCACACGGCGTGCGGGCCAACCTCCGAGGAGCGCAGCGCCTTCGAGCGCGCCCTGGTCCTCGCGGCCGTCGATCGCGACCTGCCGCTCCTCGGGGTCTGCGGCGGCATGCAGATCCTGAACGTCGCGCTCTCCGGCAGCCTGCACCAAGACCTGTCGCTGCGCGAAAACACCCAGTCGCACCAGCAGCCGCACGACAAAGCCCAGCCGCACCACCCGGTGCACGTCAGCGCCCCGAGCCTCCTGCACCGCATCATCGGCGGCAAAGACACGCTGGCGGTGAACAGCACCCACCACCAGGTGGTCAAGGAGGTCGGCCGCGGCCTCGCGGTGACCGCGGTCGCCGCCGACGGCGTCGTCGAGGCCGTCGAGCTCCCCGGGAAACGCTTCGTCCTAGGCGTCCAGTGGCATCCGGAGTCGATGCCGACCGCCGAACAGCGCGCGATCTACGCGGCGCTGGTCGCCGCAGCTCACTGAACGCAGCCGGGGAGGTCCAAGGTCACGTCGATGACCGCGGTGGGGTTGGCGTCGTCTACCAACACCGGGGTGGCGTTCTTGCCGCAGACGTCGTCGGCCTGCGGACACGGCGGGAAGCCGGCGTTGCCGTCGATGTCGTAGAACCCGTAAACGAAGTAGTCGCCGCCCTTCAGGTTGGTGAACATGTAGGCGTAGGGGAACCCGGGGTTGTTCACCATCTTGTAGACTTCGGGCTCGTCGTTCGGACAGGTCGGCGCCGGGTTGGTGCCGACCGAGACGATCAGCATCCCGACCTCGCTGCCGCCGTAGGCGATCGTCCCCTTCACCGTCTTGCTCGACCCCTGCGGCGCCGTCGATCCTTCGCCGCCGCACGCCGCGCCCGCCGCGACCAGCAACAGCCCGACGACCGCCTTGCCGCTCATCGACCACCCTGCGCGCATCGTGCCCTCCGGTCGCCGGTCACTGCTCCGGTGTGTAGTTCTCGAAGCGAGTGTACTCCTTGAAGAACTTGAGCTGCACCGTGTCGGTGGGGCCGTTTCGCTGCTTGCCGATGATGATCTCCGCCAGCCCCTTGGCGTCGGAGTTCGGGTTGTAATACTCGTCGCGGTACACGAAGCAGATCACGTCGGCGTCCTGCTCGATGGCGCCGGACTCGCGCAGGTCCGAGAGCATCGGCCGCTTGTCGGTGCGGGTCTCGAGCGAGCGGTTGAGCTGCGACAACGCGATCACCGGCACCGAGAGCTCCTTCGCCAACGCCTTGAGACCGCGGGAGATCTCGGAGATCTCGCGCTCGCGCCCCTCGCTGCTCGCACGCCCGTGCATCAGCTGCAGGTAGTCGACGACCACGAGCCCGAGACCCTTCTCGGCCTGCAGCCGCCGGGCCTTGGCGCGCATCTCCAGGATCGACAGCGCCCCGGAGTCGTCGATGAACAACGGCGCGTCGGCGAGGATGCCGGCGGCACGGGCGAGGCGCGGCCAGTCCGAGTCCTTGAGGAAACCGCCGCGCAGGCGGTGCGCGTCGATGCGGGCCTCGGAGCACAGCATGCGCATCACCAGCTGCTCCTTGGACATTTCCAGCGAGAACACCGCCACCGGCACCTGGTGCTTGGTCGCCGCGCCCAAGGCGGCGTTCAACGCGAACGCGGTCTTGCCCATCGACGGTCGGCCGGCGACGATGATCAGATCCGCGGGCTGGAACCCCGAGGTCAGCTTGTCGAGGTCGACGAACCCCGACGACACCCCGGTCACCGCCTCCTTGCGCTCGTAGAGCTTCTCGATGCGCTTGAAGGCGTCCTTGACCGCGTCCTTGAGCACCACGAAGCTCTTGTGCTCGCGCGCCCGGGTGATCTCGAAGATCTTCGACTCGGCCTCGTCGAGGAGCACGTCGATCTCGGCCCCGGACTCGAAGCCGGCGCCGGCGATCGTCGTCGCCGCTTGGATCAAACGCCGGGTCAGGGCCCGGTTCTTGACGATGCGCGCGTAGTGCCGGGCGTTGGCGGCGGTCGGCACGCTCTCGGTGAGCGCGGTCAAGGCCGCGGTGCCGCCCACCGCGTCGAGCCGTCCCTGGGTCTTGAGCTCGGCGCTGACGGTGATCTCGTCGACCGGCTCGTTCTTCGCGAACAGGCTCTGCACCGCCTCGAAGATGTGCGCGTGCGCCGGACGATAGAAGTCGTCCGGCGTCAACAGCTCCATCGCTTCGAGCACCGCGCTACGGTCGAGCAGGGTGGCGCCGAGCACCGAGCGCTCGGCGTCCGTGTCCTGCGGCGGTAGCCGGCCGTACCGCTCCAACGGCGGCGCCGGCGAAACCTCTGGGCCGTCCGCCATTACTCAGCGACAACCCAAACCTTGATCTCGGCGCCGACGTCCCCGGGGAGCTTGATCGGCACCTGATAGACACCCAACGCTTTGATCGGCTCCGCGAGATGGATCTTGCGGCGGTCGACCTTGATCCCTTCGTCGCTGAGCGCCTTCTCGATGTCGTGCGTGGTCACCGAGCCGAACAGCTTGTCCTGCTCGCCGACCTTGCGCGGGATCGTGATCGACGTCGACTTGAGCTTCTCGGCCACCGCCTGCGCGTCGACCTTGAGCTTGTTCAAGCGAAAGCCGGCGATCCGCTTCTCGTGCTCCAAGCGGTGGGTGTTGCCCACCGAGGCGATGATCGCGAGCTTCTTCGGGATCAGATAGTTGCGCCCGTAGCCGTCGCGGACCGAGACCTGGTCACCGACGGTGCCGAGCTTGCCCATGTCCTCCAACAGAATGACTTCCATGGCTCGTCTCCTTGATGGGCCTTATGCGCCGCTGATGGTGAACGGCACGAGCGCGATGGCCCGAGCCCGCCTTATGGCTTGCGCCAGCTCGCGTTGATGCTTGGCGCAGGTCCCCGAGATCCGGCGCGGCACGATCTTGCCGCGCTCGCTGACGAAGTACTTCAGCATGTTCGGGTCGCGGTAGTCGATCTTGGCGTCCTTCTCGCCGCAGAAGCGGCAGCTCTTGCGCCGCCTGAAGCTGCGGAAGCCGCCCCGGCCACCCCGGTCGTCGTCTTCACCACCCCGGCCGCCACGGTCGTCGCGGTCAAACCGGTCCCCGAATCGATCCCCACGATCTTTGTAGTCGCGATCGCGTCCGAATGCGTCTGACATGGTCTACTCCTCCTCTTCGGTCGCGGGCGGTGCCGCGTCGGCGCCTTCGTCGCTGTCCCCGGCCACCGCTTCGTCGCCGGCCTCAGCCGCGGCGTGCAGCTCGCCGGCGAGGCCCGGCTCGTGGGTCTCGGCCGTCGCCTCTTCGACCTCGTACTGCGGCCGCGCGTAGGCTTGCTCCTCGCGCCCGTTCGGATCGACGTCGATCGCGACCTTCACGGTCAAGAAGCGCAGCACCGTGTCCGAGATCCGCAGGTTGCGCTCGACCTCGGCCACGAGATCGGCCTTGCCCAGGTACTGGGCGTGCACGTACACCCCGCGGGCGTGCTTCTTGATCGGATAGGCCAGCCGCTTCTTGCCCCAATGGTTGATGGCGATCAGCTTGCCACCGCGGCCACGCACCGCCTCGCGAACCCGGTCCAGCGTCGCCTCGATGGCATCGCCACCGACGTCGGGCCGAACCACCACCGTGGTCTCGTACTCCGTCATATGCATCTGACACTCCGTCCTGGAAGGAGATGAAGAGCCGGCGCCCTTCGTCCCCTGGCCGCCCACGCGGGGCGACCGACTTTGTTCATGAGGCGAGTCGCACCATGCGGCCGCCTCAGCTCTTCTTCTCTCTACCCTCGGGGGCCTCGGCCCCCGCGACGACCGCCGCATCAGAACGACGGTTGAAACGTCCCATCGCCATCGGCGCCCCGAGCGCCACGACCGCCTCCACCGCGTCCGCGGCGGTGACGACCGCCTTCTCCATCACCGCGCGCGTCCGGCCGTCGAAGCGCGACAGCACGTGGTCGGCGCCCGGCCGGTCTTTGGGCGGCTTGCCGATCCCCACCCGGACGCGCACGAAGGCGTCCCCCAGGTGAAGGATGATCGACCGCAGCCCGTTGTGTCCCCCATGTCCGCCACCGACCTTCACCCGCACGACCCCAGGCTCGAAGTCGAGCTCGTCGTGGATCACGACCAGGCTCGAGCCCTCCCCTTTGTAGAACCGAACGATGGCGCCAATCGCGTCGCCGCTCAGGTTCATGTAGGTCTGCGGCTGAATCAGCAGCACCTCCTCTCTTCCAATCCGACCCTTGGCGACCTTCGCCCCTTGGGTGTCGCGCGCCGCGGGATACCGATGCCGGTCCGCGAGCATCGAGACCACCTCGAAGCCCACGTTGTGGCGGGTCCCTTCGTACTCCCTGCCGGGATTGCCGAGACCCGCCACAAACCACATGAGAAGCTCTTCGCGACCCGGACCTTCGGCCCGGCCCAAAGGCCCTTACTTCTTGCCGCCCTTCTTCTCGCCCTTCTTGGCATCCGCCGCCGGAGCACCCTTGGCGGCCGGCGCCGCGGCGCCCGGAGCACCCTTGGCCCCTGCCGCCGCCGGCGCGCCCTTCGCGCCCGGCGCGGTACCCGGAGCACCCTTGGCCCCCGGAGCCGCCTTCGCGCCCGGAGCCGCTGCCGCACCCTCTGCGCCCGGAGCCGCCGCCGCACCTTCGGCCGGCGCGCCCTCGGCGGGCACCGCACCCTCGACCGGCAGACCCTCGGCGGTCGTCGCCGGCGTCGCCACGACCTCTTCCTCGGGCACCATACAGGTCGCCACGACCTCGGGACGGCGCAGCGTCAGCGCGACCCCCGGGGGCAGCTGCATCTTGTCGGTGTGGATGCTCTGGCCGATGGCGAGGCTCGAGACGTCCACCGTGAGCTTGGCCGGAACCTTGTCGGGGAGGCACTGCACCTCGATGCGGCGCAACACCTGGGTGACGATACCGCCGTCCACGGTGCCGACCGCCTTGCCGGTGATCTCGACCGTCACCTCGACGCGGATCGGCTTGCTCATGTCGACGCAGTACAGGTCGACGTGGATCACGTCCTGGGTGATCGGATCGCGCTGCAGGTTCTTGATGATCGCCTTGAAGCCGCCCTGGCCCTCGACCGCGACGTCGTAGATGTGGCTCAGACCGTACTGGGCGCGCTGCAGGCCGAAGCGATAGGGCTCGAGCATCAGCGAGCGCGGCTCTTGCCCGGGGCCGTACGCCACCGCCGGGATCTGTCCGCTCTTGCGGAGCTTGTGAGTGACACCCTTCTTCCCGACGACGCGGGGCTGGCATTCGATAGTGCTGTTGACGTCGACCATGACCCTACTCTCCCTTTCATGAACGCTCAGACAAAGAGCGAGCTAACGGAATCTCCCATGTGAATACGGCGGAGCGCTTTGGCCAGAAGCGGCGCGGTCGAGAGCACCTCGACCGGCTTCTTCGAGCCGCGCGCGTTCTCGTGCAACGGAATCGTGTCGGTGACCACCAGGCGCTCGATGGGCGAGGCCTCGATGCGCTCGATCGCGGGGCCGGAGAGCACCGCGTGGGTCGCGTAGGCCGTCACCCGCCGCGCCCCGGCGTCGACCAAGGCCTTGGCGGCGTTGGCGATGGTGCCGGCGGTGTCGATCATGTCGTCGATCAAGATCGCGTCGAGGTCCTTGACGTTGCCGATGATGTTCATCACCTGCGCGACGTTCGGCGCCGAGCGGCGCTTGTCGACGATGGCGAGCGAGCCGCCGTGGCGCTTGGAATAGGCGCGGGTGCGCTCGACGCCCCCGGCGTCCGGGGACACGAGCACCGTCGACGCCGGCGGGAAGTGGGCCTTCATGTGCTCGAGGAGCACCGGCATCGCGAACAGGTGGTCGAAGGGGACGTTGAAGAACCCCTGGATCTGACCGGCGTGCAGGTCGAGCGACAACACCCGCGTCGCCCCGGCGGCCTCGATCAGATCGCAGACCAGCTTCGCGGTGATCGGGGTGCGCGGCGCCACCTTGCGGTCCTGGCGGGCGTAACCGTAGTAGGGGAGCACCGCGCAGATGCTGCGCGCCGACGCCCGCTTCAGGGCGTCGATGATGATCAAGAGCTCCATGATGTTCTCGTTGGCCGGCGAGCAGGTCGACTGCACCACGAAGACGTCGGTGCCGCGGACGTTCTCGCCGATCTCGACGTACATCTCGCCGTCGGAGAAGCGGACGATCCTGGCCTTGCCCACCGGCGCGTCCAGGATGTCGCAGACCTTCTGCGTCAGCTCGGGATTCGAGCTGCCGGAGAAGATCTTCATGGACTTCTCGGACGCGATCAAAGCCACTGCCTCCCGAACACCAACGTCCCAAGACCTCAATGGCTGGGGCGCCAGGATTCGAACCTGGGAATGCCGGAACCAAAATCCGGTGCCTTACCAGACTTGGCGACGCCCCAAAAGCCACCGCTGCCGACAACCACGACCCCGCCGCCGGGCGGCGAAACTCGCAACCCGGCGAAAGGACGCGGAGAACTAGCAATAAGGCGTGGAGCTGTCAACTGATCGCCGACCCCTGATCGCCGGACAACAAAAAAGGCGCCGCCCCCGGTCTCGTGGGTGACGGCGCCTCTCGTGGTCGAACGAACCGCGTCGCCACAGGCGCCGCGCGCGACCCAGAAGACTCGGGCTACTTCTTGCCCTTCTTGCCCTTCTTGGCCTTGTCCTTCTTGCCCTTCTTGCCCTTGCCCTTGGGGTCTTCCTTCTTCGGGTACTTCTCGATCAGCGCCGCGACGTCGAGCTTGTAGACGTCGCTCGCCTTGGTGAACGCGAGCTCGAGCTTCTCCTCGCCCTTCATCGCCGCGACCTGGGCCTTGCTGCCGTCCTCGCTCTTGGTCTCTTCGCCGCACACGGCTTCGCCGAGCAACCCGTAGACGTGATCCTTCACACCCTCGCCCGCCATCGCCTCGCCGGCGCCGTCCATCGCCGCGCCGGTGAACTTCGCGTCGTCCTTCGCCTTGGCGGCCTCGACGGCGGCCTTGCAGGCATCCACCGCGCTCGGGACCGGGGCTGGCGCGGCGGCCGGAGTGCCACCCTCGGCGCCGCCGGGCGCGCCCGCCGCCGGTTGACCGGCAGCAGGTTGCTCTTCCGTCGGCTCCGTCGACTCCTCACAGGCCAGACCGAATACCGGCAACACGAACAACATAGCCAAGGTGCGCAGCTTCATTGATCTCCACTCCTTGCGATGGATGCGCTCAAGTTAAAAGCCGCAGAATGCGGCACATTTGTCGAACGACTGCGTACCCCGGTTTCGGACTTGAGGTCAAGTAAGGGATTTACTTCCAAGCGGAGTAGATCACCTGGCGCACCTGGCCGACCTTTTCCGCGGTCGCGGAGACGCTCAGATCGAACTGCGCCGCCAGCCGGTCGTCGGTCGCCGCCAGGCGGTAGCTCAGCACCTGCGCGAGGTTGCGCACCATCTTCAGGGCCGCCGGGCGGTTGCCGTTGCACATCTCGTCGAACACCCCGCGGCTCAAGACCGCGACCTTCACCGCGGTGGCGGCGTTGACCGTGGCGATCGCCGCGCGGCGCGCCAGGATCTCGATCTCGCCGAACACGCTCGGGGCCGCGAGGGTGCTGATCACGTGGCCGCGCCCGTCCAGGCCCCTCTTCACGACCTCGACCGACCCCGACAGCAGCACGAAGATCGGGTTGCCTTCGTTGTTGCCTTCGCGGATCAGAGTCTTGCCCGCCTCCACGTCCTGCGCCATCAACGCCGAGGCGATCTCCTCGAGCTCGGTGGTGTCCAAACCTTTGAACAGCGGCAAGCGCGACAGCGTCTCGGTTTCGATGGGCATCGGCAGAACCTACGCGAGCCGCAGAGCTTCCGCAAGCCCGCAGGTCAGCCCATAACTCCGCTCTAAGGCCACGCGCCCCGGGGCAGCCGGCGCCTCAGAAACGCGGACGCGTCTCTGAGGTGCCAGGGCGAGCTTGTCGGTGCGAGGCCGGGGGTCAGTGCAGGTCCATGCGCGGCTCGCGTATGTCGA
>JACRCV010000030.1 GCA_016218825.1 Deltaproteobacteria bacterium
CCAACCTCGCCGTTCCGAATTCCTCGACCGCCCAGCCGTGTCCAGTTTCTTCGCCCATCCCGATGGCAAGATCCAAAAACGGTGTGGATTCAAGAGGCTGCATCAACTGAGATCAATGGTGAGCCACCCGGGGGCGAGGGGCTGGGGGAGTGGGGGTGGGGAGCGCCGCGGCAGCCGCGGCGCGGGAATCAAAAGTTCGGAGGGCCTTAGTGGCGCCGGCCCTTCTTCTTCTTGCCGTCTTTGCCCTTGGCGTCGTCGCTTGCCGGCGGGCTGGCGCTGTCGTCGGGGAGCGGCGGCGGCGGCGCGGTGACCGCGGGTGCCGGGGTCGGTGTCAGGGGCTCGTAGATCATCTGTTGGGGCTTCGGGCGCAGCATGATCACCGCGGCGAGGGTGCCGACGAGCAGCAGGGTCTGCACCAGGGCGACCACGGTGAGGATCGCCTGCCGCTTGCCGGCGTTCACGAGCTGGTCCTCGATGCTCTCGATGTGCTGCGCCGAGGTCGACTCGCCGCCCTTGATCTCGGTGCCGCGCTTGCCGATCGCGTTGGCGATGCTGGTCTCGACCGCCGCTCTGACCTCGGCGAAGCCGGCGTGCATCTCGTCTCCGAAGTCGGTGAGGGTCTGGTTGAGGGCGCCGAGCACGTCCTCGAGGTGCGACAGCTTCAGCGTCTGCTCCGAGGCCTGTTGCAGCACCTCCTCGACCGACCCTTGCACCTCGCTCGGGGGCAGCACGTCGTCACCGGGGGGCGCGGGGGGAGCGGGACGCTTGATCGGTGCAGGCACGGCGCGGGGGCCGGCGGCCGCCTCGGCGATCTCGGGGCGGTGGCTCGGATCCATCGGCATCGTCGGCGTGCGCGAGCGCGGCGTCGGGCCGGCCGGGGTCGCCGGTTCGGCGGCTGGGGCCGGCGACGGCGGCGCGTTCGGATCGAGGTTGGGGATGTCAGGCAGTCCGGGCATGACCCATCCTATCCGGCGGCCCGGTCGACAAACAAGCGGCTCGGCATCGGCTCTGGCCAGGGACGGACCAGTTTGTGTACTCTGGCGGTGCATGGTGGCGACCGACCCCAAAGGTGACGGCCCGGATTTTGCGATCGACACGCGGGTCGTCGACTTCGGTCAGAACCTGCCGAAGCCCGAGGGCGGCGCGGCGGTGACCAGCGGCGACCCGATCCCCGCCGGCCTGCGGGTCGGGTTCCGCACCCTCAAGGGTCCAGGCGACAGCCGCGTCACGCCGATGCGGAAGCCGATCGTGATCCTCGGCCGGGTGGAGGACGTGGCCGACGTGGTGGTGGACGACGAGGCCGCGAGCCGTTACCACGCCAGCGTCAGCTATCGGGGCGGAAAGTTCGTGCTGACCGACATGGGCTCGACGAACGGCACCTTCGTGAACCGCAAACCGGTGCGCGAGGTCGAGCTGAAGCACGGCGACCAGATCCGCATCGGCATCACGGTGCTGGCCTTCGAGATCGAGAAGCTCGCGCCCTGAGCTATTGCGGCCGATAGCGGCCGGTGAAGTGGCGCAAGAACGGCGCCTGCTCGACGAAGCGGTAGGGGCGGAGCTCGGCGCGGCGGCGGTGCACCTCGGTGACGACCTCGATGACGTAGTCGATGTGGCTCTGAGTGTAGACCCGACGCGGGATGGCGAGGCGCACCAGCTCCTTGGGGCCGGGGTGCTCGTCGCCGGTCTTCGGGTCACGGTGGCCGAACATCGCGGTGCCGATCTCGACGGCGCGCAGGCCCCCGGTGACGTACAGCGCCACGGTCAGCGCGATCCCCGGCAGATCGAGCGGTCCCAGGTGCGGCGCGAAGCGCGCCGCGTCGAGGTAGATCGCGTGGCCGCCCGGGGGCTGCAGGATCGGCACGCCGTTCGCGGTCAGGTGCTCGCCGAGGTAGCCGGTCGAGACGATGCGGTAGTGCAGGTAGTCCTCCTCGACGACCTCCTTCAGCCCCTGGGCGATCGCGTCCAGATCGCGCCCGGCCAGGCCGCCGTAGGTCGGGAAACCCTCGGTGAGGATCAGTAGATCCTTCTCCTGGCGCGCGACCTCCTTGTCGCGGGTGGCGAGGAAGCCGCCGATGTTGGCGAGGCCGTCCTTCTTCGCCGACATCGTGCAGCCGTCGGCGAGGCTGCAGATCTCGGCGACGATCGTCTTCACGCTCTTCGATTTGTGCTCGGCCTCGCGCTGCTTGATGAAGTAGGCGTTCTCGGCGATGCGACAGGCGTCGATGTAGAACGG
The DNA here is from genome assembly GCA_016218825.1 of Deltaproteobacteria bacterium. Taxonomy (GTDB): domain Bacteria; phylum Myxococcota; class XYA12-FULL-58-9; order XYA12-FULL-58-9; family XYA12-FULL-58-9; genus JACRCV01. The sequence goes on from JACRCV010000030.1 coordinate 2,234, forward strand.
CGTCCGCTGCTCGCGGCAGATCTGGGCGACCTCGCGGATGTTATGCAGCGACGCCGGTTGGCCGCCACCGGAGTTGTTGGTGAGCGTCATCATCACCAGCGGGATGCGCTCCCGGCCGTAGGTGGCGAACGCTTGCCGGAGGCCGGCCAGGTCCATGTTGCCCTTGAACGGGTACATGCTGGCGAGGTCTCGCGACTCCGGGCACGGCAGGTCGATCGCGGTGGCGCCGGTGAACTCGACGTTGGCGCGGGTGGTGTCGAAGTGGGTGTTGTTCAAGACGACGTCACCCTGTCTGCACATCACCGCGAACAGGATGCGCTCGGCGGCCCGCCCTTGGTGGGTGGGGATGACGCACGGGAAGCCCATCAGGTCGATGACCGCCTTCTCGAAGCGGTAGAACGACGGGCTGCCGGCGTACGACTCGTCGCCGCGCATGATCGCGGCCCACTGCTCGGTGCTCATCGCGCCGGTCCCGGAGTCGGTCAGGAGATCGATCAAGACGTCGTCGGAGCGCAGCAGGAAGACGTTGTGATGCGCCTCCTCGATCTTCTGCCGGCGCTCGGCCGTGGTCGTCATGTGCAGCGGCTCCACCGACTTGATGCGAAAGGGCTCGATGATGGTCTTGAACACGCTGTTCCTCTGCACGGGCAGCCGTCGGCTCGGGCCGGCGAGCACGGCGCTGCACCGAGTCGCCGGCATATGTGGGTCCTTGAAGGGGGTCAAGACGGCCGCGTGCCGAGCGCTCGCAAGAGGAGCATCACCGGCGGAGCACATGACAGCGAGATCGAGGTGAGATAGACCTTGAGCGACCGCCCATGGGTGGATGAATTCACCCCTTCTCGGGCGGAGGGCAGGAGAGTGGCGAGTGGCCGACCGTACGATCCCTGAAGACTTCTTGCGCGCCGTGCCGAAGACCGACCTGCACGTCCACTTGGATGGCTCGGTGCGCATCCCGACGCTCATTGATCTTGCCCGCGAGTACCGTGTCGAGCTGCCGAGCTACACCGAGGCCGGCTTGCGGGAGACGGTGTTCAAGGACCGGTATCGCAACCTCAGCGAGTATCTCCAGGGCTTCACCTACACCACCGCGGTGATGCAGTCGGAGGCGGCGCTGGAGCGCGTCGCCTACGAGCTCGCGGTGGACAATCTCGAGGAGGGCGTCCGCTACCTGGAGGTGCGCTTCGCGCCGCAGCTCCACATGCACAAGCACCTGAACGCGATCATGGTGCTCAAGGCCGTGGACCGCGGCTTGAAGCGGGCCCGCGCCGACTTCAACGGTCGCGACGCCGTCGCCCAGGGCAAGGAGCCGCCGTTCGAGTACGGCATCATCTGCTGCGCGCTGCGGATGTTCCGGGCCGGCTTCAGCGAGTACTACACCCTGCTGCTGCAGGCGCACCGCTACTCGCCGCCCAAGGAGGTGTTCTCGATGGCGTCCTTGGAGCTGGCGCGCGCCGCGGTGATCGCCCGCGACGAGCACGGCCTCGCGGTCGTGGGCTTCGACCTCGCCGGCGAGGAGGCCGGCTACCCCGCCGACGATCACGCCCCGGCGTTTCATTACGCGCACAAGAACTTCTTGAAGAAGACCGTGCACGCCGGCGAGGCCTACGGTCCGGAGAGCATCTTCCAGGCGATCACCGACCTGCACGCCGACCGCATCGGGCATGGCTCCTACCTGCTCGAACCCGACGCGATCTCCGACCCGAGCATCGAGGACCGCGAGCAGTACGTGCAGCAGCTCGGGCAGTACATCGCCGACCGGCGGATCACGCTCGAGGTCTGCCTGTCGTCCAACATGCAGACCAACCCGCAGCTGGGCGACGTCAGTCAGCACAGCTTCCGCAGGCAGCGTCAGGCGCGGCTGTCGACGACGATCTGCACCGACAACCGCACGGTCAGCAACACCACGGTGAGCAAGGAGCTCCGCCTCGCGGTCGAGAACCTCGGGTTGTCGCGCGGCGACCTCAAGTCGATCATCATCTACGGCTTCAAGCGCAGCTTCTTCCCCGGCACCTATCAGCGCAAGCGCGCCTACGTCCGGCAGATCATCGACTACTACCGTACCGTCGAGCAGAGCTTCTTCGGCGCCGCCAGCGAGGACTGAGCGTCACAGGGCGCGGAGCTCAAAGCGACACGAGCGCGGCAGGCTAGAACGTCAGCGCGACCGCGAGCTCGGGGTAGACCGCGTCGCAGGTGGCGGCGCAGCGCGACAGCAAACGTTCGTAGACGAGCCCGAGGCCCACGTAGCCCGGCCCGATCGAGGTCAGCGCGCCGGCGCGGGCGCCGGCGGTGTCCTGGTCGGCGGCGTGGCCGATGAAGCGGTGGCGGTAGAACGCCCCGGCGTAGGGCTGGACCGCGGGGACGAAGAACAGCACGTAGCGCACGCCGGGGCTGAGCTGGGCGACGGCGGGGGCGCCGCCGATCCAGTAGTCGCCTTCGAGGCCGAGCTCCAGGCCGTCGATGACGAAGTAGCCGAAGCCGGCGCCGGCGACGATGTAGCGGCCCTCGAGGTAGTGGGTGCTGCCGAGCTGCAGCGTCAGGCGGATCTTGCCCTGGCCGTAGGGATTGGCGGCCGCGGCGGACGCGGCGACCGCGCTTACGAGCAGCGCCAACACGATGTGGCCGGCAACGGCTGAGCGGGGCGAGGCGACCGGCGAGCGCGACATGGGTAGAGCTCATCAGTCGCGCCGGCACGGGTCAATGGTGCAGCCGGCTCGATCCAGGGGTCGGTGTGCCGCCGGCACCGTCTGCCACCGCGTCGCGGGGTCCGATCATAGCCGCCACCGGGTCGAGCGTGGCGGCCCTGGCGAAGTGTGGTAGACGTTGGCGATGAGCGACGACCTGGCTCGGGTGAGCGTGATCGTGACCGGTTCGGTGCAGGGGGTGTTCTTCCGCGCTTCGACTCTGGAGCAGGCGCAGGGGCTGAATCTCACCGGCTGGGTGAAGAACCTCCCGGATTCGTCGGTGGAGGTCGTCGCCGAGGGCTCGCGCTACGCCCTCGAGCAGCTCGTGGACTGGTGCCGCCGCGGCCCGCCCGCGGCGCGCGTCGACGAGGTCCTGGTTCGCTGGGGCAAGCATTTGGCGGAGTTTCGGACCTTCATGATCGTTCGGTGACCGCGGTGTCGAGGAGCGCGACGACTGACCTCGGCGGCTCGTTGGTCGGCGGCCGCTACCAGATGAGCGCGACGCTCGGCGGCGGCGGCGAGGGCGTTACCTGGGCCGGCGTCGACACCTGGGTCGCCGGTCGTGACGTGGTCCTGAAGCGCGTGGCGCCTGACGCCGAGACGCGGCTCGCCGCCGAGTTCACGGCGCTCAAGGAGATCAGCCATCCGGCGCTGGTGCACGCCCTGGATCTCGTGCGCGAAGACGGCGCGCGCTACTTGGTGGAGGAGCGGGTGCGCGGCGTGCCGCTCGGGAGTTGGGACCGGAGGACCGACGTGCGGGCGCTGTGCGCGGCGGTGGCGCCGGTGGCACACGCGCTCGCGCACCTTCATGTCCGCGGCTACGTGCACCTGGACCCGACCCCCGCGAACGTCCTGGTCGCCGCCGCCGCCGCCCCACGGGCGGTGCTGATCGACCTGGGCCTGGCGCGCGCGATTGGCGAAAGGGGGGCCAGCGGCACCCCTGGGTACGTGGCGCCGGAGGTGCTCTCGGGCGAGCCGGTCTCCGCCGCGGCGGACGTCTTCACGTTGGCCGCCGCGCTCGTGACGTGTCTGTTGGGTGAGCGCGCCCAGAGCGGACGCCTGCCGTCTTTCGGCGGCGTCGCCGATCCAGAGATGGCGGCGCTGCTTTGCGAGTGTCTGCGGCCGACGCCGGCGGCTCGGCCGTCGGCGATGACGATGGCGCGACGGTTGGCGACCATCGGCGGCGCCGACCTCGGAGCGCTGAGCCGGCCGCTGTCGACCTTGCCGCTGTGCGGGCGGCAGGCGGAGCTCGCCGCGTTTGCGCGCTGGTTGCAGGGCGAAGGGGGCGTCTTCGAGATCGGCGGCGCGCCCGGCGGCGGTCGGACCGCGCTCTGGGACGCGTGTCTGGATCGCGTCCGGCTCGCCGACAAGACCGTGCTCTGCGCCGCCGGCGACGCCGCCTTCGCGAGCCTTTGCCGTCAGGTCGTCGCCGGTGCCCGCGTGCACCAACGGTTGTCGCCGCTCCTGATGACCGAGATCGAGAGGCTGTCGGTCAACGGGGGTGGGGCGCCGACGGCTCCGGACTACCGAGACGCGACGGCGCGCGCCGAGCTCCTGGTGTTGGCGGTGGACCAGCTGGCCGAAGAGGGCGCCGTCGTCGTCGGTCTCGATGGTCTCGCGGGCGCCGACGCGGACATCGGGCGGGCGGTGGAGATCTGGCGCCGGCGGCCGGCGTCGCCACGAGTCCGCGTGGTGGTCACCGTCCTCGAACGATCTCAGGCGGGCGGCGTGATCGCCGGGCCGTTGACTCTTGCCGGCGTCGAGGAGGCGCTGAGCGTCGCCTACGGCGAGACCCGCCCGCGGGCGGAGGCCGCCCACCTCCTGGCGCTGACCGGCGGCGCGGTGACGCTGCTGCGCCAGGCGCTCGTCGCCCTCGCCGCGGGGAATGTCCCGCCCACCGCGCTGACGGCCGACGTGCTCCACGCGGCCAGCGTCGGACTGCCAGGCTCGCTGGCGCAGCTGGCATACGCCCCCGGCGGGCTGCCGGATGCCGTGGTGCAGCGGATCGTGACGGTGAACGACGCGGGCGCCGCGCTTCAGGAAACCCTCGCGACCGGCCTGGTGCGCGTCGAGCAGGGCCCTGCGGGGCCGGTGTTCTACGTCAGCGGGGTCGCGCGGCGGCAAGGCGCCCCTGCGGACTACGCGCAACTGGCGACGCACTTCGAGTCGAGCGGTCACCCGGTCGCGGCGCTGTCGCTCTGGCTCCGCGGCGAGCGCCCGGCCGAGGTGCGGCGCCTGCTCAAGACCCTGGGCCCGACCGCCGGCGACTTCCGGGTGTTGGCGGCCGCCGCCCTGGCCTTGCCGGCCAGCGATCTGGACCTGGACGCCGTCGAATGGAGCGCGTCCTTGGCCAGCGCCGAGGGGGCCCTGCCCGAGACGCGCACTCTCTGCCGGGTCCTCGAGGCCGGGGGGCGGCGGATCCGGGCGGCGACGCTGACCGGCGATTGTCTGGTGCGGCTGGGCCAGTACGACCAGGCGCTCGCGTGTCTGCCGGAGAACGCGGCGCAAAGCGAGGTCGAGGCCGTCCGCGCTCGTGCCCTGTTGTTTTCGGGTCGGGCACGGGCGGCGCGGGAGGTCGCGGCCGCCGCGTGGCACGAAGCGGCGGGTGCGGCGCGCGCCGACCTGCTCGACGTGCTCGGGCACGCGACCTTCGAGTGCGGCGACGGCGCCGGGGCGATCGCGGCGCTGGAACGGGCGGTGGCCGAGGCCGAGGAAGCCGCCGATCTGCGGCGGTTGGGGCGAGCCCGGCACGCGCTGGCGATCGTGCTGCAGCGCGCCGGTCAGGGAGAGCGAGCGCTGGCGTTGTATCGGGCCGCGCTCACCGGCGCCGACACCCTTGCGACCATGGTGCGCCGGCTGAACCTGGCGACGTTGCTCCAGGAGCGCGGCGACTACCTGGAGGCACGCGAGCTGTACCGCGCGGTGCTCGCCGGGGCGACGGCGCTCGGAAACGTCCGCGAGCAGGCGCGGATCGGCGTGAACCTCGCGAACCTCGAGGTCATGCTCGGCAACGTCGGCGGCGGTGCCGAGCTCGCGGCCTCGACGTTGGCGACCGCCGACAAGGCGGGGTTGTCGGCAGCGGCGTTGATGGCGGCGCTGGTGCTCGCAGAGGCGTCGCTCGAGCGCGAGGCGACCGCGGCGGCGGGCGCGGCCCTGGCACGGGCGGGCGCGCTGCTGCGAGAGATCGAGGACCGCAACGCCGAGGGCGAGCGGCAGCTGTTGGTGGCGCGGCTGGCGGCGGCGGAAGGTGACGTCGAGGCGGCGCGGGCGGCGCTCGCGGCGGTGGCGACGGAAGGAGCGGCGCCGCACCTGGTGGCGACCTGCGCCTATTGGCGCGCTCGGTTGGGGCTCACGAACGGCCTGCTGGGCGGCGCCGAGCTGCTCGGCGCGGCGCACGACGCGGCGCAGGCGGCGCAAGCGCGAGGTGACGACGAGCTCTCGTGGCGGGCGCTCGCGGTGCTGGCGTGGGCGATGGAGCGCGAGGGCGATTCCGGGGCAGAGGCGGCGACGCGAGCGGCGCGGGCGGCGTTGGACCAGTTCCTCGGTCGGTTGCCGGTGGCGTTGCAGGCGAGCTACGTGGGGACGAGCTCGCGTCGCGAGCTCTGCAAGCGCCTGCGGCGCGAGGGCCCGCGGGGCGAGGCGTTCTCGGGGGTGGGCGGCGCCACCGCGTACCGGCGGCTGTTGAGCATCAACCGGCGGCTGGCGCGCGAGCATGAGGTGCAGCCGCTGTTGGAGTTGATCGTCGACGCGGCGATCGAGCTGTTGGGGGCCGAGCGTGGCTACCTGATTCTCCGTGACCAGGACGACGTCCGGGTGGCGGTGGCGCGCAACTTCGAGCGCCGCTCGTTGGAAGACGGTCGGCAGCGGATCAGCCGGTCGATCGCCGCCGAGGTGCTGCAGAGCGGTGACGCGGTGCTGACGACCAACGCCCAAGAAGACGAGCGCTTCGCGGCCGCCAAGAGCGTCGCGGTGCTGAAGGTGCGCTCGGTGATCTGCGCGCCGCTCAAAGGCACGGCGCGCGACGAGGATCCGATCATCGGCGCGTTGTACCTCGACCATCGGTTCCAAGAGCGGGCGTTCAACGAGGGGGACGTCGAGCTCTGCGGGTCGTTCGCCGACCAGGCGGCGATCGCGGTGGAGAACGCGCGGCTCCTGGCACAGACCCGCGAGCAGGAGCGCCGCCTCGCGGCGCAAAACGAGCGTCTCGAGCGCTTGAACGCCCAGCTGCAACAGGAGGCGGCGGCCTACGCCGCGGAGGCGGAGAGCGCGCTGCGGCGCTTGCGGGAGGAGGGACCGACGGTCGGCGTCGGCCGCGGCTTCGAGAAGATGGTCGGCAAGAGCGATCGGCTGCGGGAGGCGCTCCGCCTGGTGGAGCGGTTCGCGGAGACCGACGTCCCGGTGGCGATCTTCGGCGAGTCGGGCACCGGCAAGGAGCTGGTGGCGCGGGCGATCCACGAGCGCTCCGGGCGGCGCGCCAAGCCGTTCGTCAGCATCAACTGCGCCGCTATCCCCGAGACCCTGATCGAGAGCGAGCTCTTCGGCTACACCAAGGGGGCGTTCACCGGCGCGGTGCGCGACCGCAGCGGGCTGCTCGCGGCGGCCGAGGGCGGGACGCTGTTCTTGGACGAGATCGGCGACACCCCGGCGAGCATGCAGGTGAAGCTGCTGCGGGTGTTGCAGGAGCGCGAGTACCGGCCGGTCGGCGCGACCGCCAATCGCAAAGCCGACGTGCGCTTCGTGTGCGCCTCGCAGCGGGACCTCGGGGCCTTGGTCGCGGCCGGGCGGTTTCGCGAGGATCTGCTGTATCGGTTGCGGGTGGTCGAGATCCGGGTGCCGCCGCTCAGGGAGCGGCGCGAAGACATCGTGATGTTGGTGGACCACTTCTGCCGCCAGAGCTCCAAGGCCCCGGCCGCGGAGCGGTTCTCGAAAGAGGCGATGGCGAGGCTCGTCGGCCACGATTGGCCGGGGAACGTGCGCGAGCTCGAGAACGAGGTGCGGCGGGCGACGGCGCTCGCGGACGGCGTCGTCGGGGTCGAGGACTTGTCGGAGCGTCTACAGGGGCTGCGGGCGCAGGGGGCGGCGACCCTGGCGGACGTCAGCCGCGGATCGCTGCGCGAGATCCTGGACGGCTTCGAGCGCCAGGTGCTGCTCGCGAGCCTGCGGCGCGCCGGTTGGAACGTCAAACGGGTGGCGAAGGAGCTCGGGCTGTCGCGGGCGGCGCTCTACACCCGGCTGACGCGCTTCGGGATCACGCGCCAAGGAGAGGGCGGCGGCGACGCTCACCAGGCGGTGACCGACTCCCAGGGGCGAGACAGGTAGTCGCCGAAGGTGAAGACCAAGAGCAGCACCAGCCAGAGGAAGCCGGCGCCGGCAAAGACCCAGGTCAGGCGGCTGCCGTAGCGCACGTGCATGAAGTAGAGGACCACGAGCGCGCTCTTGAAGGCGGCGATGCTCAGGGCGACGACGATGTTGACCCGCCCGAAGTCGAAGTACGCGACCGCGACGGTGGTGGCGGTGAGCGCGAGGAGCATGACGAAGATCGTCAACAGCAGGCGAACAGAGGCGACGTGGGTGCTCATCCGTGTCTCCCGATCAGATAGAGCAACGGAAACAGGAAGATCCAGACGACGTCGACGAAGTGCCAGTAGAGGCCGGTCAGCTCCACCGGCTTGTAGAAGTCACCGAGCAGGCGACCCTTGAGGGTCATCACGACCAGCACCGCGAGGACCACGAGGCCGACGACCATGTGGAACGCGTGCATCCCGGTCATGATGAAGTAGAACAGGAAGAACAGCTGCAAGTGGTCGAGGTCGGGGCCGACGTAGGTGAAGAAACGACCCGGGACCAGGCCGGCCTCGAGCTTGTGGTGGTACTCGATGGCCTTGATGCCGAGGAACACGGCGCCGAAGGCGATGGTCAGCGCCAGGTTGGCGAGGAGCGCGGTCTTCTTGGAGAGCTGCGCGGCACGCACCGCGAGGGCCATCGTCAGGCTGCTGCTGATGAGCACCGCGGTGTTGATGCCGCCCATGACCACGTCGAGGTGGCGGCTGCCGTTGTGCCAGGCCTCGGGGTGGGTGGAGCGGTAGACCGCGTAGGCCGCGAACAGGCCGCCGAAGAACATGATCTCGGTGATCAAGAACAGCCACATGCCGAGCGTCGCCGACTCGTGCTGCTGCTCCAGATCCTCGAACTGCTGCGCCAACGCGCCGTGCGGCTCGGGCATCACGAGCCTCCCTTGTCGGCCGGGGCGTAGGCGTAGGCCTCCTCGGTCACCGTGGGCACCTGGTCGAAGTTGTGGACCGGGGGCGGCGACGAGACCTGCCACTCGAGCCCCTTGGCGTTCCACGGGTTGCTGTCGGCCTTGGCGCCGGAGCGCAGCGACCAGAGCAGGTAGATGAGCGGCATCAGGTAGCCGATCCCCAACACCGACGCGCCGGCGGTGGAGAAGACGTTCAGCACCTGAAACTCCTCGGGGTAGACGTGGTAGCGGCGCGGCATGCCGAGGTAGCCGAGCAGGAATTGGGGGAAGAAGGTGAGGTTGAAGCCGAGGAAGATGATCGCCGCCGCGAGGCGTGCCCAGGTGTGCGGGTAGAGCCGGCCGGTGAGCTTCGGCCACCAATAGTGCAGGCCGCCGAGATAGCCGAACAGCGCGCCGCCGACCATGATGTAGTGGAAGTGGGCGACGACGAAGTAGGTGTCGTGGACGTGGACATCGACGCCCAGGGTGGCGAGGAACAGGCCGGTGAGGCCGCCGATGGTGAACAGGCCGATGAAGCCCAACGCGTAGAGCATCGGCGCGTCGAACGAGATCGAGCCGCGGTACAAGGTCGCGGTCCAGTTGAACACCTTGACCGCGGACGGCACCGCCACCAGGAACGACAGCACCGAGAACACCAGCCCGGCGTACATCGACTGGCCGGAGACGAACATGTGGTGGCCCCACACCAGGAAGCCGAGGAGAGCGATCGCCAGGCTGGAGAACGCCACGAAGTCGTAGCCGAAGATCCGCTTGCGGCTGAACGCGGCGATGATCTCGCTGACCACACCCATGCTCGGCAAGATCATGATGTAGACCGCGGGGTGGCTGTAAAACCAGAACAGGTGCTGGAACAAGAGCGGATCGCCGCCGAGCTTGGGGTCGAAGATGCCGACCCCGAAGCCGCGCTCCAGCATCACCAACAAGAGCGCGATCGCGACGACCGGCGTCGCCAACACCTGAATCAACGCGGTCGCGTAGTGCGCCCAGATGAAGAGCGGCAGTCGGAACCAGGTGAGGCCGGGGGCCCGCATCTTGTGGATCGTGACGATGAAGTTCAGGCCGGTGAGGATCGACGAGAAGCCGGCGATGAAGGCGCCGGCCGCGGTCGCCATCACGTTGGTGTTGGAGTAGGTGCTCGAGTACGGGGTGTAGAAGGTCCAGCCGGTGTCGACGCCGCCGGTCACCGCGACGGTCACCGCGAGCAGCGCGCCGGCCATGTACAGGTACCACGACAACAGGTTCAGCTTCGGAAACGCGAGGTCGCGGGCGCCGATCATCAGCGGCACCAGGAAGTTGCCGAGCACCGCCGGCACCGACGGGATCAAGAAGAAGAAGATCATCACCACGCCGTGCAGCGTGAACATCTTGTTGTAGGTGGCGTCGCTCATCAGGTTGCCCTTCGGCGTCAACAGCTCCAGCCGAATGGCCCCGGCGAACATGCCGCCGAGCGCGAAGAACAACGACAGCGAGATGAGGTAGAGCAGGGCGATGCGCTTGTGGTCGCGGGTGAACAGCCACGAGGCGATGCCGTGGCTGGCGTTCAGGTAGCTCGCGGCACTGTGGGTGCTCATGGTTGCCTCGGCGCGGGCGCTGGCGGCAGGGCGAGCGAGCGAATGTAGGCGATGAGATCGAGGAGCTTCTCCTCGTCTACCTGGCCGGTGAAGGTCGGCATGATCCCCTCGTAGCCGGCGACGAGCTTGGCCTGCGGGCTCAGGACCGACTCGCGGAGGTAGGTCTCGTCGGCGACGACCTTGCCGCCGCCCTGCAGCTGCACCTTGCTGCCGAAGACACCCAAGAGCGACGGGCCGCGGCCGCTCGCGTCCTGCTGGTGGCAGGTGGCGCAGCCGAGCTTGTCGAACAGCTTCTTGCCCGCGACCGCCGGGGGCTCGGCGCTCCGGCCGCTCAACCACGCCGAGTAGTCGGCCGGCTCCAAGACGACGATCTTGCCGGTCATCTGCGAGTGCGCGGTGCCGCAGTACTGGGAGCAGAACAGGTGATACTCGCCGACCTTGGTCGCCATGAACCACGCGGTCACGAAGCGCCCGGGGACGACGTCGCGTTTGACCCGAAACGCCGGCACGAAGAAGCTGTGAATGACGTCCTCCGACGTCATCGTGACCTTGACCGGGATGCCGCGCGGCACGTGCATCTCGTTGATCTCGCGCTGTCCGGTGGGGTGCTGCACCTTCCACATCCACTGTTTGCCGACGACGTAGAAGTCCAGCCCCTCCTTTGGCGGTCGGAAGACCTCGAAGTAGAGCTTCGCGCCCCAACCGAAGATGAACATCGCCAGCACCAGCGGGACGCCGGTCCACAACAGCTCCAAGCCGAGGTGGCCGTGGATGGCGGCCGGCGCGTCGCTCGGGCTTCGGCGGCGGTAGCGCCACACGAAGTAGGCGATCAGGCCGAAGATCAGGAGGACGAAGAACACGGAGACCGCCACCAGGAAGTAGAACAGGGCGTCGACGTCGCCGGCGACGCTCGAGGCGCGCTCGGGGAAGAGCTGCAGGCCGGTCTCGGTGTCCATCGCCTACTCCGTCGGCATCAGGGGGTGCCCGTGGTGGGGGTGGAAACGGAGCCGGCGCGCCGCCGCCGGCGGTCGCGCGCGATCATCAACAGCACGTAGAGGGCGAGGAGCACCGCGGTCGCGGTGCCGAGCACCCGGATCACCGTCATCACCACCAGGCCGTAGCGTCCGGCCTGCGGGTCGTAGTGGAAACAATAGAGGAGGACCTTGTCGACGACGTCGCCGATCTTTTCGTCGGCGGCTTCGACCAAAGCCAGGCGCAGGTCGCGCACCGGGTACTCGACGCCGTAGAAGTAGTGCGAGACCTTCCCCGAAGGCGACAACACCATGATCGCGGTGGCGTGGGCGTATTGATCGATTGCCGGGTCGTAGCGGTAGCGAAAGCCGACGCTGTCGGTGAGGGCGCGGATCGAGGGCTCGGGGCCGGTGAGGAAGTGCCAGCCGCTTTCGGCGCCGGCGCGACCATACTCGTGCAGGTACTTGTCCTTCTTGGCGCGGGCGAGGGCCGGGGTCTCCTCGGGGTCGAAGCTGACGGTCAGCACCTCGAATTCCCGCCCGACGTCGAAGCTGAGGGCGCGCAGGCTGCGGAGCGCGCCGTTGAGCACCAGGGTGCAGAGCATCGGGCACTCGTAGTAGACCAGGGTCAAGATGACCGGCTTGTCGCGGACGTAGTCCTGGAGCCGGACCTCGCGGCCTGCTTCGTCCTTGAACGGCAGCTCGAGCGGCACTTGGCTCCCGAGCCTCTGGATGATGTCGACGCCCTCGAGCCCGGGCGGCGGTGTGTCAGCCGATTGCGCGACTGCCGGTCGGGCGCCGGCGGCGGCGACGACGAGCAGCACCGACAGCGGCAATGATCGAGCGGCGCACAGGCGCCAACGTGTCATCGACATCACGGTCCCCCCGGGGCGGTGGTCGCTGTGGTCGGCTGTGGCTGCGGGAGGCCGCGCTGCAAGATGAGCGCGGCCGCCCGGGCGACCGGGAGGCGCACCACCCCGGCGCTTCGGTCGATCCAGCCGTAGGTCGTGGCGCGGCCGCTCTGTGCGGCGCGGTGGGTCGCGAGGTCGGCGGGCTCGGCGTACTGCAGGCGCGGCTCGGGCGGCAGGCGGCCGCCGGTCGCGAGCGGCGACAGGTGAACGTTGGCGTGGCGCTCGGCGTCGGCGGAGGCTCGTTCGAAGACCCGGAACAACAACAGCATCGCGGCGAACACCACGACGCACAGGACGAAGAGGCCGCCGAAGAACAACAGCAGCGGCCGCAAGGTCGCGTCCTCGGTCTCGTACGCCCGGCCGTTGTTCTGCGCCTCAGTCATCGTGGGCGGTGCCTCCCGGCGTTGCCGCCTCGAGGGGGGGGGACGCTCCAGGTGCGGGCGAGGGCGCGGCTGAAGACCGCGAGCCACAGGCCGCCGAGACCACACATCAGCGCCGGGTCCAGCCAGTGGAGGCGGACGGCGTCGGCCTGGAACACCGGCGCGATGATCCAGTAGAGGTCCACCTGCCGCATCAACAAGACGAACAGGGCGACCGCCGCCAGGCGACGACCGCGGCGCTTGATGCGCCGCGCCAACAGGACGCTGAAGGGCACCGCGAAGTGGAGCACCACGAGGATGAGTCCGACGACCTCCCAGCCGTGGTTGAAGCGGTGCAGGTACCAGGGGATCTCCTCGGGCAGGTTGCCGGACCAGATGATGATGAGCTGCGAGAACGAGATGTACGCCCACAGCATCACGAACGCCATCAGCAGGTTGCCGAGATCGTGGAAGCGGTCGGCGAGCTCGAAGGCCGCCTCGCCCGCCAGGAGGTAGAGGGCGACGATCACCAGCGCCAGCCCCGAGAGCCCCTGGCCGACGATGAACAACAAGCCGTAGATCGTCGAGTACCACTGCGGGTCGAGGGACATGCCCCAGTCGAAGGCGGCGAAGCTCATCGACAACACGTAGAGCGCGAGCCCCGCTGCCGAGACGCGGGCGAGCCAGCGAGCGCGGCGCAGATCGCCGGTGGCGGCGACGGCCGCGCCCAGCCGCGTGACGAGCGCCGCGAGCGCGATCCAGACGACGAAGTAGAGCGCCGCCCGAGTCAGAAAGCCCGCCGGGCTCAGATAGACCTCATGATGCACCGGGGCGTGGTGGGTCTCGGGCACGATCGGCGTCGCCCAGACATAGAGCTGTCGCAGGCCGACCGCGATCGGCACGAACAACAGCGCCAACAGCGGCAGCGTCCGGGCCGCGGCGGCGAGGATCGGGGCGGTGGCCTTACCCCAGCGGCCGCCGACCAGGTGGTGGAGCATCAACAGCGCCAGCGAGCCGAGGCCGAGGCCGAGCCAGAAGAGGAAGGCCACGAGGTAGGAGCGCAGGAACTGTTGGTTCGCGACGTAGGCGCCGACGCCGGCGAGCGCGAGGACCGCGAGGCCGACGACGTGGCTCGTCCTGCTGAGGCGCTGCAGGCGGGCGGCGACGGGCAGGGCGGCGGTCACGGTGCCTCCCGCTCGAGCGCGGCGCGCTCCGACTGCGGTACGTCCTCGAGGCGCGCGTGTTGGCTGAGCTGCAAGACGCGAACATGCGCGGCCACGGCAAGGCGGTCTTCCGGCGCCAAGCGCGAGGCGTACGAGTACATCACGCCGAAGCCGCGCGTCATGACGTCGACGAAGTGTTCGAGGGGCGCCTGCCGCAGGCGGTCGCTGTGGTAGGTCGGGGGTTGGCGGAAGCCGCGCTTGACGACCATCCCCTGGCCGTCGCCGAGGGTCCCGTGGCACGGCGCGCAGAAGATCTCGAAGCGCTCTTGGCCGCGGGCGAGGAGGGCGGCGGACAGCGGCGGCGACGCGCGCTCGATAGGTTGGCGGTCGGGGCCGGCGGCGCTCGAGACGTCGGCGGTCGCGGCGGCAAACGGCACCGTGCCGCCGACCGGCAGGCGGGCGCTCTTGCCGTCGGCGAACAGGCGGGAGGCGGCGAGCGGCTTGTACCGCGGTTGGTCGTGCATGTCCTGGCGGCAGCCGAGAGTCGGCAGCACGACGGCGACGGCGCCGCACAGGGCCATCAGCCTATCGGCAGCTCTAGCGCGCAACGTCTTGGACCTCCTCGGCGCCGGCGGTCTCGAGGAAGCGGCGGGTGGCGGCGGCATCGAACCTCGGGTCGGTCGCCTCGATGCAGAGGAAGAAGCGGTCGGTGCTGGCGCGCTCGAAGCCCGGGGCGTTGAAGATCGGGTGGTGCGGCTCGGGCAGGCCGTTCCTCCAGATCATGCCGCCGACCGCGACCAACGCCGCGCACAAGATCGTCAGCTCGAAGGTGACCGGGACGAAGGACGGCCAGGAGAACAGCGGCCGGCCGCCGACGTTCATCGGGTACAGGACGATCGTGGTGTAGGACTGCAAGCCGATGCCGACGAGCATCCCGGTGATGCCGCCGCCGAGCACGCCCCACGGCAGGCGCGACGGCGGCAGGTCGAGCGCCTCCGCGAGGCCGTGGACCGGCATCGGCGTATAGGCGTCCATCTGCCGATAGCCGGCGGCGCGCGCCAGGCGCACGACCCGCACCAAGTCGTCGGGGCTCGAGAAGCTCGCCGCGAGGCCGTAGGTGGGGGGTGTCGAAGGTGTCGCCATGTCTAGCCGCCCTGCACCCGGTGGGTGCTCGGGGGTTTGCGGACCAGGGTGCGGACCTCGAAGATGGAGATCATCGGCAGCACCCGCACGAACAGGAGCATCGCGACCCCGAAGATGCCGAGGGTGCCGACGAAGGTCGCCACGTCCCAGAGCGTGCCGGAGTACATGCCCCAGGCGGACGGCAAGTAGTCGCGGTGCAGGCTGGTGACCACGATGATGTAGCGCTCGAGCCACATCCCCCAGTTGACGAACATCGCCACCCCGAACAGCAGCCACGGGCTCGCGCGCACCTTCGCGAGCCACAGCAGCTGCGGCACGCCGGCGTTGCAGAACAGCAGGGTCCAGTAGTACGGCGCGTACGGCCCGGTCATCCGGTTCCAGAGCATGAAGCCCTCGTACTCGTTGCCGGAGTACCAGGCCATGAACGCCTCCATCGCGTAGCCGTAGACGACGACCAGCCCGGTCGCGAGCATCACCTTCGCCATGTTCTGCAGGTGGCGGACGGTGATCAGGTCCTCGAGCTTGAGCAGCCGGCGCAGCGGCACCATCAAGGTGATCACCATCGCGAAGCCGGCGTAGATCGCACCCGCCACGAAGTACGGCGGGAAGATGGTCGTGTGCCATCCGGGGATGATCGACACCGCGAAGTCGAAGCTGACCACGGTGTGCACCGAGACCACGAGCGGGGTCGCGAGGCCGGCGAGCAGCAGGTAGGCGGTCTCGTAGCGGTGCCAGTGCTTCGCCGAGCCGCGCCAGCCGAGCGCCATGACGCCGAAGATGAGCCGGGTCGCGCGGCCAAGGGCCCGGTCGCGCAAGGTCGCGAGGTCGGGGATGAGGCCGATGTACCAGAACAGCGCCGAGACCGTGGCGTAGGTGGTCACCGCGAACACGTCCCAGATGAGCGGGCTGCGGAACTGCGGCCACAGGCTCATGCTGTTCGGATAGGGCGCGAACCAATACGCCAGCCACGGCCGGCCCATGTGCAGGATCGGAAACACCCCGGCGCAGGACACCGCGAACAGCGTCATCGCCTCGGCGAAGCGGTTGATCGAGGTGCGCCAGTCCTGGCGGAACAGCAACAGGATCGCGGAGATCAAGGTGCCGGCGTGGCCGATGCCGATCCACCACACGAAGTTGATGATCGCCCAGCCCCAGCCGATCGGGATGCGGATGCCCCAAATGCCGGTGCCGGTGGTGACCAGATAGGCGGTCGCGACCAAGAACACCTGCAGCGCCAGGAAGGCGACCGCGAACGCCAGGATCCACCAGCGCGGCGTCGTCCGGGAGAGCACCAGGCCCGAGATCTTCTCGGTGACCGAGGCGTAGGTCGCGCCGGGCGCCAACACCGGCGGTCGCGACTCGTCGTGGGTTGCCGCGGCGTTGGTCACGGTCAACCCTTCTCGAGGTTGGGGTTCGGGTTGTTGACCGCGGCCAGGTAGCGGGTGCGCGGCCGGGTGCCGAGGATGTCGAGGAGCTCGTAGGAGAGCGGGCTCGCCTGCAGGCCGGTGACCTCGGCGGCGGCGTCGTTCTGGTTGCCGAAGGTGAACGCGGCCGTCGGGCAGGCCGCCTGACACGCGGTCTGCACCTCGCCGTCCAGGACGCCGCGGCCCTCCAGCTTCGCGGCGATCCGGGCGAGGTTCAAACGCTGCACGCAGTAGGTGCACTTCTCCATCACGCCGCGGGCGCGGACGGTGACGTTGGGGTTACGCAGCGCCTTGAGGCTCTCGGTGCCCTGATCGGCGAACCCGAAGAAGTTGAAGCGTCGCACCTTGTACGGACAGTTGTTGGAGCAGTAGCGCGTGCCGACGCAGCGGTTGTAGACCATCTCGTTCAGGCCTTCGCTGGAGTGCACCGTCGCGCCCACCGGACACACCGGCTCGCAGGGCGCGTTCTCGCAGTGCATGCACATCACCGGCTGGAAGCTGACCACCGGGGCGTCGGCCGAGCCCTCGAAGTAGCGGTCGACGCGCAGCCACGCCATCTCCCGGCCCCTGGCGACCTGGTCTTTGCCGACCACCGGCACGTTGTTCTCCGCCTGGCAGGCGACGACGCAGGCGTTGCAGCCGATGCAGGCCGAGAGGTCGATGCTGAGCGCCCAGGCGTTGCCGTCGCCCTGCGGCCGCTCGGGGTACAGGCTCTGCGGCGGGCCGGCCTTGTCGTTCAGGGTCTTGGCGAAGCGCGGCGCGGCGCGATACTGCGCGGCCGAGGCGCGGCGGACGAGGTCTCGCCCCTCCATGCTGTGGTGGCTCTGGGTCGTGGCGATGAGGTGCTGGCGGCCGGTCTTCGTCAGCCGCAGGCCGTCTCTTGTCCACAGCTGCTCCGCGGTGCGCAGCCGATAGGCGTCGAAGCCGACCTGATCGCCCACCCGTCCCGCGAACCGGCGGCCGAAGCCCAGGTGCACGGTGACACAGTCGGGCGCCTGCCCCGGCAGGATCCACACCGGCGCCTCGACGCGGCGCGCCCCGACCTCGAGGGTGACGACGTCGCCGTTCTCGAGGCCGTGGGCGAGGGCGGTCTGCGGCGCCAAGTGCGCCACGTTGTCCCAGACGATCTTGGTGAGCGGCTTGGCGAGCTCCTGCAGCCAGCCGTTGTTGGCGAAGGTCCCGTCCTTGATCGACGGGTCGGCGGCGATGAGCAGGGTCAGGCCGGTCGCGGCCGGCGCCAGCGGCGCGAGCGGCGCGGCGGGGCGCGGCAGGGCCGCGATGCTCAGCGGCGGGGCGGCGCTGCCGGCGACGAAGCCGTCGGCGAGCGCCTTGGCGAAGCGCCGGTCGCTGTCGTCCTTCCACGTCTTCTGCCAGTAGTCCTTGACGATGTCGTGGTCGCTGCGGCCCGGAAGGTCGAGCAGCGCCGCCAGGAAGCGGTAGGCGGACTTGCCGTCGTAGAGCGGCGCGATGAGGGGCTGGAGGATGGTGACGGTGCCGTCAACGGCGCGCGCGTCGCCGAAGCTCTCGAGGGGGTGCGCCGCCGGCACGTGCCAGTGGCAGAGCGCCGAGGTCTCGTCCTCGTAGCTGCCGAGGCGGGCGCGAAACGCGACCTTCGCGAGGCGCTCGGCGAAGCGCAGATCGGCGGGGGCGGTGTAGACCGGGTTGGCCTCGATGATGAAGAGCTGATCGACGAGGCCGGCGTCGATGTCGTGACACAGGGCGGCGAGGGACAGGGCGTCCGCCGCGGCGCGGACCTCCACGGGCTCGGTGTAGACCACGGTCTTGCCGACGTTCCTGAGGGCGCGATTCATCACGTGGCACAGGGCGTGGATCTCGGGCGGCGCGCTGCTCCCCGCCACCACCAGCGCGGCGCCGGCGTTCTGCAGCAGATCTTCGGCGACCGCGTCCACCTGCGCTTGGAGCGCGGCGGCGAGCGGCGGCGCCCGGCGGCAGAAAGGCATCGCGGCGGCGCCCGCGGTGGCGGTCGCCAGCGCCTCGGCGAGCGACGGCATGAGGGCGCGGTGCACGACGAAGCGATGGTCGGCGGCGGCGCCGGTGATCGAGGGCGTGCTCTCGAAGACGTAGAGGCGGTTGGGGGCGCGGGCGACGCCGCCGTTCTTGCGCCGCAAAGCGAAGTCGCGGGCGTGGCGGGGTGCGGCCGGGCCGTCGGCGAACAGGTCGGCGTCGAGGCTGACGATGACGCGCGCCAGGTCGAGGTGGTACTGGCTGTCGGCGTCCTGTCCGAGCGCGAGGCGGGCGCCGGCGCGGATCGAGTCAAGGGTGAGCGGCTCCCATTGATGCCAGCGCGCCGCCGGGTAGCGGGCGAGGAGCTCTTTGATCTGGTCCCCGAGAGTGGGCGAGGTGGTAGCCCCGGTGAGCAGGCGCATCCCGGCGCCGCGCCGGAGCTTCTTGACCGCGAGCTCGGGGGCGATGGCGGTGATGAACGCCGGCCACGAGCTCGGCCAACCCGCGTGGCGAACGCTCTGCGAGCGGTCCGGGTCGTAGAGGTTGAGGATCTCGGCTTGCACCTGGGCGCTGGTGGTGCCGCGGGTCGCCGGGTGCGTCGGGTTGCCCTCGATCTTGGTGGGGCGACCCTCGTGACTCGTCACCAGCACCCCGGCCGCGTAGCCTTCGACGAGCACCGCGGTGGCGTAGGTCGTCGCCTTGCCGGGCGTCTGGCCCTCCGGGGCGTCGATGTACGGCACGATCTTCTCGACCGGTTGCCTGGTGCAGGCGGTGACCCCCGCGAGCGCCAACGACGCGCCCATCAGCTCCAGGAACGCCCGGCGCCCGACGGCGTCCTGGGTCTGCGGCGCGCACTCTGGAAACTCGGCGCCGGCGGGCGGCCGTGGCGGCGGCGGGAAAGGCGGGCGGCTCATCGGTGACACACCGAGCAGTCGGTGAGCTGCTCCTTGCGGATGCCGTAGAGGGCGACCAGCGCGGCGCCTCGGGTCTCTTGGTCGGCGGGTGACTGCCACCCGACGTCGAACACCGCGGCGCGGGGTCGGACGAAGCGCTCCGGCCGGCGGTGACATTCGAGGCACCACGACATCTGTAGCGAGCTCTCCTGCCACACGAGCGGCATCTTGTCGATCGGGCCGTGGCAGGTCGTGCAGCCGATCCCCTGGCGCACGTGGATGCTGTGGTTGAAGTAGACGAAGTCCGGCAGGTCGTGGACCCGCACCCAGGCGATGCCGCGGTCGGTGGCGAAGCTCCGGCGCAGCGGCTCGAGGAGGCCGGCCTCCGACCACAGCTGGGAGTGGCAGGTCATGCAGGTCTGAACCGGCGGCAGGCCGGCGAAGGGCGAGGTCTCCACCGAGGTGTGGCAGTAGCGGCAGTCCAGGCCGACGCCGCCGACGTGGTGTTTGTGGCTGAACGGGATCGGCTGCTCGCGCGCGTCGCCGACGCGCGTCAGCCAGGCCGAGCGCGCCAGGCGATCGACGGCGACCAAGACGAAGACCACCGCCAACGCCGCGCCGACGAGCGTCGCCCGGGCAAGGGTGTTGGCGCCGGCTGGAAAGAGTTGCATCGAGCTCGCGGGCCTTCGCCGTTACGGAGCGGCAATCGTCTATCGTTACGACGTCGTAAGTCGGAGTGAAATATGAGCAGTCACGCCGGCTTGTCAACCGCGGCGGTAATGTCGTCGCTCAGGCGCCGAGCTCATGGGCGATGCTCGCCGGGTCGCGGCCGGGTGCCATCGGCGTCAGTCCGAACGCCGCCTCGAGGGCTTCCGCCAACCCCGGCCACGGTCGCTCTTCGGCCAGCAGGATCACCGCCTTCAGGCCGGCGGCGGGCACCTGGTGCTCCTGGAGGAGCTCGTCGGCCGCGAGCACCAGGCGCTCGGAGAGCTCGGCGCACCACGCGGCCACGGTCAGGGCGTCCACCGTGATCTCGCCACCACCGGCGAGCACGGTCCACTCGGCGCCGACCGCCGCGCCGACGCGGGCGGCGTGGATCTGCTCCAGGAGCGCCTGGTACAACGGCGGCGCCTCGGCGACGTCGACGCCCTTTTCGCGCAGCAGGTTGACCGCGGCGCGATCGGTGAGCAGCAGGTCGGCGTCCGTGAGGCTCGCGTCCGGCCGAAAGCGGGTGCCGACCACGGTCGCCGGACCCTTGACCAACGCCACCTGGGCGTCGGCCGGACCGACCTGGACCGTGAGCCCGAAGTCCGCCGGGGTGAGGGCGACGTCGACGCTGGCGAAGAGCGCCGCCGCCTGCGACACGGTCTCGACCGCGTCGACCCCCAACGAGCTGAGGATGTTGGTCACGGTCGGTGCGAGAGCGGGCGATGCGTGCGGCGGTAGCACCAGGGTCGCGCTCGAGGGCGGCGCGCCGGCGTAGGGCTCGAAGGCCTCGCGGATCGCCGCGGCCAACAGGTCGAGCGCGTCGATCGGGTTGCCGCCGATCTCGATGACGAGGTTATTCCCGGTGCCGCTGACGTCGAGCTGCAGCCGGCGCGCGATCGCCGCGACGTAGGGCGACGGCCAACCGCGCCCCGCCCACTGCGGCAGGCCGGAGAGCATCAGGCCCTGGTCGGCGAGGCGCAGCGCGCCCTCGTCCATCGCCAGGCACAGCGGGACGGCGCGGGTCGTCACCGCGCGTGCGCCGTCGACGAGGCCGAGGTGCAGCGCCGGCCGGCTGAGGTCCAGGATCACGTGCTCGAGGGTCGGGCCCGCAATAGGAGACGGTGCGCTGCTGACCGGCTCCTCCTCGGTCTGGATCGCAGGCTCTGCTGCGGCCTCCAGCGCGGCTTCGATGCCCGGCTCGAGCACCTGCTCTGCGGTGAGTGCCGGCGTGGCGTCGACGGTCGGCTCGACCGTTGTTTCCACCTCGGGCGCGGTCGCCGGTGCCGGCATCTTCGGCTCGACCTCGACCTCGACGTCGACCAGCGCGTCGGCCGCGGCGGCGGGGGAGGAGGTTCGCAGCTCCTCCGGCGCCACGTCGAGATCGACCTCGTTCTTGGCGGCGGTCGCCGGCGGCGCCTTGTCCTCGAGGTCGAGCAGCAGGTCGAGCTCGGCGTCCGCCCGGAGAGCCGCCGACGCCGCTGCCTGCGGGCTCGCGGGTGCGGGGCTCGAGGCGGGGGTGGGCGCCTTGGCGGCCGAGACCGGCTTGGCGCCCAACAAGGTGTCGAGGGCGTCCGCCTCCTCCGGGTCGAGGTCCAAGAGCGGCCCGGCGACTGCCGGATTCGTTGCGGCCACCGGCGCGGTGACGGGCTTTTGGGGGCGGCGCTGCGGCGCGCGGGCGCCGTCACCGTGCTCGGCGACGATCTGGGTGATCAGCTGCTCCGACTGCGGGTCGAGGTCGATGAACTCGACGCCCATCCCCGGGGGGCGGTCCGGCTCGGCCGCCTCGGCGGGCTTGCGCGCCCAGCGCACCAGCCCGACGCCGCGCAGCACCCGGGTGCCGTCGGCGAGGGCATACTCGAAGTGGACGCGGGCGCCGACCGGCGCCGGATCGGAGGTGCGGATGAAGATCCCGGTCTTGGAGATGTTCTGTGCAAACCTCTCCACGAACGCCTTGCGATCCGGATACTTGAGATTGACCTTGATCCGGGTCTCGAGGCGCGCCTGACGTGTGACGGGACCCATGCGCTTGCGAGGGTGCGGGCTCAGTCCTTGAGGGTGTACTGCAGCACGGTTTCCTTCTTCTTGCGCAGGACCTTGACCGACAGCGGGCTGGCGCTTCTCTTCAGGGCCGCCGCGAGCTCGTCGACCGACGCCACCGGGGTCTCGTTGACCGTAGTGATGACGTCGCCGTTCTTGATGCCGAGCTGGTCGATGAACGACTTCGGCTTCACGCCTTTGACCCCGACGCCGGTCGGCTTCGCGGGCGCGAGCTTCGGGCCTTTGCCCGCCGCCGCTTGCACCTGCCGCAGCAGCCAGCCGCGTCTTACCACGTAGTTGTCGCCGTCCGCCTCGACACCGACCTCCTCGACGCCCAACAGCGCGTCGACGTCGGCCCACGCGTTCTCGGCACCGGCCGAGGCCGCGGCGGGGGCGGGCTTGGCAGCGGCCTCGGCCACGCCCTTCTGCAGGAAGTCGATCATCTCCTCGATCTTCTTCAGGCGCTCGTTGGTCACCGCCTCGAAGCCGTCCATGCGGGTGGCGAGCTCTTTGTCGCCGCCCGCCGCGGCCGGGGCGGGCGTCCCCTCCTGGAGCTTCTTGACCTGCTGCTCGATGTTGCTGACCCGCTGCTCCGAGACCCCGCCGCAGCCGGCGAGCACCACGCTGACAATGACGCCACAGACCATCCGCAACATCAGGAACCTCCTTAGAAAGGACGAAGCCACCGTCGTCGTTCGGCCATCGTAATCCGGCCCCCCGCGGCAAGCAAAATTTTCTCTCTGGTTACGGCGGGGTGGCGAGGATCTCCGCGAGCCGGTCGAAGGCGACCGCGAGGCCGTCGGGCTTGTTGCCGCCGGCCGAGGCCATCTCGGGGCGCCCGCCGCCTTTGCCGCCGATGTGGGGCGCGAGCTTCGACACCAACGCCCCCGCCTGCAGCCGCGTTGTCAGGTCCTTGCTGACGGTCACCAAGAGGTTCGCCTTGTCGTCGACCTTGCTGCCGAGGCAGACGATGCCCGACCCGAGGCGGTCCTTGAGCTTGTCGGCGAGCTCCCGCAGCGCTTTGGCGTCGAGGCCGTCGATGCGACCGGAGAGCAGCCGCACGTCGCCGACGGTCACGACCCCGGCCAGGAGGTCGGTGGCGGCGTCCTTCAGCTTGCCCTGTCTGAGCTGATCCAAGGCCCGGAGGTTGTCGCGGTTGGCGGTGACGAGCCGCGCGAACAACGCCAGCAGGCCGGAGGCGTCGTCCTTCTGCATCCGGGTCGCGAGCGCCTCGATGTCGGTCGCCCGGGCGTTGGTCATCTGCACCAACATCTGCCAGAGCGCGCACAGCTTGCGGGCGTCGGCGTCGCCGTCCTGGGGCTGGAGCGCCGGTGGCCTTGCGTCGCTCCTCGCGACCTCGACGATCTTGCCGCCCGCAGCCTTGAGCGCCGCCACCTGCTCGTCGTACTCGCGGACGGTCTTCGCGACCGCCTGCAGGATCGGCTGGTCGTCCCCGGCCGCCGCCGGCTCGCTGCCGTTGATGATTCGGGCGGCGTGCACCAGGGCGTCGCGGGCCCGGGTCGCACGGGCGCGGGCGCTCGCGCCGACCTCGGCCTCGATGCGGCGCACCCCGGCGGCCACGGCCTCCTCACGGGTGATGAGCACCAGGTCGATGTCTCGGGTCCGGCGGGCGTGGGTGCCGCCGCAGAGCTCGACCGACGCGCCCAGCGTCACCATCCGCACCCGGTCGCCGTACTTCTCGCCGAACAGCGCGATGGCGCCGCGCTCTTTCGCCTCGTCGAACGACAGCACCTCGGTCTTCATCGGCGCGTCTTCGCGCACCCTGCGGTTGGCCTCCTCTTCGACCTTCGCCAGGTCGGCGGGGGTCGGCGCCTCGAAGTGGGAGTAGTCGAAGCGCAGGTGGTGGGGGTCGACGAGCGAGCCGGCCTGCTTGACGTGGTCGCCGAGCACCTGGCGGAGCGCGGCGTGCAGCAGGTGGGTCGCGGAGTGGTGGGCGCGGGTCTGCTTGCGGACCTCGGGGTCATAGCCCGCCCAGACCTCGTCGCCGACCGCGACCGCGCCCTGGCGCAATCGGCCGCGGCAGACGCTCAGGCCCTCCACCGGCCGGGTGGTCTTCACGACCTCGAGCGTGAGCCCGCTGTCGCCCTCGATGATGCCGGCGTCGCCGACTTGGCCGCCCGACTCTCCGTAGAACGGCGTCGGGTCGAGCACGACCTCGATCTCGCCGCGGTCGGCGCGCGCGACCGTGGCGCCGTTTTGGATCAGGCCGACGACCTTGCAGCGGGCCTCGAGGTAGCGAGCGCCGCCGACGGTGCTCTCGCGCCAGCGGCCGGGGCGGGAGGCGAGGGGCTCGTCTTCGTGCGGATAGCCGAGGAACTCGATCTCTTTGTGGGCGCCGGCCAGGGTCTTGTAGACCGTGGCGACCGCGGCGTCGCCGACCTCGGAGCCGCGGCTGCGCTCTTGTTGCGCCGTCATGCTGGCGTCGAAGCCGGCCTCGTCGATGTGAAAGCCGCGCTCCTTGGCGATGACGTCGGTCAGGTCCTTCGGGAAGCCGTAGGTGTCGTAGAGCTTGAACACCGCCGCTCCGGACAGGATCTTGGTCCGCGCGGCCGCCGGGCTCGCGAGCTCGTCTTCGAGGATGCGCAAGCCGGTGTCGAGGGTGCGGCGAAACGCCTTCTCCTCGGTGGTCGTGACCTTGTGGATGAGCGAGCGCGACTCGACGAGCTCGGGGAACGCCGCGCCCATGGTGTCGACGACCACGTCGCAGATCCGATGCAAGAAGAGATCGTCGAAGCCCAGGCGCTTGCCGTGGCGGATGGCGCGCCGCATGATGCGCCGCATCACGTAGCCGCGGCCGTCGTTCGCCGGTTGCAGGCCGTCGGCGGTCAAGAACGCGGCGGCGCGGGCGTGGTCGGCGATGACTCGCATCGAGACCTCGTCCTCGGAGTCGCCGCCTTTGTAGGGCTTGTGGATCAGGTCGCTCGTACTCCGGATCAGGGGCGCGAAGAGGTCGGAGTCGTAGTTGGAGCGCTTGCCTTGCAGGATCGCCGACAGGCGCTCGAGGCCCATGCCGGTGTCGACCGACGGCTTGGGGAGCGGCAGCATCGCGCCGCCCGGCTTGCGCTCGAACTGCATGAAGACGTTGTTCCAGATCTCGACGACGCGGCCGTTCTCGAAGTCTGCCGGCGACGGGTTGCCGCCCTCGCCCTGGTCGTAGTGGATCTCGGTGCACGGGCCGCACGGGCCGGTGTCGCCCATCGCCCAGAAGTTGTCCTTCATCCCCTTGTCGAGGATGCGGTCGTCGTTGAGGCCCGAGATCTTCTTCCACAGCGCCCGCGCCTCGGTGTCGGCGCTGACGCCGCCCTCGCCGCCGAAGATCGTCACCCACAGGCGCTTGGGGTCGAGCGCGACCTCTTTGCGGATCAAGGTCCAGGCCAGGTGGATGGCCTCTTCTTTGAAGTAGTCGCCGAACGAGAAGTTGCCGAGCATCTCGAAGAAGGTGTGGTGGCGCGCGGTGCGGCCGACCTCCTCGAGGTCGTTGTGCTTGCCGGAGACCCGCATGCACTTCTGCGACGAGCAGGCGCGCTTGTAGGGCCTGGTCTCGGCGCCGACGAACACGTCCTTGAACTGCACCATGCCGGCGTTGGTGAACATCAACGTCGGGTCGTTCTGCGGCATCAAGGCGCTCGACTTGACCACGGTGTGGCCGTTCCGAGCGAAGTAGTCCAAGAAGAGCTGCCGAACCTGGGCGGCGCCGGTGTTTTCCATGGCACGCCTGGTAGCACGAAGACCGCGCCATCGGCAACCGCGGGTATCGGCGAGAAGAATGGACGCCAGGCGACTTGACTGCGGGCGTCACGCCCCTACGCTCCTCGCACGGCCCACTGACGCGAGGGAGGCTCGGTGCTCACTGAATGGCGGCGAACTATTGCTCGGCTCGTCGGGTCCATCCTCACGGTCCTGACGCTCGGCCTCGTCGACGTGAACCTGACCGGCAAGCCCACTGCTACGGACGGCGACGGGCGGGGCCCGAGCAAGGGCGTCAGCTGCCTCTCAGAACCGGAAGACGCAGCCGAACACCGACGACCCTCTTGAACCTGCGGTCATGGATGGTGCGGCGCGCGGTGTCAGCCTAGTCGTTGGCGCTGTCATCGCGCTTCGGGAACGCCTCGGGCTTGAGGTCGGCGGGGTCGGGGGCGCGGCAGGTGGCCCGGGCGCCGGGGCGGGCGGCCTCTTCGGCGTCGCTTTGTGACTGGTGCGCGGCGCCGTTCACCCAGAACTGCCTGCCGTCCTTGGCGACGATGATGTCGATGTCGTCGCCGACGATCCAGGCCGCGACCTCGCTGTAGACCGAGGGATCGGCGCCGCCGGTGATGTACACCGCGCCGTAGCTCTTGAGCCGCTTCACGACCTCGACCGCGGGGTGGCCGTAGCGGTTGTCGCCGCTCGAGAACACGGTGACGAGGGGGTGCAAGACCTCGGTGAAGCAGGGGTTGGAGCTGTTCTCCGAGCCGTGGTGGTTGGCGCGGTACACCTCGACCGCGCCGACGTCGCCGGCGATCTGCGACTCGATGTCGTTGTAGCTCGAGCGCTTCGGCCCGAACTGGCGCAAGACGTTGTAGCCCGACAGGTCACCGGCGACGAGCATCTCGAAGTCGCCGAGGACGAGCTTCGCGGCGATCGAGTAGTCGTTCTCGCTCGGCGGGTTCTCCTCGACCCAGGTCGGGACCAGCGCCTTCATCCGGTCGAGGTAGCCGTTGGCGGCGGCGGCGACGATGCGGACGTCGAGCCCCGGGCCGAGCTCGAGGCGATCGCCGGCGCGGACCTCGCGGCGCTTGCCCACCACCCCCGACGCGATCCACTCCTGCACCGAGCGCTCGTAGGAGAGCTGCGAGGCGCCCTTCGCGGTGACGCTGTAGAAGCCGCGGTCGACGACGGTGTCGATCGTCAGGCCGTCGCGCTCGATGAGCGAGAACACCCCCGACGGCTCGTGCGCGTTCTTGCGCCGCCCCGGGGCGCCGAAGTGATCCTGGTGGTAGTGGGTGATGAGCAGGTAGTCGAGGTGGCGCGCCGGCAGGAGCTCGTCCAGGCGCGGCGGGATCCGCTGCGACGCCGCGAGCGGTTGCTTCAGCGGCGAGCCGCAGTCGATGAGCAGGCTCTTGCCGCCATAGAGCACCAGGGTGGCGTCCGCCTGACCGACGTCGAACGCGATGATCCGCAGCGCCCCATCCCGGACTTGCGGCAGGTGGGTGTAGCGCGGCCCGATCTTCTTCGGGCAGCCGGCCCCGAGCACGAGCCCCAGAACCAGGAGCGCGGCCGCCCCTCGCCCCACCCGGGGGCGAGGGGTCGGGGGAGTGGGGGTGGGGAGCGCCGCGGCCGCCGCGGCGCGGGAATCAAATGCAGGTGCAGATGCAGGTGCAGAGGTGCGCATGATCACCTTCCCTTGTGGGTGGCGTGCGCCGAGGTCGAGGCGTCGGCGAGCGGCAGGCGCAACGTGATCGTCGTGCCGCGGCCGAGCTTCGAGCTGACCTCGATGGTGCCGCCGGAGCTGCGGACGATGCGGTTGCAGATCGCGAGCCCGAGCCCGGTGCCCTGCGGCTTGGTGGTGAAGAACGGCATGAAGATCCGCGGCAGGTCCTCGGGCTTGATCCCCTGACCGGTGTCCCGCACCCGCACGAGCGCGTGCGCCGACAGCGGCGCCGTCGGGTCACCGAGCTCGCCGGTGGTCTCCTTCGACGCCGAGGTCACGATGCTGATCTCGCCGCCCGCGGGCATCGCCTGCACCGCGTTTTGCACCAGGTTGATCAGCACCTGCTTGAGCTGCTCGGGGTCGATCGACACCTTCGAGAGCCCCTTCGCGAGCTCCGGCTTCACCGCCACCGCCGCCGGGATCCGATCGGTCGCGAGCAGCCGCAGCGTCGCCTCGACCACGGCGTTGATGTCGGTCGGCACCGGACTGGCGCGAAACGGCCGGGCGTACTCGAGGAACTGGCCGAGGACGCGATTCAAGCGGTCGGTCTCTTCGATGATGACCCGCACCAGGTCGCGGCTGTCGGCCGGCATCGACTCGGGGTCCAGACACTGCGCCGCGCCTTTGATGGCCCCGAGCGGATTGCGGATCTCGTGGGCGATGCCGGTCGCCATCTCGCCCATCACCACCAGGCGATCCCGCTCGCGCAGGCGCTCGTATTCTTGGGAGTTTTCGATGACGACCGCGCACGCCTCGGCGACCGACAACAACGACGCGATCTCGTCGAGCGAGTAGCCCTCGGTCGGGATCTCGGTGCCGAGCGTCAGGATGCCGAGGATGCGCTCCTCCTGGACAATCGGCAGCACGATGTTGGCCCCCAGGGCCCGCATGGTGGCGATGGCCTCGCCGATTCGATCCTGATCGCGCTGCGCGGTCGCGTCGCCTTCGGTCAGCGAGGTCGGCACGTCCTGGTAGCGGTCGACGAGGTTCTCGAGGAGGACCGGGCGCCGGTCACGGCGCAGCTCCGAGAGCAGCGTCGGTTGCTGCGTCAAGGACAGGCTCTGCGACGGCTTGGTGCCGCGGAAGCTCGCGAGCTCGAACGCCACCTCGCCCTCGACCGGCAGGAACAGCGACGCCTGCGACGCGCGCCCCGAGGCGTGCAGCGCGTCCAGCACCTGCGACGCCATCTCGTCGATCGAGATCGTGGTGCGCAGCGCCCGCAACAGCCGCCGCACGACGACCCGTAGCTCGTAGCGGCGCTGGAAGATGAGCTTCGCGGTGGTCTCTTCGATCCACGGCCGGACCTGGTCGTAGAGGATCAGGATCACGAAGCTCGCGACCAGGGTGTTGAACAGCCACAGCCCCTGCTGCTCGGTGCCGACCCAGACGACCATCAGCGCGTAGACCGTGGCCAACACCAGCGTCAGCACCCCGAGCACCGCGGCCTTGCCGAGGAGCTCCACCATGTCGATCACCCGGCGCGACACCAGCGATTGGTAGAGGAAGTAGACGTAGAAGGTCGTCGCGATGTGGCCGGTCGCCGCCAGGACCTCGTGGCCGTGCGCCAGCTCGCCCATCCCCAGCGCCGTCGCCGTCAGGCCGCCGCCCATCAGGTACAACAGCCGCTTGCGCTCGGTGTCGGCCTTGGCGCCGCGATAGCGCTCGAAGAGCGTGTGCAGCACCAGGCCAAGCGCGCCGACGACGTAGAGCGTCGCGAGCCACTGGCTCGCCAAGTGATCGCCCCACGGCGACAGGTTCAGCGCCATCAGCACCGAGCCGATGGCGAACGCCAGGCGCGCCACGGTGCGGCTCTGCGCCGAGTGGTCACGCACGATCTCGGCGAAGAACATCAGGCTCGTCGGCGCGATGATCAGCCCGGCGGCCACCTGCAGCCGACTGGTGAAGCCGCCGCCGAAACGGCTGGCGACCGCGGTCGCGTGCCAGACGAACAGCGCCAGCGTGAACCAGGCAAAGCGGGTGTAGAGCGGTCGCCGCGGGCGCCGCAACAGGATCGTCACCGCCACGGTCAACGAGACGATGCTGGCGAGGATCGCGCTCGGAATGCCCAGCGACATGCCGGCACTCTATCAGGTTGGCGTCAGTTTGCGACCGGGCGCCGGCGCCTGCTCAGGCCGAGGCCTCGGCCGCCATGAAGCGCGCCGACAGCGGCAGCACCTGCACGGCGTCCTCGACGACCGGCGCCAACGGCAGATGGCTGTTCGGGAGCGGCACGTCGGCGCCGCCTTGCACCAGGCGCGCGATGTGGTCGCGGCGCGCGCCGTCGAGCGCCGCATAGACCGCGGTCGGATTGTCCGCGGTCACGGTGCAGCCCGGCAGGTCGGGGTGCCTGCCACAGAACCCGGCGGCGGTCAGGGTGACGAACGACGGGTAGTGCAGCCCAGCGTAATATCTTAGCTTTCTTGCAGCCAATCGATCCATGCCCAAGAGCCCTCTGGTCGTTTCGTGAGCGAGCGTGGTCGGCACTTTGTGCGGCCTTCCGAGTTGCGCCCCATGATTGTCGGCGGTCGTCATCGGGGGTTGCGTCTTACCACGAGATCGCCGCCGGCGTACAAGCCACTTGCGTCTCGGGCAGATCCTCGCCACGCTGTGGCGGGACGGTGAACAGATGACGACCTCCGGCGCCGAAGCGATCGCGAGCCTCCTCGAGCCTCTCCTGCAAGCGCTGCGCGCCAGTCGCGACCTGCGCCTGGTCGCGCGTCCCGGCTTGGTCATCGGCGACCGGCCGGGCGCCTCCGAGCCTTTGGGCGTCGCCTGGGAGGCAGCCGCGCACGAGCGGGCGGTCACGAGCATCACCGCGTCCACGGTGCTCGCCGACGGCGTCACCGCGACCGTGGTCGGCGGCAGCGTCGTGCTCTGCCGGCCGCCGGATCCGCGGCGGCGCGTCGAAGATCTGGTGCAGGACGGCCGGGTGTCGATCCTCGCCGGTCGGCTGTTGTCCGCGAGCGTCGGCATGGGTCACAACGTCCTGGTGGCGGCGCCCTGGTGCGTCGCGGTCGAGCTGATCGCGGCGCTGCTCGCCGAAGGCCAGCGCCCCGGAGTCGTCACCGGCTCACCCGCCGACGCGGTCCCCGCGACCTGGGCGCGGCTCGATGCTCCGGCCGCCGCCGCGCTCTACGGCGCCGATCGGATCGGCGCCTGGTCGATCGACGCCGAGCGCGCCGTGGCCCTCCTCGGCAAGGTCAGCGGCGCCGCGGTGTTCATCGACGCCCGCCGGCTGGACCGCGCCCTCATTCGACTCGAGGCCGGCGCCGAACGCAACTTCCACGGCAGCGGCAACACCGCGATGAGCATCCTCGCCGCCGTGGACCTCGTGGTCGTGGCCGACGGCTCCGCGCGGGTGCGCGAGATCGCCCAGATCACGCTCGCCGAGGACGGCTACCGCCCGCGCCTGCTGTTCGCGTCGGGGCTCCCGCCGGTGGTCTCGGCGCTGGTGCCGGTCGCCGCGCCGACCTACCTCGAGGAGCTCGCGAAGAGCGGCCACCAGGTGCTCGCCGACGAGCTCGCGCACGCGACCCCGGAGGTGGCAGGCCCCGAGCCGCGTCCGGCGCGCGCCAAGAGCCCGCCATCTACCCCGGCGCCGCGGTTGGCGCCCGCGGTCGCGGAGCTGCCACCGCCCGGCGCGCCGCCCGCGCCGCGCTTTGATCCGGCGCTCGCCGACGCCCCGCCCCCCGGATGGGAGCTGGACCGTCTGGCTGAAGACGGCGAGGCCGCGTTGTCGCCGGCGGCCCAGAACGTCGAGGACGCGACCCTGGCCGCGGCGTTCGGGTTGGCACCGCCGCCACCCCCGCCGGGAGTGACAGCGGCGAGCGTCGAGGCGATGTCGACGGGACCGAACGGCGCCACCTTCGCCGAGGCGCTGAAGCGCGCCAAGGAGCGCGAGGCCGAGGTCGCCGCCGCCGACGAGGACGACGAGCGCGAGAGTTGACCAGGGCGGACGATCGCCGCCACTGTCGGCCGGTCGACCCGAGGAGGATGAGCGATGCAGTGTCCGAGCTGCGAGTTGAGCGTCCCCGACGCCGCCCGCGTCTGTCCCCGCTGCGGCACGGTGTTCGCGCGCCAGCCGCCGCGCAAAGCCGGCGCCGCGAGCGCGATCATCGTCGCGGCCGCGGTGGTGCTCGCCGCCCTGCTCGTCGTGGTCTGGCTCTACTTCGTCTGAGGGCCGTGGAGCTGCCGGAGCGCCTCGTAGGTCGCGATCCCGGCGGCGGTGGCCAGGTTCAGCGAGCGCAGGGTGTCGTTCAAGCGCGGGATCGAGACGGTCCGCGCCGCCGTCGCCCATTCGTGCAACCAAGGCGGACAACCGTCCGCCTCGCGACCGAAGAGCAAGCCGTCGTCGTCCGCGAAGCGGACGTCCCACAGCGAGCGCCGGCCCCGGGTGGAGAACAGCCAGATCCGCTTCGGTGCGCCGGGGCTCGAGAGGAACGCGTCCCAGTCGGCGTGCTGGTGCACGTCGAGCTGCTTCCAGTAGTCCATGCCGCTGCGCTTCAGGTGCCGGTCGGTGATCTTGAACCCCAGCGGATGCACGAGGTGCAGTCGGCAGCGGGTGAACGCACACAGGCGGCCGACGTTGCCGGTGTTTTGCGGGATCTCCGGCTGAAAAAGGATGAGGTGCAGCATCGGCTGCTGCTACACTGCCCTGCGGAGGAATCCAATGTCCATAGAGCTCTACCTGCTGCGGCACGCGGCGGCCGAGACCGGCGGCACCGACGCCAGCCGCGCCCTCACCCGCGACGGCCACCGCGCCGCGAAGGACGCGGCGACGACGCTCGCGCGTCTGGGCTTCACGGTGGATCTGGTGCTCTGCAGTCCGGCGCTGCGCGCCCACCAGACCGCCCTGATCTTCCAGCTCGCGCTCTGCCGCGCCGACCTCGAGGACGATGCGGCGCTCGCCGCCGGCGCGGTGCCCGAGGTGGTGGCGCGGCTGCTCGAGACGCGGCGCGAAAAGGCGGGCGCGCTGCGGCGCGTCCTCGTCGTCGGCCACATGCCGGACTTGGCCGATCTCAGCCTGTACCTGGCCGCGGAGGCCAAAGCGGCGTCGGCGTCGTTCGCGCCGGCGCAGATGGTGCGCTTTGACTTCGATGATGCCATCGGCCGCGGTCGCGGGCGCTTGGTCTGGAGCCTTCGCGCCGAGGCGATGGCCGAGCTCGTGGAGCTGCCGAAGGGCTGAGGGCGACCGATGGCGCAGGGGACGGAATCCGCGGTCGTCGAAGACCTGGTCGCACGCGCTGCGGCCGGGGACCCCAAGGCGCAGCAGGAGGTCTTCGCGCGCTACTGGGGAGTGATCCGCCAGATCGTGCGCGGCTGTCGGGCCCGCTACGGCCGCCATCTGCAACTGCGCGATCAGACGGATGATTTGGCGCAGGACGTGGCCCTCGAGGTGCTCGGCAATCTGCCGCGGCAGAGGTGGCAGGGGCGCGCGGCGTTTCGGGCCTGGTTACGCGCGATGGCCGAGGCGAAGGTGATCGACGCGCAGCGGCGGCACCTGGCGCAGAAACGGGATCAACGCCGTGAGACCGGCGCCAGCCGCGCCGACCTGATGGCTTCCGCCCCGTCGCCGGAGGCCAAGATCGACCTGCGCCGCCGGCTCGAGCGGCTCGCGGCGCTCCTCGACCAGCTGAAGCCGGAGTACGCCGGGGCGGTGATGCTCCATCACCTGGGGTACAGCCACGCCGAGATCGGCGAGCTCTTGGGCTGCACCGCCGAGGCGGCCCGCAAGTTGGTGTCGCGCGCCGAGGCCAAGCTGGTGCGCCTCGAAGCCCAATTCGACGCCGGACGACACCGCGACGCCTGACGCGGTAAACCGCGGCGCCCGCCGAGGCATCCAATGGCCAACGAGAGGAAAGGTGCCGTGGAGCTCGCCTCGACCCTACCGACGACGGATCTTCCGACGAGCCCCCGGCAGCAGTTTGAGCGTCTGGTCACGGACGAGCGGGAGCGCGCGGTGCGGTTGGCGTACCACATGTTGGGCGGAGATCGCGCGGCGGCCGAAGACGTGGCCCAGGAAGCGTTCCTGCGCGCTTATCACGCGTTGCCGGCGTTTCGCGGCGCGGCGCGGCTGTCGACCTGGTTCACCCGCATCCTGCTGAATCAGGTCGCGACGCACCGGCGCCGGCAGTGGGTCCGGGATCGCTTCCTGGCCTTGTGGGGCGTCGCCGGCGCGCCGCCGGCCTTGATCCGCGACCCGCCGCCGACCACGGCGGCGAGCTCGCTGCGGGACCTGGGGCTGCGCGTCCGGATGCAACGGGCGCTGTTGGGGCTGCCGCAGGGGCAACAGCGGGTCTTCGTTCTCGTCCACCTCGAAGGGCTGACCGTCGCCCAGACCGCGGAGGTGCTGGAGCTGGCGCCGGGCACGGTCAAGAGCCACCTGCATCGGGCCCTCAAGCGCCTGCGCTTGGAGCTAGACGATCTCCGGGAGGTCGAGCCATGAGCGTGCATCAAGACGAGCGTCGCGACGACGCGGGCGATCGGCGCTTCGTCGACCGCTTTCGCAAGGCCTGGGGCCCGGTGGAATTCTCGCCGCGCGCGGCGACGGCCTTTTCGGCGCGGTTGCTGGCCCGGGTGGACGGCGGCGGCAGACGGCGACTTGGGCTCCCGACGTTGATCGGCGTCGCGGTCGTGGCGGCGATGGCGGTGGCGGTGTGGATCGGTCGGGTAGGTAGCCTTCCTGACGTCGACTGGCTCGCGAGCCTGGCGGACGCCGAGAGCGTTCTGTCTTCGAGCACCGTCCTCGACGCCGAGGAGGCGACCGACGACGCCGGTGTCGATGGCGACGCCACCGACGCCGACAACGAGGATCTCGAGCTCAACCACGAGTACCAGATGCTCCTGGCCTGGGTCGCGCCGAGTGACCAGGAGCTCGAAGATGGATGGACGCCATGATCACGGTCGCGAGGTCGGCCGCAACCAGGAGGCAACGATGACGAGCAGATCTTTGAGTGCCGGGATGTTCGGGGTGCTGACGCTCTTGGCGGCGAGCTTCGCCGCGGCCCAACCCGACGAGCGCGGCGACATGGGTGCGGGCATGGGCATGGGGATGGGGATGGGCGGCGGCCGGGGGTTCCGGCCGGAGATGATCGCGGTGATCGGCGCCGAGCTCGGGGTGGCCGACAGCGTCCTCGGTCAGATCAAGGACAAGAGCTACAAGTCCGATCAAGAGGCGATCAAGCTCCGCGCCGACTTGGACAGCGCGCGCCTCGAGATGCGTCGCCTGATGGACGAAGACAAGCCCGATCCGGCCAAGGTCATGAAGCAGATCGACGCGGTCGGCAACCTCGAGACCGAGCTGAAGAAGAACCGCGTCCGGCTGCTGCTCTCGGTGCGCGAGCTCTTGACCCCGGACCAACGCAAGAAGCTGCAGAAGGTGATGGCGGAGCGGATCGGAGCCGGCCGGCGCATGCGCGGCGGTTTCCCGGGTGACGAGCAGGGTGAGGGCGGGCCGGGCTTCGGGCCGCCCAACCGCCGTGGGCCCGGCGGTCGTTGGTAGCTCAGGGCGAGTGCTCGAGCGGCAGGTCGCCGATCCAGCGGAGCTCGGCGACCAACGTCACCGGCTCGCTCATCCCCACTCCCGGCAGCTCCAGGCGGCCGAGCGCTTGCGTCAGACACTGCCGCGCCTTGGCGCCGATCCCGTGGTGGGTGGCGTTCTCGACTCCGAGCACGCTCCCTTTCGCGATCGTCAGCGTCGCCGCGAACCGGAGCGGCAGCGGCATCGGGCCGCGCGGCTTCGTCAGGTCGGGGGCGCGGTGCTCCGCGGGCAGGCACTTCTGGAAGGTCTCGCGGCCGTGCTCCAGATGCCACGCCAGCACCTCGCGGGCGATCTGGTGCTCGCGGGAGCGGGCGAGGCCGGCGGCGAGCGTGGCGCCGCCGTGCTCGTCGGCCAGGGCGAGCGCCAACAGCGCCGCGATGAAGACCGCGGCCGCGAGCGCCGCCTGGGTCTTGGTGACCGCGAACAGCGGCGTCAGGTACCGGCCCGCGAGGCGGGGCATGATGCGGGGCACGGTCAGGGCGAGCTGCAGCGCCTCCTCAATCTCCCGGCCGTCCTGAAACCGGGCTGCCGGGTCCGGCGCCAGCGCCCGCAGCACCAGGGCGTCGACCGTCGGCGACACCGCGGGGTTGTAGAACCGCGGCCCGTGCGGCAGCGGCGCACGCGCGATCGCCAGGCGGTCCGCGAAGCTCGCGCACTCGAAGGGGGTGCGCAGCGTCAGCATCTCGAAGAGCGTGGCGCCGAGCGCGTAGGTGTCGGTCCACGGCCCGATCTGGTCGACGTCGCCCACGAGCTGCTCCGGCGCGGCATAGTCAAAGGAACCGACGAACGAGCCGGCTCGGGTGACCCGGCCGTCCTTCGAGTCGGAGGCGAAAGCGATGCCGAAGTCGATGAGCTTCGGGGTGCCGTCGAAGCCGATCATGATGTTGCCCGGCTTGACGTCGCGGTGGATGACGCCGTGCTCGTGGGCCACACCGAGCGCGTCGGCGATCTGGCGGCAGAGCCGCAGCATCGCCGGGACCGGGCCCGGGGTCACGGCCTCGGCCTCCGCGCGCGTGCCCTCGCCGAGGTGGTGCACGGCGCCGACCACCCAGTCGATGCCGGCCGAAGGCTCCACCAGATCGGCAACCTGTAAGAGCGCCGCGAGCGAGAAGCCGTGGACGTACTCGGTCGCGAGATAGGGGACGTCCGCGTGGACGCCGTAGAGATAGACCGCGGCGACGTTCTTGTGCGAGAGGCGCGCGGCCAGGTCGGCCTCGCGCGAGAACCGCGCCCGGCTCTCGGGGGTGGCGCGCGCCATCAGCTTCAAGGCGGTCAGGCGCCGGGGGTGCTCCTGCTCGGCGAGGTAGACCGACCCCATGCCGCCGGCCCCGAGTGGTCGCAGGACTCGGAAGCCAGGCGGTGCTACGGGCGACGTGCTCTCGGGTGCGGGGGGTTGCACCAGGCGGCGGAGATCCTGCTGCAGGCGGACGAGCGCCGCGATGCGCAGGGCGAGCGACGGGTGGTCACGGTGCTCGGCGCAGAAGCGCTCGACGTCGGGCGGGGTGCCGGCGAGACAGAGCTCGTTGTAGATCGCGAGCGGGTCGTCGGTCTGAGAGGTGGTAGACACCGCCTCGGATTATGCCAGGGTTGCGGTCCGGGTGGGTACTGCGTGGCAACAGGTTGCGGAAGATCTGCGCCTCCTGACCGGGCGGCTTCGGTGGAGCCTGGTCGCGAGCCGGCGGCCGGTTCCAGTAGAAGGATTTCAGCTCGCCGTAGCTCGGCGGCGTGAGAACCGCTGGAGTGGGTTCGACGATCTGGGCGGTCGCGGTGCGTGGCGCCTCCCGCTGACAAGTGGCTGGCCCCCCCCCCGGGGCGTCGGGCGCGCGATAGGCCCCAAGGCTCAAAGATCAAAGATCGGCGCAGTCGATGGACAGACGTGCGTCCGGCGTTGCGAAGCTTTCAACGCCTGCGGTGCTCCACACCGTGAGCTCGACGACGTAGCGACCAGCCGCTGCCGTCATGAAGGTGCACAGCTGCGTGTCGGCTCCCTGGAGTTCCAGTCTCGTCGGGTCGAATCCGGAGGGATACTCCAAGACGTCCCATCGCCACGCGGTGAGGAGCGTCGGGTCGCTCGGATCACGCGGGTCGAACGATGCTCGGCCATCGAGGTGGACACCGCTCGGGCAGTTGATTTGGCTGGGGTCGGTGTACGGCGCCGAGGCATTGTCGGGGTCTGGTTGGCGAAGACCAGCGATTGCCACTGGTCGAGGGGTGGCGGGATCTGTGCCACCATCCGCCCAGGCAAGCAGCCCAGAAGAGCCGTCCGACGGGTAGCGACCACCGGGATCCCCGGTGCCACGGTTCGGGCCTGGTCCGAGGCACGCCGTTGCGAAACCGACGGCTGCGATAATGACCGACACTCTGGCGAAGCCCACGCTCATGGCTCCATCATACCTGCGCCATCGGCGCCCCGCTACTGCTTGGTGAGGACTGACGCGCGGGGGCTCTGAAGCAACGTGATTTCGTATCCGGTGCACAGAGTACGTCTTGAAGACGTCAATTGTGCCGCGTAGCCTGGCCGCCAATTTTGGAGGTGGCCATGCGTGGAGTGCTGCGGA
This sequence comes from Deltaproteobacteria bacterium, assembly GCA_016218825.1. Classification (GTDB taxonomy): domain Bacteria; phylum Myxococcota; class XYA12-FULL-58-9; order XYA12-FULL-58-9; family XYA12-FULL-58-9; genus JACRCV01. Next base: position 39,848 of record JACRCV010000030.1, read on the forward strand.
CCGCATTCGAAAGGCAGAGCGTCGTGGCTGCATGCAAGGCGAGCGG